>JAJDZB010000020.1:0-54970 GCA_022824835.1 Candidatus Poribacteria bacterium | reverse complement strand
ACAAAGAACTACCCTACTGCAAACCTGCTGTTTGTAGTAGGGTAATTCATTGCCCGTTGGTTACCGAAATATCTTATCAATCTTCTATATATTTCAACAATTCACAACAGTTGCATATTGTCCTAAATAAACATAATATTGACAAATTATACCAATTAACATATTATTACTGTAGTAGATTTTAGAAAAAATTATAGCGTGAGTTGATATATAGCATATTCTAAACATAAAGACAAATGAACATCCCGGTTAGGTTTCCTAATCCATCTGATCGTAGCGTAGGAGTTTCCAATTATTTTCAAAATTCACTATATTACCGAAGCAGCACTTAAAGGAACTATATGAAGAAAATAACCTTAATCCTTAGTTTATTTATCCTGGCACTTTCACTTCTCACTTTTCTGTTACACACCGCTACGGCAGACTACACAAAGTGGGGTTTACCCGAAGGTGCTAAAGCAAGACTTGGCAAAGGCGAGATAAATGATATAACGTGCACACAAGATGGGACGTTGCTTGCTGTGGCGGATACTATCGGTATATGGATTTACGATTTCCAAACAGGCGAAGAACTTTCCCTACTCACTGGACATATAGGTGCGATAAATCGTGTAGCGTTCAGTCCGGATGGACGCACCCTCGCAAGTGGGAGTGATGACAGCACCGTGCGTTTATGGGATATGTCAACATGGACAGAAATAGGCAGACTTGAGGGGCATACTGCTGCTGTCAAAAGTGTAGTGTTCAGTCCCGATGCACGCACCTTGGTAAGTAGGGGGGATGATAATGCTCTGCGCCTATGGAATGTGGATACACAAACGCAAATATACACACTTGAAGAATATACCGGGACGGTAGAGAGTATATCATTCAGTCCAGATGGTCAGATACTTGCAATGGGTGGTAAGGACGACATGGTGCGTCTATGGGATATTGTTATGCGGGCAGAAATAGGCAAACTTGAGGGACATACCGGATACGTCAGTAGTGTATCATTCAGTCCGGATGGACACACGCTGGCAAGTGGGAGTCATGACACCACCGTGCGTCTATGGAATGTTACTATGTGGACAGAAATAGGTAAACTTGAGGGGCATATCAATAGAGTCAATTGTGTATCGTTCAGTCCGGATGGAAAAACCCTCGCAAGTGGGGGTAATAAATACGACGCGTTGTGGGACCACCCCGGTGGCGACTTGCGTTTGTGGGATGTTGATACGCTGACAGGAATAGGTATACATGAGAGTAGTAGAAATTCCTTCTATGGTGTATCGTTCAGTCCGGATGGAAGAATAATCGCATATAAGTATAGGTCGGACTCGGATGCAGCGGGTTTCTTGGATGTAAATACGCAAACAAAAATAGACGTACGCGTACGTTCTGATTATGGTCTCGACCATGCACGTCCGGCTCATACATGGGATGTCTTATGGGTTGTTGCTGCGCAAGTAAAAAAAAGGGGATATACATGGTACTCCAAGATGCTGCAGGAGCATATTGACGATCCTGTCCATAGTGTATCATTCAGTCCGGATGGCAAAACAATCGCAGCAAGCGATGGTTATTACGATCCTCACTACAGCCGCTATATTCGTATGTGGGATGTTGCTACGCTGACAGAAATAGACACACGTACTTATCCTTTTGGGGACAGTCGGTACAGGGGCAGTAGATCGTTCGGTAACGAAAGTGTATCGTTCAGTCCGGATGGAAAAACAATTTTAAGTAGGTGTGAGCAGTCTGTGATATGTTTGCGGGATGCTGCTACGTACACAGAAATTCGCAGGCTTGAGATATCGAGATTGGGCAACCTGTCGTCCAATACGTTTGTTTTCAGTCCGGATGGACACACGCTTGCAATTGGTGTTTCCCCCTACACAGAAATTGTGCTTTTGTGGGATGTGACTACGGATACGGAAATAGGTATACTTTGGGGACATATCGGGGTGGTCCAAAGTGTGTCGTTCAGTCCCGATGGACGCACCCTGGCAAGTGCAGGGAGTATTGATGGCACTATACGTCTGTGGGATATGGATACATTGACAGAAATAGCGATACTTCGAGGACATACTGGGTGGGTCAATAGTGTATTGTTCAGTCCGGATGGTAAAACAATCGTCAGTGCAAGTAATGACCACACCGTGCGTTTATGGGATGTGGATACGCGGACAGAAATAGCAAAACTTGAGGGGCATACCGATGCTGTTAATAGTGTATCGTTCAATCCAGATGGCAAAACGATCGTAAGTGGGAGTAATGACACCACTGTACGTTTGTGGGATGTTGCTACGCGGACAGGCATGGGAATACTTACAGGCCATCATCCCTATGCTGTCAATAGTGTATCGTTTAGTCCGGGTGGCAAAACAATCGCAAGTGGGAGTGATGATGGTACGGTGTTGTTGTGGAACATCACATCCGCTGACCATGGCAATACACTGATTGAAGCGACCTCGCTGCCCCTGGAAGGCTCCCTCACTGCCAAGATAGATCCAGGTAATGATGTGGATTACTTCAATGTCCAAATAGAGGAGTTTGGTCAACTCACACTTTGGACAACAACGACAGAACCACTGAATACGATAGGCACATTGCAAGATAGTGCAGGTGTCACATTAGCAACGAATGCCGATAAAAATAGGGATGCAGAATTAAATTTCAGAATAGAACAGTATATGTACCCGGGAGCATATTACATTAAAGTGCAAAGTTATGAGCATAAGACTGGCGACTATACCATTTACGCGACGTTTGCGCCTGCAAAAGATGTCAACGGGGATGGTGTCGTAAGTGTGATAGATTTACTATTAGTTGCAGAGAATTATGGATTATCCGAGGCAACCCCTGCACAGGGGGATGTCAACGGTGATGGTGAAGTTAACCGTGAAGATGTCATTATAGTTTTAGACGCACTTGATGCAGCAGCTGCAGCACCTGCTTCCGTGTTCACAACCGAAAGTCTGCAACTATGGATTGACCAAGCGAAGCAACGCAACCTGACAGATGCGCGTTTTCAAAAAGGAATCGCTGTGCTGCAAAATCTTCTAACGATGCTGAGAGAAACCGAGGCGGCTCCGAAAGCAACGGCACTCTTGGCAAACTACCCTAACCCGTTCAATCCTGAAACATGGGTACCTTATCAGCTCGCTAAACCCGCAAAAGTAACGCTGAAGATTTATGCTGCGGATGGTAAGTTAGTTCGGCTGCTGGACTTGGGACATCAAGATGTTGGTATGTATCATAGTCGAAATCGTGCTGCGTATTGGGATGGCAAAAATGCACAAGGTGAACGCTTGGCAAGTGGGATATATTTTTATACACTTACTGCTGGTGAATATACATCAACTCGGAAGATGTTAATACAGAAGTAGTGCTTAGTCAAGTGTGTTTTGATGACATAAAAAAGTCGGGAATCGGAGTTCCCTCCTACAATACAAAAGATTCTGTAGGAGCGATCTCCGAATCGCGACCTACAAAAGTATGTTGACTAAGCAGTAGGTTTGTTGCTTATATCGTTTAGATAAAAACCAACTTGATATGGAGGAACAGTTCAATGCATGAAACTCTCATGAGAAAGCAAATGATAGTCATTTATATGATCGCCCTTTTCTTAATAGGCTTATTTTCAGGACAGGCGATTGCAGAATCGGAAACGACTACATATCACTGGCAAATAGGTGAAGTCCCTTCAGGACAAGAAACTGTCTTTGTTCCCCAACCGATAGAGGTGGAAATAGAGGGAACTGACATAAAGAATTCTATATCAGATACTGCAAGTCGAGATTTAGCAAAATGGTATAAAGTGTATTTATCGCCTGAATGGGATGCTGATAAAGCATACCTGCTTCTACAGGCATTACAAGAAATGAGTCGATATTCTTCATCTTGGAGGCAGAACCCCAGTTATTGGATATTAAGTGATGCTCATGTGGCACAAGACATTGACCTGGGTCCCACTGTAACATCAGGGCTGCGGACAATAACAATTGCATCAGAGGCTTTCACTTATGCACATCCGTTTGTGGCAAAAATAAATGGCATTCAAGGACGCTATTTTTCCAAACGTCTTTGGCGAGCTGTCCTCAGATTTACGACAAACATACCCGGAATAGGAATCCAACACAGGGCAATAGACGACATGCTCCAATATAAATATGGCGTTACGGTGCATGTCCCCGACTATGAAACTCTAACAGAGGAACCTGCCTACAACTTTAGCAAATTTACTTATGAAGAAATCATGGGAATCATGGTTATGTTTGAAGAATATCCATCAGGTATGCATGTAACGCAAGGATTGAAATACCTTATCAGACGTGCCCCCGATCCATTTGTTGAATACACAGCACGTGCGAATACGGGGAAAGGCTATATAGAGTTTACAGATGAGGCTTTTATAGATGGGATCACACACGACACTCAACGGATCGTTCTCCATGAAAAAGCACATTTCTTGTGGGCTTATCTATTTGATGATCAACTCAAAGCAGACTGGATAGAACTGGGTGGATGGTATTATGAAGATGGCAGGTGGTTGACAACCAATCAGACCGAGTTTGTATCCGACTACGCACATGGCGTAAATCCAAATGAAGATATGGCAGAAAGTATCGCTTACTATATCGTCACCCCGGATAAACTCAGGTCAAGATCACCTGCCAAGTATGCGTTCATACAGAACAGGATTATGCACGGCACACGTTATATATCTACGATACGCGAAGCTCTTACCTTTGTTGTCTATAACTTATATCCTGATTATGTATACCCAGGAGAAGTCATACGGGGCGATGTGACAGTGGAAGGAACCCCAGAAGGGAGTAAAAAAGTTGAAATTGAAATAGAAACCCATACAGAAAACGAATTGGATTACTCAACGGGAGGAGTTGTGATCTTCAGATTGTTGAATGAGGATGGGAAGTCGTTGAACGAGGATAGTAAGCGCAAGAGTTACTTCCGTGCTGCTAACTTACGGCCTGTAACTGCAGAGGGTAATTCTTGGGGGAGAGATGCAGAGGGTAAAATTTTCCGTCTGAACCAGAGCAATATATTGCACGGAACTGTGTATGTTCCTTCGTATTACGCTAAAGGGAATTACGCAATCACACAGGTTTATACTTATGATGCGAATAGACTCACAAGATATAATTCGGGTGCCTTCGGCTTGCAAATCAATATCAATAACATATACGAAGACTTATACCCACCGGAATATGTGCCGAATTCCGCAAAGTTGTCAGTAACAGACGCATATACTGATAAAAACGAGCATTTTTACATCGTAACTGCAACGTGGCAAGTAAAAGAGGACAGGCAACTCAGCGGGTCCACCTATTTAATGCGACCAGAACAGAACCACATCTTTAAAGATGCCTACTACCTAACTGGTGATTCATTTGGAAAGGTCGGTGCTTCTATAGTCAGTCGAGAGAATAACATTTGGACATTAAGATCAACTTTTCGTATTCCGCATTATATGCCCGGAGGGGTGTATGAATTAAAAAGACTCAACTTTGAGGACGCTATAAATCAGGTACGTCCTTGGTTACCTAATATTGATGATCAGATACAAAAAGTAACAATAGAAACGAAGACCCCGGATACGACACCACCGACACTTGATGTTAATAGGATCACTGTTGATGCCAAACCCACAAATCCTATAGATCCCAATGGTGAGACAGACGTCAAAGTAACGTGTTATATAAAAGATGATATAAGCGGTTTTACAACAGGGATTGTCGTTATCAGAGACCCGTTGGGAGGTGAACGACGATTTCCTTATGCTCTTTATAGTCCATATAAGGATAGAGTTAATATATATTTTCAAGGGGACCCAAATGTTTATCGGAAATATACGGCTAATATTGTATTACCGGAAGGGAGTTTCCCAGGTGTTTGGGGAGTTATCGGAATATCGGTTACTGACAGAGCAAGGAATGCCTTGTACCATGATTTTACCGAAATCACACGTTTTGAAGTCACCGAAACACCAGCAGCCCCCACCGTCCAGATTACTTTACCCGACAAAGACGCGCTGCTGGCGAACTTTCCAAACCCGTTCAACCCAGAAACATGGATACCTTACCAACTCGCAAAGCCAGCAAATGTCACACTCTCTATTTACGCAGCAGATGGAAAGGTTGTCAGAACACTAAAACTTGGGAATATGCCAGCAGGAAGGTATCAAAGTCGTAGTCGCGCTGCACACTGGGATGGCAAAAATGCGATCGGTGAACCGGTCGCAAGCGGTGTGTATTTCTATACGCTGAAAGCTGGCGATTTTGCATCAACACGGAAAATGTTGATACGGAAATAGACTGTCTCTTGACATACTCACCGAGCTAAAGCATCGGTGATTCTTAGTTGCTTACAGCAACCTTTCTTGGGTTTAATCCAAGACTACTGAGGTGCCAGTTGAATCTGACACCGAGGGGACTGCCAATGTCCCGACTAACAGGAGTATTTTTCACTCCAGATACTTTGTTGTGAATGTTTATAGCACCGACACCATCTCTGTGGTATTTGAAATCACATTTTTGACAGTGATAGTTTCGGTTGCTCGGTTTCTTTCTATGTCCACATTTGGGGCAAGTTTGTGAGGTATATGCTTCTGATACAGAAACAACTTTGATACCTACCAGTTCAGCTTTATAGGTTATTTTCTGTGCTATTCTTGAGAAAGCCCACTGGTGAAGTTTCTGATTAGACTTTTTAGAATAGTTGATATTTTTTCTAATATGCGTGAGGTCTCCAATCACAATCGTATCCGACTTCACTCTTTGGCAGTCGGATATAAACCTTGAAGTGATTTTGTGTTCAGCATCATTGAGTTGTGCATCAAGTTTTTCTAAAGTCTTGCGTTTTGTTTTCTGAAGTTTATACCATTTGCAGGAGCGTTTCTTGCAGCTTGCGATAGCACTTGTGATTTGTGCTTTAAACTTTTCTCTATAGCGTTTGATAGAACGGATAAACCGACCATTATAGATCGTAGTATGTTGACCATCAAAACTCACAATCGGGTGGATTTCCCCCATATCTACAGAAACAGTAATGCCTGTTTCTTGTTTCGGAGGAACATTAACTTTATAGACAAGTGCAAAATAGTAGTGTCCGCGTTTAAAATGCATCTCAACATAGTTCGGTTTTTCAGATACATTCTCAAGTATGACAGGTTCTCTTCCTTGGCAATTTGAAAGCATCAAGTTTCCATTTTTTAGGCGTATTGCACCTGACTTCCAGCGTACCTTGAAATATCTGGGTGTCCGTTTCGGCGGTTTCGCTTCAGGAATAGTTTCTCTAACTTCAAAGTATGCATTCAACGCATCAAAATAACTATCAGCACACGCTTGAACAGATTGAGAATGCAACGGAGAGTCTTTGTGGCGCATATATTTTTGAACCGCACCTTTAGAAAGCCAAAAACCTTTTTGCTTCTGCGTTTTCCGAACAAACGATACGATTTTAGAGTAGCAACGCCCAGATGCACGTGCCAGATTGTCTAATTGTTGAGTTTTCTTATGTTTCAATGTTTTTGTGATATACATCGCTTTTCCTTTACAGCGTTATGCCACTTTAGAATGGTGTGGTGGCACTCTCAAGTGAGAGGCTAAATCCACCACAACGATGTCTAAATAGTATATCACGAATCCTAATCTAATGTCAAGTTCTTTTGCTGGCATTCATCCCCGATCTAAAGATGCGGGGCATTCTGCCAGAACGTTTGGTAATTTCTTGTTTGCATAATGCAGGTATACCACTCTGCTGGCGAGGTTTCCTAACCTCGCTAAATTACCTAAATATTTTCTTTAACTTCATTAGAGACGATATGTTTATAAATACCGTCAAAAACTACCCTACTGCAAACCTGCTGTTTGTAGTAGGGTAATTCATTGCCCGTTGGTTACCGAAATTCTATATATTTCAACAATTAACAATGATTATATATAGGCTTAATGCATTATATATTGACAATTTATATGAATTGCCTTATTATAACGTCAGTTTGATTAATCATTTCGGTTGCGTTCACTTACGCCATAATACGGCGGTAGCACATAATTGAAGGAGGATTTTAAATTATGCAAACTCACATTAAAACCGGTTTTCTGTTTTACACGTTTACATTTCTTATTTGTCTCAATTCCTTTTTTCTACGGAATACCGCTGCACAAAACAACACTCAATCCGTTGATGCGACCGTCGGCTTCACCTATACGTTTGAACGTATTGAAGTGCCGGGAGTCAACTTTTTGGCGTTGACTGCCAGCAGCGACTTTGAAGACTATGCTGGCTACACGAAAAGTACGGATGGTCAAAAAATGGTCGCATTCACCCTCATTGACGGTGTCTTCACGACACACTCTTTTCCTGGAGCAGAGAACACCTATTTCTATGCCCTTGCTAATGATGGCCGCGCTGCCGGATATTACGAGGATCGCGAAGGGCTTTACCACGGTGTTATCCTCAAAGATGGTGAATTGCAGCAATACGATTACCCGGGATCTGTTGAAACAGAAATATACGGAATTTCTGATGAAACAGGTGTGCTGATAGGGAATTTCACAGACGCCTCTAACATTCGACGCGGATTCATAGGTGACACTATCATTGAAGTGCCCGGAGCCTCGGAGACCTTCGCCGATTTTGTGTCTGAAGGCCGACTCGTCGGCAGTTACATTGATACGGATGGTCTCTATAACACTTATGTGCGGACTCCAGATGGCGAGTATAGATCTATTGGCATCCCAAACGCCGCACAGATCGAATTCGTTCTTGTGCACGGTATCAACAAGGCGGGTGTCTACGTTACCCGTTCAAAACTTGTCGGGGATATCACACGCACCCATGTCAGCACATTCCGCGGGAGAGTGGAATTACAATTTCCAGATAGCGTGAGCACGGAAGGTTGGAACATCAATCAGGACAGTTCTGTCGTCGGATACTACGATCTCGCCGATGGACGCAGATACGGATTCATCGCTAAACCCGCCGGATCATCTGGGCTACAACCGACATTCTCTGACTATACGTTTGAGAGTATTGATGTGCCAGGAGTAGATTTTCTACATGTGACGGCAAGTAGCGACTTTGAGGACTACGCTGGTTACACGAAAAGTGCGGATGGTCAAAAAATGGTCGCCTTTACACTTATTGACGGGGTTTATACGACCTACGATTTCCCTAATGCAGAGAACACCTATTTCTACGCACTCGGTAATGATGGACGCGCTGCCGGACATTACCAAGACAGCGAAGGATTCTCTCACGGGGTTATCTTGGAAAACGGAGTGCTTACACAATACGATTTCCCCGGGGCTGTTAAAACGGAGATATATGGGATTTCTGATGAAACAGGTGTGCTAACAGGGAATTTCACAGACGCTCAAGGCGTGCGTCATGGGTTCACAGGTGATACCATCATTAAAGCCCCTGGTGCCTCGGAGACCTTCGCCGACTTTGTCGCTGCGGGGCGACTCGTGGGGAGTTACGTTGATGCAGAGGGGCTCTATCACGGATACATACAAACGCAAGGTCAATTTACATCTATCGACTTAGAAGACGCAGAAAACCTTGAATACTATTTTTTCCATGCCATCAACACTGCAGGGATTTTCGTTGCCCGTTCCAAACGGATCGGGGATGTCCCGCGCACTTATATTGGTTCAGCACGTGGACGTTCTGAATTACAGGTACCAGGTAGCGTCAGCACAGAAGGTTGGAATATCAATCAGGACGGCTCTGTCGTGGGGCACTATGAGTCTCCCGATGGACGCAGACACGGCTTTATCGCAAGACCTGCTACCCAGACAGAAAGCGATCATTTTGGCAACATCTTTAACGTCACTTTGACGAAAGGGTTAAACATGCTTTCTGTGCCGTTATCTCCACCGAACCCAATGACCGCAAAATCACTCTCGGGGATAACAGGTGCGAATGTTGTCATAGCACTTGATGCCGCAAATCAACGTTTTATTGGGTGGACACCGAGCGCACCTGACGCTGGATTCACAATTGAAGGGGGACAAGGCTATATCGTCAATGTCCCAAAAACTCGCAACTTTGCTTTCGTCGGTGCACCTTGGACAGATCAAACCGAGACGGCTGCTGCAGCACCATCTCTCATGTCCACGGAGATCCCACAAAAAGCGTGGGCATTCGTTGTCAGTGGAAACTTAGAGGGAATACAGGCTGCCAGTGGTTACACCGTCAATGTACGAAACCTGCGAACGAACACTGTCATGACATCTCAAGTACGCAGGAATTACTTCGCTGCAGCCACCGCAGATTTCAGTTATCGCAGTGTTGTTGAAGCAGGTGACAGAATAGAACTAACCGTTACGGATACGAGTGGAAATATCGTGTCGGAAAAATACAACTTCACGGTAAATGCGGATCATCTTGAGAACGCTGTTATGAGAGTGAAACTTGACAGTATCGGATCACCGAAACAGAGTCAACTTCTGCAGAATTATCCCAATCCGTTTAACCCTGAAACATGGATTCCGTATCATCTGGCAGAAGCGGGTGTTGTGTCCCTATCTATCTATGATGCTGCAGGTAAAACTGTCAGAGCATTTTCGCTTGGTCACCAATCTGTAGGTTTCTACCAGAATCGGGGAAATGCTGTTTATTGGGATGGGCGAAATGCGCTTGGGGAGTCTGTTGCAAGCGGTCTGTATTTCTATACGCTTAAAGCTGGCGATTTTACAGCAACGCGCAAAATGTTGATACGGAAATAGACTGCTTCGTAAATGTTAGATATAATTAGATTGGTATGTGTGATGTCCCCTTGCGACAGATGAAGTTAAAGTATTAAATCGGGTAATATTTTATTTGTACCAGACACGGTAGGTGCGGTTTCCTAACCGAACCATAAGCGTCAATTTAAGAAAATACGAAAGCGATATTACCCCCAGGCCGGTAGGTTCGGTTTCCTAACCGAACCGGCTTTGTGTCAATTGCGTTCATAAAGGTTTTTGCGATGGATCCGGTTCGGTTAGGAAACCGAACCTACCGGCCTGGGAAAAATAAGATATTACCCAATTTAATACTTAAACTTCATGCGGAGTACTATGTACATAAACGGACGCGTAAAGATTTTGCCACCCTTCGCAAAGCATCTCCTTGATATTCTCCTTAATTGTGTGTATAATACTTATCATTGCACATTTTATGTTTTCGCTGCACTTGACAGAACATTAGGTCATAAAAAAGGATTGTAAATGACAAATCAAACCTCAAAAACACATCGTGTCGGAATCATCATGAACGGCGTCACAGGCAGGATGGGAACTAACCAACACCTCATCCGTTCTATTCTATCCATTGCAGAAGATGGCGGTATTCCAATCGGAGATGGCGAAGTCATTATGCCTGAACCGTTTCTCGTCGGTAGAAATCCTGCAAAACTTGAAAAACTATCTGAAACCACAAGCGTTGAAAAGTGGAGTACTGACCTTGACGCTGCCCTTGCTGAAGATGATTATTCCATCTATTTTGACGCGCAAGTTACATCCAGACGTGTTGATGCCGTGCAATCTGCTATCTCTGCAGGAAAACACATCTATTGTGAAAAACCGACTGCTACAAACGCTGCTGAAGCATACAGCCTGTATGAACAAGCAGCAAAAGCTGGACTTAAAAACGGTGTCGTTCAAGATAAACTCTGGTTACCCGGTATTCAGAAATTAAAACGGTTGATTGATGCGGACTTCTTCGGCAAAATAATCTCTGTCCGTGGAGAATTCGGCTATTGGGTTTTTCAGGGAGATGCAATTCCCACACAACGTCCTTCCTGGAATTACCGCACAGAAGATGGAGGTGGAATCATACTTGATATGTTCAGTCACTGGCGATATGTGTTAGATAACCTTTTCGGTGCTGTCAAAGGCGTATCCTGTATCGCAACCACGCACCTACCACAACGATGGGATGAGAAAAACAAACCGTATCAATGCACAGCGGAAGATGCTGCCTACGCTACCTTTGAATTAGAAGATGGTATTATCGCTCACTTCAACTCATCCTGGGCAGTACGGGTGAGACGTGACGATCTTCTAACAATACAAGTAGATGGTTTGAACGGTTCCGCTGTCGCTGGATTGAGAGATTGCTGGATACAACCCCTCTCTGGCACACCGCGTCCTGTTTGGAACCCTGATATTGAACAACCGATTGACTTTTTTGATGGCTGGCTTAAGATTCCGGAACAGGAAACATTTCAGAACGCTTTCAAAGCACAATGGGTGTCGTTCCTCCGACATGTCGTGGCAGATGAACCGTTCCCATGGACACTCCTTGAAGGGGCAAAGGGTGTACAATTAGCAGAAAAAGGAATGGAATCTTGGCAGAAACGAAAATGGATAGATATACCGGAACTTTCAGCACTATAAGCGTAAAAAGAACTAAAAAACAAACACAGGGGAGGTACTATCATGGCAGAAAAAGTAACCCTACAAAAAATTGATGACTACCGTTGGCGTATCCCGAAAAGTTACATGAAAGGAATGCGCGTGGATGGCATAGTTTACGCCAACGAAAAACTTCTCGAACAAGCAAAAAGTGATGAGGCACTACAGCAGGTCGCAAATGTCGCGCATCTGCCTGGAATCGTCAAACACTCACTCGCTATGCCAGATTTGCACTGGGGATACGGTTTCGTTATCGGCGGGGTTGCAGCAACCGACCCAAAAGCAGACGGAGTCGTTTCTCCCGGTGGAATAGGCTACGACATTAACTGCGGCGTACGCTTAATCAGAACAAACTTAAAGGACACACAGTTAGAGGGTAAAACGAAAGGACTCATCGGAGAGTTATTTGACAGGATACCTTGTGGTGTTGGTTCAAGAGGACAGATAAATCTATCCTTAAATGAAGAAAAATACATGATAGAAAAAGGCGCGCAATGGGCAATTGAACGTGAATACGGACATCCAGATGATCTGCAATACACTGAAGCGACAGGTATCCTACAACATGCAAGTGCTGATGCCGCAAGTCAACGTGCATTGGAACGCGGGAAGAATCAACTCGGAACACTCGGTTCAGGAAACCATTTTTTGGAAGTACAGGTCGTTGATCGTATCTTCTATCAAGAAGCAGCAGATGCAATGGGATTGGAGGTCGGTAATGTATGCGTTATGATTCATACCGGTTCACGTGGGTTCGGCTATCAGATCTGTGATGAACATGTTAAGAGTTGGGTTCAAGTCACTGAAAGATACGGCATAAACCTGCCTGACCGCCAGCTTGCGTCTGCTCCAATTAACTCCCCAGAAGGTCAGGATTATATCACTGCAATGGCGTGTAGTGCCAATTATGCTTGGAATAACCGACAATGTATCATGCATCTTGTCCGTCAAACCTTCATGAAGTATTTTGACACAACAGAAGATGAACTCGGTTTGGAACTGGTATATGATGTATCACATAACATCGGAAAGTTTGAAAAGCATGAGGTTGATGGAGAAGAACGTGAGTTGTTTGTCCATCGCAAAGGCGCAACACGTGCTTTTCCTGCAGGACATCCTGAGATACCCGAAAAATATCAAAAAGTTGGACAACCTGTGTTGATACCCGGTGATATGGGGACTGCATCTTATGTACTGGTCGGAGATCCGGGAGCTATGAAGGAGACATGGGGCACAACCTGCCACGGTGCGGGTAGAGTCCTTTCACGACGCAAAGCGATTGCGCTAACTGAGGGACGTTCAATACAGAAAGACCTTGAGAAAAGAGGCATCTACGTGCGGGCAGAAGGCAAACGGACACTGCAGGAGGAAACCCCTGAGGCATACAAGGATGTTGATGAAGTAGTCCGCGTAGTTGACGAAGCAGGACTTTCACGCCGCGTCGCGCGTCTACGACCCATTGGGGTTGTGAAGGGGTAAAGTGCTGTTAAGCAAGCAAGTTAAATTACTATAGTTTGGACAATTTTCAGATCTTTTTCTGTTGTTATCCTTAATTAGAATATGCAGTTCTTATGTAATGAATGAAATACACCTGTCGCCCCGCTGGGGCTTAGGTTTGAGATACGAATATGTTACTATACACCTTTCGTCCCTCTGGGACTGTCGTATTGATGTCGTTTCTATTTTAGTTGAGTTTCTAAACCCCATATAACTTCACTAATAGAATAGGGCAGCCCCAGCGGGGCGACAGGTGTATAGAACAGCGAATATACATGAATCTTTAGCCCCAGCGGGGCGACAGGTGTATAGTTATGCAGACAAATTATTGCAGTCTTATGTTAAGTCATTATAGAAACTGTCCAACTATAGTTAAATTAGAATGAGAGGAAAACGCCTATGGAAACAAACGCTAATAATTCAACAGAGTTTTCTCCCGGTCAAATTGTATTTTTAAAATCTAATCCCTCTACTCGCGGTGCTGTTATCGCAGTATTGCCTGGTTCTCCTGAAGACAGAGTCAACGTCTTTGTTGATGGAGAGATTAAGACCTATTTCGCATCTCAATTACAAATTGAAATTCAAAGCGAAGACGACTCCACTCGTTTTTCCTGTGAAGAATTTCATGCTTATCTCACCGCGCTGCAGATCCAATCCCCAGTATTATCAACGTTGTATTCACTCAATACAGCGCGGGTTGATTTTATCCCATACCAGTACCGACCTGTCTTGAAATTTATCAAATCTGATCGCCCAAGGTTACTTATCGCCGATAGTGTTGGTGTTGGGAAAACCATTGAAGCGGGATTGATACTCCGAGAGTTACAGGCACGTGTGGAAATCAGGTCTGTTCTAATTATATGTCCGCGCCCACTTGTTGCTGAAGAAAAATGGCAACGCGAAATGAAAAGGTTTGACGAAGATTTTATGCATCTGGATGGAAAAACTTTGCGATACTGTGTTGAAGAAACCCATCTGGATGGCGAATGGCCAGAGCAATATAAGAAAGCGATTCTCCCTTATTCACTGTTAGATAAAACACGACTTTACGGTCCTAACGGTAACCGTAAACGGCGAACAGGAAAAGGTCTCATAGACCTTAATCCACCACCGCAATTTGATCTTGTCATTGTAGATGAAGCACATCATATCCGAAATCAGAGCACTGCGAATCACGAAGCTGTCCGATTTTTCTGCGAAAATGCGGAAGCAGCTGTTTTTCTAACCGCTACACCTATCCAACTCGGTAACCATGACTTGTTCGTGCTGCTAAATGTTCTTCGTCCTGATCTGGTTTTGGATTATGAGAGTTTTGAGCACATGTCGGAACCGAACCCGTTCATCAATCAGGCAGTGGATGTGGCTCGCGCGCGGCAGATAGATTGGGAACAAAACGCAAAAGAGAATCTTGATCAGGCAGCTGCTACCGCATGGGGACAGGCGATTTTCAAAAAAAATCCTGAATTCAAACGGATTAGAAGCAAGCTTGATAACAGGCAGATAACCAATGAAGATCGTATACAACTTATCACTGATATGGAAGCACTCCACACATTTTCACGGATAATCAATAGAACACGCCGCCGCGATATCGGTGAGTTTACCATTCGCAGACCACAAACAGTAGAAGTTCCATTGACACCAAAACAGGAAGAAATTCATGAAGCAATGCTCGAAACAAAAGCAGAAATATTTCGCAGCCTTCACGGTAATAAGAGTGTTAACTTCATGATGACAACGCTCCGCAGACAGTTAGCAAGTTGTCTTTATGGACTCGAACCATTCCTTAAGGATATTTTGAATCGTAACCTTGATGAACTTGAGTGGACAGAAGCTGACGCAATTGATGCAATGCCACCATCAGAAGCTCTTACACAAATTCAGCGACAAATACAAGCACTTCTTGAAAAAGTGAAAAACCTTGATGCAGTAGATATGAAATTAGAGGCACTCCGGAAAATTGTCCGTGATAGACAAGAACTTTCCAATAACAAAATCATGGTCTTTAGCAGTTTTCGACATACACTCGCCTACCTTTACAAACACCTCAAAGCTGATGGGGTTCGCGTTGGCATGATTCACGGTGGCGTACCAGATGAAGAACGCTTAGAACTACGTAATCGATTTGAGAAAACTGGCAAAGAGATAGACACACTCGATATAATGCTGTTCTCAGAAGTCGGATGCGAAGGATTGGATTATCAATTCTGTGACTGCATTGTCAACTACGATCTCCCATGGAACCCAATGAAAATTGAACAACGGATAGGACGTATTGATAGGAGAGGACAGGAGAGCGAGAGCGTTACGATTTACAACCTAATCACACCGGACACCGTGGATGCCGACATTTATGACCGATGCCTTCGACGTATCGGTGTTTTTGAAAATGCATTAGGCGGAAGCGAAGAGATCCTCGGTAAAATCACAAAGGAACTACGGGATATCGCTGAAGACTACGAGTTAACTGAGGAAGAGAGAAAGATCAAGTTGGATCAATTAGCAGATAATCAGATCCGATTGATGCAGGAACAAGAAACCTTGGAAGCAGAACAATTAGACCTTTTTAGTCTTCCACTCCCTGATCAAAGCAAGGAAAAAGAGCAAAAAATAGAGAAAGAGGTCCAAGAAGCATCAAGTTTTTGGTTATCTCCAGCATCAGTCCAGCGACTCGTTACGCAATATCTTCAGCAGAAACTTGGTACAGGACATGAGTATATCCTCGGTGAAAAGTCCCGCAAAACGCTCCGACTCTCGGAAGATGCACGTAACACTTTATTGCGCGATTTTCAGCAACTGCCGAGGGAAAAGACAAAGGTCTATCGCGAATGGGAGAACTGGTTGAAGGGAATTGAACAACATTTAACGATTACGTTTGAGGCGAAAAGTGCAAAGCAACATCCTAAAGCAATTTTTATTATGCCGGTCCATCCACTTGTAAAACAGGCATCAGCAACGTTGGATAAAGCAAGCGAAATCGTTGTAACACTAAAGGTTAGAACGAATCAAGTCCCTGCGGGACGTTATCAATTTGCAATCTACAAATGGGAGTATCTCGGCAATAAAGAGGATTGGGTTCTTAAGCCTATCACGTCATCAGAGGTGTTGACACCGCATCTTAGTGCTTTACTTGAAACGGCTAAGGATAACGATATAGGTGAAGATGTAAGTTTAACCGATCAGAGAGCATTGGAAGAACATCACCATGCCTTATGGACAGAAGCACGTGAGAAGCATAGAGAACACACCCGGGAAATTGTTGAATATCAAAAGGAGAGTCTATCAACGAGTCACCAGAAACGGATAACACTCCTTGAAAAGCAAATTGTAGACGTGCCGGATCCGAACATTCAACGAATGCGCCGCCAGCAGATTACCAATGCTGAGGCAGGTTACAATAGGCGGATTCAGGAATTGGAAGAAGGGATGGAAAAAGCAGACATTACGACTGAACTGGTGGCGTACGGCATTTTGAAAGTGGAAACAGCGATCTGATTTCCGTTAATTTTTAAGATAAATTATTGCTTAATTGAAAATTATTGATGAGAGGAGAGATTTATTTTGTCAAGTGAACAATTTAAACATATTCAGCAAATTAGGATGGGTTTTCATGAGGGAAGTGAGAAGCTTAAATCGAGCTTAAACAATTCGATCGAAACTCTGGCTGATGACCTTTACAATAAGGATATTCATTTTGTTTTTGAGTTGATCCAGAATGCTGAAGACAATTTATACGCAAAGCATAATACTTATCCTCCCTATATTTCCTTTCGGTTAACAGAAATGGATCCAACCTTTACCTCAGGATCTAATGGCGCATTAATTATTCAAAATAATGAAACTGGCTTTAACCGCGACAACGTAGAGGCAATTTGTGCAGTTGGTGAAACTACTAAGATAAAAGATCAAGGGTATATAGGTGAGAAAGGAATCGGTTTCAAATCTGTTTTTCGTGTTACGGATAACCCGCATATTTTTTCAAATGGTTACCATTTCAGTTTACCGAAGTTTGATAAAGAAACAAGACTTGGCTACATTGTGCCGCAATGGATCGATGCCCATCCAGATGATTTAAACTTATCTGAAACCCATATAATCCTCCCATTAACAAAGAAAGATTTTGGATATGAGAAAATCGAGGAAATGTTGCAAGATATTGAACCAGAAGTAATTCTTTTTCTTTCTACGCTTCAAGAGATTCGCATTGAAACGGATTCTGGCGACAATCTTACTATTAAAAAAGACAATTCTGAGGTACCAGAGGTAGGGATTATAGTTGAAGGAAAAAAACAAGGTGACTTTTTACCTAATTCTGAGAATTTCTTGGTATGTACCAAACGTTTTGATAAACCTTCAAATATTTCCCATGATAAACGTAGAGGAATAGAAAAACGTGATGTTTCAGTAGCTTTTCCATTAGACCAGAATTCTAAAGCAGTCGGGAAGATTTTTGCCTATCTACCTGTTCGATCAGATACAAATTTTCCATTTTTAATCAACGCGGATTTTATTTTACCAAGTTCGCGTGAAGACCTTCAAGATGTACCTTGGAATCACTGGTTGATGAAATGCGTCGCCAATTTAGTTACTTCTGATTTATTGCCTCTTTTGAAAGAAAGGAAACTTTTAAAAGTACAATTTCTTGAAGCCATGGCTAACCGTCTGAATGATCTTGAGAACGAAAAGGATAGTCTGTTCTATCCTATTTTTACGAAAGTACGTGACCTTTTTAAAAATGAATAATACCTTCCTACAAATAAGCCTGATACTTATGTATCAGCACAATATGCTGTGCTTACGCGTTCTAATGCAGTTAGAAATATACTGTCCTATACACAATTAGGTCAGTTATTTTCGCGTCCTGATGATGAACTTAAATGGCTGTCTACTGAAATCACACCAGATCGAACGCCAGCTCTTCGTCAATATGTTATGCACTTATTAGAAATTGAGGAAGTAACACCTGCTATGTTGGGACGTAAAATCTCTGAGAACTTTCTTTCAATACAAGATGACGAATGGTTCGTTAGATTTTATAAATTCTTGTCTGATCAACCAGCGTTGTGGCGTGATAGCGATAGCGTCCTGCGTACCAAACCTATTTTACGATTACAGAATCGCATACACGTTAATCCCTCTCAAGAAAGTTCAGTTACAACTGCCTATTTGTCAGATGACACATTCGTAGACGCTTCACAACCGATAGTGAAATTGGAAATTTCTCAAGATAAGGATGCCTACAAATTCCTAAGAACATTAGGGGTTCAAGAATACGACATTGTTGCGGAAGTTATTAGGACTATCCTGCCAAAATACAAGGCAGACTCACCTCCAATTTCATCTGACGAGCATAGATGCGATTTTGACAGAATTAAGAGAGCGTACGATACAGATTCTCAAGAAAAGAGAACACAACTTAGGAATGCCCTTCAGGATACTCCTTTCATCCTTGCCGAAGTACCTGATTTAGATGGAAACAATTACTTTATGCCTAATCAGCTCTATTTTGGTAATGATGATCTACGTCCATATTTTAATAGAAATCCATCTTACGGCTTTGTTAATCTTGATTTTTATCCTCTCTCTGCAGAAATATTTTTTAATGAATTGGGGGTTATGAATTCCGTGAGAGTCGTAAGAAAAGAAAAAGATAGACAAGGTCATGTACCGATTCTTAGTATTCATAGTAACCATAAGAGAGGACTTGATGGCTTTGATCCAAACATAGAGGTAGACGGATTAGAACATGCGCTTAAACATGCCCTTAACGATTTTACACCTGAGAAAAGTGTGTTTATATGGAATCAAATCGCCATTCCTAACGCTGATTGTATTATAGGTATTGTAGAGAAATCAAGCAAGAAAAACTATGAAAATAGTACTTATGAGGAAGAAATATCTGATCCTTTTGGTAGGTTATTAATTGACACTAAGTGGCTGCCTGACACAGATGGAAACATGCACAAACCAAGTGAAATTAGTATAGATGATCTACCTGATTCATTTATAAGAAATGAACAATTGAGAATAAAACTTGGTATTCCAATGAGTAGGAAACGGAAAATTGAGACAATTTCGCAAGAACTTGATGTCTCATCAGATTTCTTGAGCAAGATTATTGAGGCACCACCAAAAGTAAAAGCAAGAATTGAATTGTTCCTTCATTCACCATCTGATAACGGTTTTACAGACGTACCAACATCTCAAGACACTCCTTTTCCCGTTAGGTCTGTACGGGATCCTGAAAGACGTAAAAAACTTGTGATCGCAGAGTTGAAAGATTCCCCGGATCAAGAATATATTGAAAAAGTTAGAAATGTTCGGACTTCAAGAAGTTCAATTGATCCAAAAACCTGGCTTACAGAGCAATATAGGAATGAAGATGGGCAGGTTGTTTGTCAGATATGTCAAAAGAAAATGCCTTTTCAATATCACGGGGGGAATCACTACTTTGACGCTGTTGAAATGCTAAAAGGGCACTTCACAAAAGAGTACGTGGCACAGTTTTTGGCACTCTGCCCAGAGTGTTCACCTAAGTATAAGACTTTTGTTAAACAGGCTCCTGAAGCAATGAATAACTTGAAAAATCAGTTGATCGATGCGGATAATTCTGGGGATTTTGAAGTGCCCGTAAAACTGGGAGACTCTGATGCAAGCATTCGTTTTGTGGAAAGACACTGGTTGGATATAAAAGCAATCTTAAGTTATTACGCACAACAGTCCCAAAACGGTGAAGGCTCTGTTACTGAACCTATTGACAGTGATGAACAGATTGGAGAAGTGATTAACAGAAGGGAAAAGAACCTATTAGCAGCGTTAAATAGCAGTGATGAACAGAAGAGAGAAGAACCTTATGGCAGTGATCAACAAAATGAGACAAGCAGAGGACTTAGGAAATTTACGAACCTTAAAGTTACTATGCATGATAAAACAGTTATTCATCACTATCGCAGTCAAGATACGTATATTGAGGTGCTTAAAAAGTTAGATCTGGAAAAAGTAATGGAAGTTCGTCCTAACATTGTATCAAGGGAACCTTTCACTGGTTATAAAACCAAAGGTATCAAAGTCGATGAATTCTGGGTGAGAGGAACGATCGGTTTCTGTAATGATGATAGAACAGGGGAGCTTAAAAAAATTGCCCGTCTACTTGGTGTTCCGTTGATTGTTGAAAGAGTTGAGAGAAAATAAAAGCCAAGTAAAATCTTGTGTGAAAAAAGTCCTTAAAAAAAGCAAAATTCTAAACAGGTAAACCTAATTTGCGTAAGTCCTGATAACAGATGTTCTTGTCCGAACCGTTCTCAATCAGTGTCTATTTTTTTCAGTTGTCTATTTTTTCATCAGTCTGTCCAAAAAACAGGCAATTTCACCAAACGAACAACCAAAAACACCTCTTTCGGTTGGCATAAAAATTGCTCTGCATGACGTATGCCTCCTTAGGTGGGTCGGAACTACAAACTCTAATTTGTGCATTTGGTCGCCGCATTTAATATGTGTAAGGTTAAATTCCCTGATATTCCTTAAACCAAATAGGGTTGTAGTCTCCGACCTTTTTCATAATTCCATTAATTAGCATCCGAACTCTATTAAACGATATTCATGAATGTTGCAAAATAGACTCACTGTACATACAAATAGCACATAAGTGTGTAGTAATTCTGACACATGAATGAGGAATCTTGTGAAAAAACTTGTTGATATGTCTCATAATGAATTCTACGAATTACTTCAACACCTTGTTCATGACGATTTCTTTTACGCCCGTGAACGGCTCATTAAGTTGCTCAACGTAAAACCTTCATCAGAGAACAAGGCGAAATTGGAAACAGAGTTCCGAGAATTCTTTTGTGGGTACGAAAGCATCGCCTTTTGGCTTGAAGAATATGAAGAAGATCCGATACATGGCATTGAACCGCACACACCGCTTTATAAAAAGTTAAAACGGCAACTCGATTATATCCACGCCAATAGAAAAACAACTCTTGAAGAGCGGATGTGCAGACGGATGGGGGGTTACTTAGAAAGTGATCCGATGCCCGACATAAAGATTGCCGAATTACCATTTAAGGAGTATTGTGAACTTATCCGAACACTTGTTACACAAGAAATTTTCAGTGTGCGCGAAAAGATCATGAGTTTACTTGCAAAGAAACCTTCATCTCAACAATTGGATGCAGTATTTCGGGAATTTTTTGTGACCTATGAACTCTTTGAACTTGCATTAGAGGATTACGACTACGATCCAGATGAAGAATTAGAGCTAAAACCTGATATTGATGCTGAGATCAACCAAAGTATTGCGGATTACGAGTCTGGCAAAATCAAGTCTATCCCAATTGAGGATGTGGCCAGAAAGTTAGGGCTGTAACTGTAAATGTACCGTTTAGAATTCACGCAAAAGGCTGAGGATGCCTTGGCGCGTTTGGATATTTCAATCGCCCGGAGAGTCCGCAGAAAATTGGATCAATTATGTGAAAATTGTGATACTTGGCATCACAAAGCATTAAAAAGTAGAGATAAAGGAAAGTTCAGTCTAAGAATGCAGGATTATCGAATTATCTACACTTTCAATAGGCAGAAAAAAGAAGTAGTTGTCCATCGGATTGGACATCGCAGTAAAGTTTATTGATCTATGTATTTGTAAAACATATTATCTTGTCCCTGTTAACCTACGCAATGTCTTAACCAACGTCCCTTCCGAAATCCACTTAGCAGCAACACGCCACACACTCGTAGCATAAGTCGGATACACATGAATCATACCGCTCAATTTGCGTAACGGAATCCCTTCCTGCATTGCTAATACATACTCATGTAGCACTTCACCTGCATTTGCCCCGACTATATGAACACCTAAAATCTTACCCCGCCATCTGCTTGCTATAACTTTCGTGAACCCCTGTGTTTCCCCATCAGCAACGGCTCTGTCAACATCGGATTGCTCCAGTCTGAACACATCTACATCACCATATTTCTCTCTCGCTTCATCTTCAGTCAAGCCACATCGTGCAACTTCTGGATCACAGAAAGTCGTCCAAGGCACAACAGCATAGTTGATCTTCTGACGAAAAGGAAGTAAAAGATTCTTGATGAGAAGTTGAGCCTGAAATGCTGCGACATGGGTGAACAAGTAATGTCCGATTACATCCCCAGCGGCATAGATGTTTTTCACATGCGTCTGAAGTTTCTTGTTAACGACTATACCACTCTTACCAATCTGAACACCGATTTCTTCAAGACCTAAACCTTCAACGTTGGGTGCACGACCCGTTGCAATCAGTATCTTATCAAAAGTCTGTTTCTGATTACCTGCGTTTTCACCATGTTTCGTGCCAACATAAGTTACAGTGATTTCATCATTGTGTTTCTCTACTACATCTATTCCCGTATTGAGTCTGATATCAATACCTTCTGCACTCAGGTAATCAAACATCTTTTCGGAGACGTCCAAGTCCTCTTTATTTAAGATACGGTTGCTGCGTTGAGCGACCGTTACTTCTGATCCAAGACGATGAAACGCCTGCCCCAATTCAATCCCTATCGGACCTGCACCGACAATAAGCAGCCGTTGTGGTAGTTCTGTCAACTCCCATACATTTTCACTATCCAGATAATCACATGAATCTAAACCGGTAATAGCAGGTACAAGCGGACGCGATCCTGTACTGATGACAAACTTTTTGCTGTTGAGCGTACGTGTCGGGACATTTTCACGGTCTTCTACGATAAAAGTATCGGGTGAATCAAAGTGTCCTTCACCGAAGATGACATCAACACCCATCTCGCGGAATCGTTCAGGATTATCATGTTCTTCCTCAATATGATTTTGTGTGCTCCGGACATAATTCAAGACCTGTTGAAAATCAGGATTTGTCTCGACCGATGGTATCCCGTATTTATCGCTGTTTCGCATGTTATGTGCAACTTTTGCTGCCTTGAGCAATGCTTTAGACGGCACACACCCTGTCCAGAGACAATCCCCTCCAAGTCGGTGCTTTTCAATTAGAGCTGTTTTTTTACCGAGTTTAGCTCCAGCGACAGCAAGCACGAGACCAGCACTCCCACCGCCAATGATCATAAGGTCATATCTGTCCATTTATCACGCTCCCCTATTGTGTATGCCGTAACACTCTTCCCGGTAACTTGTCAGTGACATTTCCACTTTCAATCACCGAAATTCCGTTGACAAGCACCCAACTCACACCTATAGGAGGATTTACAGGTTTAAACCAAGTAGACTGAGCCGCAACGGTATCTGGATCAAATATGACAATGTCAGCAGCAAGCCCCTCAGCAATTCTACCGCGATCAGTCAGTCTAAATCTTTCTGCAGGGAAGCCGCTCATCTTATAGACTGCATCCTTTAAAGAGACTTTCTGTTTATCCCTCACATATTTGCCAAGATACTGCACGAAACACCCGTAGCTTCTCGGATGCGGATGTGGTATGTTGTAGACACCATCGCTTGCAATCATCATCCGAGGATGGGTTGCTGTTCGGTCTAAAATCCGTTCGTTTTCTTCAGATGGCGTACCCCACGGCATAATAAAGGTCTCGATGGCTGTCTCCTGTCTTATGAAATCATAAGCAAATTCTTCATTCGTTTTCCCTTCCGCTTCAGCTGCTTGGAAGAGTAACATGCCGATATATCTACCAGAATTGTTATAACCTATAATCTGATTGCCTTCACCCAATTTCTCACGCAGATAAGGCAGAGAGTGCTCTCGAACGTCTGGATTTTCCAGATTCTGCAACATCTCTTCAGGTTTTCCTGTTTGATATTCCATCGGAAGCAACATCGCAAGATGAGTCATCCCCGCAGGATACAGATAGGATTCAAAGGTCAGATCAATGTCTTCACGGTCAACCCGTTCAAGCAGTTTCGCCACTTCATCGTCAACACGTTCATGTGAAACATGGACAGGAATGTTTGCTTGTTTCGCAATTTCAATTGTCTCTTCCCATGCAGCCTTCCTGCCGATAAGTTGGTAACGGACATGTGCAGCATAGATTGCATCATAACTTGCAGCCACCTTTGATAGATATACCAGTTCATTCAGATCAGCATTCGCAGAGGGTTGATAATCTAATCCTAAGCAGAGGCAACATGCGCCAGCCTCAAGCCAATCGAGCGTAGTCTTTTCCATTGCTTTCAGTTCATCTGTAGTAGCCGGACGTGCATCCCACCCCATTGTACCGAGCCGGACAGCACAATGCGGTACTTGTGGATAAAGATTCGCAGGAATTCTACCGTTGAACATATTCAGATATTCATCAGGAGTCTGCCAATTCAGCGGAACTTTATCATCCCCGTAGGCAAATTGGGTATAATGCCATAGTTCTTGTGCCTGTTTAGGCGAAAGTGGAGCCCACCCAAAACCGTCGGGTGCTGCGAGATGCGTAGTAACACCCTGCATGAGGGCGGCATATTGGTCGCGTCCACCGAGTAACGCTATTTCAGAATGCACGTGAACATCAACAAAACCGGGGCACACAACCAATCCATCTGCAGATATACGACTGGACGTATCTGCTTTTTCAAGGTCTCCAATCTCAGTAATTTTATCAGATTGAATACCAATATCTGCGGGGTAAGGATCACGTTTTCCTGTTCCATCAACGATGCTGCCGCCAGATATAATAGTATCAAACGTCACTTTTCCTCCTTCATTTCACCATTCTCTACTTCAGACTTAATCGAAGTAATCTTATTAAGATTGACCTGGGATTCCAAATAAGCATCTCTTGCAGCATCTACTCCCATCCAAGCCTTAAGCTGTTCGTTCGTTTCACCTTCGTCTTTTATGCGATCAAATTCTTCATGTAATTCTCGTTTCTGTTTTAACAAGTCTAACAATTGATCAGATGATTCGAAATTCCTGATCTCATTTTCATCAGATATGTCTCCAATCTTTCCAATTCTCTTATTTAAAGCTGCAGCTTTCTGACTAATATCATTTTGGGTTTTCCAGTGATTATATTTCGCCTCGTTTTCAGCAATTATTTTCGCTTTCCTATTCTTCTCTGCAATGTGTTCAGCATATCGGGTAAAGAGTATATAAGAGACACCCGCAATCAATAGAATAGCAAGCACACCAAGCATTTTTTTCTTTTTCTTAAGCATAACAAATTCTCCCTATTTCTGTAACAACCCATTTCCTATCTTCCCCTCTTCCAATCTTCCACCCTTCCATCCTTCCCTCTCTTCTCTTCCACCCTTCCATTCTCCCCTCTTCCACCCTTCCAACTGACAATGAGACATTATCACTTAGATATGGGTATATAGATATGGTATAATAACACAATCTAACATATTGTGCTACAAAAAGCCATATCAGATATTACAAAACCATTGTTTTTTTCATCATACTTTGTTATACTTTTAATGATGTGTACGAAATACTTTGATATTCTGTTATTTCTCTTTACAGACGCTGCTATGTTATGATAAAATAATAAGTGATATATATCCTGAGATTGTGGTCAAAACGCTTAATATTGGGTGAGAAAGTTGATTGATAGGAAACTATTTCTAAAGAAATACCTGCATCATCTTATTAACAACCCCTTCGTGATTTACCCTTTTGCTGCGGGTGCGATTACTGCCTTCGCGTCTTGGGTGTTCAATTTTGAACCAAAGATATTCTTTCTATTCGCAAGTGCTGTGATGGGGATAGCAATTCCGATCGGTAGTCTGATTACGAAGTGGACGATTGGCACTGATGATATTGCTAAACGCGTTCATGAAGAATTACTTCACGATGCACAACACAAACAGGAGGAAGAATTAAACGCACTACATATACAACTAAAAGAAGATGGTGATACGAGAACAGAACAGATGTTGGAAGAATTACGCACACTACACCAATCTTTTCAAGAGGATGTAAGTGATGGTGGTTGGATGGCAACTCTTCCTCTGTCAGTCAGTGCTGAAATCACAAGTAAGGTTACAGAACTATTCACGCAGGCTGTTCAGTGTCTGAAAGATACACTGCGGATGTACGAGAAATCCAGAAGTTCAAAACTGAAGAATGTTCGACGCGTTTTACAACAACACAGAGAACAGCTCATCGCTGATGTTGAGCAGACGATAGTGCAATTAACGCACCTCTATACACGTGTGCTAACACTTAGTCCTGATAGCAATGAAACAGAACTGTCACGACTACGATCCGAACTTGATGAAAGTCTTGCGTTTGCTAAAAAGGTTGATGAACAGATACGGATGTCTACACAAGAACCAGAAATTGAAATTACACAATCCATAAACTCAGAAGAAGACACACAGACTTTGACAGGTCATCAGAATGTTGAGTCTACTGAACAGAAACCACTTCAGTGAAACAAGAGTTTAGAGAGAAGGTACATTTCGGAATGAAGATTAATAATTAATTCGGTAATTTCTGTTTGCATGATGCAGGTTTACTGCCCTGCTTGTGAGGCGGGGAATGCCTAAATGGCATTCATACCGTTGATTACTTCCTAACCTCGCCAAATTACCTTAAAAGTTTTTTAAAACTTCATAACGCAATTGAATATAACTTCGGAGGATTACCTAAATGATAAGGTCAGTTTCAGATTTTTTTAAGTCATTAACAAGGAAGTCAAAAGGTAAAACAAGATTACCCAAACTTCGTGGGAAGATTGATATCGAAACATTACGGTTTGCTTATGAAATTCTAATTCAATATAAACAAGAAAATATTCAAGAATATAAAAATGCTATTGGCATGTTGCTCCCACATGCGGAAATGAGTAAGTCACCGTTGCAAAATGTTACAGATGATATAAAAAAACTTAAGAATGCACTGGCAAAAGTCGAGAATCAGATAGACACTTTAACCGATGAACTTCAACAAGCTGGAAAGTCTCAGGAGGAAATAGAACAGCATCCAGATTACATTCAATTTCAATCAAGATATAGTGCTATTCAATCAAGGTTAGATGAGAAGAACAAGCGTTTTTCTAAACTCCAACAGGAATGCAATAAAGCTCAAGACAAAATTGAGTCTTCTAAACTTCAAATGCGACGACTGCATGAGGAAATTGTGAAAATTCAAGAGGAACAAGATGATACAATTCGCAATCATCTTACAAAATTAGATGATTTGTAAATCGCAGATGCACTTGCAGGTATGCGTTAGACTTGCACTTGTCCTAACACTATGATTTATCTCTTATGGAAGAATATAGTTATTTTTGTATGTTTATGGTATTATGTAATGAACAAATTTATTAAGGTCATTTTTGAATTATAGACACAAACTTATGTTTATCTTTGAGTGAAACTTTATTTCACTATCAGGAGGAATTACAATGGCAAACGGTTTTACACGTTTTTTCAGAGCAATCTGGTATTCGCTAACTGGTCGGGCGCATGAGCAGGCGGACAGAATATTGGAAGACCCGAATGCTGTACGGGGTGCTTTTGAAAGCATTATCAGTGATAAGATGGAAAGTCTTCAGCAATATAAGAATGCTATTGGACAACTCATGGCACTTGTTGAAAAGAAAAAGGGCTCGTTAAAGAGTTTGACTGAAGACGTTGAAAAATTAGAAATATTGAAAACAGGTGCAATACAGAAAGCCAAATCGACTGCAGCAGAATTACAGCAACAAGGTACCGCTGATGAAGAGATCAAACAGAATGCAGAATATGTCAAATGTGTAACTGCATATCAAGACTTCAACTCTACACTGGAAGAGAAAAACGCTCGTATAACTGAATTGGAAGCTGATATTGAAGAATCAGAAAAACAGATTGACTCACATAGGAATCAGATGAAAACACTTCATCGTGATCTGGATAAGATCAAGGAAGAACAGGCTGAAACAGTCGGTGATCTCGTTATTGCAAAACAGCAAGAGCAGATAGCTGATTTGATGTCCGGTATAAGCACGGATGGCACTTCAGAGGAATTGTCACGGATGCGAGAAATCCGAGAAAAAGCAAAAGGTCGTTCTATAATTGCTCAAGAACTTGCTGGAACTGACACAAGAGCAGAAGAGGAAGAATTTCTTGCTGCAGCTCAGTCTACAGCAGCATCTGATGAATTCGATTCTCTTATCTTTGGTGCTCAGCAGACGGATGCACCACCAGAAACTGATGACACCGCAGAGAAAAACGAAAGCGATTCAGAACTTCCACTTTAGTAGACTGTCAATTTAGTGATTTTCCCAGGCCGGTAGGTTCGGTTTCCTAACCGAACCGGTCCTTCGCGCAAACCTTTATGAACGCAATTGGCGCAAAGCCGGTTCGGTTAGGAAACCGAACCTACCGACCTGGAATTTATAGCATAATTCCCCTTAAATTGACACCTACGGGTAGAGCAAAGCAAAACCTTACCTACAAATATAACTGGATAGAAAACTAATATCCCAACGCTATCATATAGGAGGTAATCTTGAAAATAAACACATGGCATCAGGAAAACACGCCAAAAAGTTGTGAAATCCTGTTGAAAGGTCTAAAAGACCTTGAAAGCCAAGCACAGCAGATAAAAGAAATTAAAAAAAGCAATTCAGTACCCACTGAATTGCTTGACAAATTTCATGATCATCATAATGATTTAGTTGCAAAAACTGCTAATGTGTCGTTTCTGCTTCATGATGGTGAATTTATGTCTTCTCTATCCGAAGACATAGATACGATTTTTATTGAAGCAATCTGGCTTGCACTCGAACAGTACCCAGCACTTGTCCACCATCCAGATATTGAGAATATTGACACAGCAGGTTCTAAGATTTTTAAACGTTTTATTCCTGATAATCCAGTTGAAAAATCTGAGCAGCTAAAACTGAAAACCAGTATACAAGACCTATTTAAAGTAGATCCGCAATTCATAACCAAACTTGAGCAGAAACTCATGGCACGCGCTGCACCTCTACAACATAGACATCAGATCATGCGTTTTCTACAGTCACACTTCAAATTAGTATCAGATAATACACAGATTGATGCCGATGTGCTAAAACTTTTTCGATACCTATATCCTGGTGCACCCTTTGAAGTAGGAGAAGTCAAGTTAGTAAAGACCTGTTCGGCACTCTATTTCTGTTTACCATCAGAACCAAAAGAATCCTCAGCCGTACCAACGCATCCAAATCTGAAGAAGCAGGCTCGCAAGAGAGTGGGTTATAATGAGTTTTTGCGACAGATATGGCAAGTAGAACCCTTCGCGAATTTCCCTGTGTTTGGAACATTCGACGCAGAAGACCTGGACATCACATTTCGTGAGCAAATCGCTAATGAAACAGGACTCACGGTAGAACTGGTTACCACAACCCTTACAAGAATGGTGGGGTTTCTGCCGTTGGAGGAACTTGATAAATATCTGATTCACGACACATGGGGACATCAATGGCAAGAGAGTCTGCTCGATTTTGAAGATCTTTACACCGAATTATCACTATTTGATCGTCCGTTATCTCTAACGGAAAGCGCATCCGTCATGGGTGAACAGAAAACCTTTTCTGAAGCTTTCAGTAAAACAGAATCGGGTGAGATCCGTTTAAATACTGAGAAACTGACTGCTTTTATTGATGCAGAACTATATGAACGGTCAATCATCGCTTTTACACCTATACTTGCTGAAATGTTAGCAGATGTCGTGGAGTATAAGTTCTTGGAACTATATCCAGAGGAAGCACACTTGATGCCGAGTTCATCTTTACTCAGGGAGTATCCGAGCAAACTTGACCTAACCTTGGAAGACCTTCGTAATTGTTTCAAGAAAGCCTCCGAAGCTTTTCAAACTTGGGTAGATTCTGATGAAGTAAAACACAGCATACATACCGAGATCTGTGATAAGTTAGATATTACTGATGATGTAGAAAGACACATTGAAGTGGACAGTGTGCTGGAGAACGCGGTGCAATTGTGTAAGAATCGCCTGGACCTGTTCTATAAACCTGATTGGCATTGGGAGAAATCCGGGGATAATTGCCTAAAACTTAATGCGTTCACGTTCGCTGCCCTGAACTTTCTACACATACATCACGCGTTCCTGAACACATATCAAAAACTATCACAGATCAAAACGCGATACGGTTTCAAAGATGCACTTATCTTAGCAATGGGGACATTTTTCGAATTAGAACCCCAGCGCAATATTTGGCACCTTGACCAGTTTATGACAGAAGGCTTTCTACCACGTTGGATAAAATTAACTGAAGCATGTGAGAATTAAACAGAGATCATACCTGTAGACGGGAGGAAACGGCTATCGCAATTAAAGAACCTACCTACAAATTCCGCACTGAAGCAGGAATGCTGATTAACTCCGGCACATCACGCAGTATCGTTCTACACGGAAATATACATGATCTGTTTTTCATTGAGGATGATGATGCGGAAGATTATATACCTTTAGTTCCTTTTCTGACCAGAAGTTGGGATATACCGGGTTTTATCTTGATAGTCTATGAACTCAATGGACCGCTCCGTTTCCTTCGCGCATCTGACCGTGATAAAGTCAAAACGGCTTTTGACCAATGGCGTGGCGCAACAGAACCTTCAGTTCAGGAAACTTCCAGTCATTTTGCATTCCCAAGCAGATCTAAAAGGTCAAACGACGACACAGGAAAAAGACGCGAAACTGACGACAAGTTTGCCGAGTATCTTAACGACGCAATTGGGAGTCCAACATTAGCACTTGAACTACTAAGACAGTTCTGCCTTATTTCACGATCAAAGAATCATCTTGGAGAAAAATTCCTAAATGAAAAATTATTGATCATTATTGAAGCTACAGATATGCTGCTACCTGAAGGTGAAATCCGTAGCCTCAATTTAGCGGATAGACATAGAATTAGCATTATTCAAGACTGGATATCAGATTCTGAATTCATGAAATCTACAGATACGGTCGTATTCATATCAGAATCCAAGAGTTTGGTCAATTCACGCGTTGTACGTCTTCCACAAGTCGTCGACGTAGAGATTCCATCTCCCGAAGTAGAAGCACGGCGTCATTTTGTCTCTTGGTTCAATAGAACACAAAAACCTGTAAACAAAGAACTCAATCTGTGGGGTAGTCAATCGCAATTGGCTGTATTAACAGCGGGTTTATCGATTCAAGCATTACGGCAACTGCTTGTATCCGCATGTTATTCTGGCGAAAAACTTCGTCCAGAGACTGTGATTGAGAAAGTATCTGAGTTTATTCAGGCACAGTTAGGTGAAGATGTTGTTGAGTTTAAGAAACCCTCACACACATTAAATGATATTGTTGGCAACCAAAAACTTGTTGCGTTTTTGAAAGACCAAATCATCCCCCGTATCACTTCAACGGGAAAAGACTCAATCTCTGGATTAAGTGTATGCGGTCCTATCGGAAGCGGAAAAACATTCATCTTTGAAGGACTTGCTGGTGAACTTGATATTCCTGTACTTGTACTAAAGAACATCCGTAGCATGTGGTTCGGACAAACGGATGTCATCTTTGAACGGCTACGGCGTTTGTTAATGGCTCTGGTCAACGTGCTGATTTTTGTTGATGAGGCTGATACGCAGTTTGGTCAAGTCGGGAGAGATGCACACGCAACGGAACGCAGGTTAACAGGAAAAATCCAAGCGATGATGTCTGACCCACAGTTAAGGGGAAATATTACGTGGCTTCTGATGACTGCCCGCATATACAATCTCTCCCCCGACCTACGTAGAGAAGGTAGAGTTGGTGACATTGTCATTCCAGTCCTTGATCCAACAGGTGAAGACCGGGAAACATTCCTACGTTGGACATTGAAGAATGTCCATAAAGGGGAAATACCACATGAAACTTTTGACCACATGCTTGTTCTGACAGAAGGTTATTCTGCTGCGAGTTTCGCCTCTCTCCGTGCCGATCTCGAAGCTGCTAAAGCCCGCGAAAGTGCTTTATCTGTGGACGAAATCGTTGATGTCATCTCCGATAGAATCCTCCCCAATATCGGACCTATACGACGTTATCAAATACTCCAGGCATTCCTGAATTGCACCCGTAAATCACTACTCCCGATGGAGTACTCTCCCGAAATACGTGAATCATGGCTTCAACAAATCGCGCAGCTTGAGGCAATGGGTGTAAGAGGTTAGTGCCAATCAGGATTATTATGTTTATTGCAGGTCTCTTCTTAATAGTAGTAGGCACTCTCCGAGTGCCGTCTTCTAAAAAAAGGTGACAATAACTTTACACACCCTCTCTTATTTTACCACTTGCAGCAGATTCGTATCCTGCGCAGATGATTTCAACGGCATGTGCTGCGAATTCAGCATTCATCTCACTTTCAACGTCGTTCTCAATACAGTCTACGAATGCGCTAAACTCCCGTTGTCCATCATCAGACATGGCGATATCAATCCAGTGTTGTTTTGGACGCATGCCTGTTTCCGCGGTTGTACTACTCCACATACCCATCGGGTCAAGTGGGTGAGGTGTCGGGGGTTCAAAGGCTGGTTCTGCAGCAAAAACTTCCAGTCGATTTGATGACGCATCAAAGGTCAAGGTTGCTTCTGTACCAACAAGATGAACCTTCCGGATTCCGCCTTGAGGATGACTTTGCCAACCGTATCTACCAGCAGCAATTGTTGCAGTAATCCCATCTTCACACGTTAGAACCATTGCACCAAAATCTTCTAAATTACAATCGTGATGTTCTTTAAAGAAATAATTCGCAGTTCCGCAGAACACGTTCTTCACACGTTTCTGAGTCAGCCAATTGACCATTGAAACGGCATAAACTCCGATATCAAACATTTCAGGTTTTGCTTCAACAAAACTATAACGTTCTAAATTCGGATTCTGTATCCGTTTTTTACCGATGGGGGCACTTCCTGGATGTCCTTTAGCAAACATGACATCACAATGAATCGCTTTCAGTTCTCCAATTCTACCACTCCTTAATGCTTGTTTAACCGTCCGTGCCCAACTACTATGTATATTGCTGAACATCTGGGTCCGCACACCATTTTTTGCGACTGCAGCAACAATCTGCTTGGCATGTTCAGGGTTTAGTGCCATCGGTTTGTCAAGGTAAACATGTTTTCCAGCATCAGCACACTTTGCTCCCACTCGTCCGCGTCTTTCCACTTCGGTACAGAGACTGACAATGTGTACATCTTCCCTTGCTAATGCATCTTGAAGATTGTCTATGAAGGGTAGGTTTAATTCTGCTGCCAGTGAACGCGCTAACGCTACACGTTCGCTTGGCGCATCGTGTTCATCAGCAAAGGCAATTAATTTACATCGTGGATCATTGGCAAAAAGATGTGCATAGTTTTCTTGGTGTGTCCGATGTCCACCGAGCAATAAGACACCATATTTTTCACTGTTCTGCATGCTTAACCTCCACTATTACCGGTTGTCCACTTGCAAGCGACCTTGAAATGACTTCTGACAGTTCACCTTCACCCCCCAATTCAGGTGGCGTTCCACTGAAAAAGTGTCTACCGATAGGTGTTTCATGATAGATAACCCCTCTGTTTCCAACCAACATAATATCTATTGCCGTTTCAGTGTCAACACGATTCACCGACAGCACACTCATCTGTCCGTTTGCATATTGTATCATAGTCGTGATCTGTATTCCGTCCACTTCTCCTGTTGCATACACTTTTTGTGGAACTGATGGAATCCACGCGTTAGCAAGTGAAACAAGTTCGGTAGTTGGCAGCAGGAGATTGCTCTGATTATCTACTATGTTTAAGATCCCTCTTAAGAAGACCGGACTTCCAATTCTATCTTTCGCTATTTGAGCCTGAACAGATTTTCTTAACAATTCCATATTTTCCCTTTCAAATAGATGTGCAGAAATAATTTGACTGTTAGACAACGATATGCTATATTCTTCTTACATTAACAACTTCAACTGAATTTGAGGACAACGATGCCATTAAAAACACTTGATGAACTGGTTGCTGAGGCAAGAGAAAATGTCGGACAAATCTCGCCAGATGAACTTACAGATGCTGGTGATTCAGTCATACTGTTAGATGTACGGGATGAACCTGATTACGAAGAAGAACATTTGCCAAATGCTGTGTCACTCCCCCGCGGCTATATTGAACTTGATATAGATGACGTCGCACCTGAGGAAGACACACATATCGTCACATACTGTGGTGGTGGAACGCGTGCTACACTATCTGCATATACATTAAAGAACATGGGTTATCAGAATGTATCTGTCTTGACCGGTGGTTTCCGAGGCTGGAAAGCAGCAGGTCTGGAAACCGAGTCGTCTTAACATTCAGAACCCTTGTCTAAATTAGCATATATTAAGTCCCTTGTCAATTTCTCATTTAATAGTAGTAGGCACACTCCGTGTGCCGTTCTGAACTCTTAATAGTAGTAGGCACACTCCGTGTGCCGTTCCGAACTCAACTACCTATCGGAGCAAAACATGCTGTATTTTTCAAAAACGCATTCAATTTGGTGGAAGCGATTACAAAGACACTTCATCATCGGTGTTATATTACTGATCTATTGCGTTAGCGGATGTGGTGGAGATAAAAAACAGGAGCTCAATATTTTTACATGGGCTGGTTATATCAGTGAAGAAATTCGTACAGGCTTTGAAGACGAATTTGATGTGAAAGTCGGTGTTGACATATTCGCTAAAAACGAAGACCTACTCGCGAAATTACAAGCTGGCGCAACAGGTTATGACATCATTATGCCATCCGATTATATGGTTTCCATAATGATAAAAGAAGATATGTTAGCAGAATTAAATCGAGACAATATACCAAACTTTCAAAACATCGGCTCTGATTTTCTGGGTAAATACTTTGATCCTGAAAATAAACACTCTGTCCCTTACACATTTGGAACAGCAGGTATTGCTTACGACTCGTCCGTAATATCACCTGCACCTGATAGTTGGCAAGTCCTTTGGGATGAAAAATATATGAATCGATTCAGCATGCTTGATGACGAACGGGAAGCGATCGGGGCAACGCTTAAACTGCTTGGGTACAGTTTTAATTCAACGGATCCTGATCAGCTTAGACAGGCGAAAGAGAAGTTGATTGAGCAGAAACCGCTCTTAAAAAGGTATGAATCAGATCCGCGGGACATTCTTATTTCTAAGGAAGTTGTATTGGCACATTCATGGAGTGGGGATGCATTCCGCGCCGCAGAACAACTGCCAACAATAAGATATGTTATACCCAAAGAGGGTTCCAGCCAGTTTATTGACACTGTTTGTATACCTAAAACCGCTCAGAATAAGCCTCTCGCTGAAAAGTTTATTAATTATCTACTCCGTCCTGAAGTCAACGCAAAGATCACAGAGTTTACCAAATACGGCACATGCGTTCCTGCAGCGAAAAAACATTTACCTGAATACCTGCAAAAGCATGAATATATCTATCCACCCGCTGAAAAAATGGAGTCTCTTGAGTGGATAATTGACCCTGGAGATTTCATGCAAGAGTATGGTCGCGCGTGGGATGAAATTAAAGCGAAATAGAATTATGTTAAGGAGAAATAGAAGATGAAAACATTGCGATTTATGATGCATAATTATTCACTAAAAACAATTTGTATTGCAATATCTGTCTGGGTAGTTCTGGTACCAACTGTTGTGATTGTTATTGAACTCATAAAGGGATGGAACAGTTTCGCAGCAACATTTGATGCGATCAAAGAAATTGCTCCAACTGTTGCAGTTATTGGCTGTTTTTGTGCTTATGAATTTTCCCGTGGTAAAATGAAAGGCATAGATGCTGGAAAGTTCACTGAACGAACAACGTGGACTAAGTGGTACAAAAAACATCAAGAACAGATAAAAGAACATAACATAGAGATCAAAGAACCTACAACCTCAGAGTTACCGTGTCCTAAATGTGGTGCAAACCACGATTTACTCAAAGTATAATGAAGGAGAAACAATTGAGTAGACCCAATATTCTATTTATAATGTCCGATGACCATGCTTCACATGCAATGAGTTGTTATGGCAGTCGTATCAATCAAACACCAAATCTTGATCGTATCGCGAATGACGGTATGATCCTACAGAACTGCTTCTGTGTCAATTCTATCTGTACACCAAGCCGTGCGAATATATTGACAGGTAAACACAGCCATCTAAATGGCGTAAAGACATTAGGCGATCCACTTGATGGAAGAAAACCCAATGTTGCAAAGATGCTACAAGCAGGCGGCTATCAAACTGCCATGATAGGGAAATGGCATCTCGGTCACGGCGATAATGCTGACCCAACAGGGTTTGACTACTGGAATGTCCTACCCGGTCAAGGCGATTATTATGATCCGGTTATGATCGAAGAGAGCGGCAGAACCAAACACGAAGGTTATGCAACCGACATTATCACCGACTTCTCATTGGAGTGGCTGAAAAACAGAGACCGAAATAAACCCTTCTTTCTGATGTCACACCACAAAGCACCACACCGACCTTGGGACTCGGATGAAAAACATCTCCACATGTTTGCAGACGAAGACGTGCCGATGCCTGATAACTTCTTTGATGACTATGCCAATCGCTCAAATGCAGCGAAGGAAGCAAAAATGCGCGTCTTCGGACACATGAATAACAGAGATCTGAAAATTGACAAATTTGGTCCGCCACCCGATGGATTATCTGAAAAAGAGTTGGCTAACTGGCAATACCAACGTTATATCAAAGAATATCTACGTTGTGTCGCTTCTATTGATGACAACGTTGGAAGACTGCTTGATTATCTTGATGAAGATGGTGCCGCCGATGATACAATGGTGATATACACTTCTGACCAAGGCTTCTTCTTAGGAGACCACGGGTGGTATGACAAACGGTTTATGTATGAGGAATCGTTACGCATGCCGTTTATTGTCCGCTATCCACAGGCTATTGGCGCAGGAAGTTCTACGCATGCCATGTCTCTGAATATAGACTTCGCTGAAACATGGTTGGATTATGCTGAATTGGATATACCTGAAGATATGCAAGGTAGAAGTTTGCGTCCAGTACTTGAAGGTGATGTCCCCGATGATTGGCGGGAGTCCATGTATTACCGTTACTGGATGCACCTTTCACATCATTATGTTCCCGCACATTACGGTATACGGACACATCAATATAAACTCATTTACTACTATGGTGAAGCACTCGGCACCTCTGGATCAATTGATGAACCGAAAGAACCCGAATGGGAACTCTTTGATCTTGAGAAAGACCCGAATGAAATGTGTAGTGTTTATGACGATCCAGAATATGCTGATGTTGTAAAGGAACTGACAGCAGAACTATATCGCCTTAAAGAAGAGGCAATGGATGACGAGTAAGTTTTAACAAGACAGTGTGCTAAGAAGTATATTGTGAGATTGAAAATAATTACACACTTTCGGACCACGGTAGGTGCGGTTTCCCAACCGCACTGGTACAAACGGTATAATTAATTTCAAAAAATTACAATATACTTAGCACATTCAACCGAAATTGACAGGAGACACACAATGACTAAGAATAATCCACTGGAGAATATTGCACCCGGGATGAAGGTTACAGCACAGATGTCCCCTGAACCGAGTGAGGCGGACTTAGCATTTGCCAGACAGATGGATGTTGAGTATGTCGTGCTTTGGACGAATGGTGCAAACGCGAACTACGACTATTTTATGAGTCGACGAGAGATATTTGAGAACGCGGGTTTGAAAATATACGGGTTTGGCAACAGCGATGTTCATAACCAGGATGGTATCGTCCTTAACTTGGAAAACCGTGATGCCAAGATTGAACAGTATAAACGGTATATACGCGACCTCGGCAGAGCAGGTATCCCCTATACGACCTATGCACACATGGGAAACGGGATTTGGAGTACTGAACGTGAAACTACCCGCGGTGGCGCAAGTGCCCGGGCATTCAATCTGGAGAAAGCACAAGAAGGACACTGGGGGGGAAACAGGTATAAGATTCCGTTATCACATGGACGCGAGTTTTCTGAAGAGGAGATATGGGAAAACTATACCTATTTCATCAAACAAGCTGCACCTGTTGCAGAAGAAGCAGGCGTGATGATCGGCATCCATCCTGATGATCCACCGGCACTGAACCTCGCTGGAATACCCAGATGTATTTTCAGTAGCTTTGAAGGCTATAAACGCGCCCTGGAAATTGCTGACAGTCCGAACGTTGGCATGTGCTTTTGCGTTGGTTGTTGGTTGGAGGGTGGAGACTTAATGGGAAAAGATGTACTTGAGTCTATCCGCTATTTCGGTGAGAGAAATAAAATTTTCAAGGTGCATTTCCGTAATGTTGACAAACCGCTACCCCACTTCGTAGAAACATTTGTAGATAATGGCTATCAAGATATGTATGATGTCGCTAAAGTCTTACGTGAAGTCGATTTCAATGGCGTGATGATACCAGACCATATCCCGAGTATGGCAGGGGACCATCGGGTTGGTACCGCATATACGATTGCTTACATGAACGCGCTTGTGAAAAGAGCAAATGAAGAATATGCTGCTGCCGCGTAGCCGAGAATCCACTACATACCATCAAGGGAAACAACACTATAACCCTTTGAAGATTATACGCCGCAATAGGATGACAACAACGATGGAGAGGAAGATGTATAATACTGTGAAACATAAGAATGGCACGATGAGATTTGGCATGGGTGTCACAGCATCTGCCGTACGCATGTAACCGTAAACGACCCACGGCTGTCTACCGACTTCAGTTACTGTCCATCCCGCTTCTATCGCGATAAATCCAAGCGGCGTGCATGCTGTAACGAACTTTAGATACCAGTTGTGGGTTGGTAATCCCTTGCGTTTCCACGTTAACCATGCACCGAGAATACCTGCAACCATCATAACCAAACCGCAAGCAACCATAATCTGAAAGGCGTAGTGTACTATAGCGACAGGTGGGCGGTTTTCGGGAGGTACATCCTTGAGTCCCATAATTTCTGCATTGAAATCGGAATGTGCTAAGAAACTGAGAGCATTTGGAATTTCTATGGCATATCGTGTAACTTCTGCTTCCTCATCCGGTATCCCGCCAATGCGCAGTGGTGCACCACGTTCAGTTTCCCACTGTCCCTCCATTGCAGCAAGTTTAATAGGTTGATGTTTAGCAAGTCGTTTTGCACTGAGATCACCTGAAATAGGTTGTAGTATTGAAACTACAGCACCCACACTCAAGGCAATCGCGAATGCTTTTCTATGGAAAGGGTTATCCGGATCGCGCTTAAGGAAATAGGCGTGAATACCTGCAACAGCAAATCCCACCGCAAGAAACGCTGCTAAAGTCATGTGTAGTGCTTGCGTGAATGATGATGGATTTAACATCGCAGCGATAGGGTCAATATTCGTAAATTCACCGTTCTCGAAAGTAAATCCTGCAGGTGTGTTCATCCAAGCATTTGCTGTAACGACAAAGATACCGGAACACATCCCACCTAACAACACCATCATACCTGATAGCCAATGGATTTTATCTGGAACACGTTCCCAGCCGTATAGATAAATCCCTAAAAAGATCGCTTCTATAAAGAATGCCAGTCCCTCTAAAGAGAATGGCATACCGATGACGGGTCCCGCATGTGCCATGAAAGTTGGTCACAATAACCCGAGCTCAAATGAGAGGACAGTCCCAGATACTGCACCAACCGCAAACATGATAGCAGTGCCTTTAGACCATTTCTTCGCAAGAGTGAGATAGGTTTCATCCTTTGTCTTTAGCCACAGTCCTTCAGCAATGACCATTAACAAAGGCATTGCAATACCGATGGAAGCGAAGATAATGTGGAATGCCAGAGACATTGCCATCTGCAGGCGTGCAGCCAATAGGTCTTCCATGTTTGTTCCTTTAGAGGGTTAGTTTAACCCACCTACAAACATTTTACGTTTCTAAGCTGCCCAAGGTTCAAGTCCAAGCAGTTTTTTCCCTAAAGGCGTTAACTCAGCAGTTTTACCTTGATGATGCTCTTTCTCTTTCTGATTCTTACCTAATCCTGTTAGACGTTCACGCCATCCAGTGACCCGATGTTCGTTTGTGTTTTTTCCCTCATTGGGAGCGGGTGACATTGTAATGTATTGTGCCATACGAGGACGTTCCGCGGAGTTTGGACTGCTACCGTGCGGTAAGGCACTATGCCAAATTACCAGATCCCCTGCTTTTCCTGCAATCGGAACCGCTTGGTCTTGGTATTCTCGGATAACACGTCTTGGATCCGTATCAGAAGGCAAGTCTTTCAACCACTGTTCCAGTTTCTTATGGAAACCCGGAATACAGGTGAATGCACCTTGATTAGCAGGGGTATCAGCAAGATAGAGGACCCCTTGCACCTTTAGTCTCACCGGCATGTCATCTAACGACATATCCCAATGCAAGTATGGACCGGGAAACTTCCAATTATCGCGTTCAGGTGGGTTCATACTGGCGCGATCGAAACTCACCCATAGTCTATCTGTCCCCCATATTTCTGTGAATGCTTGATGTACTCTTGGATATTGACGGTTATTCCACAACGCTTGGTGTTGATATATCTCAACCATGATCCCACGTCTGGGTGGATCTTCAGGATACCAACTATCTGGATCCTCTCCATCCATTTCCAGAAAGTTCCATACAGCTTGTTCCGCTGCATGACAATTTTCAATTGGTACCGCTTCACGGACAACGACGTATCCATGTTCTTCCCAATATTCTAAGTCTGCTTTACTAAATATTGGCATAAGTGCCTCCAATGTATGTAGACTCTTGATAGTGAACTAAAACAACTCTCTGCTTAAACAATTTTACGATAAATATGATGTTTCGTTACCAGTAGACTATTCTGCAAAATATTTCCTTGCATATTCTAATCGTTCTGGAACACCGATGTCAATCCATTCTGCCGATACTTTGTGAACATAGAGTTTTCTTGCGTAAGGAAATACCTCTCTTTCAATCGAGAAAACCTTTTTCTGTGGAAAATACGCCGTGATTGAACGATTGAACAGAAAGACAGCTGCATTTGCTATACCAGGTCTTGATTCCTGCTGTTTCTCCTTGAAAGCAGTAATGTGTCCATCTGAATCAGCAACTATCTCCCCATAAGAAGTCAGGTCAAACACAGAAACACCGAGTAGTAAGCCGTCCATTTCAGGACGAAGTTGTGTAAACATATCTCGTAAAGATATACCTTTCAACAATATGTCACCGTGTAAAACAAACAGTGGGAAATCAACCACGAAGCTTAGAGCATTCTTGATTGCACCACCCGTACCAAGTCTTTCTTCCTCTCTGGCATATCTTATCTTTAGCCCCTCGTACATTTCACCCACATGTTCATATAGCACATCATGGAGATGTCCGGTTGCAAGGATTACATCTTTAACACCTGCTTCAGCTAAGAGTGATAGCTGCCATTCTAAGACTGTACGTGTTCCGATTTTTAGGAGTATCTTCGGAAGTTTTTCTGTCGTTTTACCAAGTCTGGTAGATAATCCACCGCAGAGTATGATTGCCTGCATAGTGCTTCGTCAAGTATTCTTTTGTTGTTCTACCCGACCTACAATGTCCGAGCAGACAGTCTATTAAGTTTTAACGTACATAATCAAAGGCACTTTCTATTTGCACAAGTTTTACTAATTCAAGCTGAGGAGACAAGTAAATTGCAATGACATCAAAACGACAAGGCGTGTCTAATAAGTCCTTTGATTGTAAATACGCTAATGCGATTTTTGAGATTTGTCGTTGCTTCTGCGTTGTAACTGCATGCTGAGGCAAACCATACTTTATACCACGACGAGTCTTCACTTCAACAAAAACGATTCTTTTTTCTTGTTTAGCGATTAAGTCTATTTCCCCACGTTTGTAACGGTAGTTTTGCGTCAGAATCTGATATCCTTGTGCTTTCAAATGCTCAGCAGCGAATGTTTCACCGATTCTTGCTATGTTTTGAAGTGACCGTTGCATGTGTTTATCTCATATTAGTATATACGATGTAGCGCTACTTGAGAAACTTAACCTATTCAGCTAACAACCTAAAGGTCTTTCTATGTATATTAGATGGTCCGTATTCTGCTATCGCCTGTCGATGCTGTTTTGTAGGATAGCCTTTATGATCTTTAAACCCGTAGTTCGGAAATGTTCTATCAAACGCAATCATCAATCTATCGCGTGTAACTTTTGCCATTATAGATGCTGCTGCGATGGATAAACTTAGACTATCACCCTTTGTGATTGCTTGACCTGCAATATTAATGTCCGGGTATCTGTTCCCATCAACAAGTAGATAATCTGGTCTTACTGTCAGTTTTTCTACTGCAAACGCCATTGCGCGAAGTGAGGCTTGTAGAATATTGAGTTGTTCAATCTGCGAATTGTCTATAGTACTGATACCTACAGAGATAGCGATGTCACTGATTTCTTGATACAACTTTGAACGCTGGTTGGATGTGAGTTTTTTAGAGTCGTTTATACCAGAAATATCACAATCAACTGGAAGCACGACAGCAGCAGCAACAACAGGACCAGCTAAAGCACCTCGACCCGCTTCGTCGATGCCAGCTATATTCTTATAACCTTTTTCTCTACATGCGCGTTCATAGGTATTCATGAACTATCTTCTACGTTCCTTGACACGGGCTGATCTTCCTGTGCGATCTCTTAAATAGTATAATTTTGCACGTCGGACAGCACCGTATCTGACGACACTAATGCTTTCTATATTTGGTGAATGTAGCGGGAATGTCCTTTCGCTACCGGTACCAAATGCGACTCTTCTGACAGTAAAAGTTTCACGCGTTCCACCATGAGCACGCCGTATAACAGTACCTTCATAAGCCTGTATACGTTCCTTCTGACCTTCACGGATACGCGTGTTGACTCTTACTACGTCTCCCGGTCCAAACTCTGGAATATCAGGTTTCAGATGTTGATTCTCTACAGATTCTATCAAATTCACTTTCTCTTCCTCCTTTCAAAATGTAATGATATGAATACGTTTGTTGTTGACTCAGTTTTGATTTACTTTTGATTCATCAATAATGGCAACTTCCTCATCTGTTAACTCAATGTTTTCAAGTAAATCAGGACGACGTTGTGCTGTTCTTTTAATTGCTTCCGCATGTCGCCATTTCTCTATGTTCTCGTGATGTCCTGTTAAGAGCACGTCCGGTACTTTTATCCCCGCATATTCAGCGGGACGTGTGTAATGCGGATGATCCAATAAGTCTTTACTAAATGAGTCATCGTGTGCTGATTCATAGTCTCCTAATGCTCCGGGTAAAACCCGTGCAATTGCATCTATCAGGACAAGTGCCGGTATTTCCCCACCACTTAGTACGTAATCTCCTATTGATATTTCCTTCGTTACGAGACTATCCCTGACCCTTTCATCTATCCCCTTATATCTTCCACACAAGACAATAATATGTGCTTCCAGAGACAATGCTTCTACGAGAGGTTGTGTCAACGGAGTGCCTTGGGGAGTCAAGTAGAGTATTTGTGCGTCTGATGTGGGATTTAACGCTGCGACAGCCGCGAAGATCGGTTCCGGTTTGAGTATCATCCCAGCACCGCCACCATAAGGATAGTCGTCTACTGTACTATGTTTATCTGTGGTCCAATCGCGAAGGTTATAGAGATTTATGTTTAGTTTATCATGCTCTTGTACACGTCTTATGATTCCCGTATGCAAAGCGGGTGCAATTATCTCTGGAAAAAGGGCAAGCACATCCACTTTCATGTTAATTTGCCTTGTAATCGCTATGCTTCTTCTCTCGGTTCCTCTATGAGTTCAAGGATAACCTTCTTATCTGCTTTTAAGCCAGCGGTATACAACAAGGTTCTTATCGCTTTTAGTGTTCGTCCGTATCTACCGATGATCTTTCCTAAATCTTCCTCAGAGACAGTCAATTCAACGATTACGACTTTCTCACCTGTTACTTCGCGGACAACCACGTCATCAGGATAGTCAACAAGTGAAATTACAATATACTCAATCAGTTCTTTGAACATAACCATCTATCAGTAGTTGTGACATTAAAGTATGAGGGGATGGATTTATTAGGAAACATTTCTGAGCTTGAAAGACTACTCTTCTTCTACTTCGGATGCTTCCTCAATGAGGTGAACTTCATCAAGTTCAGTCACTTCGTTTTCAGTTATATCAACAGCTTCAACTTCTCCATCTTCAGGTAAGGGTTTTCCCAGTTTTTCATAAGTGAATTTCTTCCAGATGCCTTTCTGTGACAGCAATCTTTTAGCTGTATCTGTAGGTTGAGCTCCCCATCTTAACCACTTCATTGCCTTCTCTTCGTCAATAACGACATCTGCTGGCTCCGCAATTGGGTTGTAATGTCCAAGTCGCTCCAAAAAGACACCATCTCGCTGTGCACGCGCATCGGCAGCAACGAGCCTATAAAAGGGACGTTTCTTTCTGCCGAGTCGTTGTAATCTAATTCTAACTGCCAAATATTACCTCCTGGTCATAAGCAATCTTAAGTTTGCTATTCAATTCTACGTTTACCTACGTCTTTTCTTTTTTCTCGGTTTTCTTGCTTTTCGTTTAGGTCGTGAACTCCCAATAAGTTTCTGGCCGATTTGCGGTATCCCAAATGATGTCTGCTGATTTAACATGTTATTCATCATGCGCAGCTGCGAAACTAACTGATTAACTTGATTGACAGAAGTGCCGCTGCCTTGAGAGATCCGCATTTTACGACTCCTGTCTAATATTGATGGGTTCTGTCGTTCTACAGGAGTCATGGATTGTATCATCGCCTTTGCATATTTTAGATTACCCTCATCCGGACTGATGTCTTGCATTGGCAATTGATTTTTGAACGGAACAAGGTCAAGCAATTGGTCAAGGGGTCCCATGTTTTTTATCTGTTCAAGTTGCGTGAGAAAATCGTTAAAGTCTAATCCTTTTCTTTCAGTTAACTTACGTTCTAATTCGAGAGCTTGATCTTCACTAAAAACAGCTTCAGCCTTTTCCATCAAAGTTTGGAAATCACCTTGTCCGATGATACGCGATGCCATGCGTTCTGGGTGGAATTCCTCAAGTGAGGATGCATCAATCTTCTCACCTACACCGATGAACTTAATTGGCTTCTGTGTGACAGAGCGAATTGAAAGTGCTGCGCCACCCCGAGCATCCCCATCCATTTTTGTTAAAATTACACCGCTAATATCTAAATCTGCATTGAAGTTCTCAGCAACATTGACAGCATCCTGTCCTGTCATTGCATCAACAACAAGTAGAATTTCAGACGGATCAACAACATTCTTAATAGACTGTAATTCTTCCATTAAAGTTTCATCAATATGTAGCCGACCAGCCGTATCAATGATAATACAATCAAAACCCCGTTTCATTGCATCTTGTAAGGATTTTTTAGCAATATCCACAGGTGAAACATCGGTCCCGAGTGCAAAAACCGGTGTATCAATTTGTTCTCCCAGCACCTGTAACTGCTTTATTGCAGCCGGTCGATAAACGTCAGCCGCAACGAGCATCGGGTTGCGGCCATCTTTTCGAAATTTGAGTGCTAATTTTGCAGCTACTGTTGTTTTACCAGCACCTTGCAAACCTGCTAACATGACAACTGTTGGCCCGCTTGGTGCAATCTGAATCTTTTCAGATTCTGAACCCATCAGTGTGGTCAGTTCCTCTTTTATGATCTTGGCAATCTGCAGCTCTGGTGTGAGACTACCCATCACTTCCTGACCAAGGGCGCGAGTCTTTATATTTTCAATAAAGTCACGGGTGACCTTATAGTTTACATCTGCTTCTAAGAAGGCGCGACGTACCTCACGCAGGGAATCAGAGATATTCTTCTCAGTTAATTTTCCCTGACCTTTTATCTTCTTAAAAGTGCTTTGTAAGCGGTCAGATAAACTCTCAAACATGTCAAAAAATCCTTATTTAAAGAGGAATTGCATATAGAATTATAACAGATATAAGGGAGTCTGTCAAGTATTTTTCAGCCAAGAGTTTTCAAATATTGTGCGGTTATTCAGGAGCTAATACTCGTCAAAATTGACGACCTTCCAAAGTCCATCAATGTTTTCTGTGGTAATCACTACTTTTTTTGTGTGTGTTGTTGTTCCACCTCTGTCTTTTATTATCAATTGATAGTTGAATAACACATAAGTTGTACCCTCTACCTCATTCGCAGTTTCTTTGCCGATCTGCTTGTAGGTAATATTTGGCATCTCTTCTTGGACTGATTCGTTAGGAACTCGGACATCCTTGAGACGTGCTATTTCTTTATCTAATTCTTCAGCTGCTAATCCTGAACTCAACTGTATAGCCAATTCTTGATTTGCGCGTTTGTAGTAATGATAGACGAAATCTTCAGCAACCGCTTGAGGGTTATTCCTGTTTGAACAAGCCACCAAAATCAGTAATGGAAGGAGAAGGAATTGAGGTTTCATAGCTGAGTTACTATTTTTCTCGTATCAGAGCAACATTAAAGATAGGTCGTTCATAGTCGTGTGCAGGCCGGTTGACAATATCCCCTAATGCCCACAAGGCAGAGGAACTACCACCGTCAAAATTGATTGCATGTTTGATGCCTATGTCGCTAAAAAAATCTGCCATTTCATATAACGTCATCCCCATACTATGTCCGGGGCGTCTACCATCAACAACGATAAGAAACAGTTTGTCGTCACTAAAACCTAAAGCACTCCTTGGATGTCGTTGTGAAGCATTGCCATGGCTATATGCACTACGTCCTCTACTCTTATTAAAATTAACCAATTCTGGCTCAATCTTCCCGTTCCTGAGTATCCTCAGATTCCCGCCAATCCCTGTCTGAACTGTCTGCCATTTTTCAGGTGTCAATGCAATTTCTAACGTTCCGTTTGTCTGTTGTTTTAGTCTCTGATACCAACTCCGTCCTAAATTGGGAGCTATTGAGAGTACAACGGCATCTGATGGAATGATGCTGTTCCCTCGTGGGTTGACTGATGTGACAACGAAACGGCTTGCGTATTTACCGGTCAGAGGTAGTGTCAGTTTCTGTAGTGTAAATTCATAACAACGTCGTGTCAAGGTTGTTCTACCAAAACGCGGTGTATATAGAACTACGGGAGAATAAGAATCACATATCTGGTTGATAGCATCTATCCTAAGTTTCTGGTTGTCAATTGTAATTGTCCCGTTTAGCTTAACCGCATCTAAAAGAAACTCACCATCAGGCGCGACACCGAAACTCGTTTCTCCCCACGGTGAAGGCGGTGAAAACCCCCATCTATCCAACAGTATTGGGATACTCACTAACTCTCCGTTCTGAATATGTAGGTTGAAAATCATACCACCTCGTCCATAGCTATCTTCACGAATACCAAAACTCCCGTTTACTCCCGCATGCGTTTTAATGCCTTTACTTTTGAGACGTCTCGTTGCACTGGAGACAGTTTCCCGTCTAAGGATTTGGGAGTTGGAAAGTTCTACATCAAAGCGGAGATTGTCGGCGTTTCGGTCCATCTCTGCTACAAATAAGGTTGCATTTCTTGTCCAACGATAACGGTACAGACTGAATCCTTTGGGCCAATATTTAGAATAGAGACGTTCCTTGCTTAAAACCGATTTTGGCAGTTTTCTTCGCTCTGAATTTGATCTAATATCTTGGACTGCAGGTCTGTTTGTTGTCGGTTTTGATATTGTCGGTCTTTGTTCGGGTTGTTTGACTGCTAAATTGGGGATAGGCGGTTGTACCATCTCTTTTTGTAATACACGGACAGCATTAATCCCTAAAATAAAAAAGATAAGTAGACCACAAAGTGCTATTAACTTTGGCAAAGGACTGCGATGTTTCGGTTCTTTATACATGAGATTACCCTACATATTTTGAGGAATTAATGTGACTATGAATTCAGTCAGATTATTCAGGAGGAATAGGTTTTGTAATTTTGATCTTTATTTCTCCCGGTTTCACATATCCGAATCTTTTCCTTACGAGACGTTCTTTGGTTAACGTGTCGTTCTTGAGTAATTCAACTCTCTTTTTTAGATTATCTCGTTTGCCTTTAAGTTCATTTATTTCTGCTTCAAAACCTTCTTCAACGATCAGTGCATGCTGCCAATCTTTATATCCATTCATGAACTGTTTAACGCTAAATATTAGTAGTGCTAAAGCGATGATCAGTAGGATTGCACGAAAAATACGCATAGAACGAGGTCTCATGTATATGACTTGTGGACGACACACGGAGTGTGCCTACTACTATTAACGAAAGTCTGGTAAGTTATAGAAGACTTTCTTACCAGCAAAAATGGCACTATCATCAAGTTCCTCTTCAATACGAAGGAGTTGGTTATATTTCGCTACACGGTCAGTACGTGATAACGAACCCGTTTTAATCTGCCCCGCATTTGTTGCAACGACAAGATCCGATATTGTGGTATCCTCAGTTTCACCTGAACGGTGTGAAACGACGGCAGTATAGTTGAAGCGTTGCGCAAGTTGAATGGCATCAAGCGTCTCTGTCAAAGTACCAATCTGATTAACTTTAATAAGTATGGAGTTTCCGATCTGTTCATCAATACCTTGTTGTAGTCGTGTGGTATTTGTGACAAAAAGGTCATCACCTACGAGCTGTACTTTGTCTCCGATTGCCTCGGTAAGTTTTTTCCATCCTTCCCAATCGTTTTCATCTAAACCATCTTCAATAGAGATGATAGGGTATTTTTCACATAGTTCTGAATAGAATTCTACCATATCATCTGCTGATTTTTTGGGTTTCTCCTCTGCCTCTAAAATGTATGTGTCTGTTTCACGGTTGTAAAACTCACTTGATGCGGCATCTAACGCGAGTAACACATCCTGTCCTGGTGTATAATTGGCGCGTTCAATCGCTTCAATGATGACTGAGATAGCTGCTTCATTGGACTCTAAATCAGGAGCGAAACCACCTTCGTCTCCTACTGCAGTATTGCAATTTCGCGCGTGTAGGACAGCCTTAAGGCAATGAAAAATCTCAGCACCCATTCGGAGTGCATCGGAAAAGAGGTCTGCCCCTACCGGCATCACCATGAATTCTTGGATGTCAACATTGTTGTCGGCATGCGAGCCTCCATTTAGGATATTCATCATCGGTAGTGGTAGTTCTTTAGCATTTGTTCCGCCGATGTACCGATAAAGTGGCAGATCGAGTTCAGCGGCAGCTGCCTTTGCGACGGCAAGTGATACACCTAAAATCGCGTTAGCACCGAGATTACTTTTGTTCTCAGTGCCATCAATTTCACACATTATTGAGTCAATCTCATTCTGAGCGAAGACATCATATTCTACAAGGGCATCTGCAATTGTTACGTTGACGTTATCAACAGCCTGTAAAACCCCTTTGCCGAGGTAACGATCCGAGTCCTTATCGCGTAGTTCTACTGCTTCGTGTTCACCTGTAGATGCACCTGAGGGCACTGCAGCACGTCCGAACGCACCCGATGCTAATTTAACGTCTACTTCAACTGTAGGGTTACCTCGTGAATCAAGGATTTCACGAGCATTGATATCTATTATTTCTGACAAATTGATTCTCCTTTAGAATTATAGTGTTCATCTTTGATACAATCATTCTGTTTATGCCTCAATGACAACATCGGCAAGTAGGTATGATGACGCGAAAAATACAAGACTTGAGACGATTAGCATAGTCAACCAAAAAGGCTCTTCTATTGCGCCAGTCGTTAGTATAGAAACGGTGCATTTTGCTCCACTCATAATGGTAGGTATCACCAAAGGTAGAAGGATAACAGAAAGCAGACTTTCGCCGCCGCTTGTCGTTGTTGACATCCCTGCCAATAGCACCCCAACTGCACAAAATCCAATTGTACCAATACTCAATATACCGAACAGTGTCAGCAGCCTTCCAAATGTTACTGCATGAAACAGGTCGAAGAATTGAAGCGTGATGGGTGTTATGATAACTTCCAGGCTCATAAGGAGGACAACATTGCTTATAACTTTTGACAGATAAACGTTGCTCGCATCAACACCTGTGAGTCTTATGCCGTGTAAAGCTCCGTGTGTCCGTTCTAATGAAAAAGACCTATTCAGTGTGATGATGCCTGCAAATACAAACGTTGCCCAAAGCACACTTGCGACTAACTTTGCACGATCACTGTTCTCAGTAGGGAATACTTGTCCGTAAGCGAATGCAAATATAAGAACAACAAGTATACTGAAAACGAATATCAACACCAACGTTTCTTTTGAACGAAACTGTAGTTTAAAGTCTTTACGAGTCAACGCGGCAATCTGTCGGAGTGCCTTCATGTCTATCTCAGTTTGTTCCGGATTCTATCAACCTATCCTGATACTTCTGCAATAACGTATCTTCCGATATATCGTCTTTATCTATGCTCTCTTCTAATGTCCCATCTATCATAAAATGAAATCTTGTTCCTATATGATACCCTAATTCTGTATTGTGCGTTGTGATAAGGGTTGCTTTACCTTTCTCCTGCTCCTGTGCAATTCTATCCATCACAAACTGCCTTGCCGACGTATCAAGTCCTGAAAAAGGTTCATCAAGTAAAAGTATTAAGGGATTATGAAGGAGTGCCTTTGCTATCATAAACCGTTGCGTCATGCCACGTGAAAAGATGTGCAAAGGTTCATGTATAAAGCGACTTAACCCGACCTCATTAAGAAGGGTTTTACAACGTGTTTCTAAGTCATTGATACCATACATCTGTCCAAAGAATTTGAGATTTTCAAACGGTGTAAATGCAGGATAAGCTAAATGTTCATGAATAACGACTCCCAAAAAGTGTCGGACTTTGGCATATTCAACGATAGCGTCTATATTCTCTATATCGATTTTTCCAGATGTTGGTCTGAGGAGTGTTGCTAATATCTTTATGAGTGTGGTTTTACCAGCACCGTTTGGTCCAAAAATGGCAACGACTTCACCTGAGTCAATAGTCAGCGAAACATCATTTACAATTGTGCGATATCCGAAATGCTTTGAAATCTGAGAGGTGGTAAGACGACGCATATAATATGGTAACAGGTGTCATACCATTTCAAATTGATAATGTCTCTTTTTGTAGCACATTCTGTTAGATTGTGTCGTACACCGCTTCATTTCTAAACAGTCGGTAATGAGAGAAAAATTAATAGAAATGGTATTATGTGTTGACAAAAAGAGAAGACAGGTCATGAGACCTGCCCTCTTCACTATCCATTACATCATACGTTGAAGTATAGCTGCACCCTGTTCAGGTGTAACGCCTATTGGCTGACTTACCATCGGACCATCCTTTAGGACAGGTTCCATCTGATCCAGAGAGAGACGACTTGTGTCGTGGTAAAATAAACCGAGTTGCGTTTCATGTCCAGTCTTAATCGCCTGTGCAAGAGCTGCGGCTTTATCGGAAGTGTCATGATCTTCAAGGGCGTTGACTCGTTCCTTCCAATAATCGAAGATTTCATCGCCTTTCCATGTAATACATGGACTTATGACGTCAATAAAAGCAAACCCTTTATGTCTCATTCCTTCATACATCAATTCAGCAAGTACTTTTCCCTCAGAACTAAATGCTCTTGCAACATAAGTTGCACCGCCAACAATTGCCATTGCAACGGGATTAAGCGGTGTTTCTATATTACCAAAAGGTGTGCTGTCTGTCACTTCATCCACTTGGGTCGTGGGTGATGCTTGCCCGACAGTAAGTCCATAGGTCTCATTATTCATCACAAGGTAGAGCAGATCCACATTTTTCCGCATTGTATGCAAGAAATGGTTTCCACCGATACCGTAACCGTCACCATCACCACCCGTCACAACGACGTTGAGGTCGTGATTTGCAAACTTAGCTCCCGTAGCAACGGGGAGTGCACGACCATGCAGTGTATGCATGCCGTAAGTATGGATGAAACCAGGTAGATTGGAGGAACATCCGATACCACTAACGGTGAGATGATCATGTTGTCCTTTTTCAAGTTTCGCGTAGGCGTTTCGTAATGCACTAAGTACGCCAAAATCACCACAACCGGGACACCAATCGGGTTTGGTATCGCCTATGTAATCTTTTGCTGTAGGAGCAGCTTTGATAGGTCTTTCTTTTCTTGCCATCTGATTCATTCTCCTTATTAAACAACTATTTCCTGATACGGTACATAAAGTTCAGACTTACCGATGAGAAGTTCACGAGTTCCATCTACGATATGGTGTGGCATGAAGGGTTCACCATCGTATTTTCGTATATGTCCATTTGCTTTAAAGCCAGTTTCCCCGCGTAAGAAGCGTGCAAATTGACCGGTATAGTTACATTCAACAATAATTGCGTATCTTGTCTTTTCCAATACCTCATTTACAGCATCTTCATCTATCGGGTATAGCCATTTGAACTGTATATGATTAGTTTTAATCCCTTCACCATCTAACAATTCTACTGCTTCAGAGATTACCCCGTGTGTGGATCCCCATCCGATGAGTGTCACTTCCGCATCTTCAGGTCCTTCAAGTGTCGGTGGTGGCAGCTCTTTAACGATACCATCCATCTTCCGTTGTCGTTTTTCCATGATGTCTCTACGTTTATGTGGATCGGTAAATTCATCACTAATGAGTCCACCATCTTCAGTGTGGTCATCAGTTGCGACCACGTGCATGTGTCCGGGGGTACCTGGGATCGCTCGTGGTGAAATTCCGCTGTCTGTTATCTGGTAACGTAGGTATTCACCTTCTGTCTGTCCTAAACCAGTTATCAACTCTCCACGATCAATCTCCTGATCCCATTTGATCTGATCAGTGTCAAAGGTTGTATAACCTTCTCCGAGCATTAGGTCTGAGAGGACCATTCCTGGACATTGGTATTTATCAACAAGATTGAAGAGTTCTGGTATGGTATTGAATCCATCAATCAGTCCAGTGGGAGCGACGACGATTTTTGGGAAATCGCCTTGACTTGCGCCGAGTATCTGCCAGAGGTCTCCCTGTTCAGTCTTAGTAGGCAATCCTGTAGAGGGTCCCCCTCTTTGGACGTCAATAACGACGATCGGAATTTCCATCATTGCTGCACTGCCGATTGCCTCGGACATGAGTGCGAATCCACCGCCGGAAGTAGCACACATTGCACGTACACCAGCATGTGCTGCACCGATGACCATGTTAATGACACTAATTTCATCTTCACATTGACGCACCATGATATTGAGGTCACGTGCGTTTTTCGCCATCCAGCGCAGTACACCTGTTGAGGGGCTCATTGGATAAGCGGCATAGAATTTCACACCTGCTGCAGCACCCCCCATCGCCATGAGTTCATTACCTTGTGCAAAAGCGAGAGGTTTTTCCTGTTTCTCTATTTTGGTATCAAATTGTGTGAAGTGTTTTGCGGCATGTTCATATCCAGCATTTGCCACTCCGATGTTAGCATCAACAACTACCTGCCCTTTCCTTTTCAGAAGTGCACTGGTAATAACTTCTTCTAACATATCTAAATCCGCATCAACGAGCTGCAGTGCTGCACCAAGGAGACACGTATTGAGACATGCTCTTTGTAATTTTCTATCTTCAATGTCTTTGGAGAGTTCTTTGTATGGAATGGGACATAATTGGATATCGTCTCGTTCGGGGGGTTGTTTTTTTGCATCATCGCTGTTATAGACAAGTGAACCACCAGGTCTGACGTGTGGTATATGCTTCTCTAAACTGTTTTTATCAAGGGCAATGATAAGGTCAATCTCGTCGCCATGGTTGGCAACTGGTTCTGAACTAATTCGGATGGTAAGGAAGGTATGTCCACCTCGGATAATTGATTGGTATGCGCTGTATGAAAAAGTATAAAACCCGTTCCGTGCACACAACTGATTAAAGGTCTTTCCTACTGTAGCTATACCCTGTCCAGGTGTTCCTCCAACGGCGAGTACAAAATCAAACTTTGCCATCTTGACTCCTTTCTAATATGTAGAACAATGTTCAATCTTTGAATAAATTATATTATTTTTTTCACCTTCTTATTTCGGTCCGTAAATTTTCCTTTTTGTACGTTCCTAATAATCTTCTTTATGTAATTATACCATATTAACATTTCGTTTTCAAGTATTTATTTTAGACTTTAGACCGCGAGATTGAAAACTATATTCCACTGCCACCTATCATGTTAT
>JAJDZB010000118.1:0-15929 GCA_022824835.1 Candidatus Poribacteria bacterium | reverse complement strand
TCCAAGATGAAGTCTATGTTTTCACGCCAAAAGGTGACATCCATGCACTTCCCGTTGGTTCAACAGCGATAGATTTTGCTTACCGAATCCACACAGATATTGGTAATACCTGCTGTGGCGCAGAGGTCAATAACGTGCTAACACCGATTCGCGAACCATTAAAGAATGGGGACAGGGTAAATATCCTAACAAGTCCAAATAGTATGCCGAGTAGGGCATGGTTACGCATCGTTAAAACTACCAATGCACGTAACAAAATACGGCATTGGTTCAAGGAAAAAGATAGAATAGATGCAATTGAGTTAGGTAAAAGATTGCTTAAAGCGGAGTTCCAAGTTTCATATCTAAATGCTACCGAATATATGAAACAGGGAAAACTGATTGAAGTCGCAAAACAACTTGATCTTGAAACCGTGGATGAACTCTTTATACGAATAGGAAATGGTAGCGAATCTGCAACACAAGTCGTAAATCTTTTAAAACCGGAAAAAGTTATAGAAGAGAAAACAGAGGAAGTAGTCCACCGTCCTGAGCCAACTATACAACTTGATAATGGTATAGACTTAGGAATGGTTCGGGTCATGAAGTGTTGTAACCCAATTCCGGGTGACGATATAGTAGGATATCTCACGAGGGGACGCGGTGTGTCTGTCCATCGTTCGGATTGTCTCCGCTTACTTGATGAACCCGAACGATTCGTATCTGTTAATTGGCAACCGGAGGAAGGCACAAATTTTCCAGCACAAATCTATATTGAATGTCATGATAAACCGGGGATGTTAGGTGAGATTACGACAGCCATTGCAAAGTTTCACGTCAACATCCGTGAAGGCAATTTTAAACCCTCAACGAAAACTACGATTGACGATACCGCTACAGACTATTTTACGTTGGATGTTTCTGGTGTTGACCAACTCAGAGAAGTGATGGATGCGGTAAAAAGTCTGAACGGTGTAGAAAGAGTTGACCGAAAAATCTAATGTTAAGATGGTGCCACTGGCATACGGGAGATAACTTTTATAACTTTTCCGCTACGGATACAGGAGGTACAGACACGAATCCTTCTCGTTCCAGTTTCTGTTTTGACACGGACACGTTGTAAATTAGGAAGCCAACGCCGTTTTGTGTGTCTGTCTGAGGCACTTATTTTATTACCTGTTCGTGGCCTTTTACCACACATTGTACAAACTCTTGACATTTTCTTGAATCCTTATAAATAGTTTTTCAAATGACGAATAGGAATTAACTCTTAAAAGAATAACACATACGAGGTTCAAATGCAAATTATTCTTAAAATCAGTAGATACCTTATGCCTTTACTCATTTTATCCTTGATCTTCGCCTGCGGTACTGATGAAGAGGATGAACCGGATCCGATAGTGCCACCTGAACCACAACAGTTTGGTACTGTATCAGGCATAGTCACTGATGCTGTAACAGGTAATCCATTGCCTGGGGTCCAAGTTACACTGTCTGACGTGGCGGTAGAGACTGAAGTTGATGGCGGTTTCGTCTATAATGACATCCTCTATGGTGAGGAACGGGAGTTGACAGTTCATGATCCGCTTTATCAGGCTTATTCAACTCAGATTGTATTAAATGAAGTTCGGTTAGTACACAATGTTGCCCTTTCGCCTTTAAACGATCATCAGAAGGAATTGCTTGCGCTCCTTGAGAACTTGTCTGATTTACTTGAGTCTTTAGATATGGACAATTTACCTTCCCTTCAATCCCTTTTCTCTGAATCCTATTTTGCTGCGGATGATGAGGTTACAAAAATTGGTGTTATTTCAGGCGTAGTTCCACCTAATTTTGAAGGTGTAATTCCAACATTTACAAGTGTGTTTGAACAGTACTCTTGGTTGAATTTTACTTACGACAATTTGGCCTATGATATTACCGATGCCAGGAAAGCATCCGTACAAATGTTGATGGGTGTAGACTCAGAGAATGCGGAGGATAAGAGTATGAGGAGTCTTGAGGGCACCTGCCAGTTTGACTTTCGGCGTGAAGGTAGTGAGTGGAAAATAGTGTATTGGCAGCTTATAACTTTAGATATCAAGTTGTAACCGCTCCGCCAAAGCAGCGAATTCGGTAATATCCAGTGTTTCTGCGCGTCTTTCGGGTTTGATGTTCAATTCTTCAAATGTCTGATTTAATCTATCAGATGATGCAAACCTTTTTAGTGCGTTTTTCAGCATTTTTCTTCTGCCTCTAAACGCTTCCCGAACCACTCTAAAAAAATGTGCTTCATCCTGCACTTCAACCCTCGGTTTGTCTCTCATTGACAGTTTTAACAGAGCAGAGTCTACTTTCGGTGCAGGATAGAAATTTTCAGGTGAAAGTGTCACAATTAGCGAAGTATCAGCGTGATAGGCAACACCAATTGTGAGTGCTCCATAGTCCTTTCCACCGGGTGGTGCAACTATTCGCTCAGCGACTTCTCTCTGCATCATTAATAGACAGGCATCCAGTTGATTTGTGTGCTCCAGTAGTTTCCACAATATCGGTGTCGTAATACCGTAGGGTAAATTCGCAATTACCTTCGGACGAGTATTCGGGGAGAAAAGAGAGGTGAGTTCTATTTTAAGTATATCTGCTTTGACAATCTGTACAGTATCACATGTTGAAAATTGGGATTCTAAAACCTCATTAAGAATAGGATCAATCTCAATAGCAATAACGGTTTCGGCTGTTTCTGCCAAAACCTGTGTCAGACAACCGAGTCCTGCTCCGATTTCTATCACGACATCGGTATCGGTGACCTCACCAATATCCATAATGATCTCTAATACTTCCGGATTTATTAGGAAGTGTTGACCTAACTTTTTATTGGGGTGAGTGGGATGTTTTTTTAGGAACGTCCGCGCCTGTTGTTGAAGGGACATCATTTTATGTGTTTGTTGTAGTTGTTGTAGTTGGTGTAAAAACTTCGGTAATGACTATGTTTAAAGCAGCTTCACGATTCTATCTAATATTGCATTCGCAACATCTATCTTAGGTAAGATCGGCAGTTGTTCACAATTTCCATCTTGGTCAATAATAGAAACAATATTTGTATCTCCAGCAAATCCTGCTCCTTCAGCGAGAATGTCGTTTGCAACGATAAAGTCACAGTTTTTACGGATTAACTTGGCTTTCGCGTTTTCAAGAACGTCGTTTGTTTCAGCAGCGAAACAGACTGTAATCTGATGTTTCTTATTCTTTCCCAGCACCTCTGCGGTATCAGGATTTTTTTCTAAGTCAATAGAGATAACATCCTCATGTTTTTTTATCTTCTGGTGTGAGATCTCTGACGGTCTAAAATCAGCGGGAGCAGCAGCCATAATGACAATATCTGCTTGTTCAAAATGTGCTAAAACCGTTTCGTGCATTTCCTCTGTTGTTTCAACATGATCAATGTCTATACCTGTCGGAGGTACAACGGTTGTTTGTCCACTAACCAATTGAACTTCTGCTCCTCTACATTCTGCAGCTTGTGCGATGGCATATCCCATTTTTCCACTGGATCTATTCGTAATGTATCTTACGGGATCGATGTATTCACGTGTTGCCCCTGCTGTAACAAGGATACGTTGTCCTTTTAGGTCTTCGCGAACATGCAGTATTTCTTCTGTTTTTTCCAAAATTGCCTCAATTGTATTTAATCGTCCAATACCTTGATATCCGCAGGCGAGGTCACCACTCACAGGCTCTACAAATTCTACACCGTTCTGTCTTAGCGTTTCTACATTCCGTTTAACATAAGGGTTCTGATACATGTGTCCATTCATTGCGGGTGCTAAGAGGATAGGACAGTGAACAGAGATAGCAACGGTAGAAAGTGCATCATCAGCGATACCGTTTGCCATCTTTCCGATAATGTTTGCAGTTGCGGGTACGATGACAAGTAAATCAGCACGGTCGGCGAGATCTATATGGGGTGGTTTCCAGTCATCACCTGTATCAAATAGATTGAGGAGAACGGGATTTCGTGATATAACCTGAAATTGTAAAGGGCTGATCAGCTTCGCAGCGTTTTCTGTCATTACGACATGAACTGAAGCCTCCGACTTGACCAATTGACTGGCAAAATCAACGGAACGATGGATGGCAATACCACCTGTAACACCTAAGAGTATAGTTCGGTTCCTCTTTTCCATTGTCATTCTGTTCTTATTCTATATAACGTGAGTTTGATAAATCAGAACAAATAACTTACGTAGGTTGGGTTGAGGCACGAAACCCAACATTTTGACCCATTATAGAGCAATACATGTTGCCAGTTAATATTTGATTGGCGTTCCTCAACCCAACCTACAACGCATATTGCATTTAATTATCAAACTCACGTTATATGCCAAATGCTTTAGCAAACGTTGAAGTTCTAATAGGGTTAACACGAAGTCTTTCTGCTACAACGATAGTTTGAATTTGACTGACTGTCTGTTCTATCTCGTTTTCAGCGTTAATTACACAATAGTCGTATTCTTCCATTTTACGTATTTCGGCTTTTGCTATTTCTAATCTCTGTGTAAGTTGTTTCTTTGATTCGGTATTTCTCTTACGGAGTCGTTTCTTTAGATGTGAAGATGATGCAGGAATTAGAAAAATTAGAACACTTCTTGCTGGGGATAGGTCATGTTCTCTGACTTGACGTGCTCCGTTCACTTCAATTTCCAAAATTGTATCTTTACTTTCTTGACGCGAGGCAGTGATTTCAGATTTCAGTGTGCCGTAAGAATTGTCTCCATACTTTGCCCATTCTAAGAAAGCACCCTGTTCAATCTTGTTTTGGAATTGTTCATGTGTTAGGAAATGGTAATCAACGCCGTCTACTTCTCCTCGGCGGGGATTCCGTGTGGTTGCCGATATAGACAGTCGTAACGTCTCGTCTGCTTCACATAACCTTTTAGCAACAGTACTTTTTCCACTTCCTGAAGGACCTGAGATGACGACAATTAGATTGTCGTGATTTATATTAGCAGAAACCATTTTATTACTGTATGTTAGTTAGTCTGCAGCCTCAGCCAGTTCCAATAGTATAGGTGATTCTATACGGATCGCATCCTTAATACATACTTCTTCACACAGTTTGCAGCCAACGCAGTCTTTGGGTTTTACTAATTCACAGATACCGAAGAAACTTTCAGCATGTTCACCTGTATCGGGGTCAATCAATTCCAGACACTCCCAGGGACAGATATGTACACAAAAATCACAACCAGAGCAGAGTTCTTCGTAGATGACAGCGATGGGTCTCTGTGATGGCGTTGGAATAAACTTACAGACTTCACCGAACTGGTCACGAATTGCCTCAACTGGACACACCATACCACATGCAGAACAATCAATACAGATATCAGGATCAATAATGTGGAGTTTATTTCGGGCTCCAGTAATCGCGTCAACGGGACAGTTTGTCAAACACGCTAAACACCCGATGCATTCATCTGTTATAAAATATGCCATTTTAACACCTCCAGATTATATCTATTTTAACATGACAATCTGAAAAAGTCAAATTGGAATTATAGAGGGTGTGTAAATATTTTGTCACTAGAGGCATTAAATTAGGGATTATCTGAGAGTTAGGGATGCTCTTTAGTCCCGTAGGGACGCAATGTTTATAGATCACGGTTGAACACGGTATCTTTAGTCCCGTAGGGACGATATGTTTATAGAAAAACGTTATCACCTTCTTTCTTGAGTTCCGTAGGAACGGCATAGAAAACTTAACATATCGTCCCTAATGAAGATTAAAAAACAAATTAGGTAATTCCATAACCATGCTCTGCAGAATACCAAACGCGTATTCTGCCGAATCCTATGCAAATAGGTGAAATAAGGAAAACGATATGCAAGATTTCCTCTTGACAACTACACTCTTTCATGACAGAATCTAACTTAAAATACAAAATGGAGAAACATAATGACACAACACGACATCCTTCAAACCATCCTAAAAGACAGCAACTACCACCTTGACCTATTCAATGAATCCGAAATACAGGATTTACGCCAAAAGGTGGAAGGAAACGAAAAGCCAATAATTTACTGTAGTGTTCGGCGGAAAGCAGTTCAGCTAAAACCGGAGGAGGTTGTTCGTCAACTCTATGCAGCACGACTCTTAAAACAATTCCGTTACGATCCAGATCGCATCCAATTTGAACATTCTGTGAACTTCGGCAGAGAAAAAAAACGCGCGGACATTGTTATCCTTGACAAAGATCGACCTGATACACCCTATATTATCGTTGAGGTGAAGAAACCGAAACTCCAAGACGGTAAAGACCAACTCCGCTCCTACTGCAATGCCACAGGATCGCCTATCGCCGTATGGACAAACGGACAACAGATTTCACACTACCACCGAAAAGACCCGAATTACTTTGAAGAAATTACAGATATTCCTAACGCCGACCAAACCCTCGCCGACATCCTCAACGAACGGTTTACCCTCAAAGACCTCATTATCAAGGATAAACTCGCAGCGGAGCGAAAATCTCTAAAAGATATTATTTTAGAGTTAGAGGATGAAGTGCTGGCAAACGCGGGTGTAGATGTTTTTGAAGAGGTGTTTAAGCTTATCTTTACCAAACTCCATGACGAATTTGAGAGCCGTTCCGACAAAGAGTATATTAACCGCATCTTAAGGCGAGAAATCAACACAGTTGTTCAGGAATCCATTGAGACTTACGGTTCCAAAGGTGCAGATTATGAGACTATTAAGAAAATTGTTGAAACGATTCCAGATGACGATATGGAACGCGCGATGGAGTTTAGAAATACTGGACAAACGGATAGCGAACTGAAGTTAAAAATTCAGCATCTTTTCAATAACGCAAAAAATCAGTGGCGAGGTGTTTTCCCAGAATATTCGGAGTTTGAACTTTCGGATACGCACCTTGCAGTCTGTGTCTCAAGTTTGCAAGATGTCAAATTGTTTAACTCTAATCTGCAGATTGTTGATGAGGCATTTGAATATCTGGTCAGTAAATCTGCTAAAGGTGAAAAAGGGCAATACTTCACGCCGCGGCACGTGATTGATATGTGTGTCAAGATGCTCAACCCGAAACGCGGTGAGTATATGATTGACACCGCCTCCGGTAGTTGTGGTTTTCCAGTGCATACCTTTTTTCACGTTACCGGTTCACCTTTCACCAACGCAGAAATGTCCGCACCCGACAAGCAGTATGTCCGTGATAATATATTCGGTATTGACTTTGACGAAAAGACGGTACGGGTGGCACGAACACTTAACTTGATCGCAGGCGACGGTGAATCCAACGTCTTACACCTCAACACACTTGACTATGAACGTTGGCAAGACAGGGCTGAAAGAGATAGAATTTGGATAATGACTTACGGCAGAGGATTTGACCGACTCAAAGCGTTAAGGGCGGAAAGAGACCAAAACAGACTATTCAATTTTGATATTTTGATGGCAAATCCCCCATTTGCTGGGGACATCAAAGAGAACCGTATTCTACACCAATACACGCTCGGCTTTAAAGGGAACGGCAAGGCACAAAACAAAGTTGGTAGGGATATTCTATTTATTGAGCGCAATTTAGATTTCATTAAACCTGGTGGCAGAATGGCAATTGTGCTACCGCAGGGAAGGTTCAATAACACATCTGATAAGTATATCCGTGAGTTTATTGCAGAACGTGCGCGTATTTTGGCAGTAGTCGAACTTGATAACAATACTTTTAAACCCCATACCGGTACGAAAACCAGCGTGCTGTTCCTACAGAAATGGAACGATGATCCAGACAAAGGACCGCTTTGTCCAAAAGTTGAGGACTACCCTATCTTTTTTGCTGTTTCCGAAAAAGGCGGGAAGGATAACTCTGGCGATTATGTATTCCTCCAAAACGAAAATGGACAATATAAGTTAGACGAAAACGGTCACCTGATTGTTGACCACGATCTACACAATCACAATGAAGAATTACCCGACGGGATTGCCGAAACTTTTATTGCATGGGGAAAAAGTGTAAAATTAACTTTTTGGAACGGAGAATAAAAATTTGCAGTTCAAAATCAGAAACCTGTCGGAACTATCCTTACATACTGATTATCGTTGGGATAGTGGATATCTAAGTCGTGAGCCTTATAAGAATGAAAATCTCAAGTATACTCCTATAGGAAACACACTTGCTTCAAGTGCCTATGGCGTTTCAATTAAAATGAACGAAGATAGTATAGGTACGAAAATTTATAGGATGAATGAAATTAGCAATATGTTGTGTAACCGTAACATATCAAAGTACGCAGAATTAAATGATAATCAAATCGCATCATACAAACTTAAAGACAGAGATGTTTTATTTAATCGCACGAATTCACCAGAATTTGTAGGGAGAACAGGTATATTTAGAAAATTCTCAGATGAGGATATTGTTTTTGCATCCTACCTTGTACGGATAAATCCAGATCCAGAAATTGTTACCCCTGAATATTTGACAGCATTTCTAAACACTAAATACGGTATAGTTGACATTAAGAGGCGGGCAAGGCATTCAATCAACCAATCAAATGTCAATTTAGAAGAAGTAAAAAGAATAGAAATACCGCTTTTATGCAATCAATTACAAAACGGAATAACGTTATCGTTTAATAAAGCCTTTGATTCAATTCAAGCATCAGAGGCGGTATATCATCAAGCACAAACCCTCCTGCTTGTCGAACTCGGACTTGCAGATTGGCAACCGAAGCATCAGTTAACCTTTGTCAAAAACTTTTCCGACACTGAGTCTGCAGGACGCATTGATGCGGATTACTTCCAACTGAAATATGGCGAAATCGTCAACGCCATCAAAGAATACTCAGACGGTTGGGATACATTTGAAAATCAAGTACATTTAAAAGACAGCAATTTCAAACCTGTACCTGAAACGGCATACAAATACATTGAACTTGCTAATATCGGAAGTAGTGGTGAAATAACAAACTGTATGGTAGAACAAGGAGAGGATTTGCCGACCAGAGCGCGTCGTAAGGTGCTTGCTGGAGATGTTATTGTTTCATCTATTGAGGGTTCGTTGGAAAGTATCGCTCTAATTACCCAGGAATATGACAATGCTTTATGTTCAACAGGATTCCATGTTGTTCGGTCAGATGTGCTTAAATCCGAAGTTTTACTCGTGCTTTTGAAGAGTATTGTGGGGCAATTACAACTCAAGAAAGGATGTAGTGGGACAATCCTTACTGCTATTAACAAGGAAGAATTTAGTAATATTGTCGTCCCCAAAATTAGAGAAAAGAAACAAATTGAGATTCAAGAAAAGGTGCTTGATTCTTTTGATTTACGCAAACGTGCCAAAGACCTTTTAGAACAAGCCAAACGTGCAGTCGAAATCGCTATTGAGCAGGATGAGCAGGCTGCTATTGAATGGTTGGAGTCTGTTTCGTAGAAAAGATTTGTCATTCCACACTTTTTCTGATATACTATCCATTAATCAGTTTTCTGTAGCACTACCACAAATCAGAGATGTTTTCTGTAGAGTCACCGTGACAGGGAGATAAAAAATTAGGAGAAGTCCAATGAGTTTAGAAATGTACTATTTTGACAAGAATCGAGAATTTGTCACGCAAACAGCGTCCATCATGGAAGAAGCAATCAGAGAAGCAGGTTTCGATTTTGTTAATTGCACAGATGAATTTTTAAAGGAAATAACAGAGGGCGCGGCAAACTCGTATGCCAGAGCCCTTTTCGAGTACTTGAAAGTTAGACGAGAACTTCAAAAAGACAAGTCTTGAGATATATTCCTACCTTCAGAAAGACATAACACACGTCAGAGGAGAAGTTGCACAAGTTAAAGCGGATCTTAAAGGCATCAGGGAAGTCCAAACAGACCTTAGAGATGACATAAAGGGCATAAGAGCACATATCACGGCATTGACTGTTCTCGGCGTTGCAAGTCTTCTTACAATGATTGGTCTGATTATTACCGTATCGTTATCAGAAGAGGAATATAGAGAACATCGTTGAGGCGGAACAGGGCGGTCGCGGCGCGAAAGAATACCTAACCGAGTTTTCTGAAAGAGTCCTCCGAGAACTGAATCCTAACCTCACGCAAAGGAATATTGACCGTGAAAAATACCAGGAAGCGCGATCTCCTGAAGTTGCTGAACATATTGAGATCAACCAAGAAACCTTGCGGCGCAATAATTCTCTCAAAAAACTTGGTGATGTGATAGCACAATTCCAATAAAATGATTTTCTCGGTTGAAATTGCTAAGGACAACACAGCAAAAAAGAGGTATCAGTGCTCCCTGTAAAAACATCGCGCATACGACTTATTGAAATTGAAGATACTGCGTTTCTTGAAAAATACACAGCCTATGTAACCCAAAAAGCATCGCGCTGGTGTGGTTGGATACCTGAGTTTCCTGACTTTAGATATGAAGAAAAAACCAAAACAGCATTGATCGAAACGCTTACAAAGGAACTTCATGAAACCTTAAAGGAACGCGATAAGGCATGGGATAAGCAAATTGAAGAAGATATAAAAGCAGGGAAACTTGATCATCTTCGAAAAAAAGCTCTTGAGGATATTCATGCAGGAAACTTCACGTATCTATAAAACGACTTCAGAAATTTTAGTGAAGTAAATTTGCACGAAGATAAGAGATTAGATGCCGATCATTACCATCCATACCATTTGAAAAATCTTAGAAAATTTGAGAACAAATCCCAACCGATTTCTGAATTTATTACGCATATCTCAGGAGGGGCAACGCCTCTCGGAGCAGAATATCCAGAGGAAGGTATACCCTTTCTGAGAGTGCAAAACATAATGCCAAATTACATCTCAGAATTCAATTGATAAACACAGCATATCAGTGTTATAATTACAGCAAAGAAATAGGAGGTGAATAACTGTGTCTGAAAGGGACGCACTTTTAGAAAAAATACATATCAAGAACTTTCTAAGTTTACGGGACGTTAAGCTTGCATTTAAACCGCTGACTGTACTCGTTGGACCGAATGCAAGCGGTAAATCAAATACCTTAGCGGCATTGTATCACCTTAATAGGATGATGATTGATGACAGATCTTATTCCGATGAATTGAGTAAGGATACTCTTTGGACAGGTGAAGCACGTGAAATCACCTTCCAATTACGGACAAAAGTAAAAGCTCACCAAACCTTCTATCACTTAGAAGTAAAACCGAAAACCGATTTTCCTTTCTATGCAGAATATTTATCAGTAGACAATGTAAAGGTTATTTCAATCCAAGACTGGCAGGGCGTAATACTGGATGAAAATGGGGAGAACGAGACAACATATCACGCCAATAAACCGGCTTTGATATCTGTTGGAAAATACGGATACAAACCGATTACACGCGCCTTAGCTGACTTTATTATGAAATGGCAATTTTATGATTTTGATACAGGTCTTATACGGCAAGAAAGCGATATGAGATTCTCGTCTGCTGAAACAGAGATACAAGAATGTCCTGAACTTACAGATACTGGCGAGAATTTAGTAGAAGTTCTCTGGAACTGGTATAAGAATTCTCCTGACAGTTTTCAAAACGTCAACGATTCTCTTGCCGCAGACACAAACCGCGAAATAGACTTTCGCCTGATTGATGGTCAATACCAACTTTTTATGATAGAGGGGAACGAGAATCTGATCCCAATGCAAAATGCTTCTGACGGCATACTACGTCTAATTGCTTATTACACTCTGCTCAACGAACCTGAATTATCCCCACTCATCGCAATTGAAGAACCAGAGCGAAACCTACACCCAGGTGCCCTACCACACATGGCACATGTGCTTGAGCAAATTGCACAATATTCTCAAGTCATTACTACAACCCACAGTTCACGATTGCTTGATGCCTTTGATCCAGCAAGTCTGTCGGATTCACTCGGGGTTTTACTTTTACAAAACCGCCCCGGTTTCGGCACAGAGGCAATAAACCTTGAGGATTACCGCGGCAAAAGGAAAGCACTTGATGGTTGGATTGCAGATTTCGGAATCGGTAGTGCTGTCTTTGATAGTGGACTGTTGCAAGATGTGATTAACTATTTGTAAGAAACTGGGAAATCACGACAATTGAATGTCTCTGCCCGATACACATTTAACCGTTGCCTTCACACAAAAAAACTGTCAAACTGATAGCATCGTGACCATAATCAGAAAAGGAGAAACCGATGCAAAACATGATAAAACTACCCACTAACTTCGCTGACTACCTAAAAATTGATAACGCAGAATTACGTTTTGAAGAAGCCACCGATGTAGCGAATAAAATCATTGCTGCGGGTATACAAATCTATCCAAATATGGATCATGCTGCTATTTTCTGCGATCCACCACACCTTGTAGCAGACGGTTTAAAACAACTCGGATACGTTAACGGATGGGATGCACGCTGTTATCCATCACCCGTTGATGGATGCGACTATATCAATGTTTCAGCGAAACTACCGAGTGATAGTCCAGCACACACAGACGGTTGGTTCGATTATGTTGCCGTTGTTCATCCAGTAGACCACACTGCACGTGAACACATGCTTGGACAAGGGTATGGTAATCCGTTTATTCACCACCTGACGTGGCGAATAGTTCCGAATATGAAAAGATCAACCTCCGATTTTAGTTTTGCAGGGCACCTGGTTCGCTTTATGGTCGAGAAACGCAATATCATTGGTGATGCCATCGGTGATGAACCAGGGACTCTCATAATTGCACTCCCTGAGCATGTCATGACACATCCACAGTTTGAGGACAAGTTTCCAAAATGGATCGGTGACCTTGAACCTGACGAATATCAGGTTGAACCTATGCAAGGTGGTGGGTATCTAATTCAATTCTTCGTCCTAACTGGTGGCAGAATTGAAGTTGCACTACGTGTAGATACAACACAAACCTTCAACCCAAAGAGTGTCCACAAAATATCGGAAGATGAGATAAGTGCTGTGCAGGATGAATAGATATGTTAGTGAATTTAACATTACGAACACCTGGCACCATTGCCTATCCAACACTTGCTATCTCCAAATGTGTTTTCCAATGTGCCTGCAACATCCGTTTCATCAATTGGTGTTCAGGTTTTTTCAGGTGTGGATCCTCTCCAATTAGCAGCATCGCTTCCTTCTTCGCTGTCTCTAATAGGGAAGCATCACTGATGATATTCGCAATCTTGAACTTCGGTAAACCTGATTGTCTTGTCCCAAAAAACTCTCCTGGACCACGTATATTCAGGTCTTCCTCAGCAATCTCAAAACCGTTGTTGGTTCTAACCATCACCTGAATTCTACGATACGAATCTTCTGATTTTGCTGTAGCAACAAGATAACAGAACGATTTATCGCTCCCTCTACCGACTCTACCCCGCAACTGATGCAACTGTGCTAAACCGAACCGTTCCGCATTCTCAATCACCATAATTGTTGCCTTCGGCACATCAATACCTACCTCTATCACAGTTGTCGCAACAAGGATATCCAACTTGTGTGCTTTGAATTGAGTCATGACTTCCTGTTTCTCAACAGACTTCATCTGTCCGTGTAGAAGGCCGACACGCAAATTAGGAAACACATCCTTCTGGATATGTTCAGCCATACTCGTTGCAGCTTTCAGTTCCTCAAGTTTCTCGGACTCCTCAACCAGTGGATATACGATGTATGCTTGCCTACCATTGCGGATTTCTTGTTCTACCTTAGTATATAATTTTGTCCGGTCTTTCTCTTTTATCCATTGCGTCTCAATCTTCTGCCTACCTGGTGGTAACTCATCAATCACAGATATATTCAGGTCCCCATATATTGTTAAAGAAAGTGTCCTTGGGATCGGCGTAGCAGTCATCACAAGAACATCCGGTGATAATCCATCTGTTTCAACGTTTCCATTTGTGACAGTGGACGATTTTGCTTTACTCCGAAGCATGGCGCGTTGCATAACACCAAAGCGATGTTGTTCATCAATGATGACAAGTCCAAGCTTGAAAAAATCAACCCCCTCTTGTATCAGTGCCTGCGTACCAACAATTAGGTCCGCAGACCCATCCGCTATCGTTGTCAATGCTTTTTCTCGTTCCGATTTTGGTAAATCACTCTTCAGAAGCACAACCTTTACGCCAAGTGGTGACAACAGTGATGTAAGATTCTGATAATGCTGTTCAGCAAGTATTTCAGTCGGAACCATCAACGCACCTTGATAACCGTCTTCAATTGCACATAATAGAGCCATTGCAGCAACAACTGTCTTGCCAGAACCAACATCTCCCTGAATCAGCCTGTTCATTACTCTATGACTTTGCATATCATCACGAATCTCAGTGAAGACTTTCTTTTGCGCGTTCGTCAACGTAAATGGTAAGGAATAGACGAATTTCTTAAGCAGGGAATCTTCTGACATCGGTGTTTGAATTCTAAACTGGATACCATTTTGTGATGTCCTCTTATCTTTACGCATCTCCATGCCTAAACTCAACAGGAAAAACTCATCAAAAGCAAGTCTACGTTGTGCTGCTTGTCTGTGGGATTCTGAAGTTGGAAAATGGATCTCATTTATTGCCTGCTGTCTATCAATCAATTGATGTTTCTGTCGTAACGATAGCGGTAAAATCTCAGGTATCTGTTGACCATAGACATCTAATACATTCCGGACAGCAATCCGTATCATTTTGGCACTTAACTTAGCAGTCAGAGGGTATTTTGGCACAATACGTCTTGTGTGGATCATTGTTTCTTCGTCAAAAATTTCAAACTCATAATCTGTCGTCTGAATTTCATTATATCGTCTTGTAAACTTACCACTAATTACCACTTGTGTATCGACAGGTAGAACTGCCTTAATATATCCTATCCGTCTTCCGAAATTGACCAACACTGCCACACCAGTACCATCATAAATCGCAACCTTACCAATGCTCTTACGTCCTTTCGCAACAGGCGGAGAAGTTACATGATTAACCACTTTACCTTGAATAGTCTCAGGTTCATCCATCGCATTTCTTCCCACTCTATATATCTCAACGATCTTAGATCTATCAATGTAATCTCTTGGATAGTATTCTAACAGTCCTCCAACAGTTTTTATGTCTAACTCCTCAGATAACGTCTTTGCTCTGTAAGGTCCAATACCTGAAACGTATTGAAGCGGACCATTGAGATAGTCAAGTGAATCGGTGTTGGTAGAAACCGGTGTATCACCAATCTGAACGGGTCCTACAACATCTTCGCTCTTGTCATCTATATCAAGTAAAGGTGACCTGCCGAGAGGAAGTGACGATTCTTTACTTGGTAGCTTATTATCAACGGTTTCAGTTTCGACAGAAACACTGTTATCTGACACTGGTGTATCGGTATCTAAGTCGGGTTTCCTATCACCGAATAGTGTCAAGTGTTCGACCTGTTTCTTAGTTGCCTTATTTGATTGCTTTTTCTTCTGCTGATTATTCTGTATTTTTGGGGGTGCGTTGGGTATCTGAACACTGCTTTCTGATTGAGAAGCAGCCAGTGATCTACCAGACTGCAATAGCTCTAACTGTTCTGTCGCAGCATGAATTGCTTTGAGTCTATCTGGGGATTGCATCGTAGGATAATCTTTAAAAAGATTTGCTATTCTATTGAGAGTGTTCTCCTGATTAGGCGTAAGGTTAAGTGCTCGCGCTTGTCCCAACCAGAGATCAATATACGACCCTAATCCATCTATGACAACATCATCCCTACATCCTTTGCGAATTTCTTCCTTAAAGGGACGGGAAATAGTGGTTAATATCTGTTTTATGTCTTTCATACTTCTGACATACTCCCAAGTCTAAAGACTTGGGGTTCTTAGGTTTTATACTGGAAGCATTTCTTGCTTCCAAACACCTTTTACTGTTTCATCGTTCGTTGCCTCTTGTCCTGAACTTTTGCGAGGTCTTACAGGAACTCCACAGTCGTTTTTTGTCTCGGTATGCCCTACCGCGA
>JAJDZB010000046.1:0-3374 GCA_022824835.1 Candidatus Poribacteria bacterium | reverse complement strand
CTGAGCGTTAGTTCTTTCTATTTGTGTCCGCACATCCGGCTCAGGTTCCAAGTTCGCGACGACAAGTGCGTCAATAAGCTCAACCGTCATATCAGTCTGTGCATCTAAACTATAAGGTTGCTGAAAACGCGTCAAGTATATGCTATTCCCAATTCCGAGCATCAGCAACACCACTACTAAAGTGGAAGCAGCTACTGCCCAGGGTACAATAGGTTTACTGCCAGATGGTGTAGCAGGTTTGGTCCGCGAAATCTTACGCATGATGTTTTCCGTAAGATTCGGTGAAATTTGGAAGTTGTCTAAAGCCTCTCTTATCATTGTTTCCTCCTTTTGTAAACGCTGCTGTGCGCGACGGAGACGACTCTTAACCGTATTTGTTGATACACCTAAGAAAGCTCCAATTTCTGAACACGACATCTCTCCAAAGTAATGCAACGTTACGACAGTGCGTTCACTTTCCCCAAGTTTCGCAAGCAGTTTTTTGACGACGTCGCGCTGTGTTTCTGTGGTGATCCGTTCATTTTCCGCAAGCACATACTCAGAATAGGTCGCATCCTCAGGATGAGTGGTGTCCGTGTCCTTGCTTAACTGTTCTCGTCGATACTTTTTACGGAACCATGCCCTACAAAGACTTGTAGCAATTACATATAGCCAACTTGAGAAACTTTGTGATTTTTTCAGCGTTGAAAGTTTCTGATACGCTATCAGGAACGTGTCTTGTGTGATTTCTTCAGCGATATGAAAATCTCCGATTTTCCGCCACACAAGTGCATGAACCGGCTTTTGATATTTATCTACAAGTTCTGTGAAGGCATTATCATCACCATCAAGAGTAAGGTGAATTAATTGTGTATCGTTGTTTTTCATGGTACACCTCCGATTTCACCCTATAATGATGCCACGAAACGGTGAATTGGGTGCATAATTCTGCATAGATAAGTAGGTGTTTAGATAAGAGGGTTAGAATTCTTATGTAAATATGGAAATCAAAGAAATATATAATGGAGCATATCAGAAAACGTCTATTAGAAGAATTATAGCATAAATCTGGTTTTTGGGAAGGATTTTCAAATATTTATATGGGAAATTCTCATCTTAGTATTTATGTAAAGTTTATTTGCGCGTTGAGCTATTGAAATGAATATCAAGGAAGGTAGACTGTCACGGCAAGCCTAATTCTTGCACTGACATCTCTATGTGAGATGACAATATTCAACTGCTTTGAAGGTAGGTCTGCTAACTGTTTAAGCCTCTTTTTTTCTACTGGTCCGAATCCTTAAGTATTTCATCCCAATCCCACAGAAGAATTGTACCATCATGTCCCGTGCTGACGAGTGTTTTCCCATCAGGTGAAAATACCAGTGTCTCTATAGGTTCTGAATGCCCATCAAGTGCGGTAAGTTTGTCGCCAGATTCAACATCCCATAGTTCAATCGCGCCGTTTATTAGTCCACTAACAAGAACGGTATCATCTGGTGAAAACACCAATGTTTCAGCACCTTCGTTAATATCCTTTATCCCCGTCATTTTTTGGTTGCCCATTATTCGGATCCGTTCATTACTTCCCACAGCAAGCAGCGCACCATTTGAAGTAAATGACAAAGCCTTAATCATTTCTGGTTTCGGATTTTCCTTTGTAAATGACGTTAATGCGACACCAGTTTCTGCGTCCCATAATTGAACTTTTCCCTTCACAGTTCCACTGACGATTTCTTTCCCGTCCGGTGAAAATGTCAGCGCACTGATATTCGGAAGAGGAGGTAGGTCCGATAGGTTTCCAATAAGATTTACATTTGGTGGGTTGATCATATAACCGTTTTGATCTAATTGCCAATTATCTGATAGTGGAATATTGAGACAAGATCCTGTTTCAGTATTCCAAACACGAATATTACCATGAGTGTTAAAAGCTACCGTTTTACCATGAGGAGAAAAGACAAATTTATAGGGGGCACCGCGTGCTGTCAAGGTTGCTAACTCCTGTCCTGTCCGGACATCAGTCAAACTAATCAACTGGGTATATGAGAGACCAACAATACCTCTTAAATCTACGTCAAAGACCTTGTCACCTTTAACAATAGTGCTAACGAGTTGAGTCCCATCAGGCGAAAAGGCAGCTGATTCGATCAACATATCTTGATATTTTTTTATTGGTAGATCAGTTCTTTGTGATGTTTTTAGGTCCCAAAGGGTAACTATACCACCAAATGTTGCACTGGCAAGTGTGGTGTTATTATTTAAAAAAGTTACATCTCTTGTCCAATCTGCGTGTCCTATGATACGAGTCGGTAATAGGTTTCCGGTTGCTGTATTCCAAAAATGGATAGTGCCATCCGTACTTCCACTAACAAGCGTTTTGCTATCTGGTGAGAACGTTAGCGCAGCGATACCTTTGATATGCCCAAGGAGTGTAGTGAGAAGTTCACCAGTAGTAGTATCCCACAACAATACTGTTTTATCAGTACTGCCGCTTGCCAGCATTTGTCCATCCGGAGAAAACGCTAATACGTTTACCCAACCCGTGTGTTTTCTAAGTATGATAGGTTCTTTACTACTGCTAAGATTCCATAGTCGCACCGTTTTATACTCATTACCACCGGCAAGGTGCGTACCATCAGGAGAAAATGCCAAAACAAAAACACTTAATCCTCTGAAAGCCAGTTCACCGAAGGAAGATAATTCTTTGCCAGTATTTATGTCCAACAAGTCAATCTTTCCACCCATACTTCCTATCGCCAATTTATCAGACGATAGCGCGTAAGTCTCGGGATTATCAAAGTCAATGCGTTTGCCGATATCAAGATCAATCTTTCTTCCCGTTTTAATATCTAATTTGCTAATTATCTCTCTTGGTTTGCTCAAACTGATAAGCGTTTTTCCATCTTCAGAGAATCGTAACACCGAAGCAGGTGGGAAAGCCTCAGTGAGTGGAACTTCCTGACCTGTAGCAATTTGCCACAACTGGGGTTCCTTTCTCGGCAACCTATCACTGGTACCAAACTTACCACCGCCGTTGGCAAGAAAACGTCCATCAGGCGAAAATGCAAGGGATTGGCACATACCAGGAAACATAGTCACTTCTTTTCCTGTTTTCACATCGTAAAGCCACACACCGATATCACTACCTACTGCAAGGTGGTTACCGTCCGGTGAAAACTGCAGTACATTAATTCCGCCCTTTCCCAAACGCACTTTTGCTGCTTTCGGCAGTTCCCATTTTGTGTAATCTTTCACTATTTCGTCCGTTTGTGCTTCTGCAATTGCAGTGGAGGCATCATTAGGCTGCTGTTCGGAATTATTGATCTGATTCTGAGCGTTAGTTCTTTCTATTTGTGTCCGCACATCCGGCTCAGGTTCCAAGTTCGCGACGACAA
>JAJDZB010000060.1:0-9640 GCA_022824835.1 Candidatus Poribacteria bacterium | reverse complement strand
TCAACAACATTCTCAGTTGCCTATCCTGAAGCATCAGTATCCATTGATTCTCCTGTTGCTGGTGGCACTTATGATCACACCTTTAGTCATATCTCGGGTGAGTTTATGGGTGTTGGTGCAGTTGCTGTCAGTCTTATGGTTGATGGCGATGCCGTAGAAGCGATGGTAGATGGCAATGAGTTCACTTTTGATCTTTCAGATAAGTTAGATGAAGGTGAACACATGGTATCCGTTTCAGTGGAAGATGCCAATGGTGAAACTGCTCAGGCTTCAACGACTTTCTCAGTTGTTTATCCTGAAGCGTCAGTAACCATAGATTCGCCTGCTGCGGGTCACACTTATGATCATACCTTTAGTCATATATCAGGTAGGTTCACAGGTGTTGGCGATGTTGAGGTTGTCCTTACAGTTGATGGTACTGCAGTACCAACACAGATGGTCGGGGATAATGGGTTTGAAGCAGAATCTCCAGAATTAGCGCATGGTGACCACACAGTATCTGTTGAAGTCACTGATGCAAATGGAGAAACCGCAAGAGCCGACACGACCTTTACAGTGGATGTACCCGGACCTTCAGTCGCAATACTTTCACCTGCATCAGGTCAGACCTACGAGCACGGTGAACCCATCATCAGAGTAGAATACACCGGTATTACTGATGTAAACGTCACGACCTTCACCATCAACGGTGAAGATGTTGAAGGAATTGAACCAGAAGACAACGCATTTGAATATGTCCCAACACCCGCATTAGGTGATGGTGAATACAAAGCTGTTGTCATAGTTACAGATGAAAATGATAAGACTGCACAGGCATCAGTCGTATTCAATATAGAAATACCGAAAGATGATACGCCGCCTGTCATTTCTGAAGTTTCTCCATCTGGTCTCCTAAGACTGAGTGCCGCGGATGTCATTGATAACAAATACGGTGTTACTATTTCTGCAATCATCACAGATGAACAATCTGACATCATTAGAGTAGAATACGCCATAAATGAAGGAACACTTAGACCCCAACCTGACGATGAACAGTATCAATCATATCCTGTTGATCGTGCGGATGGTAAGTTTGAGATTTCAGAAAGTTTCGACCTTGGCACACATCAAGTTTCACTCAGAGTGGAAAGTGAAGGCGGCGTTAGGGAATACAGATGGTTATTCACCCTTGAGGCAGATCTAGCCGCGCCAACGATCACTTCTATCACGCCTTCCGGCACAATCCATGCTGGAATGCCACCCATATCAGCAAGTGCTGTTGATAACTCCGCTGTCTCAGCAATGACAATCGTTGTCACGGACAGTGATGGAGAAGCAGTGGCAGGCGAAACAACTGATGATGGTGATGATATTAGACTAAACCAAGGTGTTACACGTGTTGACTTCCATCCTGAAGCACCCCTCTCTGAAGGGACATACACGATTGAAGTCCGCGCAACTGACACTTACAATAACTCATCTACAGCAACTGGAGTATTCACGGTTGACTTTGATACCGCTGCTCCAATTATCACATCGTACTCACCCCAGAACGGTGCACGGTTGATATACAAACATAATGAAGTTGCTAAACCTACTATTTCAATCACTTATGGTGATTCTGAGACGGGTGTGAATGTTGATTCTGTCAGACTATCTATAGAAGGACCTGGCGTTGACCAGGTAATAAACCTTACGGATGAACAGAAGTCCGCTTCACAGGTCGTCTATACACCATCAGAAGGATTCAAAGAACCTGGACAATACACAGTTATTCTTGAGGTGTCTGATAACGCTCATCAACAGGGGAATGTCTCTGAAGAAAGTGATCATGCACGTCAAGCTAACCAAGTTGTTCATAAGTTTAGTTTCTTTGTTGAGTATACAGACGCACCCGTGTTGATGGCACCGTTTAACTATCCGAACCCGTTCGCTGAAAACACGCGTATTTCATTCGGACTTAACCAGATGTCTGTTGTAAGTATCGTCATTTACGATGCTACACTACGACCTGTTAGAGTCCTTGTGGATAACAAGTTGATGCCAGCTGGCAAACATACTGGCGGGAACGGTATCGGTTGGGATGGTAAAACAAGCAGTGGTGAAAGTTTAGCCCGAGGTATCTATTACGCACATATCGTCGTAACAGGTGGCTTTGAGGCAGAATCCGCCACCCTTAAGCTCGCACTGACGGGCGCAAAGTAAATAATAGTACGCTGACATTGGAAATTGGGAAATACCCCAATTTCCAATCACGCGACTATCAAGGAGGATATAATGTCCATTAAAAAGCAAAAATTGCTATGCGGGTTAATACCCCTTTTGTTTGTTATCCTGGCTGTGTCGCCTACCTGTTTCGCTCAGGACGATAACTCGGCAGTAAACGCATGGCCCCATTTGCGCCTCGGTGCAGGTGCCCGTTCAATCGGTTTAGGCGGCGCATTCACAGCAATCGCAGAAGATGCTACAGCAACTGTCTGGAATCCGGCAGGACTCGGCTCTGCTGCAGACCTTAATCTTAACTTCTCTACACAGAGACTCTCACTCGATAGAAGCCACAACTTCATCGCATTAACAAAAACACTCGGTTCATACGGGGCTGTCGGAATCGCCGCAAGTAATTACGGCGTATCTGGAATACCGATGCACACGAATGATGATGGGCAACAAGATGGTCAATTTGATGTGAGTTTCAACGCTTATTCACTCTCCTACGGTATCGCTTTCGGCAACTTCAACATCGGTCTAACCGGTCGCATGCTATCCGATAACTTCGGCGTAGAAGACGTTGAAAACGAAAGTGGTTTTGGCGGTGTGGATATCGGGTTAATGGGACACGCATTACATATAGATATCAATGAAAGAATGATGGGACAAGCACTACACGTGCATACTGAGGCAAATGATGGACAAGTACAAGTGCCAACATTACACTACGGTATCGTCGCAAAATATCTCGGTTCTTCCTACGGTGAAGCATCAGCAACTATTCCAATGGTCGTAAATGCTGGTGTCGCTTATGACCTCTATATGGGAAATATTGTCACATTCTCAGTTGATCTCGAACAGGAATTCGTCAATCTTGAACAGAGTCCGTTTAGTCTCCGTGGTGGTATTGAATATAATTTCTTCACAAGTAGATCAACAGACTTTGCTCTTCGCGCTGGTGTAAAAGCATCACGAGATGTACAAACCCTCTTCGGTGGTTTTGGTGTCAATGTTGCTGGACTACAAGTCGATTATGCCATACAAGAAGGCATGGCAAGTGAAATCAATGGGGCAGGAAGCACACACTATGTTTCCATTTCCTATGCATATTAATAACGATGAGGAGAATAGCAATGAACATGATAAAGTCAACGCTAAAATTAGCAATGATTCTCTATATATGCGTAGCACTTACCGGTGTGTACGCCTTATCTGCCTCGGCAAGAATCACACCTCTTGATAGTGATGAAGAGACAACCCTCATCACTATTGAAAAGGGGGATACATTATGGGATCTCTGTCAGGAACATCTCAAAAACCCTCTCAAATGGAGAGAACTAAGTAAATATAATGATTTTACTAATCCTGATCTGATTTATCCTGGAGAGAAACTACGCATACCTATCGCAATGGCAAAAGATGTAGTTGAAATGGCTAAAGAAGATGTGAAAGTGCAACAGGAAGAATTAGAAAAACTACGCACCGATCTGGCTGAATCTGAAGCAGAACGTGATAAATTGATGGCGGAAATTAAGGGTTTGAATGACAGTATGGCTGAACTCAAGAAAAAAATCGGTGAACTTGAAGCCAGTCAGAAATCTCAGGAAAAAGTCATAGATGCTGTCAAAAAAGCAAACACTGATACCGCAAATGATGTCAAAAGAACCGTCAGAAACACCAGAAATTCGCTCCAAGAAAAGTTAGACACGCTCAATGGCAATCTTGATTCCGCAAAAGAAATGCTGAGTAATCTACAGAAAGAACTCAAGGCAACACAAGACAGTATCAAGGCTGTTCAAGCAGATGTCAAAACTGCATTGGCAAATATTGAAGCAAACCAGAATGGCATCGCTGAACTGAAAATGATGATAGTTGATGCACAAGGCGTTCACGAAGAGGTCTCCTCTAACAAACGCGCTATCGTTTTCATCACTACAGTCGCTGCCGGAATCGGTCTGTTTGTGCTTAACACAATCGGTGGACGTGGAGAATAAGCCACGCTACATGTCAATTAGGCAGGGAAGGTGCAAATAACACCTCCCTGCTTTTTTTATAGCAAAATTAAAAATATGTGAACACCCTCGGTAGGTTCGGTTTCCTAACCACCCCAGGCCCGGTAGGTGCGGTTTCCTAACCGCACAGAATATAACAATAATAGGATATGGCAAAAATGTCATCACTTAATTTTCACTACCAGCATCCACTCTTCGAGAAAACAATACAACTATACGGCGATAGAGTCGGCGGACAAGGGAATTACGAATTCGCTGGACTCGCTGAACTCAATAACACAAAGGTTATACTGTTGCATGGTAATCCAAATAGTCTTGAACAACCCGCTGATTGGAGACGATTTCAACGACTCATCAACCTTGCACAACGACTGAAAAAACCGGTTGTGCTATGGAATATACATCTTGAAAATGCAGCTACAACGCAACATAACACATCATTAGCTTTAGCAACAGCCATACAGAACACAAAAATTCAACTGATAAAAATGCAGCAACCAATTGTAACTGTATATGATCATCTATACGAATGGGATACTGAAGGCGGCGAGTCAGTGTGGGGGGATGGATTGATTATTGCCAAACAGCATAATGAGGACAGTCAAAGAAAGCAACATACTTTAGAAATAGTTTGTGAAAAGGATGCTATTTCAAAACAGTTAGTAAAACTATTGAATGAACTATCAAGAAAACCAATAGAAGAATTGACGACAGATAGAATTCAATCATTTTTGTAGCACATTCTGTTAGATTGTGTGCGTGTATTTGTAGCACATTCTGTTAGATTGTGTGCGTGTATTGTAGCACATTCATCCTTGATTGTGCTTCTTCCTCACTGTTGGTGATTAGATTTTCGTGGGACACGTTTACTTACCCACCAGGCATAATTGTATCCCAGAGAAGTTTCGTTACAGAAGCAACAACGGCTATAACTAATACGACCTTAATCCATTTATCACCCATTTTTACTGCCATATGGCTGCCGATCCAAGCACCCGTTGATGTGCCTATGGCAAGTGTCAGACCTAAAACCCAATGCACCTGTCCTCTGCTCAAAAATACACCGAGTGCGATAATGGTATAGAAAAAAACGATAAAGACCTTATGTGCATTTGTAGTGACCAGATCTTCACCATCAAGTATGCGTAAAGCCGTAATTATCAACAAACCCGTCCCAATTTGTATGAACCCACCATACATGCCAACAAAAAAGAGTGCGATGGAGGTGATAATTCTATACTGTCCACCACTCGGATTGATTCTCTTGTATAGCCATTCGGTTGGATTAAAGAATGTCAAGAGCAGCATTGTCACCATTACAATCGCAAGTACGGGTTTGAATGCCTCATCTGTTGTTACAGAACCGATGAGAGCTCCGATACTTGCCCCGATGACTGCTGGTATGGCAAGCATGGTAGCATGTCGGAAATTAGAGAAACCTTTGCGTCTGTAACCTAAAATTGCACTGAGATTTTGAAGCATAATTGCAACGCGATTCGTACCATTCGCCAAGGCTGTTGCTTCAATACCTGAAGGGATGGTTGGAATAGTTGGGATAAGGTAAATCAGAATAGGAACAGTTAACATTGAGCCACCGAATGCCATCGCGTTAATAAAACCAGCACACATCCCTACCCCCATCAACGCAAGGATGAGCAGCACATCTAAATCAAATATTTCAATCCCCATCCAAATCTCCCTTTAATTTCGTGGTGTTTTGCGTGAAACCTGACGCATTTTCGCATACCAAACCAATAAAATGGCAACAAGGTTGCCTAATACAATACCGCAACTCAGTCCTATTAGAATTGAGAACCCTAATACATGGAGAATACCATCCCCAAAAGGACAATCCCAATACTTCAAGAGAATCCCCGCACCTGAAATCACCAAGCCAAGTACAGATCCAACACAACCTACGATCCCTGCTATGTTTTGATATTTCTTAGATCTTGAAGGTTGAACCTTAAACATAGAATCCTCAACGAAAACTTACTGTAATGCAACAGAACTTTCGCACTCCCCGGTAGGTGCGGTTTCCTAACCAATTCAGAATACCAAACGCGTATTCTGACATACCCCTGACTGAACCCTAAACATAGAATCCTCAACGAAAACTTACTGTAATGCAATAAAAAATGGTGGTGTAAGTCTGTAAGCACACACCACCAAATAACACCAACTTAGTAGTAATATATATTGGGAAAGGTTATGATCTTACGATACAAGCTAACTTGTTAAATGCTTGTAGTCATTTAAACAAAAAATATCTGTTATTATGTCAGTCCGAGATATATGTCTCTCCCTTTTACAAGTGCTTCAATTTTACGGTCAACCACTGAACGTTGCAGCATCCAGAATCCGCAATCAGGATGTATCCACCCAATTCGTCCTTTTCCTAAAACCTTTTCCGCTTTATCTATAGCGGATGCCACATCGTCCGGTGTTTCAATTGGATTAACTTTAACATCAATCACACCTATGCCGAGAGTAATTTCTGGTGTTACATCCTTCAGTGCTTCAAGATCATCATCAGGACGATGTTTCAACTCTAAAACAAGATGGTCGCAACGTAGCATATTCAAGAAATCAATCAGTTGTTTCCAGTTCCCCTTCTGAATAACTTGACCACCGTAGTTACCAAAACAGAAATGAACTGCTTTCTCTCCACCGAATGCATCAAGGACGGTATTTATTGCTACAGCAGCACGGGGGCCGTCTTCTGGGTTACCAGGGATATTCGCTTCATCAATTTGGAGACACGCGCAATCTAATTCACGTACCTGCACCGCTAATACGTCCGATAAAGCACCAAGAAGTGTGTCAAAGTCCCCGTAGTGTTTATCTAAGAGTGTCCGCGCAAGCATATAAGGACTTGTAACTGTAAACTTAATATGTCTACCAGCAACACTCACCGCCCGTTCACAATCAGATACAAGGTTTAATGTTCCCTCTCCCAATGCCTGCTCAACGACACCAGCGGGTTTAGCACGAAATGCCATCGTCTGCAGTTGTCTAAACTCAGACCAGTCCTGTCGCCCTACCTCTGAACGAACACCTGCTAAAGGGCGAATAAAGTAGTCAATCATGCCATTCGTTTCTGGATGATTAACATCAAAACGATACAATTCACCATCAGTCGGTAAGTCAATGCCGCGTTGACGTTGGATATCAACAACGACTCGTGTTGCATCAATCAATGTTTGTTCAGTGGGTGTTGTCTGAAGCCAAGTAGGAACTGGATAAGATCCAACAGTAGTCGTTAATATTTCAGGTTTAGTCTTCTTCTTATTCACTATTCGTATATGCCTTTTATGGTCTTACCCTGGTAGGTGCGATTTCCTAATCGCACCGGCGTATGGTTTTACCAACTCGGTAGGTGCGATTTCCTAATCGCACCATAGGGCAATTTACTGTCCTTCCAGGTCCGGTAGGTTCGGTTTCCTAACCGAACCGGCCTGGGGAAAAACACTAAATTGACGCCTCCGGGGTTTAATTATTTTTGAGTTCATAAGACTCTAATTCATAGAGCGTTACGACTGTCAAACCACCTCGCGTCTGTTCTTGTGTAAATTTGATGATACCTACATCTGGCGCGACCCATTTTTGAGCCACCGTTAAGTCTATATCAAAATTATGTACTTCTGTCCGAAGTGACCATTGAAACGATTCTTCTACCTCAAATACGTCCTTAAAAGTACCAGCAGGAACAGTGACAGAATCCTCAAAACGCACCTCAAATTCATCAATGCCACCACCTAAGATGATAGGTAGCGTGTCATCAACTAATCTCGCAATATAATTAACCTCCCATTTCTTGCCAGGAAAAAGGGGGAATTGATACAGAGGTAAATATGGCTCAAATACAATGGTGTCTTCCGTTCCGGACGTTGTGTTCTGTGCATGCTGAAGAATGGCTGTAATCTCACCAGAATTATCCATTTCATTACCAAGGTAAGAATAATTGACGATATTCTCTAAGTCTTTTCCAGAATTAGTTTTCTGTAATACAAAACTCTCAGTTGTATTTCCGTCTGCCATCTCAATCTGTATGGTATCAATAATTTCAAAGGTGACTAAAGAGTCATCCGCACCACGATAACGCCAGATATTTCCAACAGCTAACGGGTAATAGTTGCCGTCCCTACCACGCCATACTTGAATATCAATTGTGCTCGTTGTAGACTTTACGCCGTCACTTACAGTAATCTGAATTTGAGATTTTAACTCCTCATCAGGGGCATTCCAAATTGCACCTGTTGCATCTCCATTAATCTCACCATGGCTTGCATCCCAAGTATATGTCAGTGGATCATTGTTCAGATCAGCGGCTCTAAGTTTGATACGCACTTCTGTACCGGGATAAACAACCTCTGATTCAACTTCAAAGACTGCAATAACGGGTGCCAAATTGTCAGTTTCAGATTCATCAATACCGCAACCTATCATCAGGAATAACATGCATATACAGAAAAATACGCTTACTAAGGCTACTATTTTCATGGATTAATCAGCCTTTCCACGTAAAACTTCACGGGACTGCGTAGTGCCGTTACCTGTGACATTATAAGCAAATGTATTCATTAATCTATCTTTCTTCGAAATGTTGGGAGCGGAACCGTGAATGATGAGTGCATTAAAGAATACAGCGTCTCCTGGTTCCATTTCCACGGCAACAGCATCTTCACGTTCCTGATAATGTCCCGGTAAGAAAACACCAAACGTCTGATGCTTGCGTTCATGTTCTTGAAGACCCCAATTATGGCTGCCAGGAACAAATTGGATGCACCCATTTTCAAGATTTGCTTCACTAATGGCCAACTGACAATTGATCATCACAGGTTTATTGCTGTCATTTTTCCAATAGGCATAATCTTGGTGCCAGGGAATTGCCGTTCCATCTCCACCTGCTTTAGGAAGCAACTTGCTATGAAAAAGTGATATATCAGGTCCCATCATGCCTTCTAATACATCAAGCACAGCATCAGAACGGAGTAATGTATTCAGTGTAGGACTGACTCTTTCGCTATGCATCAGCTGCTTAATTAACGGGGGATGATCAGGATCATCATAAACTTCCCATGATATACCGATTCCCTCCGCAGGTTTTTCAGCCATACGATTATGGATATCGTCAATTTCAACAAGAATGTTTGCTATATCTTCAGCAGAAACAAGTTCCTTTTTTAAAAGATAACCGTTCGTTTCATAAAATCCTAACTCTTTATCCGTAATTCCCATTTTGAGTTCCTTTATACAAGTAAGTTATGTATATACAAGTAAGTTATGTAGTGTATTATAGACAATATTACCAAAAAAATCAAGAGACTTTAACAGAAAACCTTGTGTAAAGTTATTGTCTGCTCTTAATAGTAGTAGGCACTCTCCGAGTACCGTCTCTTATGAAAAAAGGTGATAAAATACCTACACACCCGTCAACT
>JAJDZB010000011.1:0-48413 GCA_022824835.1 Candidatus Poribacteria bacterium | reverse complement strand
ACTCCAGCCAGATGACATAAACATAAATCGTTGGACAGCAAATGTCTATGTGAAGCAGGGGTTGCGAGACGAAGCCATCGCAATATATCAACACCTCACGACTATCGACGCAAAAAACGCCAGAGAATACTACGCAAACATCGCAAACGCATATCTGAAAGGATTTGATTTTGAAGAATCTACTGAGGCTGCAAGACAGGTAATCGCACATAGTCCACGGAACCCTGAAGGACATCAACTCCTTGCCCAAATCGCAAAACAATCCGGCGAATACGAACAAGCAATTAACAGCTACAAGCAGGCAATAAGACTGCGTCCTGAAATCATTGAAAACCGGATAGAACTTGCTGCCATTTACAGTCTTGCTGGGAAATATCGTGAAGCGGTGGCACAATACTGGAGATGTTGGGAACTCAGCGATAACATCAATGACAAACTGAACTTTATTAAGCCATTGACAAACGCTTACTACGATTTAGGCAGACACGAAGAACTTGAAGAAAAATTGAAACAGATGGCAAAGGCCAATACTGCCGACATCGCTCCTGTCTTAGCACTTGCACAAGTGCATCGTACTGAGGGGGATCTACCCAGTGCACGTTTCCAGATCGCCCACGCTTTGGATCGTCAACAGGATAATGCAGACCTCTTAACCCAATTGGTTGACATTAGCATCGACCTTGGAGACATACAGGAAGCACTTGATTACCAAGAAAGACTTGTCAAAGTCAAACCGGACCCAATCCATAGGCAGAAACTCGGTGAACTGCTTTTTGATGTGGGACGCGAACAGGAAGCAATACAAACATGGTCAAAAGTACTCCATGCCAAAAATCAGACACTTGAGGCGGAAGTAAAACTCGCTAATCTGTTGATACGTCACGGTTTACAGGAGGAAGCACTATCCGCGTTAGACAGCGCAGGTGAAAAAATCTCAGGCAAGGACGCACATCTCGCGCTCTATCAACTCGGCTCTACACTCGTATCCATGAACGAACCGATAAGAGCGATACCACACTTTAAACGTGTGTTGGCAATGAACAAACCCATAGATGAGTCTATCTCTAATGTTTCAGCAAAAACTCCAACACCGATTGTCACGCAAAATTATTATGGTCCTCCTGGTATCAACCTATACAAACTCAACCTTGCATCTAATCTACAATATCGGATACAAAGACAACCTTACGGCTATACGCCCCAACAAGCCTGGAGTCCAAGTAGTTTTGAAGAGACACAGTCAGGGGCACTCGTACAGCTGAAGGTGATCATGGAGGGGGATGGTAAATTAGACGAATTAATTCAAGAATTTGAGAACAATAGTCAAGTGAATCCTAAGGACATAAAAAACCTTGAACTCTTAGCGCAACTCTATGGTTTGATCGGAGACAACGACAAATCCGAGCAGGCTATTGAAAAACTGATCGCTGCTGCACCTAACGATCCATTGTATCAAAGTATTAAGCTTCAGCGCGATGTGTTCAAGAATCAACTCAGTTTTGACGAAATCATGCAACGATTTGATAGCATGCAGTGGTTAACGCCTCAAGCGAGACAATGGTTCTTGGGAGATTTCATCCGAGTGTCTAGCTATAGAGATTATCAAGGTCCGAAAGATATGGCTGATAAACTATTGAATGAACTCGCAAAAGAACCAGTTGATGACCCAAAGATCATTCCAATGTTAGTCAATGCTTATATTTCAACTGAAAGAACAGCTGAAGCAGAAGAATTAATAACAGCGTATATTGAAACAGCAACCCCTCAAATGTTACAACAATTCTCATACACATATCAGACGCTTGCATCCATACATCTTAAGAAGAACGAAGTAGATAAAGCAGTCGCATACTATTGGAAGTATTTTGAACAGACAAAACCGAAATCTACCAATCCGCGCCGTGCATTGACGCTCCAAAGATCAACATATTCATCCGGAGGTTATGCGCCGATCCAATCAGGTTTCCCATCTACAACGATATATTATGACCAGAACCGTTTGAGGACTCTACAGCAGACATTCAATCGGATGTGGATAAATGACCAACATGAAGCACTATATAACCACTTGAAAACTGAAATAAAAAAAACTGAAGGAAGAGACCGTATCTATCCCGCATTAGCATTATGCTACTGCTATTGGTGGGAAAATAATCGAGAGGCTGCCCTGGAGATTCTGACCGGATTAGAGCAGGAGTTTTCTGATGACATAACACTAAAGCTCAGTACAACCCTGGTTACAATTCAAACTGGTAAGCATAAAGAAGCTTTAAAACTTCTTCAAGACTTAACACAAGCAGACCCAAGAAACCGACGACAGTATTTCGACCTTACGCTACAGATAGCTGTTAATATTGGGGATACTTTTGCAGTGAGAGAATTGATGACAAAAGTCCTTAACTCACCAAATAGTGTCCGGGAACTTTATCAGTTTTCAAGACAACTTCAACAGGCAGGACTTACACAATATGCTATCGCTGTAGCCAAGAAAACAACCACTTTAGCATTACGTGAACGTGACCCGAACTTCCTTGTGGAACTCAGCCGACATCTCAGTAACTTAGGACGCGGACAGGATGCAGCAAAGATAGCATCCCGAGCTTTACAGTACGCAAACCAGACAGACAGATACGGTCAGATGATGTATTCATACAACTTTCAACAGGCAGCAAACATAGCACGCAGTTCAACCACTCATACGTATACGAACCGTGCTACAAAACTAATTGAAGCCGCAAAGAATAATCCAAATTCATTCCCAGCACAAATAAAATTAGCTACATACTATGCAAGTAGGAATCAGATCCCAGAAGCATCAACTGCTTATGAAGCGGCACTGGAATTGCGACCAAAGGATAACAATACCCGTACACGGTACATTGAGTTTTTACAACGAAACCGTCAATACAAGAAGGCTATAAAACACTACACAATTCTATCAGAGCAAGATCCACCTAATTTTCAAGCACTGTATTCAAGATACTATGAGGTCGTGCGGACATTTACAGAAGCAGGAGAAATCGCGAAGTTAGTTGAAATCACCAAAAAAACGATTCCCTTTGAGAGTCAACATTCAAGGGGACATGATTTTGCACGAAATGTGGCACAGCGATTAACGAGTGATAAAAGGGCAAAATATGCCGTTGAAATCTATGAAGAAATGATGAAATCAAGTTCCAATAGCTATCCAGTTTACATTGATTTAGCCAATGCTTATGTAGCTTCGGGAAACCGTGATAAGGCAATTCAACTCTTACGTCAGAAACTTGAGATAGAAGATACGACCGCTAAAATCAGCGTCATACTCAGATCAGCAAAATTCTCTGAATTAACAGAAGATTTGAAAGCATTATCAGCAGAATACGACGAATTGATCGCTGCGGAGGAAGTAGAACCTGTTCTGTTATATTTAACTGCAGTTACAAAGATCGTGACAAAAGACTTTGAAGTGTCAGACACAATTGTAGACAGACTGCTTGAAGTTATTCCGACAAGGGATAGACTCAATTGGTTAATAATAATTGCCAATTCTTATCAGGGACAGGCAGACGTTGATCGTGAAATACGGGTGCTCAAAGCATCCTTAAAAGATGCGGATCCTGTGCGCGATTACCAAATATCTTCTGTCTATAACAAGCTCGGTACAGCTTATGCTAAGAAGGGCGAAAAAGACATAGCAAAGGACAATATCAAAAAAATGGGGACAATACGACTGATGCGGCAAAGTTATCCAGCATACTATGAGAAAGATCGTGTCGCACGCGAATACATGCAATACGAACTCTGGGACGAGGCTGAAGTTCTTCTCACTGAAATCATGAATGACCTGTCTGCGCAATCACATTATAAAGAACGGGCACATGAACAACTGTCGACCTTGAAAGTTAGACGCAGCGGTATTTCAGGAACAGAAACCCCTAATCAGGATAATCAGACCACGAGTGTATATGCACAAAGATCAATGGCACAACAACACATGCGTAGGAATCGTATTCCTGAAGCAATAAAAGCTTATGAACAATTAGCAAAGATCATGCCGGAAGACCTGGAATCCCGTTCGCAGCTTGCTACGCTCTATTCAAGACAGAATCAGCATGATAAGTCTATCAATACATGGAAAAAGTTGCTTGAAGTGGACCCTGAAAATACGAAGTATAAGGATGGTATTATAAATGCATATAGCAGTGCAGGTAAGTTTAATGAGGCAATTCAACTTGCGAAAGAATACATTGAAGAAGATGCTGAAGCTGGGACAAATTACTCACGACTGGCAAGACTATATAGCTCAAGTAATCAATTAGAAGCAGCTATCACGAACTATAAAAAGGCGATTGAACTATCCCCCGGCGATGGAGCTGCTCATGAGAGTTTAGGAAACCTCTATATGCGTACTGACAAACTTGATGATGCTGAGAAAGCGTACAACGAAGCAAAAAAATATCTGCAAAATTCACATGCACACACACAGATTGAACGTCAAATGATGGAGATATATAGACGTAGAGGAAAAATTGATGAATACCTGAAGGAAGCTGAAAAGAAAGGCACGATGACATTCGATATGCAAAGAAATCTGGCACGTTCATATCAGAATGCTGGTAAGTTTGATGAAGCCATTAAGTCCTATGAAAAAGCATTGCAATTAACAACGGATGATTGGCAAAAACGAGACGTTGAACGACAGATGCTATCCCTCCTCAGACAACAAGGAAAATTAGAAGAACACCTTAAGGAAGCAGAGAAGAAAGGGACACTCACATTCTCAATGAAAGTAGAACTTGCAAGACAATATCGGAGAAAAGGCGAATCCGAAGAAGCTATTAAGACTTACAAGGAAGCACTTGAAATGTCAGCAAGAAGCTATGACTTTGACAGTGTCTACAGAGAGCTTATGCAGGAGTATGTCCGCCTCGGTGAAGATGACTCGGCTTTAAAACTTTATGAGTCAATGGAGCAATCAGAGTCAAGCGGTACCTCAATATCCAGCGGTCCAAACGGTTTCACTATTACATTCGGTGAAGATGAAGCAAGACAAACGATAATTACTGCATATAAAAGAAGCGGAAAGTTGGATCATTTGAGAACCATTTTCGAGCAAAAACTCACAACAAATAAGAATGATCCGACAAACCTTGAAATGATCGCAGAACTATACCGAGAAGCAGAAAACCATGAAAAAGCCGCACAAACATATCAAGCTCTGACAAAAGCTTCCCCAAGCAATGTCCACGCATACTTCTATGCTGCCGCCGCATTCAAAAAGACAGGTAATTTAGAACTTGCTGAACAACTCATAAATCACGGGAACACAGCTCTCTCGTCAAGCAGCAAAGCACAGGATATGTGGTTCCTCTGTTCGATCGGTTCTATCTGCTATGAAGCAGAATTTTATGAACCTGCGATAAAACATCTTAAGATAGCACTCATAGAATCAAATAACCGAGGTGCCAGTAGATGGGAACAAGAAACTATCTACGACCTCATCGGAAAGAGTGCTCTTGCCTTAAAACAGTACGAAGAAGCAGTTGAGGCTTATACACAATTGAAAAGCATCGCACGGGATAGTAGAAAAAAACAGGAAGCAGAGAAGGCAATCAAACAAGCTTACAAAGATGGAAAACTGTTTGAAAAGCAGTTACCTGAACTCATCAAAACTGTAGAAGATAATCCTAACGATGCTAATGCAAGACTTAAACTTGCTCAAACTTATGAACAGAACGATATGTTCAAAGAAGCAGCCATACACTATGAAAAGTTAACTGAGATACAACCTGACAAAGTAGAATGGCACAAAAAAGTTGGTGACCTATTATCTTCAAACGCAGTACAGGATAAAAGTAAAGAAGACATTGAAAAAGCAGCAAAGGCTTATGAGAAAGCACTTTCGCTTGAACCCACATCATATCAACTCTTTGATGCTATTGCCAAGACATATAAGCTGATGAAAAACCCGACTAAGGCTGAACTCGTTTACCGTCAAGCACTGCAAGCGTCCCTTGAACCACATGAGCATGACGAAATTGTTAAATCACTATTAGACCTATACCCCGGCGCAACACATGCTGATAAGCGACTTACATTACTCAACGAGTTAAGCACTAAGTCTACAAACAGTCCGTTTCTACTAAAACAGACTGGAGATAATTATCTTGCAGCTGGTGATACTGAAAGAGCCGCAGCAGCCTATAAGAACTGGTTGGAATTGCTGAAAAATGAACCTGAACCGCAAAGTAAAATATCAGAAATTCATCAGCTTGCTGAAAAACTTTTAAAGGAAAACATATTGCCAGAGATTACATTAGAACTTCTAAAGCATGTCGTTCAATATCGTCCGGATCATATAACCGTTCCAGCCTTAGGGGCAGCATACTTACTAAACGAGCAGTATGATGCAGCATTAGAACAGTTTTCTGCAAGTTTAAATCCACCATCTCATAGCGGAAGTAGTTCCTTTAGACATTCCCCGAAGTTTATGTCAGAAAACACAGGTAATATACTAAAACGTATCACCGATGCCGGTAAACACGTAAAGGACAGAGAAAAATATGAGGAGATGATCGGAAAACTGATTGAATATATTCCAACTGAACTTGGTACAAATGTGAATACTAACCTGCGATTTGCAGAGTTCTGCCGAGAACTCGGTATGCATGATAAAGCAAAGCCTTATATTCTGAAAACCGGGTTCCTACCTGAATCTGATTGGTTAACACTCGGTCCATTTGACAACACAGCAGGTATAGGATATAACACCGCATACATCCCTGAAGAGACAACACAGGTAGACCTAAATGCAAAATATGAAGGTATCTCTGGAGAGGTAACATGGCAGCAGGGAACAGACAAAGTCTATGATGGGTTTTATTCTTTCGGTGATGATGAGAAAATGCTTACATCTTATGCGTGGATAACCTTTACCTCACCCGATGAACGGCAAGCACAGATCCGTTTTGATAGTGATGATCAAGGTAAAGTTTGGTTGAATGGCAAAAAAGTGTATGCTCACAGAAGAACACGCGGCGCACAAATTGACCGCCGCACCATTCCCGTCCCCATCACGACTGGAAAGAACACCATACTCGTCAAAGTAAGCAACGAATCTCTACCATGGGGATTCTATCTTAGAATAACGGACACGGATGGAAATCCTTTTGATGATTTAAAAATCAACAAACCTGAGTAAAATAACAAGACTGCTCCAAATTGGAGGAAGACAATGAGCATACTATCTATCGCACTATTTGTATTCTGTACGGTATCCGTATTGATGTTTAACTTATGCTTTGCTGATACCACTTTCGCACAAAACAGAGAGAATATAGCACTACAAGAATTAGATGCATCCATCGTAGAATCTGCACTTGAACTGGATGGTGAGACAAGCTACGTAGAAATCATGGACAGCGATGTATTGAACACACTTAACACACAAGTGACAGTGTCCGCTTGGATAAAAACAAGCACCTATCCGGATAGATATTCATCTATCGTATATAAAGGCGATCCGCGAACACCCGACATTACCAACCGAAGTTTCCTACTCTTCTTACGTGAAGATGGAGGAATTCAGTTAGCTTCGTCTCCAAAGGGAATGCGTGAGTATTATGTTTTTTCTCATCCTGGTTCAATTATACCTAATCGGTGGCATCATATAACAGGTGTCATTGATTCTGAAAACAATCTCATGAAGTTATATATAGATGGGACTTTATCGCGTGTTTCGTTTTTTCAAGGCGCACATGGTATCTATGAGAGTTTCCTCCCACTTAGGATAGGAAACTCTCACGAAGAGGAAAGACCGACACATTCCCTGTTTATCGGACAAATTGATGATGTCAGTGTTTGGAATATTGCACTAACTGACAAACAGATCCAAGATAGTATCAACAGACAATTGACCGGTACAGAAAAAGGGTTAGTTGCATACTGGAATTTTGATAAGATAGCAGATGACACTGTCTCTGATCTTTCACCCAATAAAATCCACGGTCGGTTGATGGGTGATGCAAAAACCGGTGATTATATACGGCAAGTTTCAACACTGAATGATGCACAACTGGATACTGCAGCCAAAGTCTTTAAAGAGAGAATCAAGGAAGATGTTAATGATCTAAGTGCATATCTATCGTTGGCTGAAATACACATGAGAAAAAACCGATTTGCTGACGCTGAAAAGATATATCTTAGTGCTTTGGAGCTTGACCTCTCAAAATATGAACAAGACGTTATCCTGACCGAACTCCAGAAACTCTTTAATCTCAGAAATGCAAACGAAGCGTTCATTAAACTTCTTGAAGAACTGAAACCGAGAATGGAAGGTAGTGCAATTCTATACGAGTTGTTAGGTGATGCATACATGGAGGCTGAGGAAGAAGAAAAGGGGCAAACTGCATATAGGCAATGGCTACGAATACAGAATAGAGATGTGGACCCTGCTGATATATTTAAGGAATATAATCATCTAACTGAGAAACTCCTTAACAAGAACCTTTTTCCTGAAGGTGCTCTGGATCTTGTAATAGATTCTACAGAAAGCACAGCAACTTCAAACTATATTATGACACTCGGATACGCACTACTTATCAATGAACTGTATGATGAAGCGTATCAACTCATCGAAGCCAATCTATTCGCAATGCCGTTCCCATTTATGGAACGAAGATTGTTCCGTCGTATCACCAGAGCAGGAAGATATGTTAATGACAAAGTCGGTTATATAGAGGTGTTGGAGCGTTTAATAGATGTTATGCCACCAGATTCACCTAATTATTTCAATTCAATGTTTGCATTGGTACAGTTTTACAAGGAAAACGATCTTGATGAACAGGCAAATGAACGTATCAAAAAAACAGGATTCGTATCGGAAGATGCGTGGATGGTTCTGACTCCGTTCAATAACAGACAAGGTAACGGTTATGATACTAAGTTCATTGATGAAAACTCACTCAGGATTGACACCAAAACAGAATATGATGGGAAACATGGCAAGATCAGTTGGGAAAAATACAAGGATGAAGTCCTAAACGGATACATCGGTCTCGGCGACGATGAAGACTGGGCAACGGGTTATGCTTATGCAGTTGTCATCTCTCCTGAAGATCGCCAAGTTGTCTTTCGTTTTGATTCAGACGACCAAGGTAAAGTCTGGTTAAACGGAAAACAGATATTTGAACACAGAAAAGCTTTTACTGCTCAGATTGATTTTTTCGATTTTCATGCAAACCTTAAAAAGGGTAGAAATATCATACTCGTAAAGGTTTGTGAAGAAACGGGTGGATGGGGATTTTATTTACGGATTACGGACATAGATGGCAATCCTTATGATGATCTGGAGATCGTTCCTGCGGGAAAATGACTGACTTGATTGTGCTTCTTCTACAACATTCATCCTTCATTGTTATTCTCTGCACAACATACATGTTGATAAGACTGTAGCACATTCATCCTTCATTGTTATTCTCTCTCAATCAAGGGATGGCACCACTTAAAAAAGGGCGCGCTTAAAAAGCGCGCCAAACAACAAGTAAAAAGAGTCTATTTAACGTGAGTTTGATAATTAAATGCAATATGCGTTGTAGGTTGGGTTGAGGAACGAAACCCAACATGTAGTGCTCTATAATGGGGAAAAATGTTGGGTTTCGTGCCTCAACCCAACCTACGTAAGTTATTTGTTCTGATTTATCAAACTCACGTTATTTACGTCTGATGTCTGCCCAAGTAGTTGTTAACTTACCTGCAGCTTCAACTGATGCGGCAGCAGCGATTTCATCAAGGAAACTCTGTTGATCCGTCGAATCTTTAGGATAAATCTTAACAGCGTCATGCGTTTCATCATCAAAGTGTAAGTTTAGATATGCCCCACCCTGACTGTCTCCACAACGATAGAGTAGAACGTTAGCACCTTTCTGCAGCTTAACCTCAACGTTATGTGAAACTGATGTTGCACCACCTGTCCATCTTGAATTGTTATACCATTTTTCTCCGTTTATCCATATCTGTGCGTGATCATCGTGAGCAGGAGACATAATTGAGGTAAGATCAGTTTTCGCCTCAATAAAAAGTACCCCATAAGTATCATAAAAATCTACGGGGCCACCCCTATCCATATTGTTATTAACGGGAGGCATTTCAAATACTGTCCAAGCTCTTGTTCCACCATGATCATTACCCCAATCAACATCATGGTTTTTAGTCAACATCAATCCTGCCAGTGTAGAAAGGGAAACATCGGTGATTTTACCCCCTGTACCTACTGACATAAGATCCATACGTGCTGAGGTGGGGAAGCCACCATTGTTTGTGTAGTTACCGTCGGGACCATACCATTTGGTGATCCAAGGTGCATCAGCACCATGTTCTGTATTTGCAGGATTCTCAGGATTCACTAATTCTTGAGCTTCAGCGAGCGGTCCACCTTTAATTAATGTTTGTGCCATCACAAGGTGAGAACCACTGACTAAAAACACAATAACTAAACCCATCGTTAAAATATTCAACTTTTTCATAATTATCCTCTTATATAGAATGAATAGTCATAACACATTGTCTAAACTTTGTGTCACATAACTTGCTAATAGATATTCATATATTGAAAAGTAATTCAACATCATGTACACAATTATATCTTTATCAGAAAACGCTGTCAACAAATCTATAATATTTTTAAATGCAATTAAATGTCAAGTTTTTTCTGAAAATACCCCTATTTTCCTATTCTTACAAGTTGCTATTTCTGACGGTTTCTGATATAATAACTGTGAGATTTATAAACGAGAAAGCACCTCGCTTTGTCGTTCAAATAGGAGGTTTCACCCTCTTTTTTCTTACTAATATTATACCATAAAAACCCTTTATGGAAATGGGTTGATCGTGTTTTCAACAACTTTTTTCAAGTCCAAAACGAGTTATTCCGAAAATGAAATATCTGTATCTACTCTTTACATTCATGCTCATTTTCATTATTGGTTGTTCACAACAACAATCAGAACAACAACCGGAGCAACCATCAGGAAATGTAATATTCCCTGATAAGAACTTAGCTGCTGTAGTAAGAGGAACATTAGCATTAAAACCAAAAGACCGTATAACACACGAAAAACTCAAAAAATTAACAACCCTTTCGGCATATAACAAAGGTATAGCAGACTTAACAGGTTTAGAACATGCAACAAATCTTACTTTTTTAGAACTTTTTGATAATAGCATTAGCGATATAACACCTCTAACAGGTTTGACAAACCTGAAAGATCTTTATCTGGGTGGTAATCAGATAAATGATATTACACAAATCGGAAAAATAAAAAACCTTATGAAATTATCGCTATACAGAAATCCAATTCAGGATATCTCACCACTCAACCAACTGACAAATCTCTCAGAATTAGTCCTCGCTAATAATCAGATCACTGATATTTCACCACTCGTTGAACTTACACAATTGCAGAAATTATATCTGGGAGATGATCCGATTGCCGACATTATACCCTTAACACAATTGAAACAGCTGACAAAATTATCACTCTATGACACACCGGTTAGCGATATTACAATCCTTAAAGAACTGACACAACTTGAGACACTATACCTTAATGATAATCAGATAAGCGATCTCTCACCCCTCAGTGAAATGAAGAATCTGACAAAATTATCTCTTGGCGGAAATCAGATTCATGATATATCCCAACTATCCGAATTATCTCAGCTAAAAGAACTAACACTTGGACGAAATCAAATTAGCGACATTTCTCCCCTCTCTGGACTCACACAACTTGAAAAATTAGTCTTATACGGTAATCGTATCACTGATATTTCTCCCCTTGAAAAACTAACGCAGCTAAAAGAACTAAGGTTAATGGGGAATCAGATCACCGATATATCCCCGCTTACTTCCTTGAAGCAACTCACATTTTTAGGTCTTGAATACAATAACATTCAGGACATCAAACCAATTGAAAACCTTAAGAATCTAAAGACTTTATTCATCAAACAGAATCCAATAGAAGATGTCTCCCCTATCTACACACTCTATAAAAACAACAGTACCTTAAACACTGGCGATCCACCCTATCCACCAATTGTTATAAAACATGATAAACCCAACGGTCTACCAGATAGTGCTATCGTCCGTCTCGGCAAAGGTGGAATCAACGTAATACGTTTTTCTCCTAATGGAAAATACCTCGCAGTAGGAACTGACATCGGTTTTTGGATCTATGATAATCCTACGGGAACTGTGATACCTCTATCAGAAAGGACTATCGGTCAAGTCAACTCGGTTGCATTCTCACCCGATGGGTACACCGTCGCAACCGGTGGCCACTCAAATCCTGTCATACAATTATGGGATGTAAGAAACGGAGAGGAATTATCAACTCTATCCTTACCCAGGGCAAAGACTATCAATCTTAAACCATTTAGATCAACTATGGCATTAACATTTTCAAGAGGAGGCACAACTCTTGTTAGCATAGCTGAAAATGGTCATGTTACACATTGGGACGTTGCATCGGGAAACATCATTGAAAAATTCCATACCGATTATGAAATTTGGTCAAGTGCATTTTCGCTGTCTGAACAAGGAGATATATTTGCACGGGGATATAGCAACGGTGAGATATGGCTACGAGATACATTCTCTGGCGCAATAGAAGCGAAGATGAGAGGACATAAACCTTACTTTGGGGCAGCAAAGAAAGATACTGGAATTCGCGCATTGCAGTTCTCGCAAGATGGCACAACTTTCGCAAGCGGCAGCGAAGATAAAACAGTGCGACTCTGGAATACGAAACGGCACAGCAAGAAAGCAACACTAAAAGGACATACTGGATGGATAACTGCTATCGCATTCTCTGAGGATGGAAAAACCGTCGCAAGTGGTGATACAAATAGCACTATTTACGTATGGAACGTGCAAAAAAAGAAACAACATGCTATTCTCAGAGGACATACCAATACCATTGTAGCACTCACATTTGCACCTGATGGAAAAACTCTTGCCAGTGCAAGTGCTGATGGTACAATACGATTCTGGACGACGCAAACATGGAAACAAGAAACTATCTTTGCAAGTGGACACACAGAGTGGGTGCGGGACATCGCTTTCTCAGATGATGACACATCCGTTTCAACTGCAATGTTTAACGGCACGAGACAGACTTATGATGTCAAGACAGGTAATCAACTAAATGACTTTAACGATGAACCTCAACAACAAACTTATGCTGTGACAATTTCTGATAATGCATCACTACTGGCGTGTCACGTAGTGAACGGGGCGATGGCGTTCAATACACAAGGATGGCGCACAGTCAGATACCATCAAGGTGTTGGAAAAATAAACGTATGGGATATGAAAAAAGGGAATAAATTACCTACTCCATTGAATGCATTTGGTAAGATGGCTTTCTCTTATGACAATACACTACTGGCAGCAAACACATCAGATGGTATAATTTCATGGGTAGAAAATCGGGGAGTGTCTTGGTCTACGGGAGGAAGTGAAAATATCGGGGTATGGGATGTCCGGAGTGGAAAAATAGTATACACATTTGAAATCAAGACCGATCGTCCCAGCTCACCTCTCATTTTTTCACCCGATGGAACAAAACTCGCTTCAACGACTACTTTCGGTCGAACATATTTGTGGAATTTGGAAACACAGCAAGAATTCGCTACAACGATTGATGATCATGGTAATGGCATGATATTCTCAGCTGATAGTAGAATGTTGGCTATTGATGGTGGACTAAAGATCCATCTTTGGGAAGTTATCTCAAACACACATATTCAGAAACGTCATACACTTGACAATGTGGGTAGAGATGGAAATGTCATGACATTTTCACCTGATGCACAGATTCTTCTTGTGGTAAGCAGTGCTACGGGTCCGTTTTATTGCAGAGATGTAGAGATACAACTCTGGGATATTGCAACAAGCGCAAAACTGGTTTCTCTACCTGGACACACAGAACCGATTGAAACCTTGAAATTCTCACATGATGGGAGAACGCTTGCAAGCGGCTCCCAAGATGGCACTGTCCTCCTCTGGAACTGGGATGATATAATAAGAGACATCATGCTTGAAAACAGATGGCAGGAAACGCGTAATAGAGGAAAACTATGAAACACATCATACCGGTCATTCTAATATTCATTACCGTTTTTAGTTGTTCGCGAACAGAGAATCCATCAGATTTTGTAAACATACCTGATGAGCAGTTAGCTGGATATGTCAGGAGAACATTGGGTTTAGAAGAATCTGAACCTATAACCCATAGTAAAATCAAAGAACTAACCAGGTTAGAGGTTAAGTATTCAAAACCGTATGTGTACGACCTGAAAGGACTTGACAAAGCAACCAATCTAACATACCTACAATTGGCATACCCTTATGATATTAGTGATATAACTCCACTTGCGAAACTTACGAAACTACGAGAACTGTATATATACGATAGTAGTATCTCAGATCTCTCACCACTTGCAGGATTGACGCAGCTAACACATCTTACATTCTTGAAAGGTTATGTTGAGGATCTGACTCCACTTGCAGGATTGACGCAACTAACTGAACTCAATTTAGGTCGAAATAGAGTCCGGGATATTACACCCCTTAAAAACTTAACAGAACTCACAAGTTTAGACATCCACGAGAATCCTCTAAGTGATATTTCACCTTTGGCAAATTTGAGGAATCTCAATGCTCTATATCTCAACAACAATAGAATCATCAATCTAACGCCACTTGCAAGCCTAACGCAACTTCAAGGATTAACTATTCATTACAATAGAGTCAGCGATCTAACACCACTTGCCGATCTATCACAACTTAGTTACTTAAGTATCCATGACAATTTAATCAGCGATCTGACACCCCTTAACGGGTTAGTTCAACTAAATACTTTACATTTCTATAATAATCCATTAGAGAACATTTCAGCCCTCGCAAATTTGAAAAACATTAAAGCTTTAGTGTTCCGTGATCCAATCCCAGACATCTCTCCTATTGGTGAAATGACACAACTCAAAACACTAAAGTTTGAAGTGACACCACCTGAGATAGATTCACTTGCGCCATTAACCCAACTCACATCTTTGGAACTTGCTGATGCTAACATTAGCGATATTTCTTCTCTTGCAGGAATGACTGAACTCAGACAACTAATACTATACCGAAACCAAATAGAAGACATTACACCCCTAATCGGTATGACCAAACTTGAGAAATTGGAACTCTATAAGAATAACATCACCGACATTTCTCCACTTGCAGGTATGACTGAACTTACAGAATTACGGTTGGACGGTAATAACATAAAAGATATATCATCACTATCCAATTTAACAAAACTCAGTGTGCTTGGACTTGAACGTAACCAAATCCAGGATGTTAAACCGATAGAGAGATTAAATGCACTCACAGTTCTCTACCTAAAACACAATCCTGTTGAAGATATATCTCCTGTCCAGAAGCTATTTGCAAACAATCAAGATCTGAATGATCCTGAAACGATATATCCACTTTCATTTTCTTTTATAGAAGAATCTCCACCCTATCAACGTGTTTTTCATGAACATGAAACTCGCTCTGAACTACCAGAAGGTGCGATTACGCGTCTCGGTAAAGGTGGCATCAACACAATGCGATTCTCACCTGATGGAAAGTTCTTTGCAGTTGGCAGCGATGTCGGTCTATATCTATATGATGTAGGAACCGGTAATGAAGTATCTTTACCGAATAAAAAAATCGGTCAGGTCAATGCGATTGCTTTCTCCTCAGATAGTCGCACTATCGCGATTGGTGGATATTTAAGACCAATGATCCAGTTATGGAATCTTGAAACACATACTGAACTACCACCTTTTACTATTCCAATATCCTATACCTATAATTTTGATGTTCATATATACTCTGTCTTCGCCTTAGCATTTGCAGTTAAGGATACAACACTTGTCTGTGTTAGTCATACAGGTAAAATAATCTATTGGGATATGACTTCACGAGAAAAAATAGTAGAGCTTGAGACTGATGATGATAGGGGCGGGAGTGTCTTGGCACTATCCCATGATGGAAGTATATTTGCAAGGGGTACCGGTGTAGGTCGTGGACGTGGCGGACCAGATGGTCAGATAAGTTTGTGGCATACACAATCTGGTGGAAGATTAGCAAAAATGAGAGGTCATGGACTTATCTGGAATCGATCCAAAAAAGAGGTAGGAATTCGATCATTAGTTTTTGCTCCAGATGGCAATACATTTGCAAGTGGGAGTGAAGACAAGACAGTCAGGATATGGAATACGAAAAAACAACGTAAACATGCAACCCTAAAGGGACATACAGGTTGGGTAACAGCCTTAGCATTTTCATACGATGGAAACATAATCGCAAGTGGCGATACGGATGGCACTGTGCGTGTGTGGGATGTTAAGAAGAAGCGAGAGATAGTAGAGCTTAAAGGTCACATCAACCAAGTGCTTGCGGTGGCGTTCACACCTGATGGGAATACACTCGCTACGGGAAGTGCAGATGGAACAATTCAGTTTTGGAACACCAAAAATGGTAAAAAAATCAAAACCTTGTCAACAGATTTTACTGAAACGATTGACGATATGGTCTTTTCACAAGATGACACCATGCTTACGACAGCACTCTTCAATAATACGGTTCACAGATATGATCTAAATTCAGGTGAGAAGGTATTCGAATTTACAGACAGTATCCAGAAAATTACGCATGCTTCTACATTATCACCTGATGGTACACACCTCGCTTGCCATCCTGTAAACGGCATCATAGCGTTTAACGCAAGGGAAAACTGGAGTACAGACAAGTCCTATCAAGGACACAAGAAAATTCAAATCTGGAATCTAAATACGGGTGAAGAACTACCTCCTCTCATGCAAGCCTTCGGTAGGATGGCTTTTTCGCAGGACAATAAAATGCTTGCCTGTTTATCATCTAAAAATGTTAGCAAATGGATTGTCAGCAATGGGGGATCTGGTGGAAGTGGCAGCAGTCGTGGAATCTATGTATGGGATATAGAGAAAAACAACATCGCACACCATCTTCCGATAGACAATTCTAATCCATCCGGGCAAATTGTAAAATCATCCGATGGAACAAAATTGGTGGCAGCTGGTAGCTCAGATTCCGCATATCTATGGGATTTAAAGACAAATGAATTAATTCACACATTACCCGTTGATGCCTATAATTTAGTCCTATCTCATGATGCTAAACTCCTTGCTGCTAAAGAATTTAGCGGTATCTCGATTTGGGATTTAACCACCGGGATAATAAAAGGCAAGTTAGGTTCCAGAGATGATATGAACTCATATTCGGGTTACATTAAAGGAGCAGATGGTTTTGCACTTGCTTTTTCACCTGACGCAAGTATTCTATGTGTTGCAAGTGTGCTACCTATTCATTCCAAATCCATAGATGAAGTTGATCTGATTGATCTGGAAACCGGTAGGAAACTCCTTTCATTACCTGGACATACTGAACCTATTGATATATTGAAATTCTCACACGATGGCAAAATACTTGCAAGTGGTTCTCAAGACGGTACTGTGCTATTATGGGATTGGAATCTCGTCATGAGAGATGTCCAACTTGAAAACAGTTGGCAGCAACCAAGTCAAGTATCAGATTAGAGAATGTTTGAAATAATTTTAAAATTACTGTTTTTCTTCTAAGTAGAAAATTGAAGAGATTTTGCTGCAAAAATTGTCAGACACAATTCTTCGTTAAAGAGTTCATAGACAGGTATTTGTCCACTCAGTTGTTCGCTTTCGTTCAGGATGATGCCGACACCTTCCCCTCGTCGTTCTAAAAAGTGTCTCCGCTTTACTTGGTTTCCTATATCATCTAAGGTAATTTCCGAAAGTAAACGAGATAAGAGTTCATTACGCGTGGCTTGACTATAACGTAGTTTATCAATTGTCACAGTATTTGCTAAGGCACCTGGGGAATATAACTCAAGTCGATCCGTAAACATAAACAGTCTAATTTTGGAACCGCTTTTTGAATAATCTCTATGTACAACTGCGTTAACGATTGCCTCGAATACGGCGCGCATGCTGTATTGAGGTTGGTCTATCCTCCCAATGTCCTTACGCGCTGATACCTCATTGTGTTTTTGGACAAATTTAAAGGCATCTATAATCTGTTGGTCAAGTGGTCCCTTAAAATCTTTTGCATCAATTTGGTAGTTAGCATCTTTTTCTGTACTTCTATAATAAACGGCTTGAATAAAACTGTTATAGAGGAATTCATCGGGTGTATCGTGACACATCAAAACACCTGCAACAGAAGCACGGATAGCCTGACCTTCTCTAACAAGTAAGCTTCTTTTCAGGAGTAGGTCTTCTATCACTTCTTCAGGGGCACCTTCTGTGATAAATTGGCGATAGAGCGATTCTCTTAATGTCTCTTTATTTGTGTTTGGTACGAACTGTTCATCAAATTTGATAATCCTTGCTTGTGAACGACTTTGTAACAGTCTCGCCAACTGGTCGGTCTGCATTTCTCTTTTGCTGCTTCCTTGGCGAGTGAAATAACCGTTAGACGTTTTGTGAACAAAAAGACTCCTCGGTACTTCTATTTTCAGTAGGTTTTTACCATCAAGACGTAGTTTTTCTGTGAAAATGGGAACGGTGGGTTCGATGCTGTCATTACATATTTCAACAACCGTTTTCTCAACACTATCCAGTTCTCGCAGTTCAATTCCAATGATTTCTCTGTTGTCATCAACACCGATAAGTATTACGCCGCCTTGGGCGTTTGCAAAAGCAGCAATCTCGTCTGCCAACCTGTTTCTGTGAGGCATCTCTCTTTTGAATTCAATCATTGAGTCCTCACCAAGGATAATTTTTTCAGTAAGTTCGGTTTGACTGTGAAACATAACTTATCTCTACCTATGATTTTTTCTTGTCCGCTGCGTAAGCAAAACAAGCACGAAAAACTGTCTCAGTTAATATGGGAAATCGTTAAGGACTTCCGCTACTGTCATACCCGATGCAAGATATTCAAAGACATCGTCCACGGTGATCCGTTGTCCATCCGCCTGATTTTCTTTCCTCAATATTCTAACAGATTGTTGACCAGAATTCAATGAGAAGTCGGGAACGCTTCCATTATCTCGATCAAATCCATCAACAATACTCCATTTTTAGAAGTTGCTTTATCTGACGGTTTCTGATATAATATCTGTGAGATTTAGAACCGAGAAAAGCAACTCACTTTGTGGTTCAAATAGGGTGTCACCCCACTATTTTCTTACGAATATTATACCACAAAAAACCCTTTATGGAAAAGGGTTGATCGTGTTTTCAACAACTTTTTTCAAGTCCAAAACGAGTTATTCCGAAAATGAAATATCTGTATATACTCTTTACATTCATACTCGTCTGCAGTTGTGCCCAAACTGATAACACATCAGAATACGTCAACATACCTGATGATCAATTAGCTGGATTTATCAGGAGAGCATTGGATTTAGAAGAGGCTGACGCAATTCCAGAAAACAGAATGAAAGAATTGACAGAATTAGAACTCGGATGGTCAGAACCGGATATCTATGATCTAAAAGGCCTTGAAAAAGCTACCAACCTAACTGAACTTATAATAGAAAATCCTCATTCTATAAGTGATATTACACCAATTGCCAAACTAACTAAACTACAGACTTTAAAGATCTACAACAATAGCATCTCGGACCTATCTCCCATTGCAGAATTATCACAACTGAAACAGTTAACATTCCTAAGAGGCTACGTTGAGGATCTATCTCCACTTGCCGGATTGACTAAGTTAACTGAACTCAGTATCGGTCAAAATTGGATTCATGATATTACACCACTTAAAAACTTAACAGAACTCACTAAAGTATCTATATACAGTAATCCTCTAAGTGATATTTCGCCTTTGGCAAATTTGAAGCATCTCAATAGTCTATACCTCAGCAACAATAAGATCATTGATATTTCTCCACTTGCTGGTCTGACACAACTCAGAAGATTATTCATATCTGATAATTTGATCAGTGATTTAGCACCACTTAGCGGGTTAATACATCTCAACACACTCTATTTTTATAATAATCCGCTAAGTGACATATCGCCGCTTGTTAACTTGCAAGAGCTTGGGTCTTTAGAATTCCGTGAACCTATTCCTGACATCTCACCACTCTCAGCTTTAACAAAGCTAAAATCCTTGAAATTTCTTGTTCCTCCTCCTGAGATTGAATCCCTTGCGACTATGGTATCTCTAAATACCTTAGAGTTTTATGATTCAAACATCACTGATATTTCACCTCTTGAAGGATTAACAGAACTTAGAGAATTAAAACTGTATCAAAATAAAATTGAGGACATTACACCTTTAAATGGCATGATCAAACTTGAGAAATTGGAACTCTATAAGAACAACATCACCGACATTTCTCCACTTGCAGGTATGACTGAACTTACAGAATTACGGTTGGACGGTAATAACATAAAGGATATATCACCGCTTTCCAATTTAACAAAACTCAGTGTACTTGGACTCGAGCATAACAAAATTCAGGATATATCACCGATAGAGAGATTACATGCACTCACAGTTCTCTACCTAAAGCACAATCCTGTGGAAGATACATCCCCAATACAAAAGTTATTTGCTAACAATGAAAACCTGAATAGTCCAGAAACACTGTATCCAAAACATAAGCCTAGTTCTCATCCCCGTGTTTTTCATGAACATGATACTCGTTCTGAATTACCTGCAAGTGCAATTGCGCGACTTGGGAAAGGTGGAATCAACGTTATCAGGTTTTCACCGGATGGAAAGTTCCTGGCAGTTGGTAGCGATATCGGTCTATATCTATATGATGTAAAAACTGGTAATGAAGTAACTCTTCCGAATAAGACTATCGGACAGGTCAATGCAATAGCCTTCTCCTCCGATAGTAACATCCTCGCGATGGGTGGATACCTTAGACCTACTATTCAGTTATGGAATCTCAAAACACGAACTGAACTTCCTCCATTTTCAACCCCACTTACACAACGGATTAATCAGAGTATATCGATTCAATCTGCGATTGCCTTAGCATTCGGTGTTAACGATACCGTCCTTGTCTGTGTGAGTCATCTATGTTCGGGCAGGAGACCCCATGCTTTAGCTTGGGGAGGAATGCCCGCCCTTTGTGGGTGTGTAAAGTTTTTGCACAGAAGATTCAGGAGCATATCCACCTCCTCCGCGCTTTCCGCGATCCTGCCTGTAGCACATTCTGTTAGATTGTGCTTCTTCCTCCAACCCCCTTCATCCCTCATTACCCTTCTCCCTACCCCATCCATCTTGATACTTCCGTAGCACATTCATCCTTGATTGTGCTTCTTTCAACCCCTTCCGTGTTCTCCGTGCCTTCCGCGATTCTGACAGATTGTAAAACATTCTTCCATCCTTCCACCCATTCCCTCTTCCATTCTTCCATCCCTTTTCCCTTCCGCGTTCTCCGCGTAATCCGCGATTCTGACAGATAGTGTGCAATAACTTTACACACCCCTCCTTTGTTTTTTCTTGACATTGACTGCCAAAATGTGTTAATATATTATAGCGATCGGCATTGGTTGTAACTGATGTGTTGGTGGAACGCTTGTCAGTGATACAGTTACGTAAAAGCCTTGCTAATCAATACTGACTAAGTTACTTTGTAACATCTATTGCACGTCAGGAGTAGGAAGTAAAAACCTATCCGTTTAAAATCACGTGTTCAAGTTATTAAGTTGCATTCTTGCAAGTGGGTTGCTTAGACCCCATTGTGGAGCAGATGTAAGACCTTTATTTAAAAAGGCTAACTGCTATGAAGCACAAGCCCCAACCTTCAGGTTGTGGGTGCTATGACTATGGGATTTTAACACCACTAAAATGACAATCAGAATAGACACGCATTCAATTAAGGGATCTTATGGTAAATATATCCAAGGTGCAGCAGGCAAGGTCCTAACATTCTCTCCTGACAGATCTATTCTACTCGTTTCAAGTGTATCACGCATCCATTCGTTCTGTTCAGATGCCATTGACCTATTAGATATCAAGACAGGTAAAAAACTACATTCACTACCGGGACACACAGAACCGATTGAAACACTTGTGTTTTCACACGATAGCAAAACACTCGCAAGTGGTTCACAAGACGGCACTGTGCTACTATGGGATTGGAATCTCGTCATAAGAGATGTCCAACTTGAAAACAGTTGGCAGCAGACAAGTCAAGTAGCAGATTAGAAACTGGTTGAAATAATCCTATGAATCCATAAAATTCACTACAATTCGTTAAAAATCCAACAAATTAGATGTTTTTTTCAATAAAATTGCTAAAAACCCCTTGACATAACATTTATTAATAGTGTAGACTATTAAACAACTAATTATTTCCCGACAGGATCTAATCTAAAATAGAGTCTCAAGAACGTCATTCACCAAAGTATACCTGATAACGATGACGCACGGATTTGCGCGTTGTTATTAACATCATGTCTAACAGGAGATATACTTCATGCAGGAAAAATTGATTCTTGAAAAAATACGTCAAGTCCGTCGACGCCTAAATGTCCAAGGTTATTTACAAACCCTGGCAATCTTCCTGCTATACGGACTAATTGTTTGTGTTCCAGCAGTCATTGTTGACAGTCTTGCCACATCATTCAATATACCGCCACTGACATTCCTATGGGTGGTATGTGGTATCGCAGCCATTGCGTTTATCGTTCGCTTAGTGCGTCCAATAAACCTATTGGAAGCAGCTCGCGCGATTGATGTAGATGCATCCTTGAAAGACCGTGTCGTCAGTGGGTTAGAGCAAATTGAACGTAAGACCAGTGAAACGCTAACCGCACTTCAACTACAAGATACCAGTAAGCGATTGCAAGCAATCCCAATCAAACAGGTCGCGAAGTACAAAGTCCCACGAGAAACATTCTTTATCGCTTTAGTGGCAATTTTCCTCGTCGGTTTCACGTATGTAGAGTTTTTCGAACAGCCTACGACTGCAGCAGAAGCTGATTATTCAGCTGAAATCGCAGCTGAAGCTGATTCACTGATAAAGAAAATTGAAGAAGCAAAGAAAGAAACCGAAGAGAATGAAGATCAGGAACTCAAGGAAATTTTGGAAGAGATTGAGAAAAGAACACTTGAGTTGAAAAAGTCTGAGATGACACCGAAGGAAGCTCTTGCCAGAATGACCGAGTTAACGCAACTCTTGAAAACCAAAATTGACCCTGTTAAGATTGCACAACAAGAAGAGCTCATGCAGGGACTCGGACAACAGTTCATCGGTAATCCTATTCTCGGGGAATTCGGACAACAGTTGAAACGCGGCGACTACAAGAAAGCTGCTGACAAACTTGACAAAGTTGCAAAAGATGTTCCAAAATTCGACCAAGAACAACGCCAAAACCTTTCTGATGAACTCAAAAGGGCAGGCAAAAGTCTAAAGGATTCCGACCTTGATGGACTCGGCGGAAATATAGCTGGGGCAGGAGAAGCAATGGAAGGAAACGATACTGAAGGTGCACAAGGTAAACTTAACGCCTCAAGTAAGCAGATCCGCAATTTCGATCTGCTCAAGAATCGTAATCAGAAGTTAACCGACCTACTCTGTGCATGTGAAGACTGCAAAGCATGTATCGCAGCATGTTGTGCTGGCAAAGGTATCAATCCTGCCACCGGTCTGTCAAATCTGTTATCTAATAGTCCTTCAAATAGTGCGGGGAGTAAAACCTCCACATCTCAACAGGGAGACCTTACTTCACTCGATTCTACACTTAATCTGCAGCAGATCACAGGTGTTCAAGGCGAAGGTAGTTCCACCGTGCAAACTTCAAAAGTTTCTGCTGAAGGACAAGAATCTTCACTCAGCTATAAAGATGCTTACATGAAGTATCAGAAACTCTCAGAAGATGCACTCACACAGGAACAGATACCCCTCGGGTATAAGTTCTATGTGAAACGCTATTTTGAATCCATTAAACCGACTGAAGAGTAAGAACACACCTAAGCAATAATCACCGCAGAGATAAATGGCAATCTTTGCGGTGATTTATCGCATATCCACCGTTGGGAGAAAAATGTCCGAACAATTAGAACAAAAACACGATGAATTCCGAGAGACGTTCAAGAAAATACAAGAAGAGGTCTCTAAGCGGATTGTTGGTCAAAAAGAAATTATTGAAGGTGTTTTAATCTGCTTGATGACGGGTGGACATGCATTATTAGAAGGTGTACCCGGCTTAGGCAAAACACTACTCATCAGTACACTCCATGATGTCCTTGACTTAGAAGAACAACGCATTCAGTTTACACCTGACCTGATGCCTGCCGATATTGTCGGTACCACAATTGTCGCAGAGGATGACGTTGGAAAAAAATTCTTCGAATTTCAACCGGGTCCCATCTTCGCAAATCTCGTCCTTGCTGATGAGATTAACCGCGCTACACCAAAAACACAGTCGGCACTGCTTCAAGCAATGCAAGAAAAATCTGTTACCGTCGCAGGTGTACATCACAATTTAGATCTTCCTTTCTTTGTTATGGCAACACAGAACCCATTAGAAATGGAAGGAACATATCCATTACCGGAAGCACAACTTGACAGATTTTTCTTCAAACTTAAGGTTGAGTTTCCAAGTATAGAGGAACTTGATGTTGTCATGGAACGTACAACAAAACGCGAAATGCCTTCTGTTGAAAAGGTTTGTGAAGGTACCGTTATCAACGAACTTGAACAGATCGTCAGAGATATCCTGATCGCTGAAGATGTCCGGAAATATGCCTTACGTCTTGTCATGGGAACGCATCCTGAAACGGAAGATGCCCCAGAAATGACAAAGAAATATGTGCGGTACGGTTCAAGTCCTCGTGGTGCCCAAGCGTTAATACTTGCCAGCAAAGTGAAGGCTATTTTAGACGGAAGATACAATGTAGCACGCGAGGATATCCAGTCTGTCGCATTAGCCAGTCTGCGCCACCGTCTTATACTCAGTTTTGAAGGGGAAGCTGAGGGAATAGACCCCGACATGATCATTAACAATTTGTTAGAAGTAACAGATTAGTCTCTCCATTGCGGATACCATAATTAAATGAACGAAACACAATCTGCCTTTGACAGCGATTTCCTAAAACAGCTTGAATACCTCTACATCGTCTCAAAAAAGATCTTTGCTGGACGGATAAAGGCTGAACGCCGCAGTACACGAAGAGGCGTCAGTGTAGAGTTTGCTGATTATAGAAACTACACCGCCGGAGACGATTTTCGCTATATTGATTGGAACGCATTCGCGAGATTAGACGAATTGCTACTAAAACTCTATGAAGAACGCGAAGACCTACATATCTATTTTCTGGTTGATGCAAGTGAATCCATGACGTATGGCGATTTGCCAAAACTCATCTACGCAAAACGAGTCGCCGCTGCACTCGCTTATATCGGACTCTCAAATCTTGATAGAATCGGCATAACCGCATTCAATACAACTGACAAAACCCGATTACCCGTAGAACGCGGGAAAGGGAAAATTTTCACCGTCCTCAATTTTCTTGACCAAATTGAGGCTTCGGGAGAAACCGATCTGGAGCAAGCATTCCACAATTTTGTACACATGACGAAACGCCGCGGATTGGTCGTTCTCATTTCAGACCTATTTGACCCAAAAGGATTCACTGCCGGACTCAACATGCTAAAGTTTCAAAAGCATGACTTGTTTGTTGTTCATATAATTGACGAAAAAGAAGCTGAACCCAATCTACTCGGTGACTATCATCTCGTTGATGTTGAGACAAATGAACTCCGACCTGTAACCATAAATGAATCGCACATTAAACGGTATCAAGACCTCTTCAAAAAATACTGTGATGACCTTGACAGGTATTGTACGCAGAGAGAAATAAGTCTTGTTCGGACAATGACGAAAACACCATTTGACGAACTCATTTTACGCATTTTCCGAATGGGTGGTTTTGTAACCTAACACCTTTTGAACTTATACCATTTCTAATGTATAATGTCTCTTTTGTAGCACAAACTTTCCAGTTTGTGTCCCGTAGAAGGACAGCCATAAATGAGTCAATTATAAATAGAAACGGTATTAGATTGTCCGGATGATATTGATTGATGAATTTCCTATCACCTATCTCCTTATTCTTATTCGGACTTGCAATTCCGATTATCGCCCTCTACATACTCAAATTAAGACGGAGACGAGAACCTGTCTCTACCCTAATGTTCTGGGAACAACTCTTCAAAGAGAGACAGACCACATCCCTGTTTCAAAGACTCAAGCACCTATTATCACTTTTGCTTCAACTACTGTTCCTTGCGCTGTTAGTCTTGGCAATCGCTAGGCCTCAGTTCGCTTTCATCACAAAATCAGCACGACAACTCATCCTCATTGTTGACCGCTCAGCGAGTATGAATGCTATTTTAAATTTCGATCCCGAAAATCCTGAAACAGAATCGCGTTTAGATTCTGCAAAAGAAACAGCACTCCAAATTGTGCAAGGACTACGTTTTATGGATGAAATGTCAGTCATCAGTTGTCATACACGTCCCATAATTCATACCCCGTTCACAAGGCATCAGAAAACAATACGTGAAGCGATCGAATCTATTGAACCAACAGACATAAAAACAGACCTAAAACCTGCTATAGACCTTGCATTAGCCGTTGCACAAACAAAACCTAATCCAGAAATAATCATCCTCAGTGATTTCCAAAAAATCTCCGAAGAGACCCTCGCTGATTTTCAAAATATACAATCCGAAAACACAAACCCAGACGATGATCAAGAACAAAAAAGAAACATCAAACTCCATCTGCTCCAGATCGGGGAAGAGAACGATAATGTCGGTATTACCCAATTCCGTGTCCGAAAGAGCATCGTCAATGCTTTTGACTATGAGACACTACTGAGCGTCATAAATACCTCAGATGAAGAAAAGAAATGTAGTGTTGAACTCTATTTCAACGAAAGCCTATTCGATGTACGTCCCTATACACTCTCCCCCGGTGAAATAAAGACCGAGATATTCAGTAATTTTACATTTGAAGGTGGGGAACTCAAAGCAGTATTGGACATTGAGGACGCACTTAAGACCGACAATGTCGCCTACGCCACACTCCCTATACGTGAAAGTATCACTGTCCTATTGGTAACAGAGGAGAATCCTTTCCTAAGAAATGCACTTGCAGTTGATGAGAAAATAGACCTAACCGTCGCTACACCTGCAGAATACGAAGCAAATACACAAGAGTTTGAGGTGGTTATTTTTGATCGCTACAGTCCCACCTCGCTCGGTGATGGTAATTTCATGTTCATTTATCCACCCAATTCAGATACACCACCAAATATAGGAGCAGACGATTCTGTTGCAACGTGGGAGATAGGAGAAGAGATAGAAACACCCATTATCACAGAGTGGGAGCGAACACATCCGATACTACAACATGTGCAGTTAGAAAACGTACTTATCGGCAAGGCTTATGCAGTAACACCACCACCAACATCAAAAGTCCTCGTTCGTTCATTTGAAGCACCCGTCGTGTTCGTAGATGTTACGCCGAAAAGAAAAATTGTGTTCGCCGCAATTAACATACTGGAGTCCGATCTACCACTCCGCATTGCATTCCCTGTCATCATGGCAAATACCATAACATGGTTTGTCCAGGGCGATAAAATAGAAGAGTATCATTTACTTACAGGTGAAGTCCTTCGGTATAAGTTTGATGCTCAAGAGATAGAAGAAATGAAGAACAAACTCCCACAAGATGTAACATCTGAAAATCCGCAAATGACCGTAAAAATCACCGGTCCTGATGAAGAAACATGGGACATACCTATAGACATTAAAGATTATGATGGGGATGAATTACTCTTTGATCAGACACAACTTGCAGGTTTCTACGCGTTAACCCTAACGGATGCAAGTATTGAGGAGAACGCAGAAACTGATGAAAATCTTGAAGAAGAGAAAACTACAGATGACAATGGATTCAAAAAGTTGTGGGCAGTAAATCTCGCAAGCGAAACCGAAGCAAGTATCAATGCTGTTGAGGGAATAGAAGAATTGGTGACAGAATCAGAATTAATCAGTGGTAGTTCATTCTTCCGGTTTCCACCTTGGATATACCTTGTTTTTCTCGCTGTTATCTTGAGCGTTGTGGAATGGTTCATGTATCAACGCAGAAAAATTGACTAACAAAATACACTTGATTCTTATCTTAAAATCAGTTAGAATTATTAAAGTGTAACGTGAGTTTGATAAATCAGAACAAATAACCACGTAGGTCGGGTAGAGGTACGAAACCCGACATCTTGACCCATTATAGAGCAATACATGTCGGGTTTCGTGCCTCTACCCAACCTACAACGCATATTGCATTTAATTATCAAATTCACGTTATTGTATGTAGGAAAGCAGAATGGGAGATACAGATGGAAAATAAACCTATAAATATACTTCAAACAGTAGGATTAAGCAGACACTATGGCGGTGTAATAGCATTGTCGGATGTTGAGATGAATATACATCCAGGTCAGATATCCAGTCTGATAGGTCCCAACGGTGCTGGTAAAACCACACTCTTTAATTGCGTTACCGGTTTAGACAGACCTACTTATGGTGCAACATTTTTTTTAGGGAAACGCATTACAGGTTTTCGTCCTGATCAGGTAACACAACTCGGTATTGCTCGCACATTTCAAAACATCAGGCTTTTTACCGAACTCACGGTCTTAGATAACGTCAAAATAGGAAGACATCCGCGCACATCAAGCACACTTGTAGGGGCAGTATTTCATACACCGAGACAAAAAAAAGAAGAACAACAAATTACAGAATATGCAATGGAAATGCTCAGGTTCGTAGGCTTAGAAGAGATTAGCAACCAGACAGCAGGAAATCTATCTTATGGCGACCAACGGAGAGTCGAGATCGCACGAGCGTTAGCAACAAAACCTTTACTTATACTCCTCGACGAACCCGCAGCAGGAATGAACCCACAGGAAACACAACAACTGATCTCCCTTATCTATACGATACGCGATCAAGGAATCTCTGTCCTACTGATAGAGCATGATATGAAACTCGTCATGCAAATATCCGATTGGGTCACCGTACTTGACCACGGAGAAAAAATCTGTGATGGTGAACCCGAAGTTGTCCAAAACGATGAACGCGTCATCGCAGCATATTTAGGAACTTCTGACGATGCTTAAACTTCAAAACATTCACACATACTACGGAAACATCAGAGCCGTACGCGGAATCTCAATCGAAGTAAACGCCGGTGAAAAGGTATGCATGATCGGCGCAAACGGTGCTGGAAAATCTACAACACAGATGACGATTTCCGGTATATATAAACCTGTACAGGGAACTATCACTTTTGAAGGGGCTGACATCACCAGAACCTCACCAGAGCAAAGAGTTAAAATGGGAATCTCACAAGTACCTGAAGGAAGACTAATATTCTCTGATATGACTATCCTTGAAAACCTTGAACTTGGCGCATACCTAAGAAAGGATACCGCAGGAATCAGAGCAGACCTAAACAAAATATTTGACTATTTCCCAGTGCTTTTTGAAAGACGAAAACAACGCGGCGGAAGTCTCAGTGGCGGAGAACAGCAGATGTTGGCTATCGGACGTTCGCTCATGTCACACCCAACACTATTACTATTAGATGAACCCTCCTTAGGTTTAGCACCCCTCATCGTAAAACAGATTTTTGAAATCATCCAGCAAATTAATGAAGAAGGAACAACGATCCTATTAGTTGAGCAGAACGCACAACTCGCCTTAAACCTGACTGACAGAGGTTATGTCATGGAGACAGGAGAAATAACAATTGAAGGGAATTCAACCGATCTATTAGCAGATGAAAGGGTGCGACAAGCCTATCTCGGAGAATAATTAAATGTATCCCACGCTAATTAACTTCGGAAAAATTGGATCTTTTCCTGTCGGAATTCATAGTTACGGTGTCATGTTAGCAACTGCATTTATCACTTGCAGTTTTCTGTTAGGACGGGAATTGAACCGTAGAGGATTTAAAGGAGAGATCGCAACTGCTTTGGTCGCTGCTGGTGCTATCGGTGGAATTGTTGGCGCAAAGATATACTATGTCCTTTTCATTGCGTCCCCTTTTCATTTTCACGACCTTTTCAGTCCGAGTGGTTTAGTCTGGTATGGCGGATTATTTGGTGGCAGTGCAGGTGTAGCATGGGTAATCCTCAGATCCCCAAACCCGTTTTTACCGACTGTTGACATCGTCGGTCCACTGCTCTTACTTGGCTACGGAATTGGTCGGATCGGTTGTTTACTCGCTGGTGACGGAGATTACGGTCCCCCTTCTGATGTGCCTTGGGCGATGGCATTTCCCAACGGTACAGTCCCTACAGATGTACCTGTCCATCCAACACCCATATATGAAACGACTATCTCATTTATATTTTTCGGTATTCTCTGGTCACAACGCAAGAAGTTTGCCTCAATACCAGGATTGCTTTTCGGTGCAAGTCTTGTCGGATTGGCAGTGGAGAGATTCATCGTTGAATTCTGGCGTTTGACTCCGCATGTCTTCCCAGAGACATCATCGCTGGCGTGGATGACTTCACCCCAATTAGTTAGTATTATCTTGTTCTGTTTCGGTATCTTCTTTATGGTATGGATGTTCAAGCGTCCAAGAGTAACTGTAGCAACCTTAGCGACTGGTGAACCGCCAGAAGAACCTGAACCGAAGGAAAAACCACCGCGCCCCCAAAAACGCAGACGACGGTCGCGACAGTGAATGGTATCCCTTATCTATCGGAAATAACGTTAAAGTTAAACAACGGAATCCTATGAAGAATTGATGAAATGAATAAAGACTGGGTGGGTATACAGCAATCCGAGTTTTTTGTAACAAACAAGCGCACGAATCTAAAGATAATTCCCTACATTGGTTGTAAAGCAGGTTTCAATGATATTTTTGATAAAATAATTCCTGATAACCTTGTATGTCCTATTTATGATATTTTTGGAGGTGGAGGGGCATTTTCTTTTTATGCGTGCAATAGGTTTGGATCTCATCGAGTTACCTATAACGACAATAACCCCATTGTCGTAAACCTGATACGGCATGTTCAAACATCTCCATCTCAGTTATGGGAACTGTATAACGAACATTACAATAATTCTTCTAGCGAATATTATTATCACGTCCGAGAGCTCTGTTTAGAAAACGGGGTGCAGGGGGCAGCGAACTTCCTTTATCTTGCGAAGAACGCATTTTCTGGAAAAATCAGATTCAATTCAAACAACAAATTCAATTCGCCTATCAGAAAAGGGAGCACATGTCCTAAAGTATATCTTGATTCATTATTAAATTTAAGTAAAAATATTCAAGACTTAACCATAACAAACAAGGATTATAAAGACTTTACTTGTCTTGAGAACTCTTTTTTATATCTTGACCCGCCCTATTTCAATAATACCAATGGGCATTATAATGGCGTTCTCGATTTAGGAGAGTTCAATCAGTTTTTAAGAACTATTGAATTAAAAAATAAAGTCGTCTTATCCGAACAAAATCATCCAGACATATTTGATCTTCCAGATTCCTACACAGTTCGATCAATTACTCTAATGAGGTCATTGCAGTATTTTACACAAAATAAAAGCAAGGAAATGATTGCTTTTAATTATCATTAACCAGATTCAGTTTTTGTGTTTTTCACAGATTGTTGTTTTAATTTTCACTTTTTACCAGTCTCTTCACCTAATCTTCGGGCAGGAAGCCCAAGTCTTTAGGCTTGGGTAGTTGACAAGTGCCGAAATGTTATCAGTTTCAAGATTCTATTGTCTATTCTAATATTGTGTGTATCATCAATAGTCGGGAATCGGCCAGTTATATATAGTTGGCCTCCTACAGAACAGAGTATTAGTAGGAGCGATCTCCGAATCGCGACTACATATTTAGTCTGGACTGTCCACTAGCTTGTTCTTATTTGTTTTTGGTTGCAATGCACGGATTAGTTCTGTCTCCAATAAAACCGTTTCCTCTGCCCCATCTATGAATTCTACTGCGAATTGGATAATTCCCCGAAACAACCTTAGCTGCGAGTGCAGCTCTGGATTAGTTGCCCTATCATAATGCTGTAACAGTCGCCGCCGCACACATGTTGTTGACTCTCCCACATAGATACACTCATTTCTTCCTTCTGTTCCAGTTTTTCGCCATAGAACATATACGCCCATCTGTTCAGTTGGCAATTTCTGAATTTCTGCGCGCGTAAAGGGTCGTAGGTTGCGCTTTAGTTGATACTGTAAGACGTATGGAGTAATAGTATCACGCATGAACCAGAATCCATAAATTGGTTGATGGCACACGTCGTGTACCTACACATCTTCAAACAAATTCAATGTCTCTGTCTGTGGTGAACCCATTGTTTCCGAAATATACTGCCACTCAGTTACGAGATTGTTATAGGCTGATGCACTTGTAGCATCACCACGTTTCTCATAATAATCATACAACACACGCGCGAGACGTTTTGCTGATTCATAATCACGCATTGCACGCGCAACTGCAGCACATCCCGAAATACCGTCGCTATTTTCTGCACCAGATAGATGCCACACCATCCGTAAACACCCTTCCCAGGCAGTCATGTTTTCACTATTCTCACGTTTCGCATATTCCTCAGCTTTCAATAACCGAACCTTGCCACGATCCCTTATTAATAATTTATTGTGCATAGCATCAATATCTATATCTTTCGCTTTTGAAAGCACGTCTGCATCCCCATAATTACCTTCTATGTAACCGTGTTGCTGCAGCCACGTCCAACAGAACTGACTTTCGGGGTCCAGTTCACCTGTCTCTTTTTCGAGGTAGGCGGCGATTTCGTTGTTGATATGCATGAGCACTTTACGAATTGGAACAATCTTACCACTGACCCGTATTACTCTGCTATAACGCGAGTAAATCTCCATCCCTGGTCCGATGGAAGCTTGTGCAAAGTCAACAGGTCTAATGTTAGTAATACGCGTGAGTCTATCCAGTGCAAGCGGCATCTCTTTTTTCAATTCTTGAATAAAGTCACTGTAGATTATCTCAGAAGAATCGTCAGGGCGTGGGCGGCATACGAGAACAATAGACGAAGCTAAAGCATTAACTTCTGTTTTGGTTCCTGTTATCCTTTCGGTCCGCATAGGCCATGTCGCCACAATCTGAAAACCTGCGTTGACAGTTGCTGAAAGCATAGTCTCCCATCCAGTAGAAGTGACACCATCGTGTTCTTCTTCTTGTTGTTTATAAGCATAGAAAATAATGGTGGGAAACATATCAGAACAGTGTTGCCTCATATGCAGAAATGCTTTACTTAACAGATCCTCAAAATGCACATGAGGATTCTTAAATCGCGGTGCTGCAACTATCTCCTCATCCTTTGGTGTCATCATGCCTCCAAATAATTCAGGATAAACATCGCGGAGCAAAACCCTTAACCAAACGTAAAAGAAGTCAGAGAGATCGGCGTATTGTATATTGTCATAATAGGGTGGATCAGTGACGATGATAGGTTTATCGCCAGCATGTCTTGTATTAATGGCGTCTGCTTGATATACTGTTCCGTTGTTCGTCAAAGCTGGCAACTTTTCAACAACCTTTGCAATCCATTCCACCTGAGCTGTCCAATTCTGTGTTGAAGCGGAGAATGGATTTGCTTCTGCAAAGACCCAAGTCATCTGGAGTGCTTGACGTGTAAAAGCAGGAGCAATAAAAGTAGCAGAATTCTCCCACCAAGATGCTTTACAATTCGCCTCTGCCATCCGTCCAATAGCAAGGGACAAATAGGTGCAGACAATATCTGCATATTTATCTTCTCTATTGTCTCGTATAATACATTCCCTAACCTCTGATAATAGGTCTTTAAAAGTATTTAGCACGGTAAGCTGTCGTTCGGTAAACATTTGATGCCAATATGTCATGCCGTAGATCAATCCACTCACTTTAGGAGTTTCTTGTATTACTTGGCTTGGCTTCCACGTTGGTTTAGCAGACATAGCAGTTTCGATATGTACATCGTTCGGGGAAACGAAAATTTTGGGTTTACCTTCAACTACTATCGCCATTAAGGCTTCATCCATTCTACCTGCTCTTGCCTGTGTGGCAATATAGGGTAATTTAACAGGACTTCCACAAAAACAACAATGGGCACCAGTGCGTTCTACAGTGGGTTTTGGGACACCACGATCATGTGTTTGTACTTTCCATGAAATAATATCTGATTCTTTGTCAACAAAAGGACGTGTCCAATAAGTGTTGTTCTTATTTTTACAGAGTTGGAACGTTTTTGCCAAGGGCATGTGGAGGTTACAGGCAGGATTAATACAGGGAATAGTGTGTACCCACAGCCATGCAACTACGGTTGCATTGGTGCCGTCAGATAACTGAACTTTCGGATAGAGGTGTCCTATTTCTTTATATGCTGCCTCACGTATCCACGCACCGTAGTATCGGATATCGTCAGCTAAACCGGCAGTGCCTTTCCAGGGAATGCGTGTTTGTCTACTACCAGTGCCAGTGAACAACCCCATCGGATCGGCATCTGGGTTGATAGGTGCTTGATTGTGGAACTTCGGTGGCAATTCAATCATTGCTTTGGTGAGAAGAACTGGAAGCGGATTGAGGTCACTACCACGGGCACGCAATCCTAATCGTTGTGCTTCAAGCGGAATGGACCCACCACCACAGAACGGGTCATAGACAGCAGGACAGTGGTCGTTGAGGTATTGAAGGACTGCCTTCGGATCATTTTCGTATCTTTCGCGAAAGGCATTCAGATCATCTCCATTATTACGGGCAACAGAGTATGCGATTTCGTACCGTGCTTCTGCTAAGATATTTTCGTCGTTGCTGTTTTTCCAAATAATGAGGCGTTTAATAATTTTGTGGAGACGAATGCGTTCTGCTTTCTGATCGGATCCGGTTGGGAATTCGTCAGGACATTCGGATGGGTCATCCACCATACTGGCAAAAATGATGGCACGGCATGCTGCGAGGGGGCGGCGCGCCCAATAGCGGTGTAACGTTGAGGGGTGTCCATGTGTTAGGGAAGCGTCCTTTGCAGACTCTTTGTTGATATCTTGTAGCGGTATATCCACCTCAATGAGTTTTTTTCGGTAATTAGGCATGATCTTTTATATGTGATTCACGGTCCTCATGGACAACATCATTGATGAAATCCTGTCTATCTTCGTCTGTCATTGGCAACAGGGTGTTAGCAAAATCAAGATATTCTAATCCCTCTTAAATTCTGCATCAATATGTTCACTGTTCGATTTTACAGAACGTGTAGCGTTTTCTGAAAACCCGTCGGGTTTATCTGCGGTAACAACGACTTCAATTTTTACATTTCCGCCATCAGTTTTCAATGTTCGGACAATTTCGTCTTGGATTACGCTAATCTCGTCGGCAAAAGGTAGTTCTAACTGCAAGGTCTTAGTTATGACAACATGCTTAGGTCCCTTTTTTCGTGTCGGGTCCGAAATAGATCCGGTTGATTTGTCTTCCTTTTCTCTTTCTTCATCCGGTTTTTGTTCAGGAGGTTCGATCGCCTTTCGTTTTTCTTTCTCTTCCTTTATTATTTTCGCCATTTCAGGGTTAATCAGAATTGCGGGGGTGTCTTTCTCTATTCGGATCACTCCAACGTTTTCTTCAAACCGAAAGTTGACGTAATCACCGTCTGTGTAGGCGTGTGCAAATCCGAATGTGCCTGTCAAAACACCATCTTTGATACATGCTGAAAGAACACCTCGATCCTTCAGGCGTGGCATGTAGACGTTTTGCGCCATAAGTCCCCAAAGCGTGTCTATTTCAATATGTTCTTGGTAAGTATCACTACTCCAGATATATTGCTGAAGCTTACCGGAAAATACTGAGGGGTCGATTTTTTTAATGACAGTATCATCAGCGATAAATTGTTCTTGCATGCGAGATGCGATTCTCGGATTATCTGTTTTTGTGGAAACATCAGAAAAATCGTATTCGCTTCTCTGTGGATTATTTTGCGTCGGCACAAGTCCCCATCTGTATGCCTTAAAGAGTGTTGTATCTATCGCATCATCAGCGGATTCAAGGTTACCCTTCGTCTGATCAAATCGTGTATCCACAAGGTTAGGAACTTTACTGTGTATATCATCCCCGCTCATAATAGAATTCCATGCAAGATAACTTTTCACAAGATTTCTCAGTTCTCGTATATCATCACGTTTTGCTGTGATAAAGAGAAGCGTATTTTTGAAGATGCGCTGTTTACTTTCGTCATCGCCGCTGTATTTAAGGATATTCAGTGCTGTTGGGTGTGCAGTATCGTCATCCTTTTCTCGACTTGCTAAGGATACCTGCGGCGGAAGAATAACGAATTGAATATCCTCAGTGTCTTCTACCAGGCTTGGTGATGTAGGACAAACTTGTGCAGCTGGATCGCGTCCGATTGCTCTCTCTAATCGTGATACAATTTCACTGTAAAGGTTTTCATCGGTATATTGATTCGCACGGTCTATAGCAACCTTGTTGAGATTTTCCTGAGTGTGGAAATAGTATCTATCATCCAAATGATAAAGATAGTATAAATTGCCAGTCATTCTGCCGAGTGCATCGTTGTATGTGGAAACGGTTTGTCCCGGTTCAACAACCCCAAGATGAATCTGAGGAGTCGTTATACCTTTAAATGCACCACCTGTCGCACTACCGAAAAACACAGTCCGTGCGATCCGGCGTGCTGCCCCTCCGACATTGACAAATACTGTGGATTTTCTGTCAATTTCGTCGGTGCGAGAACCGTAGCTGTCTACCTCTTGGACCACTGGATCCCAATTGCCACCGGACTGAGCCAGCAACCGAGTGAATTCATCAGCGAGTGCCGGGTCTTCCAAGGGTAGATTTGCAGGCATTATTAAGAGGGATTGATCCTGTTCTCGGTAGAGGCGTGAAATATAGGTTGCCATAATCCGTAGCACGCCGCGGGTCTTTTGGAATCCAGGGATGACAGACCAATCTTGAAAAAGTCTATCAAATATCTCAGGATGGATTGGATAGCAGTCTTTCATCCGTTGTAAGTACTGCTGATCGTTTACACCATCGGGATATTCGCTGCGCGCGTTCTGATACATTTTCCTGAACGCTTCACAGGTTTGGTCCCGCTCTGCCTTGTCAATTACGGGACCGAACAGTCTCCTGCGAACAACTTCAAATGCATTATCAACTTCTAATGGAATTGAAACAGCATCAACCCGTTTAAGAATTTCCTCAAGTTCATCAAGAACTGTCACTCCTCCTTGTCCCCCAGCTTGTTTTCCTTCTGGTAACGTCGCAACAAGCGTCACATTATGAGATCTTTTTACGGATTCTGTCAATGTCTGAAAAAAGGTGTAGATACTCTCTTGGGTTACTGCTTGTACGTTACGCACATAAGCGACAAGTTCATCTATCAGAATAACAGAGGGGCCGACATACTCAAAAAGTTCGTCTAATTGCTTACCGCCAGGGGAGATACCTTTAAGTGCGGCTTCGCGTATAAACTCGTAAGCATCCTGACCCCCAAGTTGATCTGCCATTTTGCCCCATAGCGTATTAAGTGGATCTCCCTCTTTTGTTTTATCCGAATCGGTTGTGGAGAGATAGGTGCCAACAAGAACAGATACATTGGCATTGATCGGAGTGTCCGGTTCCAATTCTGCTTCCACCATTATGTCGTCAATTTCTTGGCGTAGCCGTGCGAATTCTCCCTCGGTTGATAGTTCATTCAAGGTGTTTGTCTCACTAATGAGATGGTAGAGAGCAATAAGACTGTGGGTTTTTCCACCGCCAAAACCTGTCTTGAGTTGGATGACTGGATTCCCTGTTTTTCCCGATAGACGTTTTAGGGTATTCACTAACAGTTGACGGAGTCCGGGGGTGATGTATGTTTGGTTAAAAAAGATGTCGACTTTTCCATATTCATCAGTCTTTGCCCTGCCTTCATAAACCTCTTGGAGATCCGCTGCGAATTCCGAGTTACGAAAAGTGCCTTCAATGACATCATTGTTAGGGTGTATTACATTGCGCCAAGGGGTTAGATTAGTTACTTTCCTACGTGGCAACTTCGGTCTATCAGGTCTAACATCTGGCGTTGACACCGACCTGGTTAACAACTTGCCACGAATGGCTTCTACTTCTCGTTTCTGTTCCGGGGCATGGATCTGTCTGAGTATATCAGCAATTTCATAAAGTCTACCACTAGCGTAACCCGAAGGAAGATCTTCTGAACCAGGGTGTGAGACCCTATTACGTGCTTCTGTGATGACGCCTACAGCACTACGAACCTCACGATCTGGATCAAAACGTTGTGCAAATGCTACATTCCAATGTTTTCTGAATAAATGTGGAAAATCGTTTATATCAATATCTGTTTCACTCTGAATATTTTCTTCGGCAAGTAAACCGGACACCGCCTTCATGCTTTTGAAAACAAAGGAACGCATGGCATCACGATAGATGTTGAGTGCATCATAAAGCGCGTCTTGGTTGGGGTTCTTTTTGGAACTCAAGTGCTTAATACTCCCTTCACGAGTTTTTTGCAGTTTAACCGATATTTGGGTTTTGGTCAAGAGGAAAATACTCTTGACTTCACATACACTCGAAGTCTTGGAGCAATAATGCTTGAAAAAAACCGTATATAGTAACGTAAGTTTGGTAAATGTAGCGCAAACTTTCCAGTTTGCGAAGATGTGCCACAAACTGAAAGTTTGTGCTACAATTCACGTCTCTCGGATACGAAATGGTGTGAGTGAACGCAACCGAAATGATTAATCAAACTCACATTATAGTAGATTCTACAATTAACTTTACATCTGAGTTGTAGGTGGCCAGCTAACATGATTCTGGCCGATTCCCGACAATTAGTGGTTGCGTCGCGATTCGGAGATCGCTCCTACAGAATATATGTGAACTTATTTACATAATTCACTTTAAAAGGGGCAACCGCAATACTTTGGATCGTTATAGACCAGATGTTAACGGATGACACACCAGATAAATCAGAACATATGCAGCTATTCCTACCACCACGTAGCAACTCTTAATTTGATTTTCGTGTCATTTGTGAGTTTGGGTGTGTAAAGTTTTTGTCACTATAGGCGTCAATTTAGTGAATAACGTTAGTGTATTTGATACACCTTTCGCCCCTCTGGGGCTTGCTGTTGGTTGGATCAATGCGTGGACTATACACCTTACGCCCCTCTGGGGCTTGCTGTTGGTTGGATCAATGCGGACTATACACCTTACGTCTCTCTGAGGCTTTGGAAAATTACATATCAGCAGCACCCGACAAATGCCATACGCGCATTCATAGCGTTGATTTCAGTGCGGAAGGTGTATAGAGAATGTATCCCACGAAAACCCAAGCACCAGCGGGGCAAAAGGTATGAGGATAGAATCGGTTTTATATAATCCGCCAAGAAGCGGGAATATCATTAAATTGACGCTTATATTGATTGGATAAAGACAGCACAATCAAGGATGAATGTGCTACAGTAATATCAATAAGTATGGTGGTGGAGAGGGGAATGGAAGATGAATGGGGTTGGAGAAAGATAGCACAATCAAGGATGAATGTGCTACAGCAATATCAATTTTTTGCTGTGCAGAGTAGGGTAATGCAGGATGAATGTGTTTGTAGAAAGAAGTACAATCAAGGATGAATGTGCTACAGTCATGGGAATCGCTAAATTACGTCTATGATATGTAACATTATTGTCACCTTTTTTGACAGAATCTTTACACGTCCGTTTATGTACATAGCACTCCGCTGGAGTGCAGCCCGTTGACAATCCTTTTTCTATAGACATATTGCTCCGCTGGAGCAAGGGGTCAGCGGTCCTTTTTCTATAGACATATTGCTTCGCTGGAGCAAGGGTTTAGCGATCCTTTTTCTATAGTAACAAACTTTGGGGACAAAAACTTTACACACCCACTGAAACAATAATGCTTGAAAAAACTTCTAATACCTGATAATATAGAAACAAATCTAAGACTATACCAGCTAACCTACAATTCTATATTATGAACAAACCCAATATTATCTACATACATTCACATGATACGGGACGTTACGTGCAACCCTACGGGCATGCTATACCGACCCCTAATATCCAAAGTTTAGCAGAAGAGGGTGTTCTTTTTAGAAATGCTTTCTGTGCAAACCCAACGTGTTCACCCTCCCGCGCAGCGTTGCTTACAGGGCAATACGCACATAGCTGCGGTATGGGAGGATTAGCAAACCGTGGATGGAGTCTACCTGTCCCCGAACATCTCATCCCATACACACTGAATGATGCCGGGTATCAGACCGCTTTGGCGGGTTTCCAACATGTAGTACGAAATGTGAAGGATACAGGTTACCAACGTATCCTCTCTAATGAAATCCAGAAAGCAGGTGCAGAAGAACGTGCTTGTAACTTCCTCGCTGAAGAACATGACGCTCCCTTCTTCTTAGATATCGGTTTTAGTGAGACACACCGTCGTGGGAAAGGGTTCGCACCACCGCCAGATGGAGAAGCAAAAACCGATCCACGTTATGTAAAACCACCCGCACCATTCCCTGATACACCGATAACCCGACAAGACATGGCAGAATACATAGATTCTGCACGGACACTGGACATGAAAATGGGAAAAGTGTTCACTGCTCTTGAGGAAAACGGGCTTGCAGACAACACGCTTGTAATATGCACCACAGACCACGGACTCGCATTTCCACGAATGAAATGCCACGTAACGGATCACGGTATAGGTGTGATGCTCATTGTCCGAGGACCCGATGGATTTAATGGCGGGAAAGTCGTCGATGGATTAGTCAGCCAAATTGACCTATTTCCAACTATCTGTGAACTTGCCGAGATTGAACCGCCTGAGTGGTTACAAGGTCACTCTATTCTTCCGCTCGTACGTGGTGAAACAGATGAAATCCGTGATGCCATATTTGCTGAAGTCAACTATCATTGTTGCTATGAACCCCAACGCGCTATCCGAACCAAACGGTGGAAATACATCCGACGTTATGACAACGCAACACAGTGGGCACTCCCCAACTGTGACGATAGCATCAGTAAGACCTTTATGTTGGACAACGATTGGAGAGATCAACCTGTCGAATCTGAACGGTTATACGATCTCGTGTTTGATCCGTTAGAAGCACACAACCTAACAGAAAACCCTGACTATGCTGATGTTCTGGAGGAGATGCGTGAACGGTTAGAACAGTGGAGATCGGATACGGATGATCCTGTTACTGAGAATCAGATTATGCCACCACCAGACACTGCTGTGCTAAACGACCCGTCTGACATTTCACCAGGGAATAAGAGTTATCCTGCTGCGGAGATTCTTTGATCTTCAGGTGAACCTATGGAAGGAGAACGTGGAATGCGACACGAACTCACCACTGAACAAATAAACTTTTATCGTGAAAATGGATACCTTGTCATTGAGAACTTCCTTGATGCTGACGAATTAGAAGTATGGCGAAGATGCACTGACGAATCCGTAACCGAACGTCTCGGGAACACCGTTGAATTCTTCACAAACCAATTAGACGCATCCAACTTTTATGCACGGGTCTTCACCCAATGTTTACGTCTATCAGATTCACATCCTGGCATGCGAAAGTTAGTGCATGATCCCAAAATTGGACGCATGGCAACACAATTGGCAGGAACTGACGGCATGCGAATTTGGCACGACCAAGCATTGATTAAACCCCCCAATGGTAACCCAACTGCATGGCATCTTGATGTACCCTACTGGTCTTTTGACTCACGCGATGCTGTCTCGTTTTGGGTTGCGTTAGATGACGCTACACTCGGAAACGGTTGTATGTGGTATATCCCTGGCACGCATAAGACTGCGCGTTTTGACAATGTTGGTATCGGAGAAAACATCGGTGCGCTGTTTGATGTTTATCCCGAATGGAAAGAACTTGAACCCCAATCCGCACCGTGTCCTGCAGGTTCTATGGTGTGGCACAACGGTTTAGTCGCACACGGTGCAGGTGCAAACATGACGTTTTCACACAGAAGAGCGATGACCTGCGGTTTCATGCCCGATGGATGCACTTTCAACGGAAAAAGAAACATCCTGCCAGAAGACTACTTCAACTCGCTCGAAATAGGTGATGTGCTTGATGACGATGTGCAGAATACCCTCGTTTGGCACAACAGCTGGCAGACTGAAAACTAACAAAAAGGAGAAAAACATGGCAAAACAACCGAATATCGTCCTGATGGGTGTTGATTCTCTACTTGCAACACACATGAGTTGTTACGGATATCACCGACAGACAACACCACACATTGACAAGTTCGCTGAAGGTGGCACACTGTTTGAAAAGACGTATAGTGCCCACATCCCGACAACCAGTGCTTATGCATCCATGCTCACGGGTATGGACACATTTAGCACACAAGTCGTTGCACTCCGACACAAGGGACCCCTCCGCGAAGAAGTGAAAACATTAGCAGAAATACTGCGAGAAGCAGGTTATGATACGACTTGCGTTGGATTCGGTGGACCGAGTGGACGCGGTTTTGATACCTATCTCGACTTTGCAGGATGGGGACCTGATGACACAGGACGTAGTCCAAAAGCAGAAAACCTTAACAAAACAACCCTTCCCGAATTGAATCGACTCATTGACCAGAGTGATGAAAAGCCGTTTTTTCTGTTCCTGCGACACATGGACCCGCATTCACCCTATCTCCCTCCTGCCCCTTATGAACGGATGTTCTATCATGGTGATGAATGCGATCCGAGCAACACATCCATGGAACCCGTGATGTCATTCAAACCTTTCTGTGATTACTTCGCTTCATGGATGCCGGTAGGCATTACAGACAAAGATTACGTCATTGCACAATACGATGGTGCAATAGCCTATATGGATGCCTGTATTCAGACACTCTTTAACGCGCTTGAAACGCGTGGTGTATTAGATGAAACAATCGTCATCATCAACGGAGACCACGGTGAAACACTCTACGACCATGAATGTTGGTTTGATCACCATGGGCTCTACGATGTTACGCTACATGTGCCACTGATCATAAGATACCCCGGTCGTATTCCAGCAGGTAAGCGCGTTTCAGGATATAACCAGCATAAAGACCTTGTACCGACACTCCTTGAATTAGCAGATATTGAATCTGATATTGCATTTGATGGAAATAGTCTCACACCCCTCATAAGGGGCGAAATCGCTTCTTACGAAAGTGAAATCTATATCACAGAATGCACATGGATGCGTAAGCACGGATGGCGTACACCTGAATGGAAACTCATCGTCGCACTTGAACCCGATTTCCACTATAAACCGCCAGTCGAACTCTACAATCTCATTCATGACCCCGATGAGAATGAAAACCTTGCTGGTACACATCCAGATATCGTCAATTTACTGGAAACCCGCATGAAGAATTGGATTCAGCAAAGAGAGAAGGAAACAGGTCTGCCGAATCCTATCATGAACCAAGGTGATTGGCACGGCAAACAGGGTGTAGGTCCCTTCAAGTCATCCGATCAAGCATATAACACGTTGCACATCGGAAACCCAGGTGAAGCCGCACGTTTACAAGCAAAAGCGCGGGATGAATAGGAATTAGTTTTACGTAGGTTGGGTAGAACGCAGTGAAACCCAACTTTTACAGCACAATGTCGGGTTTCGCTACCGCTCTACCCGACCTACGAAAACTGAAAGTCAAAAACCATATTAACGTGAGTTTGATAAATCAAATTTTCGTATTTGAGAGGCGTGAATTGTAGCACAAACTTTCAGTTTGTGGCACATCTTCGCAAACTGGAAAGTTTGCGCTACATTTATCAAACTCACGTTATTAAGAAAGGAAAACGAAATGCCAGACTATACACGAGATGAAGTCTTAGGGCGACTCAATGCGGAGTTAGACAGAGGAAAATCCCTGCTTGCAGTCGGTGCAGGAACAGGTATCACGGCAAAATTTGCAGAAAAGGGTGGAGCAGACTTAATTGTCATATACAACTCTGGTCGCTATCGCATGTCAGGCTTCGGATCATGTGCTGGACTTTTAGCCTACGGTGATGCCAACGCCATCGTCATGGAGATGGGAGAACGTGAGGTTTTGCCAGTTGTTCAAGAAACCCCTGTCATCGCGGGTGTCAACGGTACAGACCCAACAAGACGCATGCGTAACTTCCTAAAGCAGGTGCGAGATGTCGGTTTTGATGGTGTCAATAACTTTCCCACCGTTGGTGTGATTGACGGCACTTTTCGCGTCACGCTTGAAGAAACAGGTATGGGTTTCTACAAAGAAGTAGAAACGATAGGCATTGCACATGAGATGGACCTATTCACCATCGTCTATGTCTTCAACGCCGAAGAATCTGAGCAGATGGCGAAAGTCGGAGCAGATGTTATTATTGCACACATGAATACGACTATCGGTGGCACTATCGGTGCAGAGACCGCTTTCACCCTTGAGGATGCAGCGGCACGTGTGCAGGAAATTTGTGATGCAGCGCAATCACAAAATCCTGATGTAATCTGTTTGTCGCACGGAGGTCCCATCGCAAAAGCACCAGATGCTGCGTATATCAATGCAAATACGGATACTGTCGGGTTTGTCGGGGCATCCAGCATAGAACGGTTTGCTTGTGAGGAGAGTATTCCACGGATTACAGCATCTTTTAAAAAATGAAGAAAATAAATGTCTGAATCGCGGAAGACACGGAGGACGCGGAAGGGGTTTTGGTTCATTATATGGCATTGATCGGTTACAAAGAAGCACAATCAAGGATGAATGTGCTACACTTCAAATACTGGGGCACAATCTAACAGAAGGTGCTACATTAGGTGGCAACTTGGGTCATATTAGCAACTCATCAATGAGAAAGAAAGGAACTGCACTGACAATGTATCCGGTGATTTTACCTCTTTCCGTGAGACGATTTTGTTATCTTATACTCATACAACTCTTAGGCTTAACACCCCTATTTACTATAGAAGAAGTTTCCGCTCAGTTTCCGCCAGAATTCGGTCAAGAACTGCTTCTGCCCGAACCTAAACAGAAAGCTACTGTTCCGCCTACTTTCACTATTGATACACATCTATCAAACACATATAACGACCATATCGAATTTGGATTGAGTGTTGATCCATATATCAGTAGTCTTGCTGGACAAGAAAATCCACAACTGCAAGGTTTGATTAACCAGTTCGGTATTAACCTACGTGGTGAATTACCGATTATAGATAAGAAGCTCCATCTCAAACTACAATACACACCACAATATGAAAATTATTCTGGTGCAGAAGGAAAACTCAACGAATTTGATGCATCAAGCAATTTTCTCTTGACTGAATTGCGCTATCGCCCCTTTACAAACTTACCCGAAATTGCAGTCTCTCAACAATTACAACGGCTATCCCGTTCTCTAAATGTGTATAATAACAATGAATATCAAAGCGGCATACGTATTGGACGATTCTTAGAATATAATTTCAGACTACAGCATTTTGATGATGATGAAAGAAAAAGAGAAGATTTCTTACTCGTCGGTTCAACAAACCATAAGGTTACAACCCGTTTAGAATTAGGTCTATTAAAACAGATGATTGGTAAAGCAGAATATGCAATTGAAAATGGAAATTACCAAACCAATCTGAATAAGTTCATCTTAGGGGCAGCAAACATAGCAGACGATCAACGGAGAACAGATTGGAGACATTTCGGAACGATAAAGTTACTGCAAACTGCTGCGGACCGGTATGTCTTTCAACAAGAAGTCAACCTATTTCTCAACCAATCAAACATAGACTACTTTAATTTCAACAGCACAGAAACTGCATTGCGTGCTTATTATAAACTTGCTGTCGGTAAATCAATAAGGCTTCGCTTATTCCACCTGTGGGTGAATTTTGAAGGCAGAAACCTAAGGGACGCAGATGGAAGAATCATAGAAAATGCAGGAATCCGAAAGGATACGCAATATGGCATCAATGCATCTATGAACTGGAGATTTACATCTAACCTGTCGTTGAACGCGGACTATCAATTTATTCATAATGACACAAATGAATTGAATGAGATACTGAGTTTTCTTGATTACAACCATAATATCGTAAGTGTTACTTTGAAAGGGAACTATTAGATCTAAATTCAAGGACATTATCAAAATCGGCTACCTCCAACCGGAAGTCCCAATATCCGTTATAATCGGCAGTCAGGAATGTAAAAGTATTCCAACCCTTCTTCAGCGGCAGTGCAAAGTGTACCCACCAACCGTAAAGATGTTTATTTGGGATCCTTGCGGTCGGAATCTCAATGCCATTTAGATATACTTTTCCGAGATTCCCACCCCATTTAACCTGTGCAAATACATCTCTTGCTTCTGGACTTTTAATGTAAGTCCTGCCAAATCCGTAAGTCAATTCAGCATCCCCGAATAACTTCCGAAGTTCAATGCTGTCGGGTATAGTATGGTGTTCTATCCAAGAGATTTCACCTGAATGTCCATTATAGGTTTTTTCCAAATCGGTATCGGGCAATTGGATTGCTTGAAAGTTGATGGGAAATTCAGAGCCATCTGATGGTATGTTTTTCAATCCTAAGTCAAAAGGTCCAAGTAGCATCCAATTTTTTATGACTTTCATTGATTCGTGTGGAATTGGATGAAATAGTTTTGTTCCACTTGCCAACTGTTCACCACCGTATTGCATAGAATACCTATATACAGGTAATGGTGTAATGGAATCGATACGGACAGATATTTTGATAGTCGCGTTTTTGCTGAGTCCAGGTTCGGCTTGTATCTGTAGTCTATTTGGTGCAATCATCCAGTTCTCATTCGGGTCAAAGGCTAAATCAATTATCAAAGGTTTTTCAAGTGTATTCTTGAGGGTAATATCAATACTTCCGTTGGATATCTCTGTGCTTCTGTCAAGTTTGAAGTTATGTTTGAAGCTGAGTTGTCTTGCAACTTTGCTTCTAAATTCTTGTATGGATATATCCGCTGGAAAGACATTACCGGGTTCAATAATAGCGATATTTACGTCTGTGTTATCAACAGTTACAAGACTATAATGATCAAATGCACCCACTTCTCGAATTTCTTGGGGTGTGAAACCTGCACCTGTAGCACCTAATACGAAATACCTTCTATCCTTACGGTCATAGAGTGTCAGTTTGTGATGGTGTCCCGCGAAAACTGTATAGTCTCTATCACCGAGTTGTGTTTCTATCAGTTCCCACCCAGAGTTCTGCTGTAACCATAGGGGTCTGTGCATGAAGACAAATGTATGTCTCACTTTGGTGTGTTGTGACAGTTGCGTTTTTACATACGCTATCTGTTCTTTTCCAAACCAGTTTGTCCATTCATCGTCTTGATGCCACTCCTCCGTATTGAGCAATAGAAATAGGCAGTTTTTATACGTAAATGCTGAATACGTGCGTCCAATATTCGTTTTCCAGTACTCATACATGACGCGATTGGTAATATCGTGGTTCCCTGGTATAGGTAGGAAAGGAATTGTCAACTCGGATTGGTGTTTCCAGAACTCCTTCCATTGAGAATCCAGAAGTGCCTTACGTGTGGTGTCCCCTTGGATTAGGTCTCCTATCATGATAGCAAAGTCAGGGTTCAGCACATTTAGTTCATCAATAGCACGGTCAAATACATGCCATTTGTCGAGTCCTCCACCAGTCTTATCACCAATAATTGCGAATGTAAATTTGTCTGGATCGTCAGTAAATGGACGGTCTACTATCGGCATGCGGTCAGGAAAAATAGGTTTTTCCGCAGTTGTGGGCACGACGGCTATGCAAAACAGTAGCAGTAGTATTATAGCTATACCATTTCTAATTGACAAATTGTCATAAATAAACTGTAGGTCGGGTAGAGCGAAGCGAAACCCGACATGGAAACCCTGTCTAATCCTACGTGTCGGGTTTCGCTTCGCTCTACCCGACCTACGAAATAATGCTACATAATGATTTAGAAATGGTATTACTTGTCTATGCATTTCATGCTCCTGAGATTTTATAGAAAGCTCTTCGGTTGCTGATGTTCTTAGTTGTCAGTATAACGCATTGATGTTCTTTTGTCAAAAACGTAACATGTTGATGAGGGTAAATACACTTGAAATTATACCCTCTATCTGTTAGAATGACTTACAATAACGTGAGTTTGATAAATGTAGCGCAAACTTTCCAGTTTGCGAAGATGTGCCACAAACTGAAAGTTTGTGCTACAATGCACGCCTCTCGGATACGAAATGGTGTGAGTGAACGCAACCGAAATGATTAATCAAACTCACG
>JAJDZB010000047.1:0-183136 GCA_022824835.1 Candidatus Poribacteria bacterium | reverse complement strand
ATTTGGCGTTGATTTGGACACATATTGATTGGAACTATCATGTCGGGTTTCGCTTCGCTCTACCCGACCTACAATATAGCACTTGACTAAGCAGTAGCATGAAAAAAATACCCGTTTTATGTATCCTTTTTATATTTGGCGTTCTCCCCAAGGTTTCTGCGGTGACATATACAGCAGACTTCCTTACATTCGGTACTGGCGCACGTCCGTTAGGAATGGGTAACGCATTTACCGCGATTGCTGATGAGGCAAGCACAACTTACTACAATCCTGCGGGGATTGCGCAGCTGACGCACCACGAATTCAATTTTATGCACGCCACACTTGCAGACCTTGCCTCATACAATGTCGCAAGTTATATATATCCCTTTGAGTATAGTAAGAAAACGAAAAGAATGGCCTTCGGCATCAGTTGGCTCCGCGTCGGTGTAGACGACATCCCGATAACAGGGATACCTGTCACCACCAAAGCGATCGGTCCAAACAACCGTCCTTACGTCCTCGGCACCTTTAGCAATACAAATAATGCAATACTCCTGAGTGGTGCAGGACATCTCATGACTTTACCCCAAAATATTACCATTGATCTCGGTACCAGTCTCAAACTGTTGTATATTGATACGTATCGTAATACGAATGCTGTGGGAGGCGGAGCTGATCTTGGAATTCTCGCGAAAACGGACCCAGATAAAGCGACCGCTTTCTCCATCGGTATCGTTGCAAGTGATGTCCTCACAACTAAACTTTATTGGAACACCCCACCACAAAACGAAGGGGAAACGCCACATACAGAGACACTTTTACCTCGACTCAAACTCGGCATCGCCTATCATCAGAAACTCGCCGTTTTCAACAGTAGGCTCACATTAGCTGCCGATGTAGACACGCGTAATGATTATGAATTCCATACAGGTGCAGAGTACGTTCTATTTGAGTTGTTAGCATTGCGTTGCGGACTTGATGGCAGGAACGGCACTACTCGTGAGATGTATTTCACCGCAGGTGCTGGTCTACAACTCCGATTTGTAACCGGTGCAGCATTTCATGTTGACTACGCCTATCAGAGTCAACCAGATTTAGGCATCAGCAACCGTCTTTCCCTCCGCGTTAGATTTTAAATTGAGCAAAGTGCCCTCTTGATTGTAACGGATTTCCTCACGCCAGCGGTGTGATATATCTATAGAAATAGGTTTCTGTGCCATCTTGCACTCCAGCAGAGTGCTATGTCTATAGAAAGCTGTTAGATTGTGCGTCTCTTTGTAGCACATTCTGTTAGATTGTGCCTCTTTCTTCAACATTCATCCTTCAATACCCCTCTCCGCACACCATACATCTTGATTATTGCTGTAGCACATTCATCCTTGATTGTGCTTCTTCTACAACATTCATCCTTGATTGTGCTTCTTTCTACAACCCCCTTCATTCCTCATTTTGTGTCTCTTTGTAGCACATTCATCCTTGATTGTGCTTCTTCTACAACCACTTTATGCGTCAATTTAAGGATATTCCCTCTTGTTAGTAGATTATATAAGACCGATTTTACCCCATACCTTTCGCACCGCTGATGCTGATATGTGATTTTTCAAAGCCTCAGAGAGGCGAAAGGTGTATAGTCCACATTGATCCAACCAATAGCAAGCCCCAGAGGGGCGAAAGGTGTATCAACGCACTAACGTTTTTCACTAATTTGACGCCTATAGTGACAAGAATTTTGTCCACCCGTAATTGAACTCATATTGAGTAAAATCTAAAGATACGGTATAATATGGATTGAAAATATGTCCTTTTTAATAAAGCCGTTCGCGAAAGGTATCTTGCATTTATAGATACCTACGAAAAAGTGCAAATACCCATTCTTGATGGTGCACAACAAACATGCGAACTTTCTTTGAAAGTGTATGAAACATTAGCGTCTATACCCGCACTGCAATCCATACTGCCTCCGGTTATTGATGGAAAATAATTTACGATCTAAAGGTGACGTCCGGAACGTTCCCTTTGTTATATCTTGAGTTTCTTCATTGAATAGCTTATTATGTTGTTGAAAATGTAAAGGAAATATACATATCATTGTAGATATGTATAAAATATCGTAATAACTATACATATAAAATCCCCTATATCAAGGAGGGACTGATATGAACATAATTCAAGAAATACTTATTTATATAGGTATTTTAAGCACACTGTGGTTTATAGACCATATTTTTTTCAAACCAAAGAGGGAAAAGCGACGTATAATTCGTGAAAAAACATTAAGAGATCATTATAAATCAATGCGGGAAAAAGAAGCAAACCCCCCGCCAACACAATCAGACACAAAACCTGGGCAGTTTAATATGAAACCTGATGGTGCCCTTGCATACAACACTAGGGGAAATGCAAAGGCTGATTTAGGGCAATACGCTGCAGCGATTTCGGATTATGACACTGCTATCCAGCTCAATCCTGATGATGCCGGGACATACCACAATCGGGGATTTGCGAAGAATGAGTTAGGTCAACACACTGCAGCGATTTCGGATTATGACATTGCTATCCAGCTCAAAACTGATGATGCCCTTGCATACTACAATCGGGGAAATGCGAAGGGGGACTTAGGACAACACGCTGCAGCGATTTCGGATTATGACACTGCTATTCGCCTTGAACCTGATGATGCCTATGCATACTACAATCGGGGAAGTGCGAAGCGTCGTTTAGGACAATACACTGCTGCGATTGCGGACTATGACGATTTTATTCGGCTCAAACCTGATGATGCCGATGCATACTTCTATCGGGGAAATGCAAAGCGTCGTTTAGGACAATACGCTGCAGCGATTTCGGATTATGACATCGCTATTCGGCTCAATCCTGATTATGCCGATGCATACCTCAACCGGGGAAGTGCGAAGAATGAGTTAGGACAGCACGCTGCTACAATTGCGGATTGCGACATCGCTATTCGGCTCAAACCTGATTTTGCTGGTGCATACTACAATCGGGGAATTGCGAAGGGACGTTTAGGACAACACGCTGCAGCGATTTCGGATTATGACAAAGCTATCCAGATTAATCCTGATTATGTCAATGCATACTACAATCGGGGAAATGCAAAGCGTCGTTTAGGACAATACGCTGCTGCAAAGCAAGATTTTCGCACTGCTTTACGGCTTGCGAAAAAAGCAGGCGATACAAATCTGAAAACTATGGCCGAGAAAGCACTGCGTATTCTCAATGAGTAAGTAAGAACACTTTATTGTAAAAGTATCGTAAAACTATACATATAACATCCCAATATCAAAGGGAAGTATCAATGAAACATGATTTTTCTGATTTTGACATCGCTATCCATCTCAATACATAATAGGAGTAAAGTAAGATAGAAATGGAACAAACAATTGGTATAATAGCAGCATTTTGCACGATTTTAGGGATTTCGCTTTTAGGGGGAATATTCTCGATTTTAAAAAACTGGGAATGGATCAAAAACACCCTTGCTCAGTGGACGCGCAACGGAATTAAGGTAATCTATGTAGGGGTTTCACATGAAAGTCCTGAAACTGCCACCTTATTATTTTATCTTTGTGGTGAAGAAAAAAGTTGGTTGTTTTCTGATCTTACCGAAAAGGATCGTAGCAGTCATATTTTGGCTATGAAATCGGTATATTACGATCCTTCCTTGAGTAATTGGAAGGATACCACCTGGGAAGAATGGTTGTCACAAGAGGTTCGACCGTTACCCGAAGAACCATTTGCTGTCTTAGTTCAACTTGTAGGAAAGACTACGTTTCGATTCGCACTTCATAGTGATGATGAATTGATAACTGTTTTTGACTCATTCAAGTTTAAAACTGAAATTTCTGAGTGTAAAAAGAAGTACCGAATTAAGTATGCCAAGAAAGCTGCAAAGCCAATTAATAGATGGAAAATCAGAAACCGTTACCCTACATAGTGTTAAGTTAAGAGGGTGTAAAGTTTTTGTCACTAAACATTCAATACCTTCACTAATAATAGACATTCTGTTAGTTTTTGCTTCTTTGTAGCCGATCAAAGTCATATAATGATCCAGAAACCCCTTCCGCGTAATCCGCGATTCAGACAAATAAAGTAACAGAATATTTACACACCCTGATCGTTGCCATCTTTTGCAAAATATGTTATTATATTGTTATATAGTTAACAAAATGCTCAACCGGAGAATTGTCAACCCTCTATCAGAAGGACATATTTTATGAGAAATAGATATAAATTATTGTGGACATTCCCAAAAGTTGCTATTATCGTTCTTATTCTCTTTATCACAATAAACACCACACAAGCCCAAAACACCCTCCCCGCCGAAGATATTGCTGAAAAAGCATTAGCAGCAACGGTATATTTAGAAATGAAAGATACAAACGGCAAAACTTTAGGTATCGGCAGCGGGTTCTTTGTGAAACCTAACATAATCGCGACCAACTACCACGTGATTGAAGGTGCAGCAAAAGGCACAGCAAAGTTAGTCGGCAAGTTCACCAGATACAAGATTGAAGGTGTCACAGCAACTGACAAAACAAACGACCTGGCACTGCTAAAGGTAACCGCTTATGGTATCAAACCGCTCTCTCTCGGTGATAGCGACAAGGTTCGGATCGGAGAGACTGTCTATGTCGCTGGGAATCCGAAAGGATTGGAAGGCACGTTCTCGGATGGGATTATCAGCAGTCGAAGGGATAAACTTACAAAAGAACGGCTGCAGATGACCGCACCCATTTCACCGGGAAGCAGTGGCGGTCCCGTGCTAAACAAGAAAGGTGAAGTGATTGGTGTATCCTTTGCTGGGTACCGCACCCTGGATGCCCAAAATCTTAATTTTGCGATTCCATCAAAATATCTTAAGAAACTGATGGCGCAGAAGAAACCAGCAAAACCTTTATTGCAAAAGAAACAACCTATCTCCCCCGAGAACTATTTTTTTTGGGGATATACAAAGTTCGAATTTGGGGAATATGCAGATGCTATTGCAAACTATACCAAGGTTATTCTGCTTGAACCTGATAATGCCGCCGCATACAATAATAGAGGACTTGCAAAGGCTCGGTTAGGACAACACATTACTGCTATCGCAGATTATGATACCGCTATCCGCCTAAAACCTGATTATGCCGTGGCCTATCACAATCGAGGGCTCGCGAAATTTCACTTGCAACAATACTTTGGTGCTATTGCGGACTATGACACGGCTATCCGACTAAAACCCGATTATACTAAGGCATACAACAACCGAGGGCTCGCGAAGGAAAAATTGGGACAATATGTTGCTGCTATTACGGATTATGATACTGCTATCCGCCTAAAACCTGATGATGCCAGTGCATACTACAATCGGGGTCTCGCGAAGGAAAAGTTAGAACAATACTTTGGTGCTATTACGGATTATGACACGGCTATCCGACTAAAACCCGATTATACTAAGGCATACAACAACCGAGGGGTTGTGAAGTTTCACTTACAACAATACACTGCTGCTATTGTGGATTTTGACACTACTATTCGCCTAAAACCTGATGATGCCCTGGCATACAACAACCGGGGACTCGCTAAGCGTAAGTTGGGACAATATGCTGCTGCTATTGCTGATTATGACACCGCTATCCGACTAAAACCTGATGATGTCAAGGCATACAACAATAGAGGAGTTGTGAAGAAGCGGTTAGGACAACACTTTGGTGCGATTGCGGATTATAACATCGCTATCCGACTAAAACCTGATTATGCTGGGGCATACCTCAATCGGGGAAATGCCAAGTATCAGTTAGGTCGGACATTGGAAGCGAAGCAAGACATCCGCACTGCTTTACGACTTGCGATAAAAGCAGGGGATGTAGCTACTAAAAATAAAGCCGAGAAAGCACTGCATATTCTCAATGAGTAAGTAGGAACACTTTATCGTAAAAGTATCGTGAAAACTATACATATAACATCATAATATCAAAAGGAAGTATCAATGAAACATGATTTTTCTGATTATGACACTGCAATGCTGTAGCACATTCTGTTAGATTGTGCTTCTTTCTACAACCCCATTCATCCTTGATTGTGCTTCTTCTACAATATTCATTCTCCATTTTGTGCCCAGTATTTAAAGTGTAGCACATTCATCCTTGATTGTGCTTCTTTCAACGGGTGTGTAAAGTTAGTGTATTCTATTTGTCAGAATCGCGCCAATTATATAGCTTGAGCTGAGGACGCTGAAGGGGGTTCGGTTAGGAAACCGAACCTACCGGCCTGGACGCATGGAACACAAAACCGGTCTGGACGCGAGGGGCAAATTATCCTGAAAATCCTATTATCCTGAAAATCCTGGTTCAGACAAACAGAGTGGCAAATGTATATTCAAGAAGGATCATAAACAACAAATGATTATGGACAAACAAACTTCCCTAACACCTTCCGACACGTCGCGCCAGTGGCATTAGGTACATTGGCAAAATTACCATGCACCGCCTCGTTTGCAAGAATAGCAAAACCGATTGCCTCTTTAGCATCTCCAGCAAAGCCTCTTTCTGCTACATCAACAACCGAAATAGGATTAAACCTTTCAGCAAGACCTTCCATAATTAACGGGTTTTGTGCACCTCCACCACTGACATATAGGATATCTATGGGGGAATTACATGCAACGAAATTCGTATAGTAACGTGAGATACTCTCAACTGTTAAAGCGGTAAGCGTTGCAAGACCGTCATTATCTGAAATTCCGTGAGTGCGTATCTGTTGCAAACATTCATCCGCAAACGTTGTTCCGAACATCTCGCGACCTGTCGTTTTCGGTGGTGTTAAAGCCAAAAACGGATGTGTAAGCCAATTCTCCAAAAGTTCATTACACACTGTGCCTTGTCTTGCAAGCTCTCCATCCTCGTCATACTGCTTTGCACCGTCTGTTATTTTCTCAACACATGCATCCAGAATCATATTACCAGGACCTGTGTCCGATGCATGAACAGCTTCAATGCCTTTTCCAGCAGGTAATACTGTCAGATTCGCAATACCTCCGATGTTTAGCAGTCCGATTGTTTGCGTAGGACTATGAAACAGTAGATAATCAGGATATGCGATGAGAGGTGCACCTTCACCCCCCGCAGCGATGTCAGCAACGCGGAAATCAGCGATGGTCGGAATACCTGTTTCATGTGCTATCACAGCAGGTTCACCGATTTGGAGTGTCGCAGGTGTTGAGGCGGAAGGCATGTGGTGAATCGTTTGCCCGTGTGAACCGATGAGATCAACGTGGGAAGGCGATACACCACTCTTTTCTAATACTGTCAATGTACTTTCGGCAAATAGTCTTCCCAGCACAAAATTCATTTCACAGATTTCATCAACCCGTGCTGTTTCAACGTCAAATAGATCAAAGATTCTCGCGCGAATTTCAGGTGTATACGGAATTGTCTCAAATGCCTTCAACGCAATTGCCGTAGTCAATCCTGATCCCGTAATCTCAACAAGTGCAACATCAACACCATCAGCAGATGTTCCACTCATTAGACCGATGACAGTCTTTTTGTCTTTTTGTCGAATGTTGTAAAAAGGATTCATGTTATTGTTCCGTAGCACATGTTGTCATCTTCCCCTCTTCCATTCTTCCATTCTTCCACTCTTCCATTCTTCCATCCTTGCATTCTTACACTCTTAAACGTTATGGTACAGCAGATACGGTTCTCGTCGTTCGCGGAATTCTTTTATTCCCGCTGACCATTCTTCCGTAATTATCTCAACAGGCGTCCCTACAAAGATGGCATTACGAAGTGTATCACTTCCCGCCAATCTATCAAAATGTGCTTCCCAAAGTTTAAAGTCATTAGGGAATTCATCACGCAATGTACTTAACATCCAGACTGTAAGTTCAATAGGATTAACCTGTTTTTTGTCCGTAATGTGTATTGCAACACCGTGGCATACTTCTCCCTCATATTTGGAGAACTGTGGTGTAAATACAATCGGACGGAAAAGGATACCCGGAAACTGTTTCTCGTTTAGTCGTGTTAACCACCTCTGATTGTCTATCCACGGCGCGCCGATATGTTCAAAAGGTTTTGTCGTTCCGCGACCTTCACTCAAGTTAGAGCCTTCAAATAGGCATGTGCCTGGGTAGAGAATCGCTGTCTCAAGTGTCGGCATATTTGGTGAAGGTGGCACCCAGGGTAGTCCTGTTTCATCAAACCACATTTCCCGATACCACCCGCTCATTTGAGCAATCTTAAGTGGAAAGGTAAACCCCTGTTCTGTATGATATAGTTTGGCAACTTCACCTATTGTCAATCCGTATCGTACTGGGATAGGATAAGGTCCAACAAGAGATGCATAGGATGGGTCTAACATCGGTCCTTCTATCTGGGTACCTCCGATGGGATTAGGACGATCTGCGACAATGCATTCAACACACCGTTTATTATAACGACCTGACTCTATTGCTTTTTGTTTAATATCAAGTGCCTTCATGGTCTCAAACAACGTGCCGAGATAGGTATAATATCGTACACCGACATCCTGTGTATCGTAAATGATAACATCTATGTCTTTAAGTATCTCTGTCCAATCAAGCGGTGTTGAACCGTAAAGACTATAAATCTGTAGCGTATGTTCTTCTGTTTCATCCTGATTTTGGTGGAACTTTGAATCCGTTATCTTCACGCCATCCTGTGCTGCACCCCACAATCCATGCTCAGGTGAGAAAAGCGCGACCAGATTAAATCCTACTAACCGCTCAATCGTGTGTTTAAAGTTTTCATCAACACCCGTGTGATTTGTAAGCAAACCGATAGATTTACCATCAATCCATTCCTGATATTCTGTTAGCAGGCGAGTTATACCGAGTGTTATCATCCGAAGATTATCCTATGAAACTGATTGCGGCATGCTATGATACCTGTACTTTGTGCATCCGGATGAACCCGATTTGTCAAAAGAATCGCAGCGATACCCATCTCAAGGTCAATACGGATTGATGTACCAGTGAAACCTGTATGATACATTGCCCCATCAGAGAGGATGTGCCAACCGATACTCCGTTGTTCTGTAGCATCGTTAGAGGTTTGCGGTATTGAAAGTTTCTGTATACTCTCTGCAGACAAGAGGGGTGCTCCATAATTGAGTATCATTTGGCAAAAAGTGATAAGGTCTCTGGCATTGGAGAAGAGCCCCGCATTGCCCGATACACCTCCCAAATAATTGGCATTTTCATCGTGTACCTCACCGATAATCACACCATCTCGCCAGGTATGTCCTTTATAGTATTTACCGTGTTGACCAGCGTTTATCATTCGGCGTTCAAAGCTGTTCGAATCTTCTGTCGCTGCGCAGTTGTCGTGCCAGTTTGTAAAGTTGGGTGATGGGGGGTTATAGCATGTGCGATTCATACCGAGTGGCTTGAAGATGTTTTCATAAGCGAATGTATCTAAAGGCTTTTCTGTGATGGTTGTGAGTACCTTCCCCATGAGGATATAGCCTAAGCAACTGTAGACAATTTTCTCACCAGGGACAGATTCAAGTGGCATATTGCCCAAATGTTCTACTATATGTTCGGGGGACTCTGTTTCAATATAGAGCGGCTTCCAAGCGGGTAATCCGGAGGTATGCCTAAGCAGGTCTATACAAGTGATGTCGGGGTGATTGAATTCAGGAAGGTATTCCTGTACCGCTGCACTTAAAGTTATCATCTCAGATTCAACCAGCTGCATGGTCAGTGTGCCGATGACGATAGGTTTTGTTAAGGAAGCAAGGTCAAACAACGTGTCGTTAAGCATCGGTGCCTGTTTGGGTGTTATAATCCGTTGTCCGAATGCTGCGTGATAGAGCACTTTATCTTTCTCAAGTATTGCTACGACAGCACCGGGAAATACCTTTTCGGCAATCTGTCCATTGATAAAATTGGCTATGCGCTTTGATATTTTCTTAGTGTTATTCATCTTCTGTTTCTTTGAGGATTTCTGCTATCCGTGTAGCAAAACGAAATGCGCTATTGTCTTCGGGTGCATAGCCAATCACCTTTCGTGCGTTTGCAATACTCCAAAACTTATGGGAATTGTCGCTGATGCCGTAGAATATCTGGAACGGTATGCCATTTTCGTCTTCAATGTTTTCTGTCTCAATGCTTTTGACAAAGAGTTGAACTTGATCGCGAACACTCAAGTATGCCCCGAGGGCGCGATGCATTTTGTGATAATTGTCTGCTGTGATGTCATTCATATCGGTTTCTCTTGGTGCCCCAATACGTATCTGTATATTTTGCACCTTTTTACTTTTTCTAAAGCCAGTAGCAAAAACGAAACCGAGATGTTCATAAGCCTCCTTTGCCCATCCGTAAAAATTGTCTGAGAGTGGACGCATATCGGGTGTCACATAATCCCATTTCCCAGACCAAATAAGCCGTTCATAGTAATCTGCAGCGTGATTAGAGCTACAGACAACGATGCGTCTGACATCTGTCTCCCAACAAGTATGATAAACATTGTATGCCATCTGAATATTTTTGAGTTCGTCCTCAAAACCACCACCTTTGAATGCACAGTGGACAACAGCATCAACCCCTTCAAAATAGTGTTTATATAAATCTCTGTCAGGATCACTGACATCAACGATGTGAACATCTTCCATCTCTTCTCCCTGTCGATTTGTATTCCTGACATCAAGTAGGACAAGATCATAACGTTCACGAAACGCTGGCAGCATGCGTCCTGCGATATAACCTGCTGCACCTGTGATGAGGACTTTTCTGCGGTTTGACATCTGTTTTTATTCTTCCTTCTGTTAGTTTTTGGATCTATATTTATAGTTGCCTTATCTAGTTCCTCGTCAGTAAACACCGATTTTAGTTCAATCTCATCAGTTTTTGTTTGTGCCATAGTTAAAGAAAACGTGTCGGTTTCAATTGAGAGATAAGAAAACGGGATTTCAGACAGAATTTGCTCAAGATGTTCACTGATGAAATACCATATCAACTTCAGCAATGGGGTCTTACCGCAACCGTTTGGTCCAGTAAAAATGTTCAAATCTTCATTGAACTCAAATGGTTGGCTAAGTTTATTATTAAGTCCCTTAACTTCAAGGTACCGTATCATGTGTTTTCACCTATTTGGACTTTTTAGCATTAATTGCTTTTTCTTTTCTTTCAAGTTCAGCGTTTATTGCTTTTATTAACCTTTTAGTTTTATTATTAGAAGTATTTTTTCCTGCCATCTTGTACATTTGTTTAAGGTAGTGGTCTAAATTTCCGATGGCAGTACAGTTAATTGGTTCTGAAAAATAACTATCAGAATCGCGGAAAACACAGAGAACGCGGAAAAGAGGACTTTTGATAACATCTCCGACTTTTGTGAAAGTGATCTGAAATTCCCAGAAAACTCCTCCGCGTAATCCGAGATTCTTACAAAATAGGTGACAGATGACGACAGGAGTTCCTCAGTTTTCAAGGTTCAAGAGTGCCTGTGTAAACGCGTCTACATCTGATGCTTGGGTAGCGACACGGTGTAAATGATCGAGGCGTTGCAGATTGTCAATGGCACTGAGAAAAGGTTTTAGTTTGTCTGCGACATCGCTCTGAAACTTGACTTCTAACACCGTGAGGATTGCTTCAACAGCGTATTCTTTTTTGCCTTGTTCTATACCTCTTTCCAACGTTACATCTACCATAGACTTTGCCATGATTTCTACCTCCTCCTCATCTGAAAGTTGATTTACTAAGTCTATTAACTCAATATGTTCATCAGGTGGACGGCGACTTGCGATCAACATTACAAAATAGTGTAAAACACGTTTCCTCTGTTCTACCTCTTCCGGTTCCAATGTATTGAGATACGCAATCGCTTCTGTTAATGTTTCTGCTAAGGTGTCCTTATCCGCTTTTTCATTCTGTAGGACCGTAAGCAACCATCCAAACGGATGACCCGTTTTCGTGAGTTCTGTCGTTTCTATTTCCTTCACATTGAGGAAGAGAGTATCAAATTCGGGAACGAAGCGAGTCAGTGCATCCGGTATGTCCATAATCGCAGTGACAGACAACGGCACATGCCACCGTCGATTTCCACTATAAAATACGATGGGCAGTATCGGACGCAAACGCCATTCACTTTTCGGCACCCCATCCGCTAACCATCTTTGTCGTTGGGCATCCCAGATATGCATCATATAAAACAACAAGCGGAAACCCATTGATACATCTACCGTTGACTGATGCTCTATCAGAATATAGATCAGAAGTTCATCTGTTTCACTACCGTTATTGAAAGGTACACTGAAAATCAGATCCGATACCTGTTCCTGCAGTTTGCTTGACAAGAAGGTCGTATTTTGGAACTCCAATTGGTTGAAATCAATTAGCTCTACCAATTCGCTCGCGAGGATTTCTAACAACCCGCGCACATTCTCTTTATCCTCAAACAACCATCTCACACTTTTATCTGCAAAATGAGTCAATATAGATTTTGAGAGTTCTCGGAGTTTCTGTTCTCTAAATGTTATGTCTTCTGGCATACTCGCTCCTACAGATAATCTGTTTATAGAATAACATAGAGCGGACATATATTCAACAGTATTTGAAATGGAATAATACCTACGGAATCTTCAACTTATCTTTACAGTGCCGTGCCAATGTTTTCATATCATCAATAACTTGTGACTCTGCCCGCATCAGTTGACTATAGAATGGTGGAAGAGGTTCTCTTTTTAAAAGTTTATCAAAGAAACTCTGTTGCGCTTCTGCTGGCATCTCAAAACGCGATGTAGCTGCTCCTGATGGGTCTATCCCTAAGTATTCTATGGAGAGATAGTGCTCCATATCCTCTTTTCTGACTTTGTCTTGATGGATACTGCCGGTATTCTGACGTCCATAACTTACCGTATAGACTCTACCGGTTGTGTGGTTCAATACGGTATATCCACCTTCGTCAATAGATTCGTTCCAGCACTTTTCAAACCCGTTTTTGGGTAAACGTTCACGAAGTTCTTGGGCGGAACGGACTACAAATCTGTTCTGATTTAACGTCTTTCTGATAGTAAATTCTTCATCCTGCTCATTAACTGGAGAATGACCTGTTAGTAGATCAACGTTATCAAGTGTCCAGACAACACCGTTTCGCAGACCTTTCGCTAAGTTTAGATGTTTTTCAACGAATTCTCCGTTTAGTGGATGGAGTCGGTAATCGTCGTTTCCATTGAAAACAGCACGTAATTTCTTGCGATGGTCTATTACGGAGAAACGTTTTTCAGGCAAAGGTATTTCTAACTGAAGTGTATATCCTATGTCTAAACCTGTTGTCAGGTTCAGTTGTGATTTGCGGAGTTGTGCAAGACGGGTCAATGCAGTTTGACTCTTAGATAACACGCGTCCGATCAGATATTCACTTCGGAGTGCCGGTATTTCTGTGGCGAGACGTTCAAGTGTATCGGAGTCGAGTAATTCTAACATCACTTTATGTTCCCAACGTGTGCCTCGTTCATGCGCTAAGATTTGAAACTGCTGATTATCACCGCTGGGACGGATATATCCGAGGGCGGTCCACGGATCAAAGGTCGCGCGATAGTAACCGCTTGTTTCAATATCTCCTCCTGCTAAGACACAATCTCTACGTTCATAACGTGAATAGAGTCCGAATTGAAATTCGTACTCTTCGTAGTTTTCCAGAGCCTTCCGTAAATCGTTTGCGAACTCGCTTCCACGAGGGAATTTTTTGAAAATTTCTTCAGTGCGTTGGGGTTGATTAAGTGCGTCAAGGAATGATCCGATCGTGATACCTGCTTCCTCTACACCTTCATCCTCACTTTTACCGAAGACCTTTGTTTTCGTTTTAAAGGGTGGATTGCGGAGGGATACATCGCGTTGTGAAACGAGTTGTAATGCTGGATCATCAGTCATACCAGCAATCGTCGGTGCATCCCCAAGAATCTCCGCCAATTTGGTATCGTCAACTTTTTCCATCAGGACGGTGCCACGTTTAAGTTCCGCAAAGTGAATGATGTCGTTAAGGCTATATTGGAGAGGGGCACTTGACGAGAGATTGTCGTAGTTAGAGCGATGAAAACGGATACGCGGTTTGATCCGAAAAACAGGTGTGAGACCGTAATCCTTTAACAACGCATATAAGGTCACGGTATAGGATTCTTCGTGAACCTTCTGCGCTAATATCCCGCTTTCGTTGCATGTGTTGTCAACGATTAACCGTTCTTGTACGGGGCGACTATCGTTTCCGAAAATTATCATCCGATGTTCTTCTCTGTTATCATCAACTAACATGCCTCTCCCCCCTTCCAGTTATGTTTTTGACAGACCTGCTTTGCTGAAATTAAGGACTAACCTGATTTCAGCTTTTGTCTTGCCAGCGCAGCTGCACCGAGTACACCTGCATTATCTCCCAATTGTGCTCCGACAATTTCAACATCTTTTAACGTATCGGGTAGTGCGTACTTTTTAGTTGCTTTACGTATGTTGTCTATAAACTTATCGCCGACTGCTTCTACAACGCCGCCGCCGAGGACAATCATCTCAGGATTTAGGAAATTCACAATTGAACCTATGCCTATACCAAGATATTTTGTGGTATTTTTAAAAACTTTCCGTGTCAGTTTGTCGTTACTGTGGAGTGCTTTGGCTAATACACCGCTACGAATTAATCCAAGGTCACCACCCGTTAGATTTGAGAGGATACTTTTTTTCCCTTTTTTTTCAATTGCTTTTTTAAATTCTTTTGTCATGGCAGTACGGCTTGCTAATGCTTCTAAACATCCACGATTTCCGCAGCCACACTTGGGTCCCCCTGCTTTGACGATGATATGTCCGATTTCACCAGCTGTCTTACTGGCACCGTGGTAAAGTTTACCGTTTAGTATTATGCCACCACCAATTCCGGTGCCGACAAAGATACCGACTAAATCTTTGACACTCTGTCCTGCCCCGAAGGTGTGTTCACCGAGTGTGCCTACGTTTACATCATTGTCAACGTAGGTTGGCATATCTATGCGTGTTTCAAGTTCAGTCTTTAGAGGCACATTTTTCCACCCGAGATTTGGCGCAAAGATCACAACGCCTGTATTTGGGTCAAGTGGACCTGGTGCCCCAATTCCGACTGCCTCGATTGAATTGGTATCAACGGGTGCTTTGTCTATCGCTTCTCGTATACATCCTGCGATCCGGTCAATCACGATAGATGTTTTACTTTTTGCTTGCGTTTGAATTTTGGCTGTGCTGAGGATATTACCATCAGCATCAACGACAGCGGCGAGAGTCTTTGTCCCGCCCATATCTACTCCAACAACATTGTTGTTCATTTTATTTCCTTCCCTCAATGGTACAAGCATTAGAATTGAAAACTGACTCCAAGTTGCCAATTTAGAGGGTTCCCTGGTGTGAAATGAATTTCCGACACAGGTTCCGTTTCATGAGGTAAGCGCGATTCGGTATCAAATTGTGCCTCGTTCCAATCTACATCAAAAAGGTTTTCTACAACTATAAAGTACTTGGTAGAACTTATTTGGTAGGAGAGTCCGAGGTTGACTAATGTATAACCTTGTGCTGTTACGCTGTTATCCTCATTTGCGGGTCGGTCACCGATGTGGCGATACCGTAAGCTCGCTTCAATACCGGATGGATGCGTTGCAGTCAGACCTCCGGTTGAAGTTAGCCGTGGTGCAAGCGGAATCTCGTTTGCTTCATCTGGTTCGTCAATGAATCTACCTCTTGAAAGGTTCAGGTCTGTGTCTAACCATAACCATGAAAGTAGCTGTGCTCGTGCTTCAACGTCGATCCCGATACGGCGGGAGCGACCGCTAATTTCTGTCTCCCCTGCATCACCGACAAAGACTAATTCTTCGTCCAAATCCAACCACCAACAAGCAACACCAATATTCAAGCGATTAAATAAACGTTGTCGTGTGCCAATTTCACCCCCAACCGCCCGTGGTAACGTATGAATACCAGCGTGATCAGGATTGAAATTCATTCGGATAAGTTGATCGTTAATTTGTTGTTCACTCAATCCTTGAGCACTAAAGGTCTGTTTTAAGTTAGAGATTGTCTTTTCAATTACGACATCGCGGGTATCGTTGGAATGGAAACCGGTGCCAACATTCATGAAAATATCAACTGACTCATTCAACCCATAAACAAGGTTGAATTTGGGGTTGAAGATCGCTTGCTGCGCGTATCCTGATGCATGCGGCAAGGTTATCGTTTCATCAATGAGAGTGTCAAGATGATCTTCAACGTTGAATGTGAAGTAATCACCTCGCAACCCGAGTTGGAATCGCAGTTTTGGATTGACGATCCATTCTTCTTGTGCCCAAAGAAATAGATTGCGTTCAACTATACCAGCATTGCCTCTTTGCGTTAACCGCCTTCGATTGGGACTGTGCCATAAACTTACACCAATATCATCGGAACGAAAACCACCACCGAGTGTGGTCGTTGACTGAATAGAAGATATCGATTTTGTGAAATGATATTCGGTGTTTAAACCGAGCACTGTCCGTTGATCTGTCTGCTCAATCATGTCCCCGCCATTTTTATTTTCAGGGTCATCAAGAAAAAACGTAAAGTTTGAGAAGAGTTTGAAGTTGTAAGAGCTGAAATAGGGTTGAACTAGGAATTTGCTCTTGTTTTCTGCTGCTGTTGCTGTGTAGATCAGATTTAGGTTCTGTCTGCCAGTTTGTCCGCCTTCAAGGTTGTCAATTGAACCGAATCGGGTAATGAGTCCACTGTCAACCGCGCGTAACGGAATTTGTCCAGAAGCGTCCCAAGCAGAACTAAAAGAACTCACGGAAAAGGAGATTTTACTTGTATCGTTTAGTTGTGTATGAACTTTGCTGAATATATTAAATCTCTGGAAATCTTGTTCACTTTCAACGGGACCGTCCGTACTATAGTATTGTCCTGCTAAATAAGCGTTTGTGTTTTCGTTAGTCGTCGGTAATTGGAACATGCCTGTGTATTTTCGCGTGTTAAACGCGCCACCCTCAACTTTCAGTATGTCGTTATCAATTTGGTCTTTTGTACGGAACTGGAGAGCCCCAGCAGTTGAGAAATTACCGTATCTCGCGAAATAGGGGCCTTTGAATACATCAATAGATTCTATTAATTCGGGTATAGCAAAATGGATGTCTGCATACCCTTGACCGTGTCCGTGAGATACCATATTCACGGGGATACCGTCGGCTAAAATGGCGACATCGGTGCCGTGGTCAGCATCAAATCCTCGTAAGAAGATCTGTTCAGCTTTACCACCGCCTGCGTGTTGTGCGATGATAACCCCTGGTGCCAGTTGAAGCATATCTTGTGCGTTGCTTACTGGACGAATATTTAGGTCAAATGCTCGAATAGTACTTGAGGAAGCAGTTGAATAGACGCGGTCCGCTGTGACCAAGATTTTGTCAAGTTCAACCACATCATCGTCTAAAATCTCATCTTCGTGTGCTTGAGCCAGTGTTTTAGAATCGCCAATAAAAAAGATGAGCGATAATATCAACAGTAGTGATAGCGGTAAATTGATTGGTAATAGAATGAACTTTCTCATAAATTTTCCTTTCCAGTATGTTATGACTGATACGAAATTTAGCTATGATGCTATAATATCAAGAAGTTTCTGTTTAAAACCTGTTGTTGTCAATTGTTCCCATCTCTTGAGAAAACTTTCATACTCAGCATTGCGTGTCTCACGAGTTCGTGTAATAAGCATGTCAATCCCGATCATATCAGTAGATTGGGAGCTGTTCTTATATGCTGTTAAGGTCTCTAAGACGACATCATTATCGTGTATATCACCGAGTATGTCCTGTAATTCAATAATTGTATCAATATATTCGGTCCATTTTTCATATTTTCTGGGTATATCGTAATTTACTGAGAAGAACTCCATCGTGTACCGTAGTCTCTTAACAGAGATACGCATGTTGTGTAAAATTTCACTATTACTGGCTTCACGTTTTTCTGGGTCATGAATAAATTGCTCCCAACTATATACTTCTGCCACCTTTTGTGGAAGTAGTATGCGTGCATTTTCGTGAAAACTCAGCTTTGGATTGATTCCTACTATTTTTTTCGGTTTTGCCATTTCTTCATTCACATGCTTTAAAGAACGTCAGAAATCGTGTTTCGAAGTCACTATTATCAAGTTCAGCAAAAAGTTTTAACATCGGTTTACGTGCAATTTCCCGTTCGTATTGCAAATGCTGTATTAACCCTTGGATATCTCTCTGCCCTTCAGTATTCTCTCTGGCTGCTGATAATGCCTTGCGTTCTCTTTCAAAGTGAGCGATGAGAACATCAAGGTCTCGGACTGCTCCCATTGTCCGCGTGATTGTTCGCACCTGTTTATAGTGTTTTTTGAAAGGTTCCCCCTCAAAACATGGAACGAAGTTGTCCATTGCTGCCCGTAAACGGCGAGATGCTACACGCATATTGTGGACGCATTCAATGTCTACACCTTCGCTTGCCCCCGCTTTATGCGACATCATTTCACGGAAATATCCCACGATAATTAAGCGAGCACAGGTTTCTAATGTTTTGTCTGGCGAGATCCCTTTGATTTCTATTGCTGTAGACATTTTTGGGTTCCATTCTTGCTTAAAAAAGAAATAGTTTTGCTAACATAAAATATGCAAAGATACCGATTACATCAATAGCCGTTGTGACGAAAGGTCCGGTAGCAACAGCTGGATCAATCCTGACACGTTTGAAGAACATCGGGATGATTGTGCCGACTGTCGCTGCTAATAACATATTTACGAAGATTGCAAGTGCAACAACAACTGGTAACTTCCATGCATATTCACGGAAATGCGGAAAGAGGTATGCAAACCCTCCAAGTAAAACCCCGTAAGCAGTTCCAAGTAATGCACCTGTGCTAAATTCACGCCACAACACTCGCCATGTATCTTTGAGATTAACCTCTCCAATTGCGATACTGCGGACGATGATTGTAGAGGATTGCGTTCCGATGTTGCCACCCATTCCCATAATAATTGGGATAAACGCGGCTAAGGCAGCAATCTGATGTAATTCTGCTTCAAAAATATCAATGACATAAACTGCAAGTAGTCCACCTCCGAAACTGGCAAGCAGCCACGGTAGTCGTGCCCGCGTATTCCTAAAGATGGAGCGAGAAGTGATATCCAGATCCCCTGTACCTGCCATCTTCAGCATATCTTCCGTATTCTCTTCACGAATAACATCAACCACATCGTCTATCGTAACAACACCAACAAGATGTCCAATCGTATTGATGACCGGAATTGCAAGCAGATTGTACCTTGCAACCGCTTTCGCGACTGTCTCTTGTGGCATATCGGTATGGACCGTATATAGGTGTGTTGTCATTAAGTCTTTGAGCGGTGTATCAGGTTTTGTTGCGACTAACTGCCGTAAAGATAAAACTCCTTTCAGTTTGTTTTCTTCATCAACAACATAGACGTAGAAGGTAATCGGTGGTAAATCTACTTCTGTGAGTTCTCTTATCTGTTCGGTTGCTTCAGCAGCAGTTGTTTCTTCCGTTAAGGCGAAGAAATTCGGTGACATGATGGCACCAGCTGTCTTCTCTTCATACTCAAGAAGTTGTTCAATATGCTCAGCGTTCGCCCCCTCAATTAGATCCAACAGTTCCGTTTTCTTTTCATCAGCAATGTCTGATAGAACTCGTGATACATCGTCGGCAGGCATTGTCCGTAAGACGTTTGCTACCACTGAAGATTCAGTTTCGTCAACGAAATCACTTACATCCGCGCTGTTCAGTTCACATAACACCTCTCCCATTCGTTCTTCTTCAATCAATAAAGTGAATAGACTATTTTTTTCTTCGTATCGGAGATTCGGAAACCATCTGGCAATATCTGCTGAATGTGTTTTAGCGATGATATTACGAAGGTTCGGGAAAGCACGTCGTTTAATCAAACGAACAACTGTAGAAATAAACAGTTCATCAACATCTTGTGTTCTTATGATTGTTTGACTTTCCATATTGTTCTCGTAATATCCTCTTTTCTATGAAAAAATCTGATGGTTATAGTGAAATCTATACTTCCTTTTACATCCTTTGTAAGTGCGGTTAGGAAACCGCACCTACCGGTGTTTGTTCACTATATATCTAAGCCTTCGCCTGTTGTCGGAGGAGATGATCTGTGAGGACAAGGGCAGACATCGCTTCCACAATAGCAGGTGCGCGTATTAACACACACGGGTCATGTCGACCACTCGCCTCTAATGTCACCTCGTTTCCATCCGTATCAACTGTCTGCTGCGGTTTTCCGATTGTCGCTGTCGGTTTAAAAGCGACTTGGAATACGATATTTTCGCCGTTTGATATACCGCCTTGTGTACCGCCAGAATTGTTTGATCGGGTTCGGATCTGTCCTGATTCGTTATAGAATTCGTCATTATGTTCAGAACCTGTCATCGTAATGCCATCGAACCCAGAACCGATCTGAAATCCCATCGTTGCGGGTAATGACATCATCGCTTTTGCTAAATCCGCCTTAAGTTTATCAAAAACCGGTTCACCCAGTCCCACAGGAACGTTCCGTGCTACAGATTCTATTATGCCACCAAGTGAATCTCTATCACGTCTTGCTTGATCAATCCGTTCAGCCATTTTTGGACTCACAATTGGGTCAGGACATCGCACGGGACTTGCTTCTATAGCATCATGCGTTACGGTATCAGTATCTACGGTTGCTTCAAGCGTATGTATCTGTTTTACGAAAGCGAGTGTTTCGGTTTCACATCTTTCACGAAGGATTTGCTTCGCAATTGCACCCGCTGCAACGCGTCCGATGGTTTCCCTTGCACTTGCTCTACCACCCCCTTGCCAGTTTCGGATACCATATTTTTGTTGATAGGTATAATCCGCGTGTGAGGGACGATATAGGTCTTTTAGGTGGTTATATGCATCAGGTCGCGCGTCTTTGTTCCACACCAGCATAGAGATAGGCGTGCCCAGTGTTTTACCTTCAAACACACCGGAGAGTATTTCAACGGCATCCTCCTCCTGCCGTGGTGTTGTAAGGTGACTTTGTCCGGGTCTCCTACGATTGAGTTCATATTGTATTGCGGATATATCGATATCAATCTGCGGGGGACATCCATCAACAACGACTCCCACAGCACCGCCGTGCGATTCTCCCCATGTTGTAATCCGAAAAAGATGACCGAAAGTATTCATTATTTGCTGTTCCGATAGATGTACTATTGCGTTTAGGGTGTATATTTAACTCCTATTATGTTATACTATACCAGAATGCCAATAAACTTGCAAGCAATTTGATGGTAGACTGGTTGTCTGTTCTACTGACAAGTGTGCATAATTCCAAATGAATACCTATACATTTCTGGCCTACACATTTCTGAATTTACCATTTAGGAGAGATAATGGAACTTTTTAAACGATATATCGCCTTCATTCTGATATTTATTGCTGTTGCACTGTTGTGGAATACCGTTGTAATGTATCCGCTCAAAATCTTCGTTGTGTTTATGCACGAGGTCAGCCACGGACTTGCAGCGATCGTTACTGGTGGAGAAATAGTCAGTCTTGAAGTTGATAAGCATCAAGGAGGGTTGGCGGTGACACGTGGTGGTTCACGATTCTGGATACTCTCCGCAGGCTATCTCGGTAGTCTACTCTTGGGTGGTTTTATCCTGTTATTAGCGGCGATGACACATTACGATAAAGTCATAAGTGTGCTGATTGGCATGGGTATGGTTGTGATCACTATCGGATTTGCTGAAGGTGATTCTCCCTCATTTTTCGGCATCCATTTTTTCAAAGATGGCAATTTCATAATGTATGGAGATCCTCCTTCCTTTACTTACTTTTTCGGTATAGGTTTTGGAGTAGTTTTAATCTTCATTGGATTGTTTCTTTCTGAGGTGGTCAACGATTGGTTATTACGTGTCATCGGTTTAACCAGTTGTCTCTACGCAATTCTTGACATTAAGAGTGATGTTTTGGACCGTTCGGAATTACCATCTGATGCTCGGAAGCTATCGGAGGTAACACCGCTGCCGACAGAATTTTGGGGTTTCTTATGGATTATCATTGCTATCGGGTTAACATTTTGGTTTCTCTTCATTGCAGGAAAATACAGTGCATCTACGCCAGTTGAAAACACCGATGACACACCAACAGATATGGGTTCTTATGGTCCCAGATAGTTTGGTCATAATTACCTATTGCTACGTGATCGATACCGAAATTATTCTCATCAACGTTAGGAGAAATACGTGATAATACCAAAAAGGTCTATTCTCATCTACATTGCTTTTGCGCTCTCTGTGCTGGGGTGCAGCCGTGATATAATATCAAATGTTATCGGCACACCTGAACTGAAAACCTATACAGCCTATGAATTAGACAGGACACAACGAAAAAAGGTAATTTATGCTGAAGCATATACCAACTCAGGCGGTGAGGTTTACACTACACCCAGCGCACACGTTGATGATCGGCAATTACGACACGGGTCTCGCGAAGTTCACATTTTGTCGGTTTCAGATTGGGAAGTTGTCTATGTTTCCGCGTTAACAGACGCCATTTACGATGCCCCACCAGCGAACGATGAGATATATCATATTGCCATAGGCGATAGTTCATGGGGACCTAGAATTTATATCTATCAACGTCCAAACGAATCAGACACCGCAATTTTTAAGAATCTTAGTAGTACTTTTCGTCCCATTGTAGAATTACAAGGCACACAGGCAGCACTTAACGTCCTTTTATGGATGTATATTGAGCAGAATGAACTACCCGATTACTATTTCTCTGGTTTTGGAGGACCTAACGTTAGTGGCGATATCGACATTATAACAGACGAATATTTGAGTATTTACCTATTTACCACCCAGATTCCTGGATTCGCTGACCCTGCCCCACAAGAAGGATCACAATTGATAATGGATAAGGTCAATCGGAGAAGAACAAACGCATACAACGACGCGAAAGCAACAGACGACTTTACAACTTTGCCTGATGTTTCTGATGAAATCTTCAAAGAAGTTATCCTTGCGTTTGGATTTGAAGAAAAGGGTTTCGCAATGGAGTTGATAACAATATGGGAGGAAACTTTCTTTGCGCGCCATCAGGCAGGTGTAATAGATGATGCTGCCATAGAGAAATATAACAACTTTCTTAGTATCTACCACGAGAAATTGGAAGTAGAACGGGGAGAACCCTATTTTGAGTACATCCGCGCCTATGATAATATCATTACCGAGTATTTGCGGCTTGCCCTTGAATTAGAAGGATTGGTATCTGAAGAAGAACGTATTGAACGTTTTAGAAAATCTATGATGCAGGGAAAAGCAGATATAATTTATCCTGAAGGTTTTTGATCGCCCCCATGTCTATCAGCACCATCTCGAACCGCTGCACAGCCATGCCGAGATGCACCAAATCCTTGTAGATCAGTTCGGACTCAAATGTTGGGGGTGCCACTTTGTCCCACCCGATAAACGCTATTTACACCTGGACCATATTATTCCCAAGAGCGATGGTGGTTCCAATGACATAGACAATCGCGCCCTCTTATGCCAACCCTGCAATAGCAAAAAATCTAATACGATGAGTCTCACGTCGCTACGCAGGCAAAACAAAAAGGAAGGGTATATCCAACCGGGAAAAGCGATAGACCTACAAGACGCTTTAGCATGGACGCGATCCCTTTTAGTCCAAACACTCCGAGAAACCGCTTATCAACAACCACTCCCCATTGAGAGTGAGGGATAACATACCACTTGGTCACATAGCGGTGGGTGCCGGGTGTGTAAATATTTTGTCATTCTATTTGCCTGAATCTCAGATCCTGAAGGGGTCTTATTCTGCAAGTTGTCTGAACCTGGATTTACAGGATTATAGGATTTTCAGGATAAGAGTCTTCTTCTCGTATTCTGTTCTTATGAAAATGTGAAATCTTTTGTCGTTCATCCGTTTATGTACATAGCACTCCGCTGGAGTGCAGCCCGTTGACAATCCTTTTTCTATAGACATATTGCTCCGCTGGAGCAAGGGTTCAGCTATCCTTTTTATCTTGAGTGACAATAACTTTACACACCCAATTTGCAATTTGCTTTTTATCTTGCAATTTATTCTTCTTTTCTGTATACTCTTAAGAGGCATTGTTGGTAGGGAATACGTTCCGCGTCGCATGACGCGGTCCCTGCACAAACCGAAAACGTATCGGGAACAATGCTGAGGTTGAACAATGCAATCCTATAAACAAACGCGTCATTACTAACAGTTTTTTAGCTATAACAATCCTTATAGCTAAAGATTTGACAACAGAGGATAAATCAATGAGGAATAGTAAGGTCGGGACGATAACTTATTTAATCTATAATGAGTTGTTTGATGAAACATATACTGCACATATCCAACAAAATGGAACCGGTTGGGAAGGCCGGGTTGTAGATTTCCCCGAAATAGAATGTGTCGAGGAAACTGCCGAAGCTGTGCAACAAAAACTGCCGGATATGCTTCAACAAATTTTAGTTGCCAAAGAAGAAGCATGGGATCAACAGATAAAAGAAGATATGGAAGCCGGGCGACTTGACCACCTTATTGAAAAGGCTATCGAAAATTACAAGGCTGGCAAATATTCTAAGATAGTTACGTAGTTATGAATAACTTACAATTTGAGCACGTTATAGATGAAGACTATATAAATTTAGAGGCAAAGCTCCCCGATAGTCTTCAAAGGCGTGCTGCCAGACAATTTCGTATACTCCAAGAAAATCCTTTATATCCATCACTTCATTTCAAAAAAGTCGCTGCCGGTCTTTGGTCAATCCGTATCACTGATGATTATAGATCTTTAGGCTATGAAAGAGATGGCCGGATTATTTGGTATTGGATCGGCCCCCACAGCGAATATGAGAGGATGATAAAGAAGCCTAATCGTTAGAACTTTCAAAAAAATACAGACATTCGTTAGATTACTGTTCAGTATCACGATGAATTATTTATCAAACTGAATACCTAATGATATAACTTAGGTATCCCATGTCTGATTATGAATTAGGTATTCGGTTTGATCGCCAGGGATACACACCTTTTTTGATGAGTCGTTTGTGGGAAGGATAATATATACCTAATATTAGGAGATTACAAATGATACGTAGTATTGTTAATCTTGCATGTTCTATTTTTTTGTTGTGTCTCGTTTTATTTATTAATAGTGTTTATAGTGTCGAAGACAGTTCAAAAGTTAAAATCATATATTTTATTCCTACAGATCGTTCTATTCAATGGGATATTAATACAACACTTGATGAAAAAATAAAAAAAGTTCAATCTTTTTTTTCTGATCAATTATCTGAACATGGATATGAAAAAAAGACATTTCAAATAGAAACTAATGATAACGATCAAGTAATCGTTCACTTGGTGATTGGTCAATCTGAAGATATGTATTATAAAGAAGATACACACCATAAGATTGTCAATGAAATCAAAACCAGATTTGATGTAGAAAAAGATATCTATTTAATTGTCGCAGATTTGAGTTATGAGTTAATAAATGGCGGTTGTGGAATAGCAACACTCAACGGCGGTCCCGTCACTATTCCAGCAAGTGGTGATTGTTTTGAAGGTAATACAGGTATATACTTGATAGCCCATGAACTTGGACACGCCTTTAATTTGAGACATGATTACAGAGATAATACCTATATTATGTCTCAAGGGTTAGATACAAGGCGCAATTTTTCAAAATGTGCAGCTGCTGTGTTAAATGTAAGTCCTTTTTTAAATCCAGTCGGTTCATCCGATAATAGTTCTGCTATAATTGAGATGTTAACACCCACGACTTATGCTCATGATGAAAAAAACTTCAGTGTTGAATTCAATGTAAGTGATGTAGACGGATTATACTTAGTAGAGTTTTCGCATGCATTTGGAAATCGAGAAGTTTCTGTAAAAGGGTGTAAAGACATTAGTGATTTGCAGACAACGAAAGTAAAATTTGATATGCCTGAAGATGCTGTGTTTGTTCAGTTTAATCAGATCAGAATCCGTTTATTTGATCAGAATGGATATATCACAGAATTTAGTAGGACATTAAGACTGGAAGATAGCATAGAGAAAGAAGAAAATTCTATGTATCTTACACTTTTCTATGATAGTCCTGATGCACTTACACCAATAAATTCGCAGGTAGAGTGGAATGGTTGGGTTCGTTTTGATCCTATATGGGAAAGATTGCCAGGCTCCCCTCCTCCAACAAAACCTAATTATTATATAGATTTCCCTCATCAAAACACATGGATTCATTGGTTTTATGCTCATGCATCAGCAAAGTATATTTACGACATAAGTGATAAGCATTACACTCTATTTGAAACTATCTTTTATTTGCCTAATTCTTGTGTTGCTTTTGAGGGAGATACTGATATTGCATCAGTGCAACTAACTCTATATGCTGATGGGATTGAAATTTATAATTCAGGTGTGTTGCTCGGACAAATGAAAGATGAAGATAATATGCATGAAATATCTGTTGATATTCCTGTTGGAACACAGGAGTTTTCTATTGATGTATCAGAGGCTATACGTGGTAGTGGTTGTGACCATTTTATCTTTGCAAATCCCCTGCTTTACTATGAAGAATCTTTAGAAAACACAGATGTCAATAATGACAATGTTGTTAATGTGATTGATCTTGTCCTCGTGGCAGCAAGATATGGAGAAAAGATAACGGGAGATCCCTTCCCGAACCCAGACGTAAATCGTGATGGTATTGTTGATGTTAATGATATTATTTTGATTACAAAAGATATGCCATTGGATGAAAGTGCATCTTTTATTTCAAATAAAGGTTTTCAACATGAACAAGCAGATGATATTCTTCCTGCAGATATCGTTAATAGGGGAATTACAACACTTAATCAGCTGTTTCGGATGGATACCCCAACAGAGACACTCTTGTTGAATAATTACCCAAATCCGTTCAATCCTGAAACATGGATACCTTATCAATTATCAGAAACTACTGATGTTATAATTATAATTTATGCATCTAATGGGAATATCGTTAGACAATTAGATATTGGAGAACGTAGTGCTGGGCACTATCTAACACGTGATCGTGCAGCTTATTGGGATGGCAAAAATACTATCGGAGAATATGTGTCTACTGGCATTTATTTCTACACTTTACAAGTAGACACCTTCAACGCAACACGAAAAATGGTTATTATTAAGTAGTGGTCTACATCTCCGATGGCATAGGTGTAAACCTAAGAAAACTTAGAAGCTCTGATGAATCACTCTGAATCCTTATGGTTATACGGGTTGTCTTTTCTTCAGTCCCATATGAAGATTAAGTTATTAAACGGAAAATATGAGTTTCCCAAGCCGGTAGGTGCGGTCTCCTAACCAATTCAGAATATCAAACGCGTATTCTGACATACCCTTATGCGTCAATTTAGTGATGTTCTCAGTCCGGTAGGTTCGGTTTCTTAACCGAACCGGAACCTTCAAGAAAACCTTTATGTCAGCAGTTATCAAGTCTTCCTCGGCATAGCGCAGCCAGCGAGCCGTCTCTGCCAAGACTTTAGTTGTTTGCATAGAGTATTTTTCCTTCTTGTTGGGCATAACGTAACACTGATCCGATCTGTGTGCGGTGGTGTTCCAGTTCTTCCGGTGTTGTGACAACGATGTCCTTCGCTACAGGTAGATCAGCCAAGGCTACGCGGATGTCAACAGCCGTATTCCGCTTATCCTTATCTGTAAGTTCCTCAAAAACGATAAGCAAATCTATGTCACTATGCCGATCAGCATCCCCTCGTGCTTGTGAACCGAAGAGAATAATCTGAAGCGGGTCAAATTCACGGACTATGCGCTCTGTCATGATTGAAATAAATTTGTTATTCATTTTTCTTTCCTTGAAATATTTTTGGAAAGACCAGAAACGTGAATGCTTAATATTATAGCACGATTCACGAGAAAAAAGAAAGCCTGTTAATTTGCTGATTTACCCCAGTTTTTCAGACCCCATATTTGTACACGGTAGTAAAGTAGTGGTCTAAATTTCAATGGCAGTACAATATAAGGTCCGTAAACGTAACCTTTTCTATAGTTTAGCATTCTTACTATATAGAAGCATCTGAGATACGTTCTATTGATTATGTATATCAAATATTATCTTTAACGCAACACACATCAAAAAGGAGAATGATTATGTCTGAAAAATACGTCTCAACAGATTTCTGGTATACCTTCATCAAGTCTCTATATAACGATGGAGTCGCATTTGGAAGAGGTGAATTAGAGATGGATGAGGAGACACAGAACAGATTTCTTGATTATCTAAAGGAAAAAATTGAGGAAGGTGTTACAAATGGAGAAACTGCACTCCCACCCGGACTCCACGATTATTTTTGGCGTTTTACTGAGGAGATACTACCAAGAATTCAAGAATTAGTGGACGGTATTCTCAAAACAGATCCGAACAACAGTACAGCATCCCTGGTGCAAACACTCTTAAAACTGGCAGATTGGGAATCACATTATCTGTCCTTTATGGAGATAAATCTGGATTCAATTCCATACGATCCGTGTATGAATTTGGCAATTATAAACGTGTATGAATTAAGATGTAGTATAGAGGTTTTTGAAGATTTCAATGATCAGGTAATTATCCTCAATGCACTTGAAAATCTGTATTTGTGGGCAAAACAACAGGACGATAATGCCCGTTATCAGGAGGCGAAGGCGTTTTATTGGAGTCATGGGGTCACCCCATACACAGTCTACAAGTATATAAAAAATGAATCTCAGAGACTCAAGCAGCAACTTGATAATGCTTCAAATTTAGAAGAAAAAACTCGCGAAATAGATCAGTATTTAGCTGAGATTAAGAAGTGTAGAGAACTGGTTTCATTGGAAAGATCTGCATTCTGGAAACATTTAGATCAACAACCTGATGAACAGGAATCATTAGTTGATGAAACATCAGATACTACAGATATTTGGAGGGCGTATCTAAAATCACTTGAAGGTCGGGAAAACGCACCACCCAGAAGACTGACACTGAATGACCAAGATCAACTGCTTGTGTACTTGAGAAGTCGGGTCCAAGAAGGGGTTGTTGGTGGGAAAACAACTTTACCCGCGAATCTTCACGAACACATCTCAAATTTTCCTGAAGCCATGCATCTGGAACTTCGTGAATTTGCTGACGAATTGCTTGAAATAGAGCCTGAAAACGGTGCTGCAATGAAAATATTAGCAATTATTGTGTGGCAAGGTAAACAGATGTGTTCTGGAGAATCGGATCGTGATCTTGCTCTGCTTGAAAAAGCGATGCTATTGGCACCTAAAGAATCTGAAGTCTGCTTTTATGCGCTCAAACAGTTCGGTGAGAACTTTGATCCACTGTTTCGACAAACACTGACTGCCCTTGAGAGATTATTTGAAAGAGCAGACCAGCAAGATGAAACGGAATTGTATAGTTGGTTGAGGAAGCTATATAAAAATGTTGGGAGAACGCCATGCTATATCTATCGGAATTTGATGAAAAATCCCGATGATAATGAAGAACTTATTGCAAGATGTAAACCTTTAATAGATAAGATGTTACAGGTTTTTCAACAAAGACTTTCACATATTCCAGACGATTGGTATGCCTTACGCGGCATTGGGGATGTTTATGAGGTGTTAGGCGAGACAGAATTAGCACAGAAATATACGTGGGAACCCCATACAGAATTCAGATGGAAGCAAGAAGCGTGGATCGGTAGAAAACTTCCCAACTTCTCTGCTATTGCTTTTGATAAAACAGAGATATCAAACACGGATTACCGTGGTAAAATGTTGGTACTGGATTGGTATGCGAAGTGGTGCGGGTTCTGTGAACCAGAAATACCACATCTCAAAGATGTATATCAAGAAAATCACGAGAAAGGATTAGAGGTTGTCGGTGTGAGTTTGGACAGTAATGAAACAGACCTTCGCGAGTTTACTGAAAAACATGAGATACCTTGGTTACAGATCTATGACGGGAGGGGATGGAAAAGTGAATTTGCAAAATATTTCGGTATTAACAGTGTACCTTCTCAATGGTTAATTGACCGAGATGGCACAATTATTTCGGTAGGTACAAGAGGGAAAGACCTTGGGAAATTGGTGAAATGGACTGAGATAACACGTATTGGCAACGTGATTCCAGATTTCTCTGCCCTTGATGTAGACGGGAATACTGTATCACCTGTAGCATTACGGGGGAAAGTTGTTCTGCTTCATTTCGGTGATATGCACCAAGACTCTGAACTCACACATATAGACCGTCTATACAAAAAATATCATAAGAATGGATTTGAGGCAATTGGGATCAATGTTCGTGGATGGCGTGATGAAGACGGATTTCGCGGTGTTGTTCGCAGAGGAAACCATCAAGGACACTATATCTTCGCAGCTCGTGATAGCAGACACGCTGCATTGGCTGAACAGTTCGGATTCGGAGACGGTTTTGCAGGTGGAAGGATGAGTCTACCTGCGTTTATACTCATTGATGCTGATGGAAAGGTACTTGATGCGCGTGCTGAAAAGGTTCATTCAGTTGAAGATTGGGCTACAAGATTGGAGAAGCTGGTTGTTGCACATCTTCGTCTGTGTTAGCTGAGATTTCATTACATTATGGTATTGGGAGATTGTCCGGTAGGTTCGGTTTCCTAACCGAACCTACCGGTATGAAATCTGAAGTTTCACATTATGGTGTTGAGAGATTGTTGTTCCTGAAGTGCTGCTTTTATTCTTTCTTGTGCGCGAGTTGCCATCTCAGGTTCTATCTCATAACCGATAAAATTTCTACCTTCAAGTATCGCTGCAACGCCAGTTGATCCCGATCCTGCGAAAGCATCAAGGACGAGAGCGCGGGGGGCAGAGAAAATGCGGATAAGGTGTTGGAGTAGATCAACAGGTTTTGCTGTCATGTGTCCGTATCGTTCTTTGGGTTTCTTTGATTGAATGACAGTTCCGGGGAATTGCGTAGGATTGATTACGGGGTTGTTGACATCAATTAGTCCTGTTTCCCACTTGTCCCAGTTATCAACGAAGGTGCCTTCTCTGGGAGCTTGTGCAAGGATTATCATTTCGCCTTGTGGTTTGAGTTGTGGTGTTTTTCGTCCACCTAACTTTTGTAGGAGTCTGTCTTTTTCTTCATTGGATATTTTCCGTTTGCGTATAAAATGGTCTTGAGAGAAAGCTTTTGCTTGTCCTTCATATCGCCAAATCAACACGTCGCGTATTTCAAATCCTGCGTCTTCTAATGTGATAGCGGTTCTGTGTGTGAGTCGGTTTTGGCTAAAAACAAGGCAAAATCCACCGGGGCGAATGACTCGCATCCATTCATGTGCTACGGGTGTAAGGAACTTTTGTAATTCTCGTCCTTGCTTGACAGAGAATTTCATCCCTGCTGGTAGTGATCCGATGACTCCTGGTTTTACTCGCTGTTTTAACTTTTGGGTGTCCCAATCGTCTCCCATTCCATCAATAAAATAGGGTGGGTCTGTGAGTATAAGAGAGACAACGTTCGCTTTAAGCTGCTTCATACCGTCACGACAATCAGCATTTTCTAAAGTTGCTTGTATGGCTATATTTTGCTTGGTGTGGGTTGGGGTGGTTGCGTTTTTCACAGATAAAATGATATAGGTTGTTTTCTACATTCCGCGTTTGATTCCAAATTCTGCTTCAAATGCTTGCCATGTCTCTTCTGATATATCCGTTGTTGCGGCTTCATATCCATCTTCTACTTGTGCTATGTTGGCGGGACCGAACATTACGACACCATCTATTGGTGCTGCGAGACAGAACTGCAATGCTAAGTGCCGTATATTGACATCCCGTTCTTGACACCATTTCCACATTGCATAAGCTTTAGGTGCAGCATCAGGGTTTCTTCTCCGTTCATCTTCAACGTTTGGTTTCGTTCCTGTCAAGCTTCCCATTCCCAAAGGACTTGCGAGGATAATTCCGACATCGTGCTCGCGCGCTAAAGGTAAAGTTGTTTGTGCTACAGTCTGTGATAACAACGTGTAGTCTAAAAACGTGAGGATAATATCAATATGTCCTGTTTCAATCAATGTCTTATGAAATTCGTGTGAACGGACACCTGCGCCGATGTTTCGTATCAATCCCTCCTCTTTCATCTCTAATAGTGTGTCCAATGCGTGTCCTTTATCCAATATACTTTCCATGTCCAACGGGTCGTGGATGAGTACAGAATCCAGATAATCGGTTCGAAAATCTTTCAGACTGTTGGTAACACTCCATCTTGTGCCATCTGCTGAGAAGTCTTTTCTACGTTCAGGATGTGTTCCGACTTTGGCTTGTAGATAGATTTTTTCTCTCAGACCTCCTGAAAGTGCTTCTCCCCAAAGATGCTCAGAGTGTCCCGGATATGTGTCAATGTAATTTATACCAAGTTCAATAGCACGTTGGATGGCTTTGATAACTTCTGCGTCAGCCCTCCCGTATATCCATGCCGCGCCGAGTGCTAAAGCATTCGGACGCATCTCTGTGCGCCCCATTCTGCGAGTTTCCAATTTTTGAGACATAGCTATTTCCTTATGCTGAAGAGTTGGATTTTTATAGTATTCTGTCAACCTCTAAATGAAGGTATAGTTTTTTCTGTAGGTCGGGTAGAGCGAAGCGAAACCCGACACGTTTTGATTATGTCTATCTTGTCGCCAGTTAATATTTATTGGCGCTTCCCTCTACCCGACCTACAATATAGCACTAATTTTCAAGTGCTTTTCGTAGTTTGTGTGCTGATGTTGCAAGTGACTCCTGTAGATACGGATATGGAAAACTTCCCCATCGGTCTGGTGGTGGTTCGTCTGCTTGTGCAATCTTCAGGTTTACAAAAACAGGACCTGGTTGACTCCAGATTTTCGGTAGGTCAGTTTCAAGTTTATCTATTTGATCAAATTCATATACATATTCAAAACCCGTTCCTTTAGCGATTGTTGTCCAACTAAAATCTGCGTTGCGTGGAACAGGTTGATTTCCTGTTACTTCATAAGTACCGTTGTCGCAAACAAAGAGTAGGTAGTTTTTCGGCGGTTGTTCCAAACCTGTAATCGTCGCGAGAGTACCTAAACACATCAGCATACTGCCATCACCGTTTAGCACGACAACTTTTTTCTCAGGTTTTGCTAGTGCGATACCGAGTGCGAAGTCAGCTGCGTGTCCCATTGCACTTCCAACTGATGCAAAGTCTAACGGATGTTCTGATATTGCACCCCACGGCGCGGTCATGCCCATTGTTGTAACAACGATTTCATCTGTGCGCTGTGCTGCGATGCGTTCTAAACATGCTTCCTTGATAAGCATTGAATCTTTCTGCCTTATATCTTGAATATAAGGAGATAATATCATGACTCAACCTATTTTTCAACCCAAAGTTTGAAGCACCTTGGCGAAGTTGCCAACGTTTGTGATCGCATTGACTTGAAAAATACTATAGATAACTTGGCTCATGTATAATTCAAGTGCGAATACTGTTGAGTTGTGTTATAATTTGTTGTGTGGTTTTCCGTATACAATCTCTAAAATTGTCCAAACTTTAGTTAGCGTAAGAAAAAAGGAATAACTTTCATGAAGAACAGAGTCTTTTTATCTGTTTTCACCGTACTGTGTGCGTTCACCATTTTTTCACTAAACACTTTCGCGCAAGACTACGCAACGTGGGGTTTACCCGAAGGTGCTAAAGCACGCCTCAGTAAAGGTCAGATAAGTGAGGTCCAGTATTCTCCGGATGGCACACGCCTTGCGGTTGCGAGCAGTATCGGCATTTGGATTTACGATGCACAAACAGGAAAAGAACTCAACCTGCTTATAGGGCATACAAGTAGGGTCAATAGCGTAGCGTTCAGTCCTGATGGAAAAACAATCGCAAGTGGGGGTGATGATAAGACTATCCGTCTTTGGGATGTGAGCACTGGTAGACACCTTCGCACGCTCACAGGGGATACGGGTGATATTAGTAGCGTCGTGTTCAGTCCTGATGGAAACACAATTGCAAGCGGAAGTCGGTTTTGGAGAAGGGCTATCCATCTATGGGATGCGAACACTGGTAGACATATTCGCAAGCTCACTGGGCATAAAGACGAGGTCAGGAGCGTAGCGTTCAGTCCGGATGGAAGCACAATCGCAAGTGGGAGTAAGGATGAAACTATCCGACTATGGGATGCGAGAACAGGCAAACACAGACGAACACTCACAGGGCATACAAGTGAGGACAGCAGCGTAGGGATTGGGATCAATAGCGTAGCGTTCAGTGCTGATGGAAACACCCTCGCAAGTGGGAGTGAGGATAATACTATCCGACTATGGGATGCAAGGACCGGAACATACCTTCGCACGCTCACAGGGCATACGGATTGGGTCTATAGCGTTGTGTTCAGTGCTGATGGAAACACCCTCGCAAGTGGGAGTTGGGATAACACTATCCGTATCTGGGATGCAAAAACCGGAAAACACATTCGCCAGCGCACAGGGGATACAAGCAGGATCAGGACCGTTGCATTCAGTCTTCGCAGGTTCACAGGTGATAGGGGAAGAGTCATTAGCATATCGCTCAGTCCTGATGGGAACACAATCGCAAGTGGGAGTTATGGTGGTACTGTCCATCTATGGGATGCAAGCACTGGTAGACACCTGCGCACGCTTGAGGGACATACTGCAAGCATCGATAGCGTTGTGTTCAGTCCTGATGGAAACACAATCGCAAGTGGGGGATGGGATCGCAATATCCGTATTTGGGATGCCAGAAACGGAAAGCACCTTCGCACGCTCATAGGACATGCAAGAATGGTCTATAGCGTAGCGTTCAGTCCTGATGGAAACACAATCGCAAGTGGGGGTGATGAGTGGCCTATTTATCTTTGGGATGTGAGAAATGGTAGTCTACTTCGCAAGCTTGAGGGACATACAAGTTGGATCAATAGCGTAGCGTTCAGTCCTGATGGGAACACAATTGCAAGTGGGAGTTATGACAAAACTATCCGTCTCTGGGATGCAAGAACCGGAAAACACCTTCGCACGCTTGAGGAGCATACAAAAAGTGTCTATAGTGTAGCATTCAGTCCTGATGGAAACATACTCGCAAGTGGGGGTGGTAGTGACATTATCATTCTCTGGGATGTGAGCACGGGTAAACCCCTTCACACGCTCACTGGGCATAATCGTTTTGGGGAAACAGGTTTGAACTATAACGTATCGTTCAGTCCTGATGGAAACATACTTGCAAGTGGGAGTTTGGATGGCACTATCCATCTCTGGGTTGTGAGAAACGGAACACATCTTAGCACGATCACAGGACCTAAGAGTTGGATTCAACGCGTATCGTTTAGTCCTGATGGAAACATACTTGCAAGTGGGGGTGTGGACGGCACTACCCGTCTCTGGGATGTGAGAAACGGAACACACATTCACACGTTCACAGGGCATACAAGAAGCATCAATAGCGTATCGTTCAGTCCTGATGGCACCACCCTTGCCAGTGGAAGTGCGGACGGCACGGTGCTGCTATGGGAACTGACCTCACCAGAATGAACACTACTGTGCTAACGGTATGAATGTGATCCTCGGCACATTCTCCATTGTCGTCAGCATTTTCTGAAGATGTTGTTTGAATTCCGATTGGGTTTCTATCCCATTTATGCCACCATCCCAAATTGCCAATGAACGATACCCCAGACGTCCCTCATCATCAGGATGTAAAGTGATTGTCATAAGGGATGGATCAGTATCAACCACCCCAGATGTCTGTGCGGTGGGATAGATAAGGGCTATACCGAGCGGATCGGTTTCATCGGGGTCTGTCCCCCAACTCCACAGCAATCCCTTGTCTTCATCAATACCGAATGTCTCTTTTAGTTTAGGAATACCGACAACGAAAGCGTAGTCCGATGGGAGTTGTCCATCAATATGTATGTAATGTTCAAGCCACGGGTTATTCCCATAGATATGCGTGGTATATGTGAGTTGGAATGTATCGCCACCAACCTTCCAATTCGGCAGTATCCTTTGAACAATGGAACGTAACGCTCCATTTGCGAGCACTCTAACGTAATCGCCTTCTTGAGGAATTGGGATTAAGCGTTGTTCTGTTTTGTGCCATAGTGCAAATCCGCCACACCCTATCAATCCCCCTATACTATCAACGTGAGGCGTGAGGAGAACCATGGTCGTGTCTTCTAAATTATTGATATTGGGGTCGTCCTGTTTGGGTAAAAGTGCGTTGAGTGACAATCCGGTTGATTTATAGATATTGAGTTGTTCATCAGATTTGCGGACATAGAAATCTTCTTGATTCTCAAAATCCCGTATTACCCATCGATGTTCAGGTTTTTCAATATCTATGATTAATGCTTGCGGGTTCTGTGTGAGGTTGATGTCATAAGTTTCAAAGTGTAATCTAAACTCTGGAGAAAATGGTGCATTGTTATTTAATTCATTCTGGAACATTCTATCTACGGTAAATAAATGTTCGCGTTTCTTGCCGTAGGCTACCACAGCTCCATTGGGGTTTAGAACATAAGCGAGTAGGTCTGATTCTAATGCAGCGACAGCATTGAGTTTAGGAAATATACCTGCGCGTGTCAGTTTATTGACATCCAGTGTAACCGTTGCTTTGACATTTGGTTCATATAAGATTGAGATTTCCTTTTTTTCTTCTGCTGCAAGGTCTATTAGAAAAACCAGTTGATCGCGTTCGCCATCGTAGCTAATGTCATCGGCTTGTGCGGGGATCATCGTCTCACGTCGCTCCTGACCGGTAACAACAGCTAAGGCTTTAAGCGTAATATCGGGACTAACATTTCGCAATTGGTCTATCGTTAGGACGATAGGAACGTTATTTCTTTCAATTGGAAGTGTGTTTTGGATAGAGAACTTTATGCGACTTGATTGTTGACTGCTATCTGGAAGTGTACACCCAGCAACGATGATCATGAAACTTATGATGAATGATAAACCGTATTTGTAGGTATGCATGTGTGGTTTTTGTCCTGTGTTTGGCATTGTTTTATTCTGCTTGATATGTTATCTTTATTATATTACAAATCAGGTAGAACATCAAGTAGACGTTGGATTTCCGATTCTGTGTTATAGAAATGTGGTGATACTCTGAGACCTCTTCCCCGTTCTGCGGTAATGATATTCTTTTCATTGAGCATTTCAAAAAGTTCTGCTGGTGTATTGCGTTCACTTTCAAATGAAACGATTCCAGCACGTTCAGAATTACGTGTAGGTGTAATTACATGATACCCTTTAGCTTCTAATCCTTCAATTAGGTTTTCTGTAATTTGTAGAATATGTGTTTCTATATTTGATATGCCGACTTCAAGCAACAGTTCAGTTGCTGCTTTCAGTCCATATAGACCGACACTGTTATATGAACCTTCTTCAAAACGGGTTGCATCCGGTTTCTGTGTAAGGTCATAATTGAGAAAATCGCGTGGATTGACAACACTTGCCCATCCGATATTTGTGTTGATAAGTCGCTCAAGTTTGTCGTTTGCACAGTAGAAGATCGCTGCGCCTTCTGGTGCAAGCAGCCATTTATGTCCATCCGCTGCGAGGATGTCAACATAAGCAGATTTTACATCTACATCAATGGCACCTAAACTTTGAATGGCATCCACGACAAACCAGATATCGCGTTCGTTACAGATTTCTCCGATGGCTCTGATATCGTTTCTGAAGCCGGAGGCGAATTCTACATGGCTAATTGTTACGGCTCGCGTGTTCTCATCAATTGCTGAGATTATATCTTGGATGTGGATGCGTCCCTTTTCCTCTGGTACCATACGGGTTTCAACACCGTACCGTTCTTTTAGACTCCACCACGGATATACATTTGCAGGAAATTCGACTGCCGATGTGACAACGTTATCTCCTTGATGCCAATCGATGCCGTTTGCGGCGATGAGTATTCCTTGCGTGGTGTTTTTCATAAACGCGATTTCTGAGGTATCCGCATTTATAAGCTTCGCTGCAAGGGATCGGCACTGTTCGGCAGTTTCAACCCAGTCATCAACATTAACAGCACCATTGATTTTAGCATCCTCTACAAATGTTGTCATTGCTTCGGCTGCTCGACGTGATAATGGCGCAACACCCGCGTGATTCATATAGATATAAGTATTGGTGACCGGAAATTCGGCTCGCCATTTGTCAGTAGATATTTTCGGCACGTTTTACCTCATCTTTTGCATTCAAAAATATTTCCACCGTATAATCTATTACGCGTTTCGCGTTTGCGTAGGCGATAATTTCTCCGAACAAACCGAAAAAGAAAACGACAACACCTATACATATCAGAATTGGTCCGATGTGAGGAAACTTAAATGTTAGAATGCTACCCAACAATAATAACATGACACCGAGGGGACCAAAGATACGTATGGGTCGTCTTGCACAACGATAGATGAAAAAAGATGCCAGTGGACTCAAATCTGCTGCTTCGCGTTGTGCCTTCGCAAGCGACCATCCCGTTATTAGACTAACAATGATTAGGGATACACATACACCTATACAACTAATTCCGGCACTAATTGTGACATTAATCAGAAGACTACCAATCAAGAAGAATGGAAGGCTGAGGAGTCCTGCGGCACGATAGACATTGAATTTCGGATTGATTTGGTTCTGATACGGTTGTTGCGTAGGTGCATGGTTCTTAGAATTTGGTTGCCGTGCAAAGATTGAGAGTATCAGTTTGAATGCTAAGATGTCCAGTCCGACGCGCCAAACCCTACCGAGTCCATATTTGCTTGTTCCAAACTGTCGTGGGTGATGCTTTACGACGATTTCCGCAATCCGTGCGCCGACAACAGTAGACATCGCTGGAATGAACCGATGCATCTCTCCATAAAGAGGTACCTGCTTAATGATTTCGGAACGATATGCCTTAAGTGAACAACCGTTGTCATGAATTGCGACACCAGTGACTTTGCTAATTATCCAATTGGCAACGACAGAGGGGACTCGTCTTGTCCAGAATTTGTCCTGTCGTTCTCTCCGCCATCCGCATACGAGATCGTAATCCTCGTCAAGTTTCTGCAGTAACCTCGGAATATCCGCTGGATCATTTTGCAGGTCACCATCCATGCTAATAATTCGTTCACCTTGTGCAAATTCAAAACCTGCTGCCATCGCAGCTGTCTGGCCGGCGTTCTCCTGAAATCGTATGACTGCTAAACACGGTTCCTGATTTCGCAATTCGGATAAAACTTCAAAAGTGTTATCTACGCTTCCATCGTCTACAAAAAGCACTTCATAGGTTCTGCCGATGGTTTCACATACCTCCCGAATTTTTTCAAACAGTGGTCGGACATTTTCTTCCTCGTTGTAAACGGGGACAACAATTGATAGATACAGGTTTTGTGTTGCGTCCAATGCTATTCCTTCTGATTTGCAAGAATTCTATGTGCTTCAGCGAAGGAATCAAAAGTCCCAGCATCAACCCATTCACCTTCTAAAAAGTTGTATTCAAGTTGTTTTCGTTCAATATACATATTGTTAACTGTCGTAATCTCGTATTCACCCCGCGCTGAAGGTTCAGTATTTCTGATAATATCAAAGACGGTTGAATCGTAAAAATAGAGACCGATTACCGCATAATTGGTTTTAGGGTGTTTAGGTTTCTCTTCAATTGCGACAATTTTGTTTCCGCGCATGGTAGCGACTCCGAAACGCTCCGGATCGTCTACCTTTTTGAGTAGAACTCGTGCGCCTGTCTGCTGTTCTTGAAAATCAGAAACCACTTGTTGAATTGAGGCATTAAAGATGTTGTCGCCAAGTAGAACACCTATTTTATCATCGGCAGCGAAACCTTCTGCTAAAGCGAGCGCATGAGCGATTCCTTTTGCTTCTTCTTGGACGCGATAGGTGAATTCACAATTAAAGTCTTTTCCACTGCCTAATGCGTTCACAAAATCACCGACATGGCAAGGATTTGTAATGATGAGGATATCGGTGATTCCAGCATCTGAAAGTTTCCTGATACCGTGATAGATCATCGGTTCATTGGCAACAGGGAGCAGATGTTTGCTGGTGACTTTTGTAAGCGGGTGTAGTCGGCTGCCTAATCCTGCAGCGAGAATTACGCCTTTCATCATCGGTTTTTTATCGTTTCTGGTATTTGTCAGTTTCCAACGTGATTCATCGTTTGGCAATTTGTCATTTAGCTATGTGAGGGTTTGCTTAAGCGTCCTTTCCGCGGCCGGGGAACGTCAATTCAGCGACTCCAGATTTGTCCAATTCCCCCAATCCGAGGTCAATCATGCGATCATATTGATCTTTCGTTGCTTGTGCCAGTGGTAGTGAGATTCCCGCTTCATCAGCGAGGTCAAGTGCGATACCTGAATCTTTAGATGCGTGTGCAGCAGAGAAATAACATTCATGATCGCGTATCTGCATATCCTCTCCATCAGTCTCTAATACGCGAGAGTTTGCGCCAGTTTGTGAGAAGACTTCTTGCAACATCTCCAGGTCCAGACCGAGTGCAGCCCCTAATCCGAGCCCTTCTGCGAGCCCTGCTGTGTTGATGTTCATGACCATGTTGACCAATGCTTTGACTTGAGCAGCCTTTCCGGCTTCTCCGATGTATCGGAGTGAAACACTCATAGAATCCAGTATTGCTCGTGTTTTGTCAAAAGTCTCTTTTTTACCACCACACATGAGATATAGTGTCCCTTCACGGGCCTGTGTGATGCTACTTGCCATACATCCTTCAAGGCTTTCTGCCCCGTGTTTTACTGCAAGTGCTTCAACATCTACATGTACCTGTGGACTAATCGTTGCACAATTGATAAAGACTGTTCCTGATGCGTTTTTGAGTAGGCTGTCTTCTGCATCGTCAGAGAAAACTTGTCGCATAGCATTATCATCTGTTACAACGGTGATGATGTAATCTGCCAGTGCGGTGACCTGTGCTAATTTGTCGGTAGCAGTTGCTCCGAGTTCTGAAGCCAATTCTTTTGCGCGTTCCGTTGCGACGTCGTATACAACAACGACTTGAAACCCGTCGTCCTTTAGGTGTCGTGCGATGTTTGCTCCCATTCTTCCTACCCCGACAACCCCTATTTTATAATCCGTGTTTGCCATATTCGCCTCCAAACATTCTATATATAGTGAATTCTATAATTTTTTTTACATCTGGGGTTCACATATTTTTAGATTTTACTATATTTTGCTTGTATTTGTCAATAGGTTTTGTTGTTCTCACAGTGATATTTAATTTATGTAAATTTATGTATCTGAATTTTCTTGACAAATTTTGTGCATCTGTTATACTAACAACATAATCAGATACCAGAGGTTCTCATTCCTGACTGGTAGATTTACATATTTCATTCTTAAGGAGGATTAACAACGATGACCCGTTTCATCTCCGGTTTCGATCTAAGAATAGACCGAAACTTTCTTACTATTTTCTTACTCGGTTTACTGTTGGTAACGCATATCGGATGTATAGGTAGTATTAGCAATATCAACATTATCCCACTGAGTGCGAAGATTCAAAATGCGGACAACGCTTATGACGCAGCGGAAGCTATTGTCACGCGTTCAGATGATGCAGCAGAGAAGCAAAAGGCACGTGCTAAACAGCAAGAACTCTATGATAGAGCGATGTCCATTTATCTGGAGGTTATTGCTCAAGACGCAGATGGAAAATATGCACAGCGCTCCCACTATCAAATTGCCAGAATTTACAAGAAATATTATGAGTGGGATAAAGCAAATGAACATTATCAAGCTATAGTTGAACTCGATCCGACGGGTTACTATGCCAGTGAAGCCAAAAGCGGTAGTGCTAATATTCTTAAAAACCGACAACTTATTACCACTGAACTCGCAAATTATCAGAACTATAAGGCACTCTATGATACCCAAAAAGCGGAAGGCTCCGCTGATGCCGAAGAGTTGGAAGAGACTTATGATATAGCAGCGACGTCGCTCTACAAGGTCGGACAAGCTTATGAAGCGTTGGAAAATTACCCTCAAGCTATAGAGACTTTTGAAAGAATGGCTAAAGAGTTCCCCGATCATAAAAGAGGCGTCCAAGCACAATATCAGGTAGGAAATATCTACTTTTACAAATTGTATGATTATACGAACTCTGGGGGTTGGGGTGCTTTTGTAAAAGTTGCTCAGAATTTTCCTGATACTTACGAAGCTGAACAAGTTATCATCTGGTTGAATAAAGCACAGAAGTTATTGACAGAGATCAAACAGTTACAAGATGAAAACTTGCAGTATAGGAGCAAAAAAGCGAGAGATTTTGAAGAGGATGGTCGATACATTCGACCCTCTGAAAAATGGTTGATGGCAAGGACCGACGTCGTTGTGCAGAATTTCCAGCAAATTGCCAGAAACTGGAAAGACCTACGGAATTATCCGAACGCTATTGAAACATATAAGGTGATAATTAGGGATCTTTCACACAAGAAGTATGCAGTCGCAGACGCATACTTCAAAATCGGCGCCTTTTACCAACAGAATGGTCAGTATGAACGCGCAATAGATGCTTATGAAGACCTATTTGATAATGCAGCAGAATCCACATGGCGGAATGAGGCAGTATACCAACAGGCAGTTTGTTATCGTGCCATTCGTGAATTTGCTAATGCTTACAAGGGGTTCAAAACGTATGTGAGCCTTACCAAAGGTGACAGGTCTTATCTTCGGGAAGCAGAACAGATTCTGCGTCAGTATGAACTTGACCAAGATCAGGACGGTATCTTATTCTACCAGGAATTGGAAAACGGCACATCTGACCAAGAACCGAATTCACTAAAAGGGAACTAAGTAAACGTTATTGAAGAATGGCATGTAGCACAAACTTTTAGTTTGTGCTACAACGCTGCTGAATTAGTGAACGCCGGTCAGATAAATAGGTGCACGCGGGGATGTTCAGAAATTGGTAACCGTTTGTAAACCTCTTCCCGAATAAACTCTGGTGTGTAACGGCGTGAGAAGTGGTTTAGAACAATATGCTCACTCTCAAGCTGCTCTAAAAGTTTCGGTAACATATCAATGTGTAAATGTTTCGTTCTTTTAGCGCGTTCACGATGTTCCGGCGTAAGGAAGGTGCATTCACAAATAAGCAGTTTGCACTTCCTAAGTAGTGGGTGTGCGTCAATTGCGATGCCTCGCGTGTCCCCTAAATAAGCAACTAAGGGAAGTTGTACTTCATTTGTTATTTCAACATCTGAATCCTTGAGTGCCACGAGTTCTTTTCCTGATAGATGACGGTACTCCGGTTTTAGTTTATTTCGCACTTCACATATCAGATAGGAGACTGCCGGAACACTATGATTCCCGGGTAGAATGTGGGCAATTAGATTCTGGCGGAACGGGATAGAATCACCTGCTGCTACAGGATTAATTTGATATCCCCAACTCCGTCCTGTGTCCAATGCAGATATCATCTCAAGTATCTGTTTTATTTGCTTGAATCCATTTGATGGAACGTAAACATTGCCCGGTGGCATTCCTGCCAACCACCGTTGGCTAATATAGACAGGGAGTCCAAAATAGTGGTCAAGATGGAAATGTGAGATAAAGACGTGATTAGTTCCGATAAAACGCATCGGACACCGACCCAGATCGAAAATCAGGTCTAATTGCTTTACTCTGATATATGTTGCGACTGCAGAACTGGACTTTCCCTCAAGTATCCAATTGCTGCCACATTTTAATGTTAGCATAATGATTTACAAGCGTGTTTTTTGCTTTCCTTTGGAGAATAGTTATATATGCATATCAAAATCGGCATAATTGGCGGTAGCGGTTTCTACCAGATTGAAGGTTTAACAGACATTGAGACAATTGATATTGAAACCCCTTTTGGCAAACCGAGTGATTCTCTTATTTCTGGTAAACTTGATGGCAAACCTATTGTTTTCCTTCCGCGTCATGGTGTTGGGCATCCGCTTTTGCCTTCTGACATTAATGTCCGTGCCAACATTTATGCTTTGAAATCTCTCGGTGTTGAATGGCTCATCTCTGTGAGTGCTGTCGGCAGTTTGAGACAGGAGATTGAACCCCGTCACTTTGTCATTCCAGATCAACTTTATGACCATACGAAGAACCGGATATCAACTTTCTTTGGTGATGGCTTAGCTGCACATATTAGTCTGGCACATCCGTTCTGTGAATATTTAAGCGGATTTCTTCACGAGGCAGCAACCGAAGTCGGTGCGACTGTGCATAACGGCGGCACGTACATCTGTATGGAAGGACCTGCATTTTCTACGCAAGCCGAATCCCAAGTCTACCGACAACTCGGTTTTGATATCATCGGGATGACTGCTGCACCTGAAGCTAAACTTGCCCGTGAAGCTGAAATCTGTTATGCTGTTCTCGCTTGTTCCACAGATTACGACTGTTGGCATCCTGACCACGATAACGTTACAACTGAGATGATCCTTGATAATCTGCGTTCCAATGTAGAAATTTCCAAGCAGATTGTGAAGAATGTCGTCTCCAAGATACCGGATGGAGAACGCGATTGTAGTTGCTCAAATGCGCTGCAATATGCTATCGCGACACAACCTGACAAGATTTCGCTTGCGAAACGGCATGCGTTGAAACTACTATTGAATAAGTACCTCTCGTAGTGTATTAAATATAATATCTGCTTCCGCTTCTGTTAGAATGAGAGGCGGTGCGATAAAAATGATATTCTCTGGTTCGTCTAATGCGTGTCCTATTTTCCCTACGATAACGCCTTTCTCTCTCAATTGCCCCACAATTGTGTTTGTTTTATCGGTTTCAAGATGTGCCCCGTCTTTTTGAATCAGTTCTACTGCTATCATGAGACCTTTGCCGCGCACATCTCCGACGATAGGTAGCTCTTTTAACGTCGTAAGTTTTTTGATGAGGTACGTTCCGACCTTGTCAGCGTTTTCCCAGAGTCGTTCTGACTGCAAGATTTTCAGGTTTTCTACACCAGCGGCACATGCTGCGGGGTGTCCACCATAAGTGCATACCTGAGAGAATTCCCGATTCTCCTCCGGATCTCCAAGGAATGTATTGAATACAGCCGTTGAAGCAACGCAAGCACCGAGAGGAATATAACCGCTTGTTAGACCCTTGGCAAGTGTGATGATGTCGGGTTGAACATCCCACTGTTGACATGCAAACATCTTTCCTGTGCGTCCGAATCCGGTGATGACTTCATCCAGAATGAGTAACAGTCCGTAATCATCACAGATTTTTCGTAATCTTGGGAAATAGTCGTCTGGTGGGACAATTACACCGCCCCCACCGATGATGGGTTCTGCTATTATAGCAATAACGGTTTCGGGCCCTTCCGATTGAATGATCCGCTCAAATTCATCAACGCACGCGACTTGACATGATGGTTTCGCCAAACCGAGTGGACAACGATAACAGTAGGGTGGATGTGCATGGTGAAAACCTGGTGCAAGGGGTTCAAACGCTTTGCGTCTCCGGGCTTGTCCTGTTGCGGACATCGCGCCGTAAGTGAAACCGTGGTACCCCCGATATCGGCTTATTATCTTGTATCGATTCTCACCGGGATAGGTTTGCATGCCGTATTGTCGTGCAATTTTAATTGCTGTTTCATTTGCTTCAGACCCGCTATTACAGAAAAAGACATGGTTCAAATCACCGGGAAGACAGTCAGCCAACTTCTCTGCTAATTCAGTGGCAGGAACATTTATCTGTGAGTGCGGATAGTAAGGAAGTTCTTGCATCTGTGCATAGACCGCTTCAACGATTTCTTGTCTGCCGTACCCTACGTTTACATTCCAGAGTGCAGAATAAGCATCAAGATATTCGTTCCCATCAGTATCTACAAGTGTTGTGCCGTGTCCCGATTTAAAAACTATCAGGTCTGTTTCTTCAAGGCGTTGGTGTTGAAACAGTGGGTGCCAGACGTGGGACTTATCTATTTTGTTGTAGTTTGTTTCCATGTGTAGAAATCTCCGTTGTTTTTTACATCGACTCTGGTGCTGATATACCTAATAGTTTCAAGCCGTTTGCTAATACTGTTTGCACACATTGTGTGAGGACGAGTCGGGCATGGGTGCGTTCCATATTTGCTGCGTCAAGCACCCGATGTTTATTGTAATACGGATGAAACAATCCTGCTAATTCGTATAGATAGTGCGGGATACGGTGTGCTTCCCGTTCCGCTGCACTGGACAGAACGCTTGATGGAAAATCAGCGAGTTTGCGTATCAGTTCATGTTCACTCGGTTCTGATAGTAGTTCCAAAGCGGTATCATCTATCGGTATCATCTGAATTTGCTGCTCTTTTGCTTGCTGGAAGATACTACAGCATCGCGCGTGTGCATATTGTATGTAAAAGACTGGGTTTTCAACTGCTTGTGTAACCGCTAATTCGAGATTGAAATCTAAATGTGCATTGTTAGACCGCATCAGAAAAAAGTACCGTGCAACATCAACTGCAAATTCTTCCCCTACAGCCTCAGCGAGTTCATCAATTAACAGGTCAAGCGTGTAGAATTGTCCACGTCGTTTCGACATATCCTGTCTATTACCGTCGGTATCTACGAGATTTACTTGCTGAATGATGTCTATTTCCAACCAATCATCTGCTAATCCGAGTGCTTTCACAAAGTTCTTTAGTCTTGGTACATGTCCTTGATGGTCAGGACCGAATAGGTCAATTACTTTGTCAAACCCGCGGTCGTATTTATCACGATGGTATGCTGCATCTGGGACGAAATAGGTATATTCTCCAGTGCTGCGGATAACGACACAATCTTTATCGTCTCCGAAGTCTGTCATCCGAAACCACGTTGCGTTTTCGGCTTCGTAGAGGTAGTTTTTTTCACGAAAGAGTTCTATAATCTGGTCAGGTTTTCCACTGTTTCTGATCGCTTTTTCGCTTGTCCAGACATCAAAGTTGACGCGGAAACGTTCCAATGATGCTTTCTGTTGTCCAAGTAGGTGTTCAATTCCCTTTTCTTTAAAAAGTGTTATCCGTTTTTCTCGGTTATGTTTAAGGTAGACATCACCCTCCTCAGCGGCGATGTGATGTGCAAATTCTTGTATGTATTCGCCTTGATACCCCCCTTCTGGAATTTCTAAGCCCTTTTCTCCTAATGATTGCCGATACCGTATATCAATCGATTCACCGAGTCGTTCAACTTGTCCGCCTGCGTCGTTGACGTAATACTCTCGTATTGCTTCATAACCGATTGCGTTTAGTAGGTTGACAAGTGTATCCCCGACAGCTGCTGCGCGTCCACTTACGATGTTCAAGGGTCCCGTGGGATTTGCGCTGACAAATTCAATTTGGATTCGTTTCCCTTTTCCGATTCCGCAAATGCCATAATCACGTTTTGCTGACACAATTGTTCTGAGTGTGTCATATAGCCATTCGTAAGAGAGGTATACATTAATAAACCCCGGTCCTGCGATCTGGAGTTCACGGATACTCGGGTGTTCGGTCCGATTGACGTGTTTGCGAATGGTTTCGGCGATTGCTCTTGGTGCCATTTTTGCGGTTTTTGCTAATCCCAATGCTATTGGTGTTGCGATGTCGCCGTGTTCAGGTGTTTTTGTAGGTGAAAAGGGTATATCGGGAACTTCTGATATTGGAAGCTCCCCTGCCGATATTGCGGCTCGGATTGCTCCTTTTAGGATTTCTTGTATTTCTGATTTTGTTTCATCCATATTGATTTTACCGATGTTATTTATTGTTTTTTTATGTATGGTTTAGGATTTCTAATCATAGAATTATATCACAATAGGCGTCTCAAGTCAATTTTCATTGGGGGTTGATTTACCCCACATCTAAAAAACCTTATGGATATTTGACTCTACAAAAAACTGGGGTTAATCAGTTTTCATTCAGGATAAAACATACTTCCAAAAACTGGGTAAGTCAGTATCTTAACCTGATTGAGAATATTCAAAATTGATTTCTTTATACTATTCTGATATACTATCTACAGTTCATGTATCCTACAGTTTGTCAGAAGCGTTGTTAACTTCAAGGTATCTGAAATCATGAATATCGCTGAACAGCGTTTTCTTAAAGACAACTTATTTGAGAATAAACAAATCACCGCCGACACACTTGGAGACGGGAAACTCATCAAACAGAACATGAAGGAAGACATACGCATCAACACAATTATCGCAGCAGATACAACGAAGGTATTACCAGAACTTATCAAGGCAGATAAGCAATATGATGTGATTATTGCAGATCCTCCCTACAATATCGGTAAAGATTTCGGGAATGATACAGAAGTAATGCCTATAGACGATTATGTCCAATGGTCAGAATCGTGGATAAAAGACTGTCTTCACCTCCTCACTGATGACGGCTTGCTTTACCTGTACGGATTCCCCGAAATCATCGCAAGAATATCTGTCTGTTTCCCTATTCATGAGCAACGTTGGTTGGTGTGGCATTATACTAACAAAACCGTACCATCACTAAAGTTTTGGCAAAGGTCGCACGAGACGATACTGTGTCTATGGAAACCGAATATGCCTCGCACAAATTTGGAAGTAGATCAGATCAGAGAACCTTACACTCAGAACTTCCTAAAGAATGCTGCAGGAAAAGAACGCAAAGATACACCTTCACGCTACGGTTCACCAGGGAAAAAAACAATCTATAACGCACACAAAAATGGTGCTTTGCCAAGAGATGTTATCAAAATACCCGCATTAGCAGGGGGGGCTGGACGTTCTGAAAGATGGTTCGTCTGTAGAACATGTGGTTCACAAATCTATCCTCCTGCTGAACTATCTGAACACAGAGAACATGATATACTGAAGCATCCAACTCAAAAACCGCTGGAATTGACAAGAAGACTCATACTATCTCGTATCAACGGGACTAATGGAAAGGTACTTGTTCCGTTTGCTGGTTCAGGATCGGAATGTGTCGCGGCACAAACATTGGGAGTTGAATTTTTGGGTATAGAGATCAATCCGGAATTTGCCGATTTTGCTATGAAGTGGTTGGAACATGAAAGCAAAAATCATGTAACGCTCAAACTCTTTGAACACACTATGAAAAAATGGGATAGATAATGTATCAATTGACTGCAAGAATGGAACAGACATTAAGACAATACTTAGAAAAATATCATGACCTATTTGATGGAGGACGATGCTCCGGTTGGGAATTAGAAGAACTTGTATTTAAATCAATTCAATCAGATAGCACGGCTGGTCATCACGCTACTTGGAAGGAAGGAGGACACGATGATGAAGCTGATATTCGTGTACGGGTGAACGGTATAGTCTATCCTTTACAAATCAAATCAGGTGAGATAAAACAGATCAAATCAGGTGATCAAAAATCTCCGCATTTGGTCTTGTCAGGACATCGGTTAGGACGTTTTAACGGCAACTTTGAGGATATGACAGAATACCTAAATACAGATAGAGCTAATTTTTTAGCGATTCCTTACCGTAAAATAGATGATGATACAGGCAGACATCATATTTACCAAATAGTATATATACAACAGTCTTATCTTCGTCAACTCGATCCTACTGGATGGGAAAATGTAAGCAAATCCAGTTGGAAACAAATCAATGCTCACGAAGTGATATTGACATTACATCCAACTATGAGTTGGCAGGTATGGTGGAGAATACCATTGTCGTTAGTGAAACTCTCGCCAGAATTCATAATCGGATAGTTTCATTCAGTTAATGATTCCCACCTAATCCATCACTAACCCCCCAGACACCGTAATAGATAGTCCGGTCAAATAGGAAGCTTGGTCTGAGGCGAGGAATGCTGCCATATTCGCCACGTCGCTACCTTCAGCGAGGCGTCCCAAAGGGACAGATTCCTCAGCACGACGCGTGAATTCTGTACGCTGCTCGTCAAACGTTAGTTCTTCAGGCATCGTAGCAACAGCGAGATGGCCAATACGTTCAGTATTCACAAGACTGGGACAAATAGCATTGACATTCACCTTATACGGTGCCAGTTCGTGTGCCAAGGATTGTGTGAAACCGATTACCGCAAATTTGGACGCACAATAAGCTGCATAACGTGCTGACCCACGTTTACCTGTTATGGAGGAAATATTAATGATTTTCCCACCTGTTCCTTGTTCAATAAGATGCCGTGCTACCGCTTGACAGCATAAAAACACACCTTTTACATTTACACGCTGCACTCTATCCCATTCCTCTTCAGCAAGGTCAACGACATGCACACGGTCTTTTCCTGCTTTCGTTCCGGCGTTGTTAACAAGGATGTCAATTTTACCGAAATGCGCGACAACCTTCTCAACCATTTCACTGACCTGTTTGGCATCCGATACATCTGCAATCACGCTGATAGCGCGTTGACCTATCACTTCAATTTCGTGAACGACATCAGGCAACCCGCGCCAATCTGTGTTTTCTGCAGTGTAGGGACGTTCTGAAATGTCGTTAACAGCAACATCCGCACCGTCTCTCGCCAAACGTATTGCGATGGCACGTCCGATGCCGTTTCTGCCACCAGCACCTGTTACTAATGCAACTTTTCCATTCAGATTATACATTTTGGTTGGAAACCGTGTGGGTAGATAATGAAACAAGTGGCAAACTCAAAACGCGGGATACAAAAGGTAGGAATAGGTTTACCACAGAGAGGCTACTGTTTCAATGCAGCCCAAGTCAACGCAATTTTCCCTGAAGGTTCTATAGCCAAGAACTCTTTGTCAAAAGTAAGGTCACCAAAAGAAAGCGGATCCCATGCGGTTCCAGCTATCCACCCGATCTGGTGTTCGCGCCCACCGTTCTCACAATCATTCATGTGGAAACTGAACCCGACGGTTAACCCATCTTTTGCTCTAAAATCTTTTCCTTTACTATCATTACCCGGTCTTGCTCCACGCTGTTTTGTAGGGTCAAGTGCAACCTCGTAAATATAATCGTTACCATCTTTTACCACTATCCATTCCGTATTGCTTGAAGAACCTGCTGCAGAAAGGTCTGTCCCGTTAGCACCCAGTGTCCATTGAACCAGAGCATCTCTTATGACATTGTTGTCAAAGTCGAACATAAATTCAACGCTATCATCAACCCACCACATACTGTCTGCTGGATGGATGTCTTGAAGTGTATCATCGGTGATTTCAACGAGAAAGTAAATACGGGTAGGGTCATTTGCATTCCATGCCACGCGCCCGCTGCCAGTAAAGTCATCAGGGTCAGGAAGTTCATTTCCCGCATCTTTTAATTGATCAAAAGGCACAACTTCTGCGCGATCCCATTCACGGATGTTTCCATCAACTTTGAAGTTCGTAATCTGTTTAGCAACATACTCCTTATCACGGGCTGCAGCTGAAGAAGTATCCCAAATACATGTTATCAGAATAAGAATGGATAAGATCGTAAATAAGACTGTAGTATTTCTAAAATATCTGAAAAATTTGTTCATAAGTAATTTCCTATTGCATTATCTGAAGAGGCTTTATCACAACGGACTGCTCTTATCCTCTAAGAATCTTTCTGAGGATGAGGAACGCCCCACCAACGACAATAATGAAGAATGAAACGAAGAGCAAGATCGCGATCAGTGCTTTCGCAAGCTCAACAATAAGCGCAATAGCAAATAGAACAACTATTGCACCAAATATTATTACTAATAATTTGCCCATAGTCTTTTGTCAATTCCTATTTTATGAGTCGGGCAGAGCGAAGTGAAACCCTTATGTGTCAAATTTAAGGAAATAAATTTGGTAATTGCTATTTCTTGAGACTACCCCAAGTTACAGCTATCTTCTCCTTCGGATCAACAGCGAGAGATGTTTCATAACCATCGTTCATGAGAGATTTTATATCTCCCTCACTTGCCACGGTGTTCAGAATAATAAATTCGTCAATCATACCTTGCCATTGACGACTATTGTTCCAGTCACCAATTCTGCCTGGATCAAGGACACCAGGGTTTCCACCCCAATCGAGTTCATTATCAAGTTCACCGTTTATATAGAAACGCATCTTTTTCTCGATCGCACTGTAAGCGGTTGCGATATGTATCCATTTGTTCAATTCGCCGCCTGTTACAGCAAAGTCAGCGAATGTATCGTTACCACCAGGGTTACTGTGAATAGAAAATTCAACCTTATTGTTAGGATGTAACTGATAGTGGATATCACCTGCTTTCCAACCATTGACGTTGAAGAAGACTCGCCAACCGCCATCTCGTCCAGTACATTTGACCCAGTGGGAGAAGGTGATTTCCTCAAAGGAACCCATTCTTTTGGTAATGTCAATCCATTCGCTCGTTCCGTTCAACTCTATTGCCTGACCTATCTGACCGTCAACATATTTTCCACCTTGTTGTTTACCATCAAAATTGCCGGTAACATCTTTAGCATCACCATCAAAAAGCCATGCTGCAACAATCATGTCTTCGGTGATTTCTGCCGAAACGCTCATGTTGATTCCCAAGATGAGCATAATACTCGCGACAAATATAACAATTCTAAACATCTTCAGCCTCTTGTGTATAGTTATGTAACCTTATTTTATCACGGTTCACGCATTTAATGTAACAAAATTGTCTTAAAAAATGTGAGTCGGTATTTTACAATTATATGGAGCGATGTCCAGCGAAACCGCGCGGGTTTTCAAATGCATCTACCCATAGATGACACCATTCTTCATGGTCTGTTAGCACATCTTCAGGATTCTTACGACTACGCACGATAAAATCTGGATGTGCAGTTCTACCTGTGTGATGTCCTGTCGTCTGGAAACGCAGGTCCAACGACCAACGGCATCTGTCTGACCTATTCGGTTGTGAACGATGAGGTGTAAAACGGGTCAGTAAAATGATGTCACCAAGATAACATTCAAGCATCATCGGTTCAACGTCTGGCATTAGGTCTGGTATGATCATAGTACCACCTGCTTTCTGGTGTGTCAGGTAACCGATATCTTCCGTTATTCCTGGTAGTGCCTCAAGGCATCCCATTTCAATCGTGCTATCACCCAAAGGTAGCCAACAGGTAACGATATTTGATCCTTCAGCCTCCTCCATCATGACGCCTGCGTCTTGGTGCCACGGCACACCACCTGCCCAACTTGCATTTCCGTCAACGACAGGGGGTTTCGCACGAACATGCTGAATCGGATTGCATGTTATTTCAGGACCGACAATCCCTTCAATCACATCAAGAAGATTGTCGTTCCGCATGAAATCGAAGATGGCTTTGCCACGATAGTGCATGATGTCCATCCCGCTATTGATTTCACCTGACTGTGCAAGCAATTTGCCAAAACGTTTGTCAAACGGTTCATCTTCATGAAGATTTTCAATTTTCCCTTGCTGATGTAAGGAGATAGCTCGTTCAGATATCCAGTCCTCAATCTCATTAATAACCGGTTGAGTGTCTTCACCTGTCAAAGCATTCTTGACAATCAGCACCCCTTTTTCTTTATAGGTATCTTTCTGGTCTTGTGTTAATCTCATAGACGTACTCCTAAAAAAACGTATTCGCGATTTATAATAGCATTAACGAAATTGAGATACAAGCAGAATTAGGTGGGGTGCATAAAGTTATTGTCACTATAAGTGTCAATTTTGGGATTTCATAAGTCTTAATAGTAGTAGGCATTTTCCGAGTGCCGTCTCTCTTTAATAGTAATAGGCACTTTCCGAGTGCTGTCTCTCTTTAATAGTAGTAGGCACTTTCCGAGTGCCGTCTCTTATGCATACTAAGATAATAAAATACTTACCACTATTCACGCAAATATTCTGCTTTTAGTGTCTGCACATAATTTTCAGTAATCTGACGTGAAGGGTGATCTGCTCTTTGATGTGGGTCGGGGAAATCTTTGAGTAACTTTTCGTACGCTTCAATAGCCTGTTCCATATCCCCCATTTCCTTGTATATCTCCGCCACTTCGTATTGTGCTGATAATCGGTGATCGTATACATGCATCGAATCACCTGCAAAAGCCTCAAATGCCGCAATTGCTCGGTCTGTATCCTTGTTGAGCTGATATATCTGTGCTAAATAATACTTCGCAGCCACTATGCTAACGTTATCCGGAAATGTCGCAATTGCATCCTCAAGATGTGTGATCGCTTCGTCATACCTTTCAAGTTTCTCATAAGGACGTGCAATATAGAAGTGTGCATCCTCAGCATACTGTGTGTCTGGATAGAGCTCTATAACCTTTTGACACGCCTGAATAGCGTCCTCATATTTTCTTTCGGCGAAATAAGCTTGCGCGATATAGTAACTGGCAAATGGTGCGTAGTTAGGATCCCCAAAGTCAACCACATTCGTGAATTCTATCCGTGCGTTCTCATAATCCTGCTTCTCATAATAGACTTCACCGGTAGCAAATATAATTCTGTGTAGTATCTGATTATCACGGTATTCTAAACGTATATTATCAAGTTGTGTTAAGGCTGCATCTAAATTGCCTTTACCTTTATAGCACATCGCTATGTTATACTGTGCTTCAGCATCCAATACACTGCCCGGATAAATCGTGATCAGTTCTGTAAAGAGAGAAATTGCGCGATCATAAAATGCATCCACAGATTCAAGCGTGCCTTTCTTTCGCATCTCTTCACCTATCTCATAAGATGCAAATGCAATTGCATACACCGAATCATCGGCAAATTCACTATCAGGATAGTCCCGGATCAATCTGCGATATAGCGTAAATGCTTCCTCATCGGAACGCGGTAGTAACGCAAGTTGATAAAGTGCGTCATCCGCCCAATGGGAGTCAGGATAATTGTCAAACACAGCACGATAGGCTGCCCGGACTTTGTTCAGTCGCTTTTTGTCAGGATCATCTATTGTAACGGGAGGATTATTTATCTCTTGCACCTTAATCCAGGCATTATCCGCGTTCTTGTAGTAATGCGTATAGTCATTAAATGGACTTGTAAGACGTCCTATCCAGATACCGATAACGAGTGCTACTACAACGCAAATTTCTATGATTATGAATTTTTTCACTCTATTTCTCCTTTTGGTCTACTATACAGAATATTCCATGCCGAATTCTAACGAAGAATTGAAAAATTGTCAATCTTAATAGTAGTAGGCACTCTCCGAGTGCCGTCTCTTATGAAAAAGGTGACAAAATACTTACACACCAGCTTTGGCAAGTAAGTAACTTTCTACTAAATAGCAATAAATATGCCAACGCAATAAAAGAGATATAGAGAGTATCTCAATTGTCAATCACCTCAACTGCACAAAAAAGTGCAACGTCTGCGTATAGTTGCACAATTTGGGGCATCATAAGCTTTACAAATATAGTCAACTACCCAAGCCTAAAGACTTGGGCTTCCTGCCCGAAGATTAGGGGAAAATTAAATGAGGTGTTCCTTAGGTGATAAAAACGCTACACACCCCTCAGAAAATATTACGTGACATATTTGACGTTTCGTGTTATACTTTATTAAATCATTTTCTTGATAAATAGAACCAAGAGGATTGGAAACTTTACATGAGTCTATCATCAGTATTATTGCGTGTGAATACTATAACGTCTGCTTTTCCAACTGGTAATGATACCGTTGAAATGCCAACGAAACCGCCACCTGCTATCAAAGAAAAATTTGAACTCCCTGATTTTTATCAACAGTGCCTTGATGTAGAAGGCTTCCCCATCGTTGCATCGGAGACTGTAAACCCGTATGCCATACGTGAAGCTGCATGGTTGATCAATAAAATGGTCGGACACCGGCCGGACCTTCTACAAGCATTGGCGGAGAATAAAGTCCGATTCTCAATTATGGCTTATAATGAGATGACGACTGCGATTCCCGAACATAGCGACTTAAAACCCGACTTTTATTGGGACCGTCGCGCCCGTGGTCTCGGGGCAACATCCCATCGTCCATCAGTCAGTTGCGGGGAAGAAAACCTGCTTAATTATCCAGGCGATCCTTACGGCACCGAAAACATCCTCGTGCACGAATTCGCTCATGCAATACACCAGATGGGGTTGAGTACCGTTGACCCAGATTTTGATAAACGGCTTAAAGTTCTGTACGAAGCAGCAATGGATAAAGAATTGTGGAAAAGCACTTATGCCTCTACAAACAAAGAAGAGTATTGGGCTGAAGGCACACAATCATGGTTCAACACCAACAGAGAAAACGACGCACAGCATAACCATGTCAGTAAACGCGGAATCTTGAAAGAATATGATCCTGATTTGGCAGAACTGCTCACAGAAATTTATGAAGATGCTGACTGGCGATACACAAACGCTGTAAAACGACTCAATCTACCACATTTGGAAGGATATAATCCTGATAACGCACCAAAGTTTGCGTGGCCCCCTGAACTCGCTGCTTCTTATGATAAGCTGTTCGACCCGAAGTGTGGAGGCGATGAAAAATGGGTAGACCTGAAGCGATATGAACCGAACCAACTCTCAACTTTAGAGTCTAACGACGGTGAACAGACTACAATCCTTTTTGTCAACAAAATGAGTACTGATATCACCTACTATTGGATTGATGCTGAAGGGCATGAGTCTTATCGTGGACGAGCCGCTGCGAATGCATTTAGTATTCATCATACCCATGCAGGACATATATGGCTTGTCAAAAATGCAATCGGAGACAACATCGCAGTCTTTCAAGGGGAAGAAAATACTGGCCGTGCATTAATTAAATAGTAATCTACTGTTCTGTCCAGTTTTATTTTGTAGGTCGGGTAGAGCAAAGCGCCAATAAAATATTAACTGGCGACAAATCATGACGAATACCAAACACACATTCGTCCACGCGCATTTGGCGTTAATTATAAGTTTAATGAATTTATCTAAATAATGGATGCTTCTGAACCATCTATTCTTATTAACAATGAAAGGAAAAGAAAAATGAAAAGATTTGGTTTTCACACTTTAATCATTCTATTAACATTCTTAATGGCTGCCCCACTATTTGCCGATGGGCACGAGAGTATCTTAGACAAAGTCAAAAAACGTGATAAATTAGTCTGTGGTGTAAACGGTGGCCTACCGGGTTTTGGGTTCCTTACAGAAGATGGTAAATGGAGTGGCTTTGATACAGATTTCGGGAGAGCAATTGCAGCCGCAGTACTGGGGGATGCTGATAAAGTTGAATTTGTACCCCTAAATGCTGCCGAACGTTTCACAGCACTTCAATCGGGTGAAATAGATGTCCTAATCCGAAATACAACTTGGACTTTGGGACGAGATACAGAACTGAATACTGACTTCGCACCACCGACATTCTACGACGGACAAGGATTCATGGTCCCTAAATCTCTCAATTTAAAATCGCTTGAAGAGTTAGATGGAGCAACCATAGGTGTTACCGCAGGCAGTACGACTGAGTTAAACCTTGCTGATACGATGCGGACCTTAGGCGTTAAGTATAATGAGGTGACCTATGAAGATATTGACACGCTTTACAGTAGTTACGATGCAGGTCGAGTGGATGTCGTTACCAGTGACAAGTCGCAGCTTGTTGCGCGTCGGAAGGATCTTAAGAATCCAGATGATCACGTAATTCTGGATATTACTATCTCAAAGGAACCTTTGGGACCCCTCACAATACACGGTGACAACAAGTGGAATGATGTTGTGAGTTGGGTGGTCTATGCAACGTTCTTTGCAGAAGAGCATAAGATTACTCAGAAGAATGTGAAGGACTATAAAACTGAGAACCCCGAAATCAAACGTTTTTTGGGTGAAACCGGTGATATCGGCAAAAAACTTGGACTATCTGCCGACTGGGCAAAACAGATAATTATGGCAGTAGGTAACTATGGTGAGATTTTTGAACGTAATCTCACTCCCATCGGTTTGCCGCGTGGGGTTAATAAACCTTGGACAGAAGGCGGTCTGCTCTATTCCATGCCATTCCGTTAAACCTTGATTTCCCCTATGTCCATGTTTTGAATGCGCGCTTACATAAGCGCGCATCTACTACTATAAAACTAAATAACTCTATATCAATTTGTTTCTTAACTAAGAATTTATACAATTAAGTAGTTCAACAGAATAAACAATGTTACAAAATTCTACAAAACCTCCCTTCTGGCGAGATGTCCGGTTTTTGAAAGTCTTATTTCAAGTGCTTTTCCTGCTCGGAGTCGCCGCGATGGCAGGATTCTTCTACGCAAACATGATGAGCGGACTTAGTGAGCAAGGACATCCACTCAGTCTGTCCTTTTTGCGTAATGAAGCTGGGTTTGAAATAACCGATGGCATTGATTTTGATGCTTCAGATTCAAATCTTAAAGCATTTTGGGTGGGTGTCGTAAATACACTATGGGTTAGTATTTTAGGTATCGTTTGTGCAACGGTATTAGGCTTTATATTCGGCGTTGCGCGACTATCCACCAACTGGTTAATCCAAAGCATCGCAGCAGTTTACGTAGAGATATTTCGCAACGTTCCTCTGCTGCTACAGATTTTGTTCTGGTTGGCACTCACACATTCACTACCAAGAATCCAAGAAAGTTTCTCAATTGCCGATACTTTTTTCTTAAACGTACGTGGTGTCTACCTACCCACAATTGCAGGGAATGCAGGTTTATCCGTTTGGTTGTGGTATCTGCTTTGGGGAGTTGTATCCGCCATAATCGTAGTCTTCTGTTTTGCGGCATTCCGACATCTCTCACGTTCAAGTGAACTTGAACAGACAGACCGTCCATCCTTTACCACCAATATCATTTTTGGAGCGAAGTGGATTGCTGCACCTGTTTTTTTGACAGTCGCTATTGCGGGGTGGTTCCTATCACCAGGACAACCCTTTGAAATTATACTGCCTGAATTACAAGGGTTTAACTTCGTCGGTGGGATAAATCTTACGCCAGAATTCCTTGGACTCTTAGTTGGACTTACTGTCTATACAAGCGCATACATTGCGGAAGTCGTGAGGGGTGGTATACAGGCGGTCGTAAAGGGACAGCGGGAGGCAGCCAGAGCAGTCGGTTTGACTGAAACACAGGTACTTCTATTAGTTGTCATACCCCAAGCCATCCCGATTATTGTACCGCCACTCACCAGTCAATATCTGAACCTTGCGAAAAACTCCAGTCTGGCAATCGCAATTGGATTCTTGGACGTATTCCACGTCGCACGGAGAATGATTTCTCAGACCGGACAGACAATCCCTCTATTCGGTATGATTATGGTGACTTACCTGATAATGAGCTTAACAACATCAGCTTTCATGAATTGGTATAACCGACATATAACCCGATTTGAACGATAGAGGAATACCTGAAAAAAGGAACAAAAAAGTGGAAGAACGTACATTTACACCGGAAATTAAACCACCAAGTACCAAAAAAGGCCCAATACGATGGCTAAAGGATAACCTGTTTAGCAACTGGTATAATACCCTCTTAACACTCCTTGCCATCGTCTTGCTATACTTCCTATTCAAAGGTGTTTATACATGGGTATTTACGCAGGCAAAATGGGAAGTTATCCCCGCAAACTTGCAGACACTTTCTGTTGGTAAATATCCAAAAGATCAGCTATGGCGAGTCGGTCTTGTCATATATCTACTTGCAGTTCTAATGGGACTGAGTGCTGGTATTTGGAAAGGGTTAAACCAACAAATTACATCTGCTGTCGCTTGCATCGGTGCTGTCATAGCACTATTGCCTATTCAGGTCAATACTTCTGTCCGAGAAGCCGCCGTCATAACAACTATACTGATCGTAGTTTCTTATGTACTTGGCAGGGATCGACAGAATTTGAAGCGATGGGTGATCATAGGCTGGGCACTAATGTTTCCCTGGATGATGTTCATGCTGCATGGATTTAGTGAAAATTCCATCTCAACGATATTGTGGGGTGGATTGCTCCTAACACTAATTCTGGCAGTTGTCGGTATTGTTGCATGCTTTCCGATTGGGATACTCTTGGCACTCGGTAGACGAAGCCAACTACCAGCGATTAGATGGATCTCAATAGCATATATTGAGGTCGTACGCGGAATGCCCTTGGTAACCATACTCTTTATGGGAAGTCTCATGTTACCGATTTTTATGCCCGGTGATTTTAGACCTGACAAAGTTATACGGGCAATGATCGCACTGACGCTCTTCTCAGCGGCATACATGGCAGAGAATGTACGGGGTGGACTTCAAGCTGTTCCGAGAGGACAATACGAGGCTGCACAAGCCGTCGGACTCGCCTACCCTCAAACGATGACATTTATCGTTCTGCCGCAAGCACTCAGATCTGTTATTCCCGCAATTGTAGGACAGTTCATCGCGCTCTTTAAAGATACATCATTGGTATCAATCATTGCACTCTCTGAACTATTAGGGACAGCAAAAGAGATTCTCGGCAATCCTAAATGGACTGGATATAAACCGGAATTATTTGTATTTATAGCTGTCGTATATTTTATATTTGCTTTCGCAATGTCCCATGTAAGTCAGATTGTTGAGGCAGATTTAGGAGTCGGAAAACATTAGGGGTTTGTTGGATCCCTTCACATCAATCTGAGAATCATAAAGGAAGGAATATAGCAATGAATGAGAATACAACCAACGATCCAATAATTATATGTGAAGACGTACACAAATGGTTTGACGATTTCCATGTCCTCAAAGGAATTACCACCTCATTCAAAAAAGGTGAAAAGGCAGTTATATGTGGTCCCTCTGGATCAGGAAAATCCACGTTTATCCGAACAATAAACAGGCTTGAGGAGCATCAGCGCGGCACAATCATTGTTGATGGTATTGAACTGAGCAACGATCTCCGCAACATCAACCTCATCCGTCAGGAAGTGGGTATGGTTTTCCAGCAATTCAATCTATTTCCACATTTGTCGAACCTAAAGAATATAACGTTAGGTCCTATGAAAGTGAAGAAACTGTCAAAACGTCAAGCTGAAGAAGATGCATTAGCTCTGCTTGAACGGATGGGTATTGCTGATCAGGCGTATAAATATCCATCAGAAATTTCAGGTGGACAACAGCAGCGTGTTGCAATTGCAAGAGCATTAGCAATGGAACCAAAAATCATGCTATTTGATGAACCCACAAGCGCACTTGACCCTGAGATGATCTCTGAAGTATTAGACGTGATGCGTGAACTGGCACATTCTGGGATGACCATGCTCGTTGTTACACACGAGATGGGATTCGCACGGGAAGTCGCGGATAGAGTCATGTTTTTTGATGAAGGAGTCGTCGTAGAAGAAGCAGCACCCGCCGACTTCTTTGATAACCCCCAGCATGACCGCACAAAACTTTTCATATCGCAAACGTTGCAGCATTAGGATTTGCATTAGGAGTACCAGTTGCTGTATAATTTTGAATGGGATTTTGAAAAAGAAAGACAAAATGACAGAAAACACAAAGTGTCATTTTTAAGAGCAACAACTGTTTTTCGTGATCCGAATCAGATTACTGTTTTTGATGAAGAACATAGTACAGATGAAGATCGTTGGATCACTTTAGGTCTTGATATAAATGGTATTTTACTAATTGTCATACACACTTTTGAGCGTATGACACACTATATGAACATTCGTATTATCTCCGCTCGTAAAGCAACCCAAACCGAAATCAAACAATATGAGGAGTACAATCAATGAAAGCCGAATATGATTTTTCAAAAGGTGAACGCGGCAAATTTTACAATGCTGCTGCTGTTTTCAAAACTCCTATCTATCTTGAAAAAGACGTTGATGATTTTCTGCAACATCTCGCTAGTGTTACGGAAAAAGATGTTGACGAATTGGTCAATGAATTACTACGACACAACATTCAGTTGATCCAGAGTATCCGATTAGAGTAAGTATATTCTACCTTGTGGTCTTACCACGCAGTTTGCAATAACATAATGCGATTACAAGATAAAATAGCCATTGTCACAGGAGCAGGACGCGGAATCGGCAAAGCAATCGCCATCCGGTTTGCAAAAGAAGGTGCTAAAGTCGTCGTTGATGATGTAAACGATGCTCTCGGAACTGATACAGTCTCCATCATCCGTGATGCCGGTGGAGAAGCGATATTCCTCAATGCTGATGTCTCTAATCCTACGGCAGCAGACGCACTCATATCCAAAACCGTCCATACCTACAGAACAGTTGACATACTTGTAAACAATGCAATCTGCTCTACAGAAGATGTCCTAAACAACAACTGGGAAGCAAACCTATCCGTAGCACTTCAAGGCACGAGTCATTGTAGCAACGCTGCAATACCGATTATGCAACACAACGGTGGTGGGAGTATCGTTAACATCGCCTCTGTAAACGGACTCATCGGATTGCAGGGGATACACGCCTATTCTGCAGCGAAAGGGGGTGTCATCGCATTGACGCGTTCAATGGCAGTCGCGCACGGAAAAGACAATATCCGAATCAACTGCATCTGTCCAGGCACCATCCAGACAGAAGTATGGGAACCCATGATAGAACGTAATCCCCGTATCTTAGACGAAATCATCCCGTGGTATCCGCTCGGACGTATCGGCAAACCAATAGACATAGCCAACGCCGCACTTTTTCTCGCATCCGATGAAGCGAGTTTTGCAACAGGCGCAGTTTTCGTCATTGATGGCGGGTTAACCGCAGGCAACCACCAGTTTCCGATCTGAAACAATAAAACAACTTGAGGAAACATTAACCCATGATCAAAAAAACAGTAGAGAATAACAGAATCTCACTCATTCCAACTAAAAACACTAAGCGTGAGATCACCAAAACAGAATCTATAGTGTCATCTGCAAGCAAACCGTTTCTCCCATGGCTAACCTCCGCCGTAACCTGTGTAATAGTGCTAATGATGTCAGGTCTTGGGTTTAGTAATACAGAAAATTATCCACAATGGCATCTGCCAAAAGAAGCAAAAATGCGTTTAGGCAAGGGATGGATGAGAAATATTCAGTTTTCGCCAGATGGAACACAATTGGCAGTAGGCAGTAGTATGGGTGTCTGGATTTACGATGTCCAAACGGGTAACGAGATTTCACTATTACCAAGCATGCGCGGAGAGGTTACATATTCACCAGACGGTCGCTTCATCGCAGCCTGCGGAGAAGACCCACTTTCCAGCCTCGGAGGCACTTCACTTGAAAAAGGCGTTGTATTATGGAATATAAACAAAAAGAGTGAAGTTCTAATTAAAGAGCCACATAAAGAGATACTACCTGCGGCATCTATCATACGGTTCTCAAATGATAGTAAAACACTTATCTTCTTGAGCATGTCAAGAGATACTATATATAGAGTAAGTGTTGAAACTGGAGAAACCACAACGACAAAAATGGATGAGAGACCTGGGCGCATACATCTCGAAAAATACGCGCTTACAGAGGATAAAATCGCCATCGGTAGTGATGACGGTAAAATTCAGTTATGGGATACGAACACTGGAAACCAGTTAGCCACATTCAGGAAAATCGGGAGAGAATTTCGTTTGCGCGATTATTACATGGAGTATTTCAATACAACAAACCGTGCCTTGACACTGAAATTCTCCCCTAATGGAACACACCTCGCTACTGGAAACTTAGATACAACAGTTCAACTATGGGATACGACCACGACAGAAGAATCTCTCCTCTTACAAAAGCCTATAGAAGGAAACTTATGGAGCGTAACAAACGAAGATGGAAAAGAGGTAATTAAAAACCCTTTGAAAAACGAGAGAAATGGTAGACCCCTTGCAGTGACATTCTCTCCAGACGGAACACAACTTGCCTGTGGAAGTGAAGATAGCACTATCAAATTATGGTCTGCTCTTACTGGTGAATTGATCGCTACTTTCACGGGACATCACGGTTTTGTTGATACATTAGCTTTTTCGCCAGACGGTAATACGCTTGCAAGCGGTGGAACCGATGGAACGATCCAGTTTTGGGACCTAAAAAATAGAAAACCGATGCAAAACCGGATCGCTGGACACCAATGGATGGTAACAGCCTCAATGTCAAATGATGGTTCTAAACTGGTGAGTGTATCAGACAACGGTATAGTCTCTGTTTGGAATCTGAAGGAATTCCAAAAAACCACTTCAGTCACAAAAGCAACACTTGAGGAACGCTTATTCTGGCGGACATGGAGAGATCTTGTGTTATCACCCGATGGAACAGTACTTGCTAATGAAGGTCTACAAAACAATCCATTAATACCAGACTATAAAACACATGTCCTTCGTCTGACTGATGTTAACACTGGACAGGAGTTAAAGACTTTTACAGGCGGTACTGGAGAGGTATTCTCGCCTGATGCAATAACCTTAGCAGAGGGGGGTTTTCATATCCATCTGCTAAATATAGAAACGGGGGAACAACGAAAGATTATTACCTCAGAACACGATGAAGATTCCGATAATAAACCTTTTATCAATACTGTGGAATTTTCACCAGATGGAAAAATGATGGTCAGTGGAACATCGGGTGGACATGTTCAACTGTGGGAAACGGAAACTGGAACAGAGTTGAGTTCCTTCTTTGATGAGTTATTGCCTGACGATGAAAATCGAGAACATATACAACACTTTGCATTCTCTTCAGACGGTTCACTAATCGCTGTCAGCAGCAGAAAACGGATACGTATAATAGGAAGAGCGAAGCAACCTCACTTTAAGGAAATACGTTTTACTGAAGGAGAAAACAACGAGACATTCATCTTTTCACCAGATAACACAATTATGATCATTGGCTGCTGGGGTGGAAAAATTGGGGTATGGGATGTAGGGACCGGAAATAAACTCACCACATTAGATGGACATACGATTACAGTTGATAAATTACTATTCTCACAGGATAACAAAACACTGATTAGTGTTGGAGGCGGTTTCATCCTATTTTGGGATTGGGATAAAATACACAAGCGTGCACGAGGAGAAGATCAAAAACATGTATCTGATATGGACATCTCTTCCAAAGAACAGACCAAAGAGAATGTGTTGCAATTTCTTGAACATTCACCAAATAAACCAAAAATATCAGATCACATCTTGACGAAAGGCGAAGTATACCTCGCCAACGAATGGTATGGTGAGGCACTTGAACAATTCACCAAAAACCTATCTGCTGCAGATTACAATCCAGAGAAAACCGTTACAACACTACCAAGTTTTCACCGACAATTGTTCGCAAAAATCGGTAAGATAGGTAAAAATGTTCAGGATAAAGACGGTTTCACTGAAATGGTGAGCAAAATAATAGAATCTTTTCCTAATAACCGCAGCATCCAACTGAATGCACATCTCCTCTTAGCCATGTTCTATCACGATAATAATATGAATGCGGAAGCGGATCAGCATATTCAGATAATAGACACACTCACCAGAAACCTTCCGACAGAAAAGCTAAATCTTCAGTTAAATACCTATCTCAGTCTCGCGACATTTTATCGGGATATAGGTAGGCATGACAATGCAGATACGTTTATCAAAAGAATTGATGATTTGATTGTTGAACTCGATCCTAATAATACGAGCAGTCTAAAGCTTCAAATTGATACCAACTTCAGCTTAGCCGAATATTATCGTGAAAGTGGAAGAGATGAAAAGGCAGATGCACATATCCAGAACACCTGTTTTGTGACTGAAGACGCGTGGATGGTACTTGCACCTTTTGACAATACAGGCGGAATCGGTTTTGATACTGCCTACATACCTGAAGACATTACGGAAATTGACTTAACGACAACACATGATGGACAAGTTGGACCTGTGAGATGGAAAAAGCACAGCGACAGGAAAATAAACGGTAATATCCATCTCGGAGAGAGGAATGTTAACTGGCAGGTCTTCTATGCCTTCGCCACCGTCACATCCCCTGATGAACGTAAAGTCCAATTACGTTTTGACAGTGATGACCAAGGCAAATTATGGTTAAACGGTAAAGAGGAATTCGTACATACAAAAACTTATGCTGTTAGACTTGATACTTATATTATTCCTGTCACACTCAAACAAGGCAAAAACAGTATCCTTGTTAAGGTATGCAATGAGGAAGGGGCATGTACCTTTATCCTCCGAATTACTGACACAGATGGAAACCCTATTTCAGATCTGAAGTATGAATGACAGAAAGCAAGTCATCAATTTTACCCACCCTCCACAATTTAAAACGCTACAAAAAACCCGATAAATATGCTATACTTATGGTAGCAGAAATGCACAGTAATATTCAAATCAAGGTAACACATAAGATCATTCATACTGGAGAGAACCTAATGGCAACACAAGAACAGGTAGACTTTTTTCAAGAAAACGGATACCTCAAATTCGGCAAAGTCTTAGATAGCGATGGTGTGGAAAAAATGCGTGATGGATTAGACGCCATCATAGAATTAGAACTCAACGAAGGCGACGACTCATCGCCAGAGTTCAAATTCGGACATGACCGTCAAGGACAGCAACTCAATAGAGGCAGAGGCCATCCGCGTGCAATCCATCAATTCGTCAACATGTGGAAACGCGAAGAAAGTTACGAGGCAGCCATCCACAACCCGTTAATAGCAGGAACAGCGCGCGCACTATTGAAAACACCCGAAGTCCGACTCTGGCATGACCAAGTCATATCCAAACCGCCTAAAGATAACGGGCATTTCGGATTTCATCACGATTTCTTCTTCTGGCCCCTGAGCCCTCCCAACATAGTCAGTTGTTGGTTAGCATTAGATGAAGCAACGGTTGACAGTGGATGCATGCACGTCATACCGAAAAGCCACAAGGATGAACGATTCTCAGTTGAAGCAAAAGCAGCATTCAATGCCGAAACAGCAAAAGCACAAAAAGAAGATCGCGAACCACCTCCGAACCCTTGGACTGAAAGACGGAGTTTGGACATCAGCCACGGAATTCCTGTAGAACTAAAAGCAGGCGAGTGTATGTTCCACCACTGCCTCAACTGGCACGGAACACCACCGAATGTTACTGACAATCAACGCCGAGCATTTGTCATGATCTTTATGGCGCAAGGTGTACGTTACAACAACGCCCAATCTCCCGGACATGTTCTTGTCCCAACAATCGAAGTGGAAGATGGTGAACCACTTGTCGGTAAAGGATTTCCAGTAGCGTAACCCAGTTCGGATACTAACATGAAAGATTCAACCTTTATCAAAAGAGTCATTCTCAAGAACTATAAGAGCATCGCTGCGTGTGATGTGCAGTTGCAGCCCCTGACGTTCCTTGTGGGTCGCAACGGTTCTGGGAAGAGTAATTTCCTTGATGCGTTGCGATTCGTTGCTGATGCGTTGAATTACTCATTAGAACACGCAATACGCGATCGTGGGGGTATTAATAATGTCCGGCGTCGATCTCGTGGTCATCCGAATCACTTCAGTATTTCACTTGAATTCACTCTACCCAATGGTACAACAGGATATTACGCCTTTTGTATTCGCGCACTTACATCTGGAAGGTACGAAGTACAAAAAGAACAGTGTAAACTGCAACCCGATATATACTTCAATGTCAATAAAGGAAAAGTAACGCAAACAAGTGTAAAAGTTGCACCAGATGCTGTGTCTGATCGGCTCTACTTGGTAAACACTTCAGGTCTGCCAGAATTTCGTCCCGTTTATCAGGCGTTTACTCAGATGGGGTTCTACAACTTCAATCCGGATATAATTCGCGACGTGCAAACACCGGAACATAGCGAATTACTTACTTGTGACGGCAGTAACATTACAAGTGTTTACGCGCAGCTTTCACCTAAAGTAAAGCAAGACATTGAGGAATATCTGTCAATAATCGTTCCTGGTGTTCGTGGGATAGAAGTCGAAAAGTTTGGTAACAAGCAGATGTTGGCGTTTAAGCAGGTTGTTTCAGGTGATAAATACCCTTGGCGATTTCTGGCAAACAATATGTCTGATGGAACACTCAGATTGTTAGGGATTCTTGTTGCATTATCTCAGGGAAACCACGATACAAACAGGCACGTTTCCCTTATAGGGATTGAAGAACCAGAAATCACAATACATCCCGCTATAGTGGGTACGTTGCTTGATGAGTTTCGCCACGCAACATACAACACACAAGTTATCGTTACAACACACAGTCCAGATCTGCTTGATGACAAGCATCTGGATGTGGAGTCAATTCTCGTTGTTGAAGTAGATGATGGGAATACAATTATTGCACCCGTAGACGCAGTGGGAGAATCTGCCTTACGTGACCGGTTGTGCACGGCGGGTGAATTTTTACGTCTTGATCAATTTCAACCTGACCTTACTCAGAAACCTAAAGGTCATGGTCCAAAAGTGGAAAAACTTACACTTTCTGAATCCATCAACAACGTTCCTGATATAAAAAAGAAAAATTGAACAAGCACGGCAAGCAGATTCTTTTGATAAATGTTACCGAGACATCGTCAGACTTCTTGAAGAACTACAAAAAGCGAATGTTTCAGCCAGTGAATGAGTATACACAACAATAACCTATCCCAATTGAAACGGAGAACCAACATGCAAAACAAACCAAATGTCATCTTTGTTCTAACAGACGATCAAGGTCCCTGGGCAATGGGATGCAGCGGAAACGATGAACTCCGCACACCCTATATTGACAAACTCGCAGCAGAAGGCACACGTTTCCCAAACTTCTTCTGCACCAGTCCTGTCTGCTCACCCGCACGCGCAAGTCTCATGACAGGACGCATACCTTCCGCACACGGCGTCCACGACTGGATTCGGGATGGAAACATGCCGCCTAACGCATCAAAGTATCTCGAAGGATTGACCTGCTACACGGATGTCCTCGCAGAAAACAACTACACCGTAGGACTAAGTGGAAAATGGCATCTCGGGGAAAGCGTAACCCCACAGCACGGATTCAGCCACTGGTTCGCTTTACCAACAGGCGGTAGCAAATACAACGATGCAAATATGATACGAGATGGACAGGTAGAGATGCAACCCGGCTACCTTACCGACATCATCACAGATGATGCATTAGATTTCATATCCACCAATAAAGACGGTCCCTTCTATCTCAGCGTCAACTATAATGCACCGCATACACCCTTCACAGGACACCCACAGGATATAGTAGATTCTTATGACGATTGCCCCTTCAAGACATGCCCTCAAGAACCCTTACATCCGTGGGCAGTGCAAGGTGCAGCAGCACACATGGGAAATCGTGAGTCTCTGAAAGGTTATTACGCTGCGATAACAGCACTCGATTTAAACGTCGGACGTATATTAGACAGACTCGCCGAATTAGGTATCCGAGAAAATACGCTTGTTGTCTTCAGTAGTGATAACGGTTACTCCTGCGGACATAACGGATTTTGGCACAAAGGCAACGGCACATTCCCACTGAATATGTATGAAAATTCCGTCAAAGTTCCCTTCGTCATCAGCCAACCCGGTAGCATTCCTGAAGGACGCGTTAGTGAAGCGATGGTCAGTCAATACGATTTCATGCCGACGTTACTGGATTACCTCGGTCTACCTGATCCGAATGACGATTTGTCACCCGGCAAGAGTTTCGTCCCCGCACTCAATGGAGAAACAAACGATGCCCAGAATGAGATCGTTGTTTTTGACGAATACGGACCTGTGCGGATGATACGCACACAAGAGTGGAAATATGTTCACCGCTATCCTTACGGACCCCATGAACTCTACGATCTTAAGAATGACCCGAAAGAACGCAAAAACCTAATAGGTGAAAATGAAAACAACGCACTCATATCCGAAATGCGTCAACAGATGGGTGCGTGGTTTGAGCGATATGTAGACCCAGAATTGGATGGCGCAAGATGTTCAGTCACAGGCGGCGGACAAGCAGCAAAACTCGGTGATGGCAATTACGGAGAAGATTCATTCCATCCAAGATACGCACCGCCACGACGAAACGTGTAAAAATCACCATTAAATGTTAACGCTAAAGGAGCAACCATGTCCGATAAGGAAAAGAAATTGACGACACACATATCGCGCCGAAACTTCTTGAAAAACGTTGGCACTGGTACTGTTGCTGCAACAGTTGCTCCAACAATCCTAATCGGTGATGTTCAATCAGGAGATACAAAAATGCAAAACAAACCGAACGTTATTTTTATCTTGACAGATGACCAAGGACCTTGGGCAGCAGGTTGTTGCGGGAACGATGAAGTCCGAACACCTTTCATCGACCAACTCGCTTCAGAAGGGACTCGGTTCCCCAACTTCTTCTGCACAACTCCCGTTTGCTCTCCAGCCCGTGCCAGCTTGATGACCGGACGCATCCCCTCAGCACACGGCGTGCACGATTTTTGCCGAATCGGTAGTATGCCACCAAACGCTGAACGTTATCTCGAAGGTCTAACATGCTATACAGACGTCCTCACACAGAATGACTACACCGTCGGACTAAGCGGCAAGTGGCACCTCGGAGATAGTCTAACGCCACAACACGGATTTAGCCACTGGTTCGCATTGCCATTAGGAGGAAGCAGATACAACAACGCTGACATGATTAGAGATGGACAGGTGCAAAGACAACCAGGTTATCTCACTGACGTTATTACAGACGACGCATTAGACTTTATCTCCGCTAATAGCAACGGCCCCTTCTACCTGAGCGTTAACTACAACGCACCCCATACGCCGTTTAACGGACATCCGCAAGACATTGTAGACTCTTATGATGACTGTCCATTCAAAACATGTCCACAAGAAGCGTTGCATCCGTGGGCAGGAAGAGGAACAGCACAACACATGGGGAATCGCGAATCTCTAAAGGGATATTTCGCAGCGATCACAGCAATGGACCTAAATGTCGGACGCATTTTAGAACGTCTGAGTGAGTTAGGTATCAGAAACAACACACTCGTCGTCTTCAGCAGTGATAACGGATATTCATGCGGACATCACGGATTCTGGCACAAAGGCAACGGTACCTTCCCACTAAACATGTATGAGAATTCAGTCAAAGTTCCATTCATCATGAGTCAACCAGGTACAATTCCAGAAGGAAAGACCAGTGAGGCAATGGTCAGTCAATACGATTTCATGCCGACACTTCTGGACTACCTCGATCTACCCGATCCAAATGACGATTTATCCCCCGGCAGAAGTTTCGTCCCAGCACTTACCAGAGAAACAAACGATGCTCAAGATGAAGTAGTCGTTTTTGACGAATACGGTCCTGTCCGAATGATACGCACGCAAGAATGGAAATATGTTCACCGTTACCCTTACGGTCCGCATGAACTGTATGATTTAGTAAAAGACCCAGATGAACGGAAGAACCAGATTGGAAACAAGTCTCATAACGCACTGATAAAGGATATGCGGCAACAGATGGGAGCATGGTTCGAACGATATGTAATTCCACGATTAGACGCATCAAGGTTTCCAGTCACCGGCAGAGGACAAAAGGCAAAAATCGGAAACGGTGTATACGGTGAAGATGCATTCAATCCAAGGCCTACAAGTCCTTGACGAAACTGATGAGGAGAATACCATGACCACTATTGCTGTGCAAACCCACCTGACACCTGAAGAATACCTCGCGTGGGAACGTAAAGCACCCTTCAAAAATGAATATCTCAACGGACAGATACTCGCGTAGTAGGCATTCTCCGAGTGCTGTCTCTTAATAGTAGTAGGCAATCTCCGAATGCCGTCTCTTATGAAAAAAGGTAACAAAATACTTACACACCCCTCTAAGTTTGTACATTTCAAAGAATAAAGGAGCAAAATGGCAAAAGCGTTTGCCCCAGGCAACATCTCATGTGTATTCAAAATCATTACACACACCGACCCAGCACGGATGCATTCTCTCGGTATGGGATTCACTGTCCAAGAAGGTGTAGAGGTTACCGTTTCTGAATATCATGAAACAACAGTACACTTTAACAAACAGAGGATAACTTTTCCAACCGTCCGCGCGGTTGTCAATCACCTAACACAAAACATAGCTGTCAGAGGAATAAAGGTAAATCTCACTTCACCACTTCCACTCGGTTGTGGATTTGGGTTGAGTGGTGCTGCGGCACTCGCCACAGCTTACGCACTCAATGATCTGATAGAATTAAAGCAAGACAGTGAAAAACTCGCAATGATTGCACATGTCGCTGAAGTGGAAAACCGCACTGGATTAGGGGATGTATGCTCACAATACCACGGCGGATGTCTCGTAAAACTAAAGGAAGGAGCACCTCTGGTAGCAGACTCTTTACCAATTCCAGAACAGCCTATTTATTATCGCTACTTCGGTCCAATCCAAACAAGCGAAGTCCTCAGAAATACCGAACAGACGAAACGCATCAATCACGCTGCCGATACCGCATTAACCACTCTAAAAAAACTGACAAATACCCAAATCAATCCTCAGATGTTAAACGACTGTTTCGCTGTAGCAAAGCAATTCTCAGTGGAAAGTGGTTTGTTAGCAGATAAACGCGTTATAGACACGATAGCGCAAGTTGAAACATCCGGAGGAGTCGCCTCAATGATTATGTTAGGTAACGGCGTCTTCAGCACACACGCATTTGATGGAGCAACGGAAACACAACTGACAAGAAATCCAGCACGACTCATCTAAAACACAGTTTCACCTCTGATACCCCACAAAAAAATGCGCTCAACAACCGTACTTTTCTTATTCCTCATAGCAGTTTCACCTGCCTTCTCAGAAATAGTTTTTGATGATGTTTCTTTGGGATTCAACGGTGCATATAAAACAAGAAAATGGGCACCGATGAATATAATTATTCGTAGTCAGAATGAACCCAATACCTTCACCGGAAAACTCACGGTTGAGGTCAGAGATTTAAATACGGATACCCCCATTTACCAATATGCAACACCATTGCAGCTCAGTAAAACAGATCGGAAACATAAAAAACTCTATATCTACTGTCCTAAGAATGATATAAAGTTAATTGCTCAACTTGTTCCGAGAGATGGTTCTGAACAACGTATCCAGGCACCCAATTCAAATACACTGGTAAAATATGAATTGACACCACAAAAGCCGATTAAAAACAGAGATTATTTTGTATTAGTATTGGGACCAAGTGGAGACAAGATCGTAAAATTTGCCGATAAAATGCAACTAAACTTGGATAAAAATATAAACGGAGATGGAACACACGCGCATGCCCAAGCACATGTTAAACATCTTCCTAATTCACAGGCAATGCCAACACATTGGTCAGGATATAGTGCCGTTGACCTCCTAATAATTAGAGAGGTATCATTAACCGACAGACGTATCTCTACATCTCAACAGAACGCACTCCTAAATTGGGTACAACAGGGGGGAACGCTTCTCCTATCAGGCGGCGAGAATTATAAATACCTGCAAGGAAGCTTCCTTGAACAATACCTACCAGTCAAACTCATCCGTGATGAAACAATTGTTTCAGTTCCACCTATTCTAAAACAGCAATTCGGACTGCATACAACGTCTAATCCTAATGACGGACACACCCCTTATAAAAATATCTATTTTGAGCCAAAAAAGGGATGTCAAACGTTAGTCGGGACAGGTGATCAGATATACATTGCAAAACGAAACTTTGGCAGCGGTCAAATTATATGTTTGGCTTTTAATTACAATGCCCCTCCATTTTCAAACCTAAAAGTAGGAGAAACATTCTGGCGATGGTTCCTCACAACGTACGCAAAATCACCAAAACGATTTGCTGACAAATACGCACCGTTTCGGGAACACGAGGAAAAGATAAATAAACTCTTTCTGTCAAAAATGCCGACACAAGTCCCACTCATTAAACTCTTAGCTACTGTATTACCACTATATTTAATCGGTTGCGGTGGAATTATCTTCTATGTTGGCAGACGCACTTCTTCACCACGTAAAAGGATGCACAGGTATTGGCTCGGTGTACTAATCATCGTTATCGTTTCTGTTAGTACAATCGGATTTATAAGAGTAGTCTTACCAAAAGACGTAGAAATAGACCAATTTTCTATACTAACAGTCTATCCAGAAAGGAAGAACGCGCATCTGCAAACGTATGTTTCTCTCAGGAGTTTTGCATCCACAGAAACATCTCTTACGCTATATCAGGACGATGTCATTCGTCCCTTACTTAACAAAGGCAAAACACAACCCGCTGAGTTTTATCAAAATACACAAGCCTACTTGGAAGAAATTATCGTGGAACCTTGGAGTCCAAGTACTTATGTGAACGATCTTTTTTTTGCTGCAGACACACAACTTAATGAGATAACACTTGAGAATTCCTGGATAATAAAAGGTGAAAAAGCAGTCAATTTAGGGACAATCACAATCGGAAAAGATAACAGACTGCCACAGGTGCCACTAAATGAAATTGCAAAGAAGATTCCATCTACAGAAGGACTTACTGGAAATCGTGAAAAATTCGCCAAAATATTGCAACAGGAAGGTCTGTTCTTATATCTCTCTAATCCTACCAACCTACTTAATACTAACGATATAAAAACCCGAACTATACTAATTGGCTGGCATCAAGGAACAATACTATTCAAACAAGATGAAAGCAATAAAACTGTAGAGAATGAAACATTCGTAATAATGTATCTTAATCCCGAAAGCAATTGACAACATCAACTGTAAAAATGTATAATATCAACAAGAATACAGAAGGGGAATCCAATGGAGCTTAAAAATATGTTTGATTTTATCAATTCAACAGCAATCCGAATTAAAGGAACACGTGAACGAACCTGAAGGTGAACTGATGGACGTGCTATCACTCGGAATTTTCGTAGTTGATGTCCTCGCAAAACCGATAGACTCCTTCCCTGAAAAAGGGAAATTAACACTATTTGACCAACTGGAAATCCATACAGGCGGGTGTGCAAACAACACCGCAATCGCACTGTCACGCCTCGGTGTTTCTGTGGGAGCTATGGGGAAAATCGGCAAAGACCATTTCGGTAACCTACTCCTAAAAACCCTTGAAGAAAATCGGGTAGACACCACCGGAATCCAACAGGTTGATAGTACGAATACATCCTTCACCTTTGTAGCTGTCGCTTCAGACGGTGAACGGAGTTTCTGCCACTACATCGGTGCAAACGGAGAACTTAACGAAAACGACCTGGATTGGGATATAATTAAAGCAGCAAAAATACTACACATCGCCGGTGCCTTCGTCATGCCAAAATTTGATGGACAGCCGATGGCGAATGTTCTCAAAAAAGCCAAAACTTTAGGCATAAAAACCTCACTCGATACTGCTTGGGACGCTACAGGAAAATGGTTAGAAACTCTGGAACCGTGTTTACCCTATGTTGACATCTTCCTACCCAGCTTAACTGAAGCACATCAACTGACAGGAACATCCGAACCTAACGAAATTTCTAAATTCTTACACGATTACGGCATCTCCACAATCGGAATTAAAATGGGGGAGAACGGCAGCTACGTTTCAACGTCAAACGAAAAATTCTATATGCCAGCATATCATGTTGACATCGTTGATGCTACCGGGGCAGGTGATGCTTATGTCGCAGGTTTCCTTGCAGGAACAGTTAAAGGATGGGACCTAAAATCAACAGCTGAATTAGCATCAGCAACAGGTGCCGCATGTGTAACTGCTATCGGAACAACTGCAGGTATCCAAAACCTTGAAGAAACAATCAAAATTACTAAAAACTACAATACTAAATAAACCAAAATACGGACACAGAATATGCAGGATACCGCAATCGTTCAAACACAAGACCTGTCAAAATGGTATGGCGAAGTCCTGGGGGTAAATGATGTCACATTAACCATTCAACCCGGTATTACCGGGCTGCTTGGACCCAACGGAGCAGGTAAAACAAGCCTTCTTAAATTAATGACAGGCCAGCTCAAACCGAACAAAGGAAACATCACAGTCCTAAACGAACCTGTTTGGAACAACTTCCTACTAACCCAAAGAATCGGATATTGTCCCGACATAGAATTAGCATATCAATTTATGACCGGTTTTGAATTCGTAGAATTTTTCGCAACATTAAATGGATATGAGAAAGAAGATATCAGGAATCGCACTATACAGGCACTTGAAACAGTGGACATGACTTCCGCTGGAAACAGACAGATCGGTTCTTATAGTAAAGGGATGCGGCAACGTATAAAACTTGCACAAGCACTTGTGCATGAACCAGAACTGCTCTTCCTTGATGAACCACTCACTGGACTTGACCCAATCGGTAGACGACATATTATAAATCTTCTTGCAGAACTCACAGAACAAGGCATCAGCATAGTTGTGTCAAGCCATATCCTATATGAAATAGAAGCTATGACCGAAACCATTCTACTCATCCATCAAGGACGAATTCTCGCAGAAGGAACTATTTCCGATATCCGAGAACTGATTGATGAACATCCACATAAGGTCTATCTTAGTGCTGACGAACCGCGGCGTTTAGCACAAACTTGCCTACCGTTTCAAGACATTCTCAGTGTCACCTTTGGCGATGAAGAGGGTGATGTTATTATTGAAACAGCAAAACCTGACATCTTTTATGATCGCCTACCCAAAATACTCATTGAAAACGAACTAAAAGTGTCACAACTCTACTCACCCGATGACAATCTTTCTGCCGTCTTTAAGTATCTTGTAGGATAGGCTGCTCTTCTTTGTAAGTATTCATAACCAAACAATAACACTTACTTCTAACCGTTAAATGACGATTCATTATCTGTCATTCACAAAAATTTATGTAACCATTTTCCACCTAACCCGCGTCATTATATACTGACAGCACATTAAGCAATTTGAGGTGTCTAATGAAAAACGAAGATATTGAACTCATAAACCGAATCCTCTCAGGTGATGAAACGGCTTTTGTCAGTTTAGTCAATAAATACAAAAAGCAGGTGCATGCCCTCGCGTGGCGGAAAATAGGTGATTACCACATTGCAGAAGAAATCACACAAGACACCTTTCTCAAAGTCTATCAGAAACTCTCCACATTGAAAAATCCAAATCAGTTTTCCGGATGGCTTTATGTTATTGCCACTAATCAATGCCGCGCCTGGCTACGAAAGAAACGTATTGAAACTGAATCGTTAGATGACACAGAAACTGAATGGGTAGATACGACAGCATATTCAAAATATGTCGCCGAAGAACAAGCAAAAGTCAACGTTGAGGCACAACGCGAAGTGGTAAAGAAACTACTGGAAAAACTCAAAGAGAGTGAACGCACAGTCATCACCCTACACTACTTCGGAGAAATGACGATTGAAGAGATCAGCAGATTCTTAGGTGTATCAGCAAATGCCATAAAACTCCGTCTACACAGAGCAAGGCAAAGATTGCAAAAGGAGGAACCGATGATCAGAGAAGCACTCAGCAACTTCCAACTATCCCCGTATCTTACCGACAACATCATGCAAAAAGTTGAACATCTCAAACCCGCTGCTCCATCAAGCAGCAAACCCTTCATACCTTGGGTGATAGGCGCGTCAAGTATCGCTCTAATTGTGCTGATGCTTGGATTAGGCAGCCAATACTTAGCACATTTTCAACAACCCTATAGTTTGGACTCCCAATCTAAATTGGCAGTAGAACTGATTGATGCACCTATTGTGTTGAATTTGGAAGCGAAACCGGATATTCGCAATCAATTTGGAGGATCTTCTAATGGCCGTGGTAAAGGCGATAGTGCAGAACAGGAATCCAATCAGGATTTATCTGATAAAGGGGACTATACGAAATGGGCTTTGCCTAAAGGTGCGAAAGCCAGACTTGGAAAAGGCAGCGTACGAGAAGTGGCGTACTCTCCTGATGGAAATAGACTTGCTGCTGCCAGCGGAACTGGTGTTTGGATATATGACCTACATACTGGGAAAGAATTAAGCCTGCTAACCGGACATGTCGGATATGTCCTTACCGTTGCATTCAGTCCTGATGGAAACACCATTGCCAGTGGAAGCGGTGACGACACCGTAATTTTATGGGACACAGATACCGGACAACTCAAACATACCCTCATAGGACATAAAAGTGCTGTTACTGGTGTAGTATTTAGTTCAGATGGAAAGATACTCGCCAGTTCAAGTATGGATTCTACATTACGGGTATGGGATGCGGTAACTGGTAAACTTAGAACAGCTTCCGATGGAATGCCTTCCAGTATCACTGGAATAGCTATTTCCCCTGATGGTAAAACAATAGTGGGTTGGGGTGGTATGAAGAAATATTATCTGTTGGATGTGGCAACTGGAAACTTCACAGTAGTAGAAACAGAACATTTCGTTTCTACTACTGTATTCAGTCCTGACGGTGATAAAATTGCTATTGGGGGTGGTCCGAGAATTCAGCTATTAGATTTGGCAACTGGCAGGATTAAGGGAAGCCTTAACGGACATCGGTCAAATGTGACCCATCTTACATTCAATCCTGATGGAAACATTCTTGCTAGTGCCAGTCTTGATAAAACACTGCAATTGTGGAATTTTGATGAAGACTATTATTGGAATAGTGAAAGATTTCACTCGCAAACTACACTCCGCAATGGGAAAACTAAATGGTTCCATGTTGTATTTAGTCCGGATGGAAACACGATAGCTGGAGTGGGAGGGGATGGAACAGTGTTATGTTTTGACGTTATCACGGGAGAACCAAAAACAGCACTTTCAGGTCATACAGGCGTTGTTGAAAGTATGGCATTCAGTCCTTATGGTAACATCATTGCAAGTGGAAATGGCAATCAAGTACTGTTTTGGGATATAAATACTCAACAGCAAAAAGTGGCCTTCAACTCAGATGGACAATATGTAAAAAGTATTGTATTTAGTCCGGATGGAAATACATTGGTCACAGGAAATGAAAGTAACACCGTACTTGTGTGGGATATGTTAACAGGACAACAAAAACATAAAATCAAAATCCCTCGATTGGATTCATCTCTCACAGACATTTCAGCAGTTACATATAGTCCCGACGGTAATCTGATTGCCACCAGCGGAGGAGTTGATGACGACTCCGTATATTTGTGGGATGCGGAAAATGGAAAACTGAAAGCAACATTAGAAGGACATAAGCAGGAGGAAGGTTACGCAAGCGTTGAGAGTATTGCTTTCAGTCCTGATGGAAAAACTCTTGCCAGTGGTCATTCAAGACGGGACGGCATCATACAGTTGTGGGATGTTTCAAAGAGACGATTAAAAGCAACACTAAAAGGACATCCATCGAATGTATTTTGTGTAGTGTTCAGCCCTGATGGAAACACACTCGCGAGTAGTGGTGGACCTAACAGCATGGGATGGTATAATGTTGAAAATGTACGTCTGTGGGATCCATCATCCGCAAAACAAAAGGCTATACTGAAGGGACATGAAGGTTCTGTTGTGACTATTGCGTTTAGCCACGATGGGAAAACAATCGCTACAGGAAGTATAGACAAGACAGTAAGAATATGGGACAGTGCGACAAAACAACAAATAGCATTATTTGAAGGGCATAAATCAAGTGTTAACTGTGTTGCATACAGTACCGATGGAAAAACGCTTGCGAGTGGAAGTACTGATGGAACAATTCTTCTCTGGGACCTCACATCACTAACTAACAACCAACATCCTCGGTAGGCTGGTCTAACCACTTCCATGAGGTGTCTAATGAAAAACGAAGATGTTAAACTCATAAACCGAATCCTCTCAGGTGATGAAACCGCTTTTGTCAATTTAGTCAATAAATACAAAAAGCAGGTGCATGCCCTCGCTTGGCGGAAAATAGGTGATTTCCACATTGCAGAAGAAATCACACAAGACACCTTTCTCAAAGTCTACCAGAAACTCTCCACATTGAAAAACCTAAATCAGTTTTCCGGATGGCTCTATGTTATTGCCACTAATCAATGCCGCGCATGGCTACGAAAGAAACGTATTGAAACTGAATCGTTAGATGATACAGAAACTGAATGGATAGACACGTCAGCATATTCAAAATATGTCGCCGAAGAACAAGCAAAAGTCAACGTTGAGGCACAACGCGAAGTGGTAAAGAAACTACTCGCAAAACTCAAAGAGAGTGAACGCACAGTCATCACCCTACACTACTTCGGAGAAATGACCATTGAAGAGATCAGCAGATTCTTAGGTGTATCAGCAAGTGCCATAAAACTCCGTCTACACAGAGCAAGACAAAGGTTACAAAAGGAAGAACCGATGATTAGAGAAGCAATTAGCAACTTCCAACTATCCCCATTCCTTACCGACAACATCATGCAAAAGGTTGAACATCTCAAACCCGCTGCTCCATCTTCCGGTAGCAAACCCTTTATACCTTGGGTAATAGGCACCTCAAGTATTGCACTAATTGTGCTGATGCTTGGAATAGGCAGCCAATATTTAGAACGTTTTCAACAACCCTATAGTTTAGACTCCCAATCAGAAATGGCAGTAGAACTGATCAGTGTCCCTATTGTCCAGGCCCTTGAAACGAAACCGGATAACCGGAATCAGTTAGCGGCAGATTCTGATGAATCGGAAAATGGAGATGGAAATGATGAAGAAGCAAATACAGATTTAGGTAATATAGGAGACTACACACAGTGGAATCTGCCAGAAAATGCTAAAGCACGGCTTGGAAAAGGGAAAATAAAGGGTATAAATATCTCAGCAGATAATACGCAAATTGCTATAGCAAGTGCTACTGGTGTATGGATCTACAATGCTCAGACTGGTGAAGAGCTCACCTTACTTAATGATCATATAACAACAACGGCAAAGGTCACGTTTTCACCAGATGGGAAACTTTTAGCAACCGGAAGTGGCAACAGGATCATCATCTGGGATAGAGATACAGGTACGCTAATTAAGTCTTTTAAAAGAGTAGACTCGGTAATATACACACTTAAAATTACTGACGATAATAGAACACTCATCTGTAAGGGATATGGTTCAATACAATTATGGGATATCCCTACCGGAAAAAAAGTGGAATTTGAGGCAAAATCCTCTAAAGGATTTAATGCAGAACTGGCTCACATATTAGGACGAAGGGTTACTGCCGTAGATTTACACATCAATAAAAACACCAACGAAAGCATATTGGCAGTCGGAAACCAGAAAGGAGAAATCCGGCTGGAAGATGTCAATACCGGACGACTCTTGAAAATACTACAACGTCGTACAGGTGATTATGTTTTCCAGTTAGCATTCTCTCCAGATGGCACGAAGCTTGTTTCAAATTCTGACGAAAAACCGCTCCATTTATGGGATGTAACATCCGGGAAATTAATAAAAACCTTGACCCAAAAGCCAAGACTTACAAGTATCATTGAGTTTTCTAATGATAGTAAAACCTTAGCTTGTCAAACCTCGTCCGAAAAAGTTGAACTATGGGATCTTGACACACAAACACGACGGGTAGTACTTGATGAATTGGATGTATTGGCATTTTCACCAGATTCAAAGATAGTTGCGGGAGCTAATCGTAAAGGTGAAATCAAAGTTTGGGATCCTAATACTGGAGACGAAATGTCTTCCTTTAATACAAAACATATAAACGCACTTCATTTATTAGCATATTCATCAGATACTAATACTTTGGTTAGTGGACATGCAAAAACAATAAAGGTATGGGATACGTTCAACTTCACACAACAGTCTGATCGTATAAGCTTTGATATTTCCCCCAATGCCTTGGTATTTTCGCCTAAAGACATGACAGTGACCAATGTAGAAAGTTTCACACATTTTAGAATGACAAAAGGACCTAAGACTGTCGTTGAGAATTTTTCAAGCAAAGTGAGTGTGTGGAAAACGCATACCGGTGATAAACTTTCTGAACTCCCAGTTGAATCCCGCAAAGGCGACGGTCCAGAGCCAGGTCTGAAATATAATACAAGTACATCTTCTCAATATGATAATGTAACTTTTTCTAAGAACGGTTTTATGCTGGCTGCTGTCCTAAATTCGGACAGTGCATCTAAGGATTACCGATTTACAATCCACCTATGGGCTATTCCCTTTGAGAAATCTCATGCCATTCTCAAAGGACATACGGCTAATATTAACGCAATAGTTTTAACGCCAGACGGTAAAACACTGGCAAGCGGTAGTGACGATGCAACAATACGAATTTGGGATACAAGCACAGGTAATCAACTACTTAGTCTTCCATCTGACAAAATACGCGTTTTGGCAATTTCTGTTGATGGTAAAATCCTGGCAAGCAGCAATCATAAGAATATAAAACTGTGGGATATCTCTACTGCGGCACAACTAAAGACCCTTAAACTGGAAGATGACTACGTGACCAAATTAGCAATTTCACCTGATAACAGTATGCTGACGAGTGGAAATCATGACGGAAGAATTCGGTTGTGGGATATCGCCACGGGCAATGCATTAACTATCTTCAATGGACATTTTGATAAAGTTGACGCTTTATCTTTTTCCTCAGATGGAAAAACGCTTGCAAGCGGCAGCTATGATGGCGCAATATTTCTCTGGAATCTTACCTCATATTGAACGATTTTGCCTAACTATCGCAGATTTATCACATCCGGCGATCCGTAGACTGTCCTAACTGCACCAATGCAGCAATATCCGGTTCATCAGATGACAAAGAAGCGAAACTACCATCACAGATAGCACGCCGAATCCCACGCATGAGACTGACATAGAAATGCAGATTATGCAACGTGTGCAGCTGCGAACCGAGAATCTCATTTTCAATATGTAAATGTCGCAAATAAGCACGTGTAAAATTTTGACAAGTATAACAACTACATGCCGGGTCCAAAGGACTAAAATCATGCGTATACTTCGCATTCTTAATACGGACAATGCCTTCAGATGTAAACAGCGAACCGTTCCGGGCATTCCGAGTCGGCATCACACAATCAAACATATCAACACCACAGCGCACACCATACACCAAATCCTCTGGTGTACCAACACCCATCAAGTAGCGTGGTCTATCTTCGGGTAACAAAGGGGCAGTAAATGCCAACATATCATACATCAATTCCTTTTCTTCACCAACACTCAACCCACCAATAGCATATCCAGGGAAACCAATTGATACCGTCCCTTCAACACTCGCCTGACGTAGATCTCGCTCCATTCCACCCTGTACAATCCCAAATAACAGCTGTTTCGGATTCTCATGCGCCATTTTGCTCCGTTCTGCCCAACGTAATGTCATCTCCATTGAATTCTTGAGATACGCATAATCATTCGGCAGAGCGGGACACTCGTCAAAAATCATGATAACATCGGCACCAAGAGCATTCTGAATCGCAATGGAACGTTCAGGACTGATAAACCGTTCCGTGCCATCTATCGGAGAACGGAACGAGACACCCTCCTCCGTTATCTTCCTAAGCGGACCAAGACTAAAAACCTGAAAACCACCACTATCAGTTAATATCGGTTTATCCCATCCCATAAACTGATGCAAACCACCCGCGTCTTTAACAACTTCATGCCCAGGACGGAGATACAGATGGTATGTATTTGCAAGGATGATTTCGGCATGAATCTGATCAGATAAGGTTTGCGGGGTGCAAGCCTTCACAGTACCGCGAGTTCCTACTGGCATAAAAACAGGCGTATTCACAACACCGTGTGCTGTCCGAAGTTCTCCAACCCGCGCCTCAGTCTCTTCGTCTTTATGGATAAGCGTGTAAGTTTCTGACATATCTTTCATCGTCTATATTTTATCACATCTCCTATTCCGTATGTGCGGAATTCGTTCTTGTTGTTGCCAAATTATTGTTGAACGTCATACATAAATTTGCTAAAATAACACAAAATACTTATGAGGGTACAAATAGATGGAATGTATCTTTTGTGCAATCGTTGAAGGCAAAATTCCGTCTGAAAAAGTGTATGAAGACGAACATGTTTTCGCTTTTATGGACATTGCCCCAGCAACCCCTGGACATTTGGTAGTTATACCAAAACAACACTATCGCAATATCTTTGATATACCGGTAGAAATAGCCAGTAAAATTATGAAAGCTGTGGTGCCACTCGCCGCAGCGATCCAACAAGCGTTAAACCCGGATGGTCTCAACCTAATCCAAAACAACGAAACAGCCGGATTTCAGACTGTTTTCCATTTTCATATACACCTCATTCCACGGTGGAAAGGTGATTCGTTGCAACCACTTTGGCAACCGAGGCGCAACGGAAATATTAAAGAAATTAGTAACGTTGCTTCAAGAATTCGAGAGGCTTTGTAAAACAGATCTTACTTCCTAATTTAAAGAGAAACAAATGAATCTATTAATTACCTCAGCAAGGACCGAATTGGCACAAAGATTAGCAACAGCTGCATCTGAATCACACACAGTCCGCCTAACTGAACTTGAACCTGTTGACACCAATTTCGAATTCGTCCAGAGCGAGTTAGGACACGACGAGTCAACAAACGATTTAGTAACAGGCATAGACACTATCGTTCACATTGCAGAAACACCTACGCATCTGAAGGTAAATTCCGACCAACCCGATAACTTTGAGATAGATTATCAGACACGATGCACCTATAACCTATTAGCAGCTGCAGTCGCAGAAGGTGTGAAACACTTCATCTATGCCAGCACGTTACGCCTATTTGAACAGCACGGTGAGGACTGGACAGTAAAAGAAAATTGGAGACCGCGTCCCAGTGTGGATAGTTTTGTCCTCTCAAAACACCTCGGTGAATTCACCTGTAGAGAATTCGCAAGGGAACGCAAAATCAACGTAACATGCCTCAGACTCGGTACTATTGTTACGAAAGAAGAAGCAGTAGACTCCAAGCTAAACACTATGTGGCTTGGAATGGACGATGCTGTCGCTGCATTTCAAGGCGCAATACAAGCACCATCAAGATGGGGTATCTTTCACATTCAATCAGAGTTTCCCGGTTCACGTTTCATCATTGATAATGCAAAGGGACACCTGAAATTTAATCCACAATTTATGCCACCAGATCAACAATAACAGACATATTAGTAGGATAAACAAATTATTTAATTAGGACTTACGCACTCCCCGGTAGGTGCGGTTTCTAACCGCACCGTATACGAAAATCTGATTTATCAAACTCACGTTAGGATAAACAAATTATTCAAGGAAACAATAATGAAAGTTCTTATATTAGGTGGGAACGGTTATCTCGGACCACACGTGGTTAAAGCATTGGAGTCTCACTACACCTTGCGAGTAACAGACATCAACGATATTGATACAAAGCATGAATCTATGCATATAGATGTCGGTTCATTAGATCAAGTCATGAAAGCAGCTGAAGGAATGGACACAATAATTAACTGTTCAGTGCTACGACACGACCGGCAGTTAGCATTTGATGTTAGCACCCGTGGATGCTATAACATGATGCGTGCCGCTGTTAAACACGGAATCAAACGAGTCATCAATACAGGACCACACTTCACCATTCAAGGCGAAAGTTACACATCTTACGACTTTGAAATCAATCCAGATGTCCCACCACACACCAGCACAGGACTTTATCCACTAACGAAAGGTCTTGGACAGGAAATTTGTAAAGTCTTTACGGAGCATTACGACATCTATGTGCTCTGCTATCTGTTCCTCAGTTTCCAAGATCTCAATTATGACAGAGAAGGCACCGATCTCAATCCCTTTTCTGTCAGTTGGCGGGATGCAGGAGAAGCGTTCCGTTTAGGATTAGAAATTGACTTTGAAAAACTTCCATCAAAATGTGAGATTTTCAATATCTTTGCAGATTTGCCGCATCAGCAGTTCTCAAATACAAAAACAAAACGGATATTAGGTTTTCAACCAATAGACAACTTTGAATGGATGTGGCATAAAAAGAAAGATTAATATGGACATTAAACTCCTTGCACACCGCGGCGGAATGGGACGCGCACCCGAAAATACACTTGCATCGTTTAAACAAGCACGCATTGATGGAGCAGACGGATTTGAAATTGATGTCTGCCTAACGCAAGACAAAGAACCCGTACTAATCCACGTAGATTTCAACCGAAATGATATACGAAAAGCGACCGGATGCACGACACCACTCAATCAACTAAAATGGAAAGACGTGCAACACATAAATATGCTAAACTCTCAGGAACCTGTCCCACACCTTGATGACGCACTCAGGTTTGCAAAAGAAAACGACTTCCCATGCTTTGTTGAACCAAAAACCGATACACCCGAAATCCTGCCAATCATCATAGAACGAATCCATCACTTTGATGTCGTACACCTTGTCAGCATCCTCACGTTTTACCGTTGGAAACATCTGCTCATTGACGCGAAACGATTAGAACCCGACCTCACAACCAGCGCAATTCTGATTAACCCGATGGCAAACTTCCTCAAAGCAGCAACCGAGATAAATGTGAACCGCATCATCCTCGGTTGGGATAGATTCAATCATTTCGCGCTATACAATTCACTAACACGATCAATACCACGCCAAGTAGGTGAACTACAAGACAACGGATTTATCGTAGACGCAGGCTTTATTCTCGCCTACAAAGATGTAACATGGGCAATCAGAAACAACATTCAAGGTCTATGGGTAGACGACGTGCCTTATATCAGAGATTGTGTAAAACAGATTTACAATGAAACGGAGTGAAGAATTACAAAAAATGAACGTCACTGTCTGCAATCCACTTCTCAGAACACCGCTCTCACTAATTGTTGACGATTCGTGTCCTGTCATCAACCTTACCTACTATTGGATACAGCAACGGCATGATTGGAAAGCGAAACATCAACCAAACACACCTCCACAACGATGGGAGGGTGATGCAACACAGCATAAGCAAATGCCAAACACAATCCCTGCCGATTTCGCATGGGAGTGGGCAGAGTGGTGCTGGGAAAACGGCGTGAAAGGAAAATTTAGCCTTATCCCTTACCCCGCAGGAATCGGACGTGTTGACGAAGGATTTCCCGACGATGTTGTAGGAAAAAGTTCAGCACAAGAATATCACTCATGGCTCCGCATTTATCGCGAGATTATTTGGCCCAACTTTGACATAACACCTGAAATGTTAACCCATACCGCTGTCGTCGATCTGGAAACACTTTCACTTACCGACGAATGGGAACAGGTTGAATGGGTTGACCCGCCTGTAGATAAACTGACAGATTATATTATCACAGCAATGGAAATGTTAAATAATGTCGGCATCCCGTGTGAAGGTGTAACGAGTCCTGGCGCATTCGGAAAACGACAAGAGACTGCTTACGCAAAAGCTGTCTTAACCGCATCACAGGAGGTCAACAATGATCCACGTCCCTTCTATTTTCTCTGGCTTAAACATGATGAACTTCCAGACGTCCCTATCTACCACGTTGAAAAGGAGAAAGGAATCGCTATTGCAAGCATTGTCGCATGTGCAGGCGACTGGTTCGGCGGGTGGACAGGGTACGACTTAGGTGACCCAGACCGATTTATCACAGAAGATTTACAAGGCGGAAGACTACCACCAATCCTTAAAAAAGAACTCCCGTGCGTACTTGTTGGACATTGGCCCGGATTCTATTTCAACGGGGAAAAACTCGGGTTTGATGTGCTAAAAACTGTCAAATCACGACTGGATGATTACGACCCGGATGGCACGAAAACAATCTGGATGAAAAACTCAGAAATCGGACACTACTGGATGGCACGAGAACTTACTGACATTACAGTCCTTAAAGAACAACACAAGATAAAACTGTCAACACAGTTTCCAACTGCAAATTTTACCTTCTCTATTGCCATGTCTGATGCCATGTCTATCGAACGGCCAATACGACATATCCAAGTTAATGGATGGGATTTACGCGAAGTACATTCTCTACGCGATTTTCAGAGAGATACGTTCCTCCGTGAAGGAAAGCAGACTTTCGTCGCCATAGATTTGGAAATTGGAGAAACAGAACTCATCCTTACGGTATAAGAATCCTTCCCCCACTCGCAATTATTGTAGCACCCGTGATATAACTGGATTCTTCACTTAATAAATATGCAATAACATCTGCCATCTCGTGCGGTTCACCAAGCCTACCAAGCGGTGTCGTTGATCGAAGTTGTTCAACCATCTCGGCTGATACTTCACTTAACATATCCGTGTCAATTGCCCCTGGTGCTACCGAATTAATCCGAATATTGTGTTTCGCCAACGGTCCACAACACGATTTTGTCAGAGAAATAATCCCGGCTTTCGCAGCCGCATAAGGTAACTGGTCAGGCCGGACAGCCAACGCAGCTATTGAGGATACATTGACGATACGTCCAAACTTTAGCTTGATCATGCCATCCTTGACGCTCCACAACACATTGAAGGGACCCGTTAGGTTGATAGAGATGATTCTGTCCCAATGCTCAGGTGTAAGTTCATCAAAGGTCATATCGCCGACATCCCCAGCGTTGTTCACCAATAATTCGATAGGTCCAAGTTCCCTCGTCACCTCAGCAACCATTCTGTTTACAGCGTCTCTATCCGAAATATCAGCTTGAAAAGGCAATGCTTTCTGTTTATATTTGCTGTAGATTTCAGCACAGACATCTTCCGCTTTTTTAACTGCATGGGAATAGTGAACAGCAACAGTTGCCCCTTCACTGGCAAGTTTTTTAGCGGTTTCTTTACCAATCCCGCGGCTACCGCCAGTTACAAGTGCTACCTTTTCCTGAAATCTCATCTATAACTTTCCTTAATACTTCCCATACCTCATCTGAAATAGGTGATGTCGCAGCAGCGAAGTTTTGCTCCACTTCATTGGCATTCTTTGAGCCTGATAAGTTTGTCGCAATCAACGGTTGACGCAAGCAGAATTGGATAGCAAGATTCAACAGGTTCAGATCGTTCTTTGCACACCATCGCCAAAGTTGATGTGCTTTTTCACCTTCAGGAGGTCTCGCGTTAACGTCTGGCTCAACACCAGAGAGTAACCCCGCCGCAATCGGACTACCGTTGATCACGCCGATGTCTCTTTCATTAGCAAAGGATAGCAACCCGCCATCCGCAGTCTGACTCAGAAGAGTATAATCCAGATAGGTTAGTATAACGTCAACCATACCTGTTTCAATTGCAATCTTATGGAACTCGTGTTCCCTCACCCCCAGACCAATGAATTTTACCAACCCCTCTTCACGCATCCGTTGCAACGTTTCTAACGCACCATCCTTCGCTATTACCGGGTCCATATTTGAGGGATCATGCACTAAGCAGACATCAAGGTAGTCTGTGCCTAACAGCCTCAGACTATTTTCAACACTGCGGCGTGTACCAGAAGCACTATAATCACCACGCCATTTCGGATGTGTCCCCGTTTTTGTAGCAAGATATATCTTTTCACGCCACCCATCAGCGAGCGCAAGCCCAATCCGTCTCTCACTTTCGCCATACAGCGGAGAAGTGTCAAGATAGTTTATCCCCAACGTAATTGCACGACGCACTGCTTCGACCGCTTCATCGTCAGAAACAGCATTGCCTCCGATACGCGCACCACCCATCCCAAGACAGGTAACTTCTAATCCAGTCCGTCCCAGTCTACGTCTAAGTAGTGCAGTATTCATTGTTTCCATATCTCCACCCAATCACCTGCCCCGGTAGGAGCGATTTCCTAATCGCTCCCTTTGCAGCGTACATAAATTCATTAAATAACACCGATATCTTTCAAATGCTGCAACGAATCCGCAACGCGCCCCTGAACACCTGCCTCATCAAGGTTCTCACCTTCAATACCCTCTAATTCCATCGTGAAGGGACCGTAGAACCCAGCAGCATTCAGCGTTTGAAAAACTGCCTTGTAATCAACCACACCTTCACCCAACGTTGGAAAATGCCAAGTCCGATACCCACCATTTGTATCCTTCAGATGAACAGCACCCACAAAGTCAATAATCTTCTCTACTTCTGTAACCGCATCGACATCATGATTATAGTAGTAGACATTTCCCGTATCAAAATTGATGCGGATGTTGGGATGATTAACACCCTTCATCGTTTCAAGAGCAACATCCCCATTATGTGCCATATCTGGATGCGTTTCTAAACAGACCCTAACATCTAAAGGTTCAGCATTTTCACCGATAGCGCGGAGACGGTCATATACAACACTCTTGCCAGTCTCTCCTGAGTGGACACTAACAAAAATAACCTTCACACCCATCTCATTCGCAATGTTCAGTGTCCTTTGAAAGTCCGTAACAACTGTCTCAGACTGCACATCACATCTACCGAGCAAACTGGTTGCGGTCAGTCCATGTGCCTTTAAATCCGACTGCAATTTATCAACTGCATCATCAGCAGGCACACCAATTTCAACATTCGTCAAACCGATTTCTGCTAAATGTGTATAAGCATTTGCACCAAATTGTCTATAGCTACCTAAGTTACATGCAATGATGTTTTTCATTCTTTCTCCTTATTTTGGAATTATGCTACGGGATTTTCCGCAGCACCGTATTGCACAAGAAAACTTCAAGTCCAAACAGAAGCACAGCGGGTATTAAAAAATACGCTGCCATCTCTTTTTCATCTCTATAATCAACAACCTTAAATTCTGTCTTTTCAAGCTGATCAATCTCAGTATAAACATGTCTTAGTGATTGTACATCTGTCGCTCGAAAATATCTGCCACCCGTAATATTGGCAATCCGTTTAAGTGTCCCTTCATCAAGATAGGTCTTTACTTCCCGATAACGTTTACCAAAAGTCGTATCTTCATAAGGGATAAGTGCACCCCCCTCTTTACCCATGCCGATAGTATAAACCTTAATGTCAAGCGATTGTGCTAATGACGCAGCTGTTCCAGGGGCAATCGATCCGGCGTTGTTCTCACCATCTGTCAACAAGATAACGATCCTGTTCGTCGTTTCCGACACTTGCAACCGATTCGTAGTCGTCGCAATCGCATCACCGATAGCTGTGCCATCTTTCAATTGACCCCCTAATGCAACCTCTACACCCTCAAGTATTTCTATTAGCACTGAATAGTCCAGTGTGAGTGGACATAACGTATAACTCTCACCAGAAAATACGACTAAACCGACGCGATCACTCTCACGATGTTTTAAGAAATCACGAATAACCGACTTCGCAGTTTCAAGACGGTTCGCATCCTTCACATCCTCTGCACGCATACTTTCTGAAATATCAAGTGCCAAAATAATATCTATACCTTCCGCAAAACGACGTTCCTGACTTTGTGACAGTTGTGGTCTCGCAAGCGCAATAATAAGAAGCGATATGACAATGAATCTTAGAAGCTTGAGCGATGGAAGCAGTCTAACAGATAGTGATCTCGGTATTTCCCCAACATGCTGAATCTCACCGATACGGATAGCAGGCGCGTATGAACGTTGCCACCGAAGAAAAACCACCAATAAAGGTAATATAACAAACAGAACTAAAAAAATCGGTGATTCAAGATGCATTATTACGAACTCTTTCAGACCAATGGAGATTCTTATTAAGACCCTGTGTTGACAATGCCTTAATGATTGATAGTATGCATAGTCCGACACCGACGACATTGAAAAGAAGGAACGTCACCCAATCAACATGCGGTATCTCAGTCGCCATAAAGTACGGGACAAACCCAAAAATCACAGCAAGCGGTTTCATTCTACCAGCAAGAAGTGTGCTGCCGAGTGTATAGAAAATCGCAGTCTTACCACATATAGCAAGCGGAACCAAAAGGCAGAGACACAATATCAATAACGGAAAACCTACTATAGATAGGATGATCACCCAGATAGCAACGGGGATAACGATAAACATAAGCAGACTAAATAAGATGCTACCGATCGGCCTCTCTACCAACATTGTACTTACTGCATTGATAGGTTTGCGAAAAGTCAGTGCCATCAATAGATACGTCAATAGCAGAAGTCCAAATTTTAAGGTCGTAAATCTAAAATTGCGATGTTTCCTAATATCCCAGACAGTATGCGGATTCATCAGTAGATGCGCCGATGCAGGAAGAATCCGCCACCCGTTGCTGACAATATGATTCTCAGTCGGTTCATAATCTCCCGTTATTGTGCCACCGACGACCTGTACCATCCCTTCTACTTGTGCATCTTTGGAAAGCACAATATCTCCACCGATAACCAATACATTTCCAGTTACTGTCCCATGTATAGTAGCATCACCCGAAATCATAATCACCGTTTGAACGACTTCATCAGGTTCTAAATAATAGTCATTCACAAGCTTGAAAATTCGCGTCGTACCTTCCCACTTATACGGGATAGTATCTATTTCATTAACGTGCTCTTCATCTTCCCCTTCTTCCGCTGTGATGGGAGTCGTCTCCTCATTGTCATTATCATCAGGGATTTCTTCAGCAGTAACGGGTGCAGCATTTTCGTCCTCAACCTCCAAATCCGACTCATCTTCTGTGGAAGTTTGTGTATCTGAAGTCTCCTGTTCAGAAACGTGTTCTTCGTTTTCAACAACCTGTTCTTCAGATGGTGTTTCATTAGATTCAGCCTCTGTATCCGGTGTCTGACCAGATACAATCTGCCCTCCAAACACAATAATAATTAAAAAAATAAGTGCTATCTGTTTCATTTTGATATCGCTTGCCAAATAAAATAAGGTATTTAATATAGGTCTTGAACAATAACCTTATCTATTATAGGTAGAAAAACTGTAGATGTCAACTTTTTTCATACTTGCAGACCTGTGGACTGAAAAAATTGATAATTGAATACCTCTGATCATGCAATCGTTATGTCAACAAAGAAACCTTGACATTTCAGCGAAGTTCACATATACTATATAGACTGTTTCAATATCTATCCATACTATCCTTCATTTTCTCGCCAACAACATCATAGGATATTAAAACATGAAAACATCATTCTTATATATACTCATAATCACCTTCTGTCTCCTGACATTAAATGCTACATCGCAACCTAAAGTTGAAGACATCATCAAACATATTGATCAATTGTATCGTAGCAAGACAAGTCAAGCAGAAATGGAGATGCATATTGTCACACCGCATTATGAGAGAACACTGAAAATGCAAGTATGGACGAAAGGAATGGACAAAACTTTCATCAGAATTACCGCACCAAAGAAGGAACAAGGGGTGGCAACATTACGCATCAAAAACGAGATGTGGAACTATCTGCCGAAAGTAAATAAGACCATGAAGATATCTCCATCAATGATGATGGGGTCTTGGATGGGATCCGACTTCACAAATGACGATCTGGTCAGAGAATCATCTCTGATTGATGATTATACCTACCAAATCGTTACACCAGAAAATGCAACTGATGATCTGCTATACGTTGAACTCATACCGAAAGAGGATTCCGCCATTGTCTGGGGTAAAATCATTACCGCTGTTCGCACCAACGATTATATACCGATGTGGCAACATTTCTATGATGAAAAAGGGAAACTAATGCGGGTGCTGAATTTCAAAGAGGTTAAGAAATTCGGGGAAAAAACCGTACCATCTGTAATGGAAATGATTCCACAAAACAGAGATGGACACAAAACAGTCGTCCGATGGGTAAGTGCTAAGTTTGACACAAAAATTGATGATAGAATCTTTACACGACGAAATCTACAAAAGCGATATTGATGACAGGATAAGATACCTCTACCATGATGCTCAAAATTGCGTTTCGGAACATCTTTCGTCAAAAAAGACGTACAATCCTCACTGCACTTGCAATGATTGTCGGATTCACGCTCTCATCAATCGTGATAGGTCTATCTGATGGCGCGTATTCTAATGTGATTGAGATGTTCACTGGTAACCGTATCGGACATATACAGGTGCATCGTGCGGGATATCATGACAAACCGTCTATCTATAAAACAATTAGCAACTATGAATCCATTGGCAAAATGATCCAAAACGAAGATGGTGTAGAAGCCTGGACACCACGGATTTATACAGGAGGATTAGGGTCAGTTGACGAAAGAAGCACCGCTGTTCGGATCATCGGGATAGATGTTGCACGAGAAAACCAAGCAACTAATTTCAACAAAAAAGTGATTGAAGGAAACACACTATCAGAAACAGCTTTACACGAAGTCGTTATCGGGGAAAAGTTGGCAAAGACACTTGCTGCGACTATCGGTAGTAAAATCGTTCTATTTTCACAAGCTGCCGACGGTTCAATTGCGAATGACGAATATACAATTGTTGGCATTGCAGACAGTGGCGATGATATTACAAACCGGGTGGCATGTTATCTTCACATTGACGATGTTCAGGAACTATTCGTGCTTGAAGGACGCGTTCACGAAATTGTCGTAATTGTATCCAATATCAATAAAGTTGAAAGAATCTCCAATGCGATTACAGAAAGACTTCACGATACTTCACTTGAGATTTTACCTTGGTACCAGGTCGTCAAATCCTTCTATGATGCAATGCAAAAAGACAAGCAAGGAGACGCTGTTGCACGTTTCATCATAGTGTTCATTGTGGCTATCGGTGTGCTGAACACTGTGCTGATGTCCGTTATGGAACGCACACGTGAATATGGTGTATTAAAAGCGGTTGGCACAAAACCGATACAGGTTTTCTGGTTAGTTATCTACGAAGTTGTGATTATCACTATGGGTAGCATCGTTATCGGTGCCATGTTGGGTGTTTTCTTCAATTACCTTCTATCCGTATACGGTGTGTCTTATGCTGAGGGATTTACATTGGCGGGTGTCGAATTCGGAAAAATGTATGCCGAAGTCAATGTTGCATGTCTCCTGGTTCCTGCCACAACAGTATTTGTTTCTGCAGTAGTCGTGAGTCTTTTTCCAGCAATAAAAGCTGCTCGCATTATGCCGGCAAGAGCAATGCGGATACATTAGAAATATGCTTCTAATTCTAATTAAACTCGCTTGGCGAAACATCTTACGAAATAAACGCCGAACGCTGATCGCCTCAACGGCTATCAGTATCGGTCTCGCTGCCCTCATTTTCCTTGACGCGTTGATGATCGGCATGTTCGAGAATATGATCAAAACAGCAACCAATTCCTTCATCGGGGATGCACAGATTCATCGCCAAGGTTACAGAAACACGCTGGAAGTCTCAATGACCATAGAACAACCCGATAAAGTTACTGCTAACCTTGCTAAGGAAGCAAACGTTCAGCATTTCACACGTAGAACCTTTGTAATGGGTATGATTGCCTCGGCTGCGAACAAGAGTGCTATTAGTCTTGTTGGTATACAACCGCATACCGAAAAACACCTATCTCAGATTGATGATGCAATTACAGAAGGTGTGTTCTTTGAAGGGACAAATACACAGGATATTGTTATCGGTAGCAAACTTGCTGAAAATCTTGAGGTGACACTTGGAGACAAAGTGGTTGTAACTGTCGTTCAAGCTAATACAGGGGAGTACTTCACAGAGGGATTCCGGGTCTCAGGTATCTACTATTTCGCTGACGCTGCAATGAACAGTGGCATGGCATTTATTCGGATCAGAAAAGCACAACAGATGCTCGCTATCGGCAATAGAATTCATCAGATCGCAATTAAGTTCACTTCTCCCTCCTATGCACAGAACAGAGAGCTACCCTTCTGGGGAAACTATTCAAAACATGGAAACGAAGCACTGAGCTGGACAGATATTCTCCCGCAGTTACCAAAAGTCTTTGAGATTTCAAAATACAGCAAGTATATCATGGGGGCTATTCTATTTGGTGTGGTAGCATTTGGTATCATCAACACACTGTTTATGTCGTTATATGACCGGATGTTTGAGTTCGGTGTGTTACGTGCCGTTGGAACACGTTCTTTTGGGATGGCGCGTATTATGTTATTTGAAGCAGCTGTATTAGCAATTATTAGTATCATTTTCGGTGGTGTCCTCGGCTATGCTTTAGTGGTGATCTTTGCACATTTTGGATTAGATTTCACAGGCAATGAAATGATGGGTGTTACATTACAAGAATTTATTTATCCTGTAATAAAAATTGAGCAGTTTATCACATATCCGGTCTCAGTCTTTATTTTTACAATCATCGCGGGATTGTATCCCGCCTGGCATTTAGCCAGGATGAAACCTGTTGACGCAATGCGGAGAAGTTTTTAGGAAAAGACCATGAATCAGACAGAAAAAATAGACGTTATTACCGCTGAAGGTGTGACCAAAGTCTATGATGCTGACGGTATACCTGTGAATGCTCTAAACGGTGTTGACCTGACAATACAAGCAGGAGAATTTACAGCAATTGTCGGACCATCTGGATCAGGCAAAACAACCTTTCTCAATATCATTTCTGGATTAGATGCACCCACGGAGGGTAAAGTATCGCTTGCAGGGAAGGTCATCTCAGAGATGTCAGGAAACGAACTTTCTGACTATAGACGCGATAACATCGGCTTCATATTTCAGGCATATAACTTGATTCCTGTTCTGACAGTAGAAGAAAACGTTGAGTATATCATGCTGTTGGCAGGTGTGCCGAAAACTGAACGACACAAACGTGTTATAGACATACTAAAAGTAGTCGGTTTAGAGGGAGTAGAGGATAGACTTCCAACGCAATTATCAGGGGGACAACAACAACGTGTCGCTATCGCTCGCGCGATGGCCTCTGAACCTACCATCATACTGGCAGATGAACCGACAGCAAACTTGGATTCTAAAACGGGTGCTGACCTTCTTGAAATGATGCGTAAACTAAACACCGAGACAGGGATGACATATCTATTCTCAACGCACGATCCGTTGGTGATGGAAAGAGCTAAACGACTGATAACACTTCGTGACGGTCTCGTGGAAAGTGATGAGGCAAGGGAATAATATACTGCTATATGAATAGATACCTCCTATTCTTAACCACCATCTTGACAATATCTCAAATATACACCTCTCACGCTGAAATCAGAATTAGCGGTTACTACAAGAACTTTTTTACTACCTTTGACACGCCATACACAGATGAACCATTGACAGGTGCTGTCGTCAACCGATTACGATTGAACCTTACTTACAATCCGACTGACACACTATCCTGCGCTTTTGCCTACGATTTCACACCGCGCGTACAAGACCCATCACTCTTTACAGAATCTCTATTTGCTATTGGAACAACATCTTCGCGGTATAGATTAGTAGATTTCCATTCGCGTATCTATCCCACCGAGGACGAGCTGATAGGCAGTGTAGGCATTTATCACAATCTTGACCGCGCATCAGTACAGATAAGCACAGAATTTGCTGATATATCTATTGGTCGTGAGGCAATTGCATGGGGAAGCGCAAGGATTATCAACCCTACTGACGTCGTTGCACCCTATAACTTTGATCAATTAGATACTGAAGAGCGCATCGGTGTTGACGCAGTTCGTATACGTATCCCTGTCGGTGTGCTTGGAGAGATTGATTCTGGTTACATCATCGGTGATAATTTCGAATTTGAAAAGAGCGCAATCTTTCTACGCACACAATTTAATACCTTTGAAACAGATTTTTCAATGATACTTTTGGAATACCAGAAAGACCTACTCATCGGTTTAGACATTGCTCGTGGGATTGGCGGCGCAGGGTTTTGGTTGGAAACATCATACCTCTTTATTGACCCATTAGCAGATGTAGCACATACTTATGAAAACTATCTCAGAGGATCTATCGGAATAGACTATAGTTTCGGAGGCGAAACTTACACATTCATTGAATACCACTTCAATGGAGTGAATTCTGCGGAATCACAAAACCTGATGAAACATTTAGAACACCCCGCTTATGAGCGGGGTGGAGTCTATCTGTTAGGAAATCACTATCTTGCTCCTGGAGTCTCTCATCAGTTGACACCACTGATTAACCTCAGTGGACAGATGTTGCTAAATCTGTCTGATATGTCAACTTGGATTGCTCCACAGGTTGCCTACAACGTAGCAGAGGATGTTCACCTATCTCTCGGCTGTTTTTTTAGTTTTGGCAAACCTCCTCTAAACGATGATCCAAACCGATATCAATCCGAATTTGGACTGTATCCTAACCTCTTCTTTTCCTCCTTCAGCGTCTATTTTTAAGCAATATATATATACAATTGCATCCTTACCATCAAATGTGATACTATAGTAATCATAAATGTTCTAATTACAGTTTGAAACATGGTAGAAACAAATGGACAATTGTTGTCACGATAAAACCACTGAACTTGACAATCTCCGAGAAAGACAATCCAAAACGCTCTGGATCGTTTTGGCAATAAACGGTGTCATGTTCGGTTTAGAATTAATCGTAGGGATCCTTGCAGGTTCAGTTGCATTGCAAGCCGATTCTCTTGATATGCTGAGCGATACACTTGTTTACGGTTTCAGTCTCTATGCAATTGGCAAAAGCAGTCATTGGCGTGCGGGTGCAGCACTGCTCAAAGGTAGCATCATGGCACTCTTTGGCATCGGTGTCTTGCTGCAAAGCGGTTACAGATTCTTTGTCGGCGGTGTTCCCGAGTCGAACTATATGTTCTTTATGAGTCTCCTTGCTCTCGCTGCAAATGCAAGCTGTCTGTTTTTCTTATCAAGACACAAATCAGATGATATAAACATGCGATCCACATGGTTATGCTCTCGTAATGATATCATCGCAAACACAAGTGTCTTTTTAGCCGCTGTCTTCGTTGCGATGACACATTCCAATTTGCCAGACTTGATAGTCGGATTACTCATAACAACGATTTTTCTCAAATCCGCAATCTCAATTCTCAGAGATTCGGTTAGAGAATTGCGACTACCGGTCATAGAACCGATAAAAGAACTCTGTAAAGCAGGCATCTGTCCAGCAAATGCGTGTGTTTGTAGCACATTCTGTTAGATTGTGCAGGTATTTGTAGCACATTCTGTTAGATTGTGCAGGTGTTTAATGAAATAGCACTTGACAAATCACTAAATTTCACTACACATTCGGTATCTATCCGATCAGACGTATTATGTATAAGTTAGCTATCGGCGGCATAATGCATGAATCAAATACTTTTAGTAGCACACCTACAGATTTCAACGCGTTTTCACGGACAAGTGGAGAGGATATATTTTCTGTTTGGAAAGACACACATCATGAAATAGGTGGATTTATTGAAAGCACAGAACAGCATGACTGTATAGGCATTCCTACCTTGATGGCAACAGCGACTCCAGCAGGCCCAGTAACAGACACCGCACTCAATAGACTCACCGATATTCTCATACAACAATTGAAAGCAATCCCAGATTTAGATGGACTACTGCTTGCACTGCATGGTGCCCTGGTAGTGGAAAGCTATCCCGATGGTGATGGTGAAGTGTTGCGTAGACTACGAGAGACCATCGGACAGTCTTTACCTATTGTTGTTACACTTGACCACCATGCAAATGTGTCGCAACAGATGGTAGACGCATCAACAGCACTCGTCATATACAAGACGAATCCGCACATTGACCAACGACAACGCGGTATACAAGCAGGAGACTTGATGATGCGGATTCTGCATGAAGATGTCCTACCAACCCAAGCTCTGATCAAACCCCCGATGATACTCAATATCCGGTATCAGAACACAAGTGCAGAACCGATGTCCTCCATATTGAAATCGGCTGAAGAATTAGAAAGCGAACCCAATATCTTTGTTGCGAATGTTGCTGCTGGATATCCTTATGCTGATGTGCATGAGATAGGTCCATCCTTTGTCGTTGTGACGGACAATAATCAGAAACTGGCACAATCGGAAGCAGAACGGTTAGCGGATATGTTATGGCGTGTCCGTAACGAATTGTCATTGAACTTACCTGATGCTGCAGAAGCAGTTCAGCAAGCGATGGCAAGCAAAGAACATCCTGTGGTGCTTGTTGAAATGGGAGATAATATCGGTGGTGGTTCTCCCGGTGATAGTACCACTGTTTTGACAGAACTGATTCGGCAGGAGGCATCAGGTTTTGTTGTTGTACTATGTGATCCTGAGTGTGTCCAGAGTTGTATAAAGAGTGGTGTAGGTAATGCGGTATCTCTGATAGTAGGTGGGAAAACGGATAATCTGCATGGTGAACCTATTGCTATACAAGGCAGCGTGAGACTGATACATGATGGACATTTTATTGAAACAGAACCACGTCACGGAGGACAGAAATATCACAATCAGGGATTGACTGCTGTTGTAGCAATGCGGGACTCATTAGTCGTGTTGACAAGTAAACGTCAGCCTCCATTTAGTCTGCAACAGTTGTTGAGTCTCGGCATTAATCCCAAGGAGATGCGGATGATAGTTGTGAAAGCTGCTATTGCCTATCGTGCTGCTTACAAACCGATTGCTGGGAAAATAATTGAGGTAGATACGCCGGGTTTGACAGCGGTGAATCCACTGCATTTTTCGTATAAGAATGTTCGGAGACCGTTGTTTCCGTTGGATTGAGAGAATTGCAGAATTCTGTTGACTTTTTTAGTGCTTATTGTTATATTTAGCAATTAAAAATTTACAAGTGAGGACTTATGAATTCTTTCACATTTGGGTATGTCTGTTTTCAATTTATTGTTGGATTACTTGCATTTAGTGTTTTGTGGTGGAAAAAAGGTTGGTACACACATACCAATACTGTTGCTTCAATTTTAACTATCATCGGGGTCTTCGGTACATTTGTCGGTATTTTTATCGGACTTCAAGTTTTTGAGATTGAGAACCTCGAGTCGAGCATTCCGGGACTATTAAATGGACTCAAACTTGCTTTTTTAACCTCATTGGTTGGCATCTTAGAAGCTATCGTTCTAAAGGGGTACGCTTTCGTCTACCAAATGATTAGATCTCGAGATCCAAGCCAAGAAGCAATCAATCAATTTGTTGAGGGGTTAAAAGAAGCGTTGGTATCTGTTGAGACCTCTGGAGAAAGCAACCTTTCTTCAAAATTGGATGATTTGACTAAAGCCATTAAAAATGGAGATGACATCGGGACGGTTTTAAGTGGTATTAGTGATATTAAAACTGCATTAACTGGCGAGGCAGAACGTACTATTTTTACGCAACTGCAGAACTTATCAAAGGTTGTTTCAGATACGAGATTACACACAATTGAGACATCTTTGTCTGATAACGAAGGCAATTTACTTACAGAATTGCGATCTTTAAAAAAAGAAACTATCGCTAAACATGATGATCTGAAAAGTGAATTCCAGACATTTTCAAAAAATGTCGCTGAAAGTGTTGCTAAGCTTGCTACTGATGAATTAATTGATGCACTTAAGGCTGTGATTGAGGATTTTAATGCTAAAATCACCGAACAATTTGGAGATAATTTCAAACATTTAAATGAAGCTGTTGGAAAAACTGTAGCATGGCAGGAACAATACCGTCACCAGATGGAAGAACTTGCCGATGAATTCCGGGTCGCGGCTGAAAGTATTGAGGTTTCTCGTAGTTCGTTAGAAAATATAGCAGATTCGTCAAATACAATTGCCCAGCGGAGTAGTAGCATTGTTGCTTGTGCTGAGAATATGGAACCGCTTCTACACACCTTGAATTCTCAGTTGGAAGCGTTCAGCGAATTGCGACAGCGAGCACATGAGGCATTTCCGCTCATTGAAAACCGTTTAAATGATCTCACTATCAGTTTTTCAGATACCGTGAAAGCTGCAATTGCTGATTCTCATGCCAGTATGGAAAAGCAACGTACTGCGTTAACAACACAAGCTGACCAACTCCAGAAGGACACGAATGAAACAAGTCTACGGATTACTGAACTGACTATCTATTTTACCGACACGGTCAAAGCATCTATTGCAGAAGCACAATCTAGTTTGAATCAACAACAAACCGAATTGACGGCGCGCTTTGGTGAACTTGAAACAACTATGAACCTTGCTAATAAACAAATCCAGCAAACTCTGAATGATGTTAGTGAACAACTTGATAGTGTGTTTGAGAAAAGCGCAAATCATATCACTCATGTAACAACAGGTTTCACCCAAAATCTCACCCAACAGTTGCAGAATATTTTAGAGGATCAAGTTAAAGAACTTGGCAACATTGTGGAAAGGAATAAAGAAGATATAGAAAATCATGTTAACATCTTGCATAATGCTCTTCGTAAAGAAGTTAATACTTTGAATGAATCTCTACGGGAAGAGTTAACAAACTCTTTGCAAAAGTTGGCAGGTAACTTTGAGAGTCTTTCCAACGGTTTTGTTAATAATTATACTGAGTTAGTTAAGCCTTATACCCAAGTACTTACTTCCCTAACACAATTTGTAGATGCAAGTCGGAATGCACTTCGCGAAGGGGTTTAACAGGTGTTAGAAAACTTTTTTGTTAGAAAAGAACAAGAAACTGAGGAGCATTGGGTTTCTATATCTGATGTAATGGCCGGATTGATGGTGATTTTTCTCTTTATTTCCATTAGTTACATGTTGAATGTTCGTCTTAAAGCGAATGAAATTATTGTCTATAAGAACGAAGTTGAGGAACTGCTTGATGCTTACAAAGATCTACAGTCAGCTTTGTACAAAGAGTTGCAATCAGAGTTTGAAGGAAATATCACCAAAAAGACACAGTTTAGGGCTGTGTGGCGCGGGTATTTGGACATGGAAACTTTGTCTATACGTTTTAAGAAACCTTTTATTCAAGGTGATGCCGCCGTTCCAAATGCCTTTAAAAACGTCTTACGTGATTTCTTCCCGCGGTATATTGCTATTTTAACAAAGTCTGAATATAAAGATGGGATTGCTGAAATCCGTATTGAAGGACACACTTCTGGTGAGTGGAATCGGGAAGTCACTTTTGATGAAGCTTATTTTAAGAATATGGAATTATCTCAGAATAGAGCACGAAACGTGCTGCGATATGTGCTTGGGATCAAACATCCCAAAATTAATCGAAATAAAGAGTGGATTAAGAAAAATTTGACAGCTAACGGATTGTCTTCAAGTCAACTTATTTTAAATTCATCTGGAAAAGAAAACAGAGCGGAATCTCGTCGCGTTGAGTTTCGGGTTGTCACAAAATCCGAAAAGCTTATCCAAGAGATTGAGGAACTTATGAAACGATTTAATAAGTCGGAGGTCGTAAATTGAGTTTACCCAAAGAATTTCCAAATTTAGACGATCTGCTCAAACGAATGGGGATTCCATTTAAGCCATTTGTTGGACCGGAAACAGAAAAATTAATTATAGGACCTGGTATAACGGTTGGTCCTAATGAAGTTGAAGTCGTTCCGGACGGGACACTTGAATACCAAGGACGAAAGGTAGTTCTCTATATCAGGGATGTGAGAGGAAGTTTGCCTAAATATCATGTGGTAGACTGTCAAACTCTCAAAGGCATGCGAAGTGCTGGAAGGTATAAAAGGTATGTTGTGACAAGGCGAACGGATGGAGAATTCCTCCTCAATTTTGCAGATAATCTTATACGGGATAATCCTGAAACATACAGACTGGACATCTGTAAAAACTGCCTATGGCAAGAATTAAATTTGAGATATGTCTCGCCTGATTCCTTCCCCTTAGCAGATTGGTTTAATGCGATTGATCCTGGTTATGAACCACCCCCAAGAGATGGTATCTATGGACCCAGGACTACTTCAACAACTGGTCCTGTCTCAAATTACCCACCCGATTGGAGGTTGCTATCATTCCAATGCCGTGACAGGGCAGGTTGGAAATGTGAAGAATGTGGTATATCCTTAAATTCAAAAACTGAACGCAAATTTCTCCATGCTCACCATCTAAAAGGCACCTTACATAACCGTCCAGAAGATTTGAAAGCACTCTGTGTTGGTTGCCATGCCGAACAGCCTCGACACAATACGAATTTGCCGAATTATCAAGAATTTATGGACAAATACGGCGATATTTGGAAAGAATTAAGAAAACAATTAAAAAAACACACCACCCCCATTATTTCTACCGCTGGGTTGATAAGACCCACGCAGAAGGGTGTGTAAATATTTTGTCACCTTTTTTATAAGAGACGGCACTCGGAGAGTGCCTACTACTATTAAGAGCTTATGAAATCCCAAAATTGACACATATAGTGACAATAACTTTACGTACTCCTGATACATGGGTGTGTAAATATTTTGTCACTATATGTGTCTGAATCTCGGATCCTGAAGGGAGTCTTATCCTGCAAGTTGTCTGAACCTGGATTTGACCAGGATTTATAGGATTATAGGATTATAGGATTTTCAGGATAAGAGTCATCTTCTCGTATTCTATTCTTATGAAAATGTGAAATCTTTTGTGGTTCATCCGTTTATGTACATAGCACTCCGCTGGCGTGCAGCCCGTTGACAATCCTTTTTCTATAGACATATTGCTCCGTTGGAGCAAGGGTTCAGCAATCCTTTTTATCTTTAGGGACAATAACTTTACACACCCCTGATACATTTTGCTGTCTGTGTTGATGAGACAATTAACTATGTGCGCACCTCAACTAAAAACACCATTCGCTCAGAGTTTTCTCTACATAAAGTCATGAAATATGGTATAATTGACTATTAGACCATGGATATTGCACCTCATACAAGCATTTAGCAATCACTTATCAGTTACACATTTTGGAGAACAATTATGGCATCTGCTGCAGTGCAAACCTACCTCACACCTGAAGAATATCTTACCTTTGAACGCAAAGCGATTATCAAGCATGAATACCGTAAAGGACATATCGTAGCAATGTCCGGGGCGAGTCGTACACATAGTTTTATAACGGGTGATATCTTCGGAGAACTCCGCGAACAATTGAAAGGGAAGAAGTGTGAAGTGCATAGCAGTGATATGCGCGTTAGAATCCTATCTACAAATGCCTACTTCTATCCCGATGTGGTTGTGAGTTGTGAAGAACCGAGTTTTGAGGATAATGTTTACGACACACTCCTAAACCCGAGAGTTATTATAGAAGTCCTTTCTCCATCCACAGAGAGTTTTGATAGAGGCGAAAAGTTTGAATTTTATAAGCAACTTCTATCCTTACAAGAATACTTACTCGTTTCTCAGGATCAGATTAAGGTTGAACATTTTTCTCGGCATAATTCTGAGTGGATCCTCACTGCGTATTGCAATGTTGCAGATGTCGTGCTGCTGAGTTCAATTGATTGTGAATTGCAGTTACGAGAGGTATACGCACGCACGCAACTTGTGTAATTTTAGCGTAACGATTATAGGTTGGGAAAAACAAGATGAAACGTTTTGGGACGCAAGGTCCAGTTTACCCAGAAAAACACTATATTGTGAGTCGTACTGCGGAACTGGATGATTTCATTGCACGTATCAAAGATGGTAGGTACATCGTCATTTTTGCCCCGCGGCAGACAGGTAAAACCACGTTCTTCCGTAACGCTCTTGATAAAATGGCAGCATACAATAAAAGCTACTTTCCTATATCACTGAATTTTGAGGTGTATGAAGACAGTGCTATATCAACATTTTATGAATGGTTATATCAAGATATTCGCAAAGAAATTGAGAAAGAGTTAAAGAGAAGAGGAGAACTTCCTTCAGAAACACTGAGACACTTTGTTGAAAGTAGTAAAATAACTGATCATCTGACACTGCAAGAATTCTTTAATGCGTTCCATGAAATCTTATCAGCAGAATATGATGGACAACAGGTCATCTTGATTATAGACGAATTTGATGGTATCCCACAAGAAGCGTTAATAGGTTTTCTGCGTTCACTGCGGCGCATCTATGTTTCCAATTCAACCGATAGATGTCCATACAGTGTTGGTATAGTCGGTGTAAAAAGTATTGCACAACTCAACTACGACAGATCTATCTCACCCTTCAATATTCAAGACGAATTCTTTCTGCCGAACTTCACACTTGAACAAGTGCATGAATTGATCGGACAATACACAGAGGAAGTAGGGCAAACATTTGAAACAGAAGTCATAACGGCTATACATAAGCAAAGTGCGGGACAGCCGTTCCTCGTGAATCGATTGGCACAGATTCTAACTGATGAATTAGATATACCGAAAACTGTATCCATCAAAATGGAGCATTTCACGCAAGCGCATAACAAACTGCTTCACGAACAGAACACGAACATTGACCACCTAACAACAAACATCCGTAAGAATCCCCGCTTTGAAAGAATTCTGATGAGAATAACTGCTTCTGACGATGGATTGCGTTTCAACCTTCGGGACGACGACATCAGTGAACTTGCGACTTTTGGTGTAATAAAGCAGGGAGAAGACGGCATGTGTGAAATTGCTAACCCGATCTATTTTTATTGTATATTACAGACATTCCAACCTACAATAAATGGATTAGAACAAGCATATCTCCCTGAAGATGCCAGAGATGGATTTCTGGATTATCTCTCTAAGGCTGGACACATTGAGATGGATGCGCTGCTTGATAACTTCAGAGATTTTATCGCGCGGGTAGGCTTCAGCATACTTCAGGTACCTGATACGCCACAAGAATCAGTTGGAAGACATCTCCTCTTTGCCTACCTTGAGCAGTTTGTGCTGTTAGTAGGCGGATTTATGCACATAGAAGTTCAAACAGGACGCGGTAGGATGGACTTATTGATAACACATAACCGGAAAAAATACATCGTTGAAACGAAAGTATGGCGTGGAATAGCAAGTTATCAGAAAGGCAAACGACAACTGACATCATACCTCAAATCGGAAGGTGCATCGGAGGGGTATTATGTTGTTTTTGACCACCGCACGAATCCAGAAACACTTACGGAAACTGAAAAGATAGATGGATATGACATTAGAAGTTATGTCATTCCTGTGATACAGGAATGACACTATGAGGAATCCACCCGAATCTACTCCTAATCCGCTTTTATTGCGGGTGCTAACACCTGTGAACTTCGGGCGGGAAGGTAAAGTTGGATGGATTGCGTATATCTTTCTGTTTCAACATCTTGCCACGGATAATAGACACTTTCTACCGCGCCGTAACCACCATATTTTTCGTCATCAGTATTGAGAATAAGCTTGTAGTCTCTCTTTTCAAGGACAGGAATTCGCCAATCCGTGACAGAAGCTGTCGGATGGAAGTTGAAAGCAAAGACAAGTCCACCACGCGAATAGACAATCTGTTTCGCATCTTCGTGAATATATAGCAACTGTATGTCCGTATCTGTCAAGATATGATACTTGGCATCAAGGTTTTGCATTGCGGTATCAAAGGCATTTAGATGTCTATAGTAGAGCGTATCATCGTCAACAAGATGCCACTGCCGACGTGCATACCAATACGAATTATTGTTACCCTCGCGCGGAAAGTCAATCCATTCAGGGTGACCAAACTCATTTCCCATGAAGTTTAGATACCCTTCTCCACCTAAACTAAAAGTCAAGAGACGAATGAGTTTGTGCAACGCAACACCACGGGCAACCCGTAGACTCGGTGTGAAGACACTCATATTTGTGTAAAGTTCAGCATCCATCAGCTGCATCGCAAGCGTTTTATCCCCGACGATGCTTTGGTCATGGCTTTCAACGTAGGCAATGTGTTTTTCATCTTTGCGGCGATTGCGCAACATGCTGTAAATCTCACCGATATGCCAGTTTTCATCCTTTTTCTCCTTCAACACCCGGATCCAATAGTCGGGTATACCCATCGCAAGGCGGTAGTCAAAGCCGAGTCCCCCTTCAGCAACAGGACGTGCGATTCCCGGCATGCCGCTCATATCTTCCGCGATAGAAATCGCATTCGGGTTGACAGCCTGCACGAGTTCATTCGCTAACATAAGATACGCAATAGAATCTAACTCAACTTTATCCCCAAAATAGTCGGCATAACCTGAGAATTCCTGTCCAAGTCCGTGATCACTATAAAGCATGCTGGTAACACCGTCAAATCTGAAACCATCAAACCGATAGGTCTCAAGCCAATAGCGGATATTACTGAGTAGAAACCTTTGTACTTCGTATCTGTTATAGTCAAAACAGAGCGAGTCCCAGGCAACGTGTTCTCCCTTTTCACCCGCATGAAAGTACTGATGGTCTGTTCCATCAAAGCGATTCAGTCCTTCGTTTATATTTTTGACAGCATGGCTATGCACAAGGTCCATAATCACCAATAATCCCATACCGTGCGCGGTATCAACGAGTTTTTTGAGTTCCTCTGGGGTTCCAAAACGACTTGAGACAGCGAAGAAGTTACTCACATGGTATCCAAAACTGGCATAATATGGGTGTTCCATGATTGCCATAAGTTGCACAGCGTTGTATCCTAAATCAACGATTCGAGGCAAGATGTTCTCTGTAAACTCGGTATAAGTACCGACTTTCTCCTGTTCTTGTGCCATGCCGATGTGTGCTTCGTATATGCGTAATCCCTCACTGTTGTGTTCTAAGACGGCAAAGGATGGTGTGCTGTTTTTCCATTGATACGGAGTCGGAGGATACCAATACTGTCCAGTAAACGCCGTTTCGCTTTCTTGAATAACACGTTCGACATAAGCGGGAATTCTATCAAGTGCACTATTTTCCGAGATGACATGAACTTTTAGGCGACTACCATGTGTGAGTCTGTCTTTATATTCTACATCTGCCAAAAACAGATGCCAGATTCCCCATTCATCAACGACCATCGGGTTTGCGTCCCGGTCCCAATTGTTAAAATCTCCGATGAGAGATAGGGATTTCGCGTTTGGTGCCCATTCACGGTACCAAACACCGTTTTCATCATCACATTCACCGCGGTTGAAACCGAAATAGAGATGTCCTTGACTAATCTCTCCTAATACGCCACCGGTTTTCTCAATTTCTGTCTTGAAACGTTGATAATGTGCAATGCGTTCACGCAATTGGGAAGCATAAGGTTTTAGCAAAGGGTCAGATTTAATGAGGCGTGTGGTATCAGGTTGGTGTTTTGACATAAGATATGTATCCTGTGGCAAGGGGTGGTTGTGAATTTCTTGTAATTTCATAGCGTGTCGCCTTTCAAAAATGTAACGTATAGAATCAGGTCTGTCAAGTTAAATTTGAAAAGACTGATAATTCTTTCAGTTTTTAAACACTTGATAAGTAGGGTTCAAAAAGTGTTTGCTATCTGGGTACATTTTTACTATAATCTTATTGAGGCGTGTGCATAAAGAAATCAATGTCATAATATGCATTTAAAAGTAGTCAGCACACGGCGCGTGTGCTGTCCAAAATTCAAAAACACAAAGGAACAAACGGTATGGAACTCAAAAGGTTTCAATTCATCCTTTTACGCACTGTTCTGATGCTCTGCATTTTCTTATCGGTACATCTACATTCCAGTTTGGCACAAAATTATACACAGATGAACCTACCCGATGGCGCAAAAGCGCGACTTGGAATAGGTGACATCCAAGACCTCTTGTATTCTCCTGATGGGAAAATGTTGGCAGTGGCAAGTACCAACGGAATTTGGTTGTATGATACAGAAACATATCATGAGCTTAAGTTACTTCCTATTCCATTGAATAATTCACACCGTTCTTTGGGACCCGATATTGAGAAGATAACGTTTAGTGTTGATGGACAGACCCTTGTAGGAGTGACAGAGCAAAGTTCTTTACAATCAAGTCTGCTGATATGGAATGTTAATACTGAAGAATGTAAGATATATGAGTTGGATACTAACGTATCATTTAGTCCTGATGGACAGAAACTTACTATAGGCAAACAAGAACCGATAGAATTATGGCAAGCACCTAATAATACCACAGAAGAACCTTTAAAGGAAGACGATAATGAAGAAGAAAAGGTCAAAATCGCCTTTAATCCGGACGGTAAAACCTACGCGACAACAGATGATCAATACGGTTTCTCAATTCGAGATACCCAAACACATAAACAGAAAAAGAGAATTGACGATACTTTACATCCTGTTTTTTCAGGGGAAATTATACTAAGTCCAGATGGGAAACTGATTGCAATGTTGCGGTACAAATCTCCTATTCATGTGTGGGATACTAATACGGGGCAGCTGAAGTTTACGCTTATAGAACACCCTATGACGAGATTACCTAATCACGTACACATGCATTATAATCAGCCGTTCGTGTTTGAAGGTGTTGCCTTCAGTCCGGATGGAAATATAATAGCTTGTGGAAGTATTGACGGTCCGATTCGCCTATGGGATCTCAACAACGGGAAACTCACAAAAAGATTAAATGGTCATGATAGTTTCGTTAATAGCATGGTTTTCAATCGGGATGGCAAGTTTCTCGCAACAGGAAGTGATGATGGATTTATCCTTGTGTGGAATACTGAAACTTGGGAACATGTGCTTTTCCATGATGCGCAGCTATTTTCTGTTTCTTGTCTTTCGTATAATCGGGATGGAAGTTTTTTGGCAGCTGGCAGCCCAACCGGTGAAATTTTCCTGTTTGATGTAGAAAAAGGTATTGCGATAAAATCTTTCAAAGGACATATTAGAAGAGTCAGTCAATTAATGTTCAGTCATGACGGTCGCCACCTTGGAAGTGCGGGTTGGGATAGGAGTGTACGTTTATGGGATATAGATACAGCAATTCAGCTGAAAACACTCTCAGCACCCACCAGTAGAACTTCACCTGAAGATGACGACTATTGGAAGACATTGATGTTTACTCACGATGGAAATCTCCTTGCTATTAATGATGTAAACCGTTTTATCCATCTTTGGAATGTAAACACTGGACAATTCAGCCAATTCTTGTTTGGACATGGACACTATCTTAGATGTTTTTCACTGAGTGCTGACATGCAAACACTTGCAAGTTATAGTATAGACGACACAGTACTCCTATGGGATATGCGTAGAATAACGAAAGTGGTAGATGAGTAGCTAAACATATTAAATCCACTATAGATTGGAGTTTTTTAATGAGGGTTAAACTGCTTTCCGTTTTTCTGGTGATCTGCATCATTTCTATTTTATTGGTAGTAACTATTGTTACAAAGAACGATGACTCAGATTCATTTGCGTTTGAAACACCTCAGACGAATTTACCCAAAGGTCTAAAATCACGAATAGGTAAAGGAGTGATTCTTGATGTGGTATACCATCCTGATGGCAGACAATTTGCCGTTGCAAGTTCTACAGGGATTTGGCTTTATGATGCTAACACTTTTGAGGTAAAAGCACTCATAGCAACAGATAAACCCGCCGTTAAGATGATGGCATTCAGTTCCGATGGTGAAAAACTGGCAACTATTGGTGAAAGTAAAGCTATCCAAATATGGGACATGGAAACGTTAAATCACAAAATGACATTCGTTTCTGATTCATCACCTCATTATGATTTCTATTTTGATTTTATTATGTTCATCAAAGATGAACAGACCTTGGTCAGTATAAATTCTGGTTCGACTCACGTATGGGATGTGACAACAGGTACACATCTGTTTGAACACGTAAATTACAGCTCTTCTAAAAGTGCTTTTAGTTCGGATGGTAGGATAGCGGTCTCCTGTAGTGACAGTGATCTCTATGTATGGGATGTTGTGGAACGACACAATTTGTTGAAAAAAATAAAAATTCATTCACCAGTCTCTTACTTCCCGAAAAAGGATTTTGCCTTAAGTTCTAATGGGACAACTCTTGCTTATGGAACTGATGAAAATACTATTGAATTGTGGGATATTGAAACAGGTAAGCATAAGATAACACTAAAAGGACATAAAGAGAGAGTAGAATATATCGCTTTTAGTCCAGATGGCAAAACACTCGCCAGTGTAAGTAAAGACCATACCATCATATTGTGGGATGTCGCCAAAGGTAAACGTAAAAAGACTCTAAAAAAACACACTCATGAAATTCGCAAAGTCGCCTTTAGTCCTGATGGAAAAACACTATTGAGTTATGACAGATTACAGATTCTCAATTTTTGGGAAGTTGGCACTGGAAAACTTATCTATAGTCTAAGAGATCATATTAATATTGCAACCAGCATATCATTGAGCCCGGATGGGTTGACTCTGGTGAGTGGAGGTCTAAATGGATACATCCATTTGTGGGATGTCACCACAGGGAAACACAAAAAGACATTTAAAGGACATAAAAATGGCGTTACTTCCGTATCATATAGTCCTGATGGGTTAACAATAGCGAGTGCAAGTTTAGACAAGTCTATTCATTTGTGGGATGCGGCAACAGGCAAACGCAAGAACAGTATAGCTAAACCATCAGGAAATGTGAGAAATGTCATTTTTAGTCCCGTCGATCAGTTGCTTGTTATCGCGACAGACAAAAGTATACAGGTATGGGAAATTGACCCGCTGCAGCTCCTGTACGCACCAATTGCCTACGATCCGAGCCCTTATTATCAAGGTTTGTCCTCTTATTATCAAGGTTTGTCGTTGAGCGCAGACGGGAAAAGCATTGCAAGTACTGGTAAGTCTCAGACCATTAAGATTTGGAATGTTGCAAAGGGGAATCTTATGAGAACTACAAAACTCAAGGACAGTTGGCGGTTGACAAAAAATATTGCATTAAGTCCAGACAGTAAGATAATCGCGAGTTTGAGTCCTCATGATAACACATTCGGTCTTTGGAATGTTGTGACTGGTGAGCATAAACACTCACTTAAAGACATTCATAATCTTAAGAGATATGGAATTTATCTAAACTGTGTATATAGTCCAGATGGGAACTATCTGCTTGCTGGATGTTTTCATGCCACCTTAACGCTTTGGGATGCTACCACTGGGAAGTTAGTCAAATCACTTAAAGGTTTTTCACATACGATAAGAGATATAGTATTTAGCAAGGATGGAAAAACACTCATAACAAGCGGAGATGGTACAGTACTTGTATGGGACTTTGCTACGCTAATTAACGGTTCAGATCAATAAAATGATTGTAATGGATTGATTTGTAGCACATTCTGTTAGATTGTGCTTATCTTTGTAGCACATTCTGTTAGATTGTGCCTATATTCGTAGCACATTCTGTTAGATTGTGCCTGTGTTTGTAGCACATTCATCCTTGATTGTGCGTTTTTGTAGCACATTCATCCTTGATTGTGCCTGTATTCACGACGGATAAATGTCTAATGCTGCCTGCCATTTATTCAACTGTGAAACACGTTCCTCAGAATCAGTTGGCACTTCAAGAGGTCTGCCGCGCGTGTCAATCACAAGTCCTACAACACCACCCACGGCTTCCTTTTCTACAGTTGTTCCGTGTCCAGCACCGAGATCAAACCTGCGAGATGGATGGAGCTTAAGAGAGGCTTTTTCACCTAACGCAAGCGGATAGAGTCTTAACGCACCGAAAGGAATCTCTTCATTGATGACAGGTCTATCTGAAGAATGAATCTCTACGGTAAGACACGTATCCCCCTCTCTTCCGTTACCAATCGGTGCAACACAAGTACCGAGGTGTATCAGACAATCTCTTTCAAAGACTTGTGTTGCAGCTTCAGCATTTACTTGCGCGAGGACACCCAGTTGCGGCATCATAAAGATACTATCTACTGCGAGATGTGTTACCCCTTCTGGCTGAAAAGCGTCTATCATCATAAGCATTGATTGTTGGCGACGTGGTGCATGTGATAATACGCCACCACTACCGACTAACATATCCAATGAGAGCATGTTGACAAGTGTCTGTCCACTTTCTGCTTGACTGAATGCTTCTGAGATGGTTCGTTGCTGTTGTACACCCCGCAATTCTACGGCTAACTGCTTGTGTTGTTCAAAAGCTAACCTGAGCGCTTCTCGGGCAATAGCCTGTTCAAGCACCAATTCTTGTAGCGTTTGCGGTATTGTGGTGGGACGAATCATCTTGTTCTTGACACGATTTCTAAGGTCACTGACTTCAATGTCAAAAGGCACCCATCGTAAGACGTTTTCAATACCCGCCTCAGCCAGAACGTTGGAAACACTATAACTCATACCGAGGTTGGCACTGACGGTTCGGTTGAAGATCGCTTCATCATCTCTGTTTTTGAACACTGAGAAGACATCTGTTGTCGCGCCGCCGATATCAACACCGACTACCTGAATATCCTGTTGTGATGATACAGTTTGGATGATTTCTCCGACAGCACCCGGTGTTGGCATGATGGGTGCATCAGTCCAGTCAATAAGCGTTTTGTACCCCGGTGCTTGTGCCATTACGTGTTCAAGGAATTGCTGTTGTATTTTGTGTCGTGTAGGCATTAAGTCTTCACGTTCTAAAACCGGTCGGAGATTGTCGACTATTTCCAAAGCCATGACATTTTCTAAACGTTCACTTATCAATTCGCGAGCATCTCTGTTTCCAGCATATATAAGTGGCAATTCATAAGCAATACCGAGTCGTGGTTGTGGGCGCGCCGCTGCAATAATCTCTGCTAATTCAACGACGTGTGAGGTTGTTCCCCCATCAATACCGCCTGACAGCAGGAACATATCGGGTCGTAATTGTCGAATCCGTTCTATTCTTTCATGGGGTAGCCGTTTGTCGTTTGATGCGATAACATCCATGACAATTGCCCCTGCGCCGAGTGCTGCGCGTTCTGCACTCTCCGCAGTCATATTACGGACAACACCCGCCACCATCATTTGCAGTCCACCACCCGCACTACTTGTTGATATATAGATGTCAACACCTTCATCCTTCCCATTTTTTTGCCCATTTTTTTGAATGTGGGGTTTGATGATAACGCCATTATCAAGGAGTTTGCGTCCAGCGAGTTCTTCTACTTCAGTGATGGCATTGATAACACCAGCGGTTACATCTTCAACGGGTGCTTCAACAGTGGTCGGTGCTTCTCCGCGCACGATGAGTTGATATTCATCACCACGTTTCTCAATAAGAATTGCTTTTGTCGTTGTACTACCACAATCTGTGGCGAGAATAGAGCGGAGTTCACCCGCCGATTCATTCATGCGTTTTTCTCCTAAATAGTATTAGATTGTCTCATCTGGTTCATTGAATAATCTGACTCCGACTTTCTGCAAGTACTTTAGTTTCAAGTTCTTGGATTTTCTCGCGGAGTGCTTTTATTTCATCATCCTGCCGAGTACGGAATTTGAGATACTGATATGTAATTAATCCCATCGGTACACTCACAAAGCCAACGATTGCTACGATCAGTGCTATTGTGAGCGTGCCGAGGTATTCCAAGCGTTCCCTAAGGTGTTTCTCCATAGTTTGCATGTTCCCTGAGAGATGTTCTTTTGTTTCTGTAATCTGTTTTGTGAAACTTTTCTCTACCCGCACTTCGGATTTATCTACAATCTCTCGGATTTTCTCTAAATCGTCAACGGTTAACACCGCAAATGTGTAGGAATTATAAGATAAAAAACCTACGATAATAAAAAATACAGTTAACGTTTTCACAATGTTTCTCCATATCTAACTTTAGTATCCCAATTTCCTCAGATATTCCCGATTCACTGTCATCCGTTCTTCGTCTGTGCGGTCTTCTACCGTACCTGGACATGCAGTAATCCAACGTTCATAGTTGAGTTCTTCTAATGTAGCCATAATACCGGGAAAATCTATCGTATCTCCGCCACCTACATCAACCCAATCCACCTCATAATTGCTCCCATCTCCGCCAGTGTAGCCAGAATAGTCCTGAAGGTGGAGGTAAACGAGAACATCTTTATACCGGCGTATAGATTCAATAGGGTCAAATCCCCAAAGGGCTGAGTGTGACACATCTATACAGAGTTTACACTTGCGAAGTAGACTCATATATTTTGCCCAATCCTCAATAGAATCCACTGTCGTATTTGTATGGATATGATAACAGACATCCAATGCGTATCGTGACGCGTAATCAGCCCATTCTTCGGAAACATCTGCAAGTTTTGCGAGGTCAGAATCATCTATGGGTCGGTCACTCGGTTTTCCTGCTCCCATGAACATAAAACAGTCCGCGCCGACCTCAGCTGCAAAGTCGATTCTGCGTTTATTGATTTCCATCTGTTCGTAGTTTTTGTCAATCGGTAACCCACGTGCTGTGACTGCAGCGATAGGCATGTCAACGTTTTCACACATCCGTCGAATACGTCTCGGTGTACCTGCCCAGTCTAAGGACTGCCGCATTTCCCAGCCATCCCAACCAGCTCTTTTGAGTTGTGTTAATAGTTCTTCAAAATTAGGTTCTTTCCAACGTAAAGTGCTATATCCAAATTTAAATCCCATTCTGCCTACTCCTCTTTCCAGATTATCAACATCATTAACTTATAAGTAGGTGAGTTTGATAAATCAGAACAAACAACTACGTAGGTTGGGTTGAGGCACGAAACCCAACATCTTGACCCATTATAGAGCAATACATGTCGGGTTTCGTGCCTCAACCCGACCTACAACGCATATTGCATTTAATTATCAAACTCACGTTATAAGTCTAAATTATAACAGCCATATTATAACAAATTTTCAATTTACTTGCAATAAAGGTTACTTTTTGCTAAACTATAAAAAATTTACGGACCATTACTTATTAGAACGTCCGTTGTGACCTATTTTTAAGGAGATAGTATGGATAAAGTTAAACTCGGTTTTATCGGTACAGGTGGCATGGCAGGCGCGCACATGCGTAACCTAAAAGAGAACTTTGAAGATGTTGAGTTCTGTGCAATGTGCGATATTTCTGAAGATCGTGCAAAGGGACGCGCAGAAGAATATGGCGGAAACGCTTACACCGATTATCGCGTGATGTATGATAAAGAGGATTTAGATGCTGTATACATCTGCACACCTCCGTTTGCACACGGTGAACAGGAACGGATCGCTTGCGAAAAAGGCATCGCTATGTTTATCGAAAAGCCGATCCATTCTGAATTGGAACCTGCGATTATCATCAATGATTACGTTGAACAGACTGGCGTGATAACAAGTGTCGGCTATCATTGGCGTTATGGTGGCAATGCGCAGAATGCAAAGAAAATGCTTGAGGAGCAACCGCAAATACTGGGTGCACTCGGATACTGGATGGGTGGCATGCCAGGAACGCCTTGGTGGCGTGTGCGGGCACAATCTGGCGGCCAACACGTTGAGCAAACAACACATATTTTCGATCTTTGCCGTTTCCTCGTTGGAAGCGATGGCAAAACCGTACACGGCGTTGCAAATAGCGGTAGTATGACCGATATTGAAAACTATGACGTTGATGACATCAGCATGGTGAACATTGAATTTGAGAACGGTGCTGTCGCTAACATCGTTTCCGCATGTGCTTTACAAGGTTTCGGACGTGTGCATCTTGAAGTATTCACACGCGGACTTGTTGTCACCGTTGGGGGTCCCAACAATGCTAACCGCGCAGGTGAAACTGAACCGCTCTCAGGCGCAGGTGGAAAAGACAGAGATCGTGTCTTTATTGATGCAGTCAAGAGTGGAGATGACTCCGAGATCCTATCACCCTATAGTGACGCATTGCAGACACTCCGTATTATGCTTGCTGCAAGTACATCTTTCGTAACTGGTAAAGCTGTCGACCTGTAAATCTGTTAAGTTAAACCATTTCTAATCAAAGATGTAGTCGGAAACTCTGTTTCTCGACTATCACTACGTTAAGTCGCGATTCGGAGATCGCTCCTACAGAACTTTGTATCATAATGTTCAATGTTCACTATATCTTTTGATTCATCTATAGAAAAGAGAGAGAATTATGCCAATAAATCAATCTATCTGCTTTGGTGGTTTCCGGCGCGACAGAGAACCGGAAGATGTCATTAAAAAAGCAGCTGACATCGGTTACAAATCTGTTGAAATGTTACCCGCTGATCTCTGGTCCGTTGTGCAAGATCACGGGATGCGGGTAGCGATTATCGTGGGACATTCGTCCCTTCCATCTGGCTTGAACAATCCCGACAATCACGACAGAATTGAGGATGAATTGCTCAAAAATATTGACATCGCAGCGGAAAACGACATCCCCGGTCTCATCTGTTTTTCGGGAAACCGTGAAGGCAGGTCCGATGAGGAAGGTCGTGATAACACGATAGCCGGTCTATCGCGTGTCACCAAAGCTGCCGAAGAAAAGGGGGTTAACTTGTGTATTGAGCTACTCAATAGCAAAGTGAACCATCCCGATTATCAGTGTGATAAGACGGAGTGGGGTGTTGAAGTATGCAAGGGAGTAGATTCACCACGCGCACTACTCCTCCACGACATCTACCACATGCAGATTATGGAGGGTGACCTCATCCGTAACATCACGGACTACATTGAATATATCGGACACTTCCATACAGCAGGTAATCCTGGGCGTCGCGACCTTGACGATGAACAGGAAATATACTATCCTGCGGTAATGCGTGCAATCGCCAATACAGACTACGAGTTGTATGTCGGACACGAGTTTAGTCCAAAAGGTGATGCGTTTGATGCAATGCAGCACGCCTATGATGTGTGTAATGTTTAGGTTATTTTGACATTGTTGGACGGGTCTCTGTACCCGTCCATACCAATAATATTCATTATGACACCTGAAGCCAAAGCACGTCAGACCATAGATAGTATGCTGGAAGCATCCGAATGGCAGATTCAAAATTATGCTGAACGTGCAATAGATGCTTCTTTTGGCGTTGCTGTCCGTGAATATCCGTTAAAATTAAATCAGAAAGCAGATTACCTTCTCTTTATTGATGGCGATGCAGTTGGCGTTATAGAAGCCAAACCAGCGGGAACAACACTCAGCGGAGCCCTCCAACAGGCAGAACGGTATAGAGCAAGTTTGCCAGATGACTTGCCGAACCTCCCCAGATTTCCGTTTGCCTACGCCTCAACAGGAATTGAAACATATTTTAGGGATATTCGGGATCCTGATTCTCGTTCCCGACAGGTCTTTGCATTTCATACGCCTGATGCTCTCCGGGATGAAGGTAATGAAGTCACTACACTCCGTGAAAATCTCAGGGATGAATTGCCTAAGCATCCCTTGGAAACAGATGTTCTCTGGAATTGCCAGTTTGAGGCTATCACCGAACTTGAAAAATCTTTTGCCGCATCCCGTCCCCGTGCTTTAATCCAGATGGCAACAGGCAGCGGTAAGACTTATGTCGCTGTCAGCAGTGTATACCGACTCATCAAATTTGCTAACGTCAAACGGGTTCTTTTTCTGGTAGACCGCAACAATCTCGGTAGACAAGCACTGCGTGAATTTCAAAATTACACAACCCCTGATGATGGCAGGAAATTTACTGAGCTCTACATTGTTCAACACCTCACCAGCAACGTTATTGACGAAGTAAGTGAAGTCTGTATTACGACTATCCAACGGCTTTACTCAATGTTAAAAGGTGAACCCGACTATGAATCGGAGGATGAGGAAAGTTCCGCTTTTGAACAAGATACAGAAGATTCACCATCGCAAGAAGTTGTCTATAACCCAAACGTTCCTATTGATACATTTGACCTCATCATCGTTGATGAATGTCACCGCTCTATCTATGGTAAATGGCGGCATGTGCTGGAATACTTTGACGCTTTCGTTCTCGGACTCACTGCAACACCATACTCACAAACGATCAATTTTTTCAATCAGAATCTTGTCTATGAATACCGCCACGAACAGGCTATTGAAGATGATGTAAATGTCGGGTATTACGTCTATCGGATTAAAACCGAAATTACGGAAAGCGGCAGCACGGTTGCCGTGGGGAGTTATGTTGCAAGGCGCGATAAAGATACGCGAAAACTGGCCTGGGAGAAGTTAGAAGAAGATGAAGCATATACAGGAAATCAGTTAGACCAGGATGTTGTGGCAGAGGACCAGATTCGCACAATTATTCAGACTTTCAAGGATGTCCTTTTCACAGACCTCTTTCCCAGCAGATCTTATGTTCCAAAAACGCTTATCTTTGCAAAAGACGACTCCCATGCCGAGGATATTGTCCAGATGGTTCGGGAGGTATTTGCCAAAGGTGATGATTTCTGTCAAAAGATTACCTACAGAAGTGATAGACCTGAGGATTTGATCAGACAATTTCGCACACAATTCAATCCACGTATTGCTGTAAGTGTTGACATGATTTCTACCGGTACCGATATCAAACCGCTTGAATGTCTGCTCTTTATGCGTTCTGTCCGATCAAGCGGATATTTTGAACAGATGAAAGGACGCGGCGTAAGGACAATTAGTACAGACGATCTACATTCTGTCACAAGCGATGCAACTAAAAAGACACATTTCATTATCGTTGATGCTGTTGGTGTCTGTGAATCTATCAAAACCGATTCGCAGCCACGCATAGGAGAACCATCCACAAATGAGACACCAAGACCCCGAGAAAGAGACCCCAACCAACTCATGGATGATGTAAGTGAAGACCGAGTTATTGGAACAGGGTTTGATCCTGAAAGTTCCACACAAGCTATTAATGTTATTCACGCCTTCAAGCAGTTTATTCAGGAACATATATATGAACTGCCAGCGTTACAAATTTTGTGTGAACGACCGAGAACACAGGACACATTGACTGAAGACAACTTAAAGGAACTGGAAGAAGCATTGCAGGAACATTCCAGCAGCCTCAGTCGTGAGTCCTTATGGATGGCTTATCAAACGCGGTCACCAAAAAACGTTTATGGCACCACAAAACGACAGACAGACCTCATATCACTGGTGCGTTTTGCTAGGGAATATAATCGTATTTTAGAACCATTTAGTGCAATTGTCGCCCGAAACTTTGATGAATGGTTAGAGGGTAAAGACTTCACACCAGAGCAAGTTAACTGGCTTAAATGGATACAGGAATGCATTGCTACATCGCTTGAGTTTCGGATAACCGATTTTGAGCACATACCTTTCTCCCGACGCGGTGGTGTAGCAAAAGCCATTCAACTCTTTGGTGATGAGTTGCCGGATATGCTAAAGGATCTCACACAGAAATTGGTTTCTTAATTCGTCTTTCAAAAGAACGATGTCTGGACGCGATTACCTGCCCACCTTTCCTCCCTGTACAATACGCTTGAATCCGAATACATTATGTGCTAAAATTAGAACTGTACGAAACTTTGAAAACACACCAAAGAAGGATCCGAAAATGCCAACACCAAAAGATGTTTTTGATCACCCTTTAGAGTATCTGGAGTTCCTTCAGTCTGCCAATTTTAAAGGGCAGTATTTTGAGCGGAAAGAAGCGTTGATTAACACCAGTGAACAGATAATGGATCTTAAAGATCAAATTAAGAAGTCCATCTCTGCCTTTGCGAATTTGAGAAGCAAAGGTGGTTTATTGGTACTCGGTATTGCTAACGATGGGACCATCAAAGGCACACAAGATGTTCAAGAACAAACAATGAAAAAAATCTTACAAGTTATGGATGGTCTAAAAAACCATGCTACGCAGATGGAAGATGTAGAGATACCAAATTCTGGAGGAAAACGATTACATTTTCTTTATACGCCCTGGACAAAGGATGCAATCTGCGAAACAGTGGGAAATTTCCCAAAAGCATGGAGAAGACTTGGTACAGAATGCGTCGCACTGACAGATCAAGATAGAGAACAATTAAAACGGGATAAAAGGGTTGTTAATTTTGAGTATTCTTACTGCTGCCCCTACGATCCGAATGAACTTGACGAAAGGGTGGTTGAAGAATTTAAGAAGGCTTTTCTTCAAACGAGAGGTGCTCAGTACAGCCATAATACTGAAGAAGCCCTATACCAAACGGGAGCACTCATTAAAGAGGAAGGAAATGGCAAATATGCCTTTACGAATGCAGGTTACCTCTTTTTTGCTTCAAATCCTCGCAGACGTTTTAAAAATGCATTCGTGAAAGTATTAAAATATGACACTTGTGATAAAGGTTGGGCAAACAATTCCGATACAATCCTTGATAGAGATTTTGATGGGGCACTGCCAAACGTTATCCGTAATCTCCAGGCATTTCTGAAAGAGTCTGTTCTCTTTCAAAACTTAGATGAACATGAATATCCTTATGTAGCAGTTGACGAAGCACTTGTGAACGCTGTTATTCATAGGGACTATACAGTTAACACTCCGATTCGCTGTACTGCTTATAAGGATAAATTAATAGTGGAAAATCCAGGGAGCATTCTTCAGGCAGTTCCACAGTACTTCAATCTTGTTGATATTACCCTTGAGTATGTTCCCCGTAATCCAAGAATTGTTGAATGGATGCGCCTAATGAAAAATGACCGTGGACAGCTTTTAGTACGTGCTTTGAGAGAAGGAACAGAAAGAATGCGTCAAGAGATGCATAAAATGGGACTACCACCTCCATATTATGAAACGGCTGAAAATACCACTGTTATATTATCGTTTTAAGGAGATACTGGATCCCAACGCTTCATAAGCTACCACCACACCCAAGCCGGACACGTTGAATGAACAAGGCAACGTGAAAAAGTCCTGCGTCCCATCGGAGAATGTCTCAGAAAAATATAGTAAAGGAACACACGTGAATAACACAAATTTGATAGGTTTACCTGAGCATTGGCATGTGGTAAAATTTGAGGATGTTGTTACATTTACAAAAAAACCGAGAGACTTACGATATTCTGAATATAATGAAGTGCCGTTTGTGCCGATGAGTTTGATTCCAATTGCCACATTATATTCTAAAGAATTTAGACTCAAACCAACCAACGAACTCAGTAGCGGCACTTATTTTGAACCAGGGGACATTCTTCTTGCTAAAATTACACCGTCTTTTGAAAATGGGAAGCAGAGTATTATTGAGGAATTACCAACGCCATTTGGTATCGCAACGACTGAGATAATTCCAATTCGTGAAATTGAAGGGGTTAGCGATAAGATTTATCTTTTCTATTATTTGTTATCTCTTGATGTCCGCGCTTTGCTGACCGCGAGAATGAAAGGAACAACAGGTAGACTGCGATTAGGGACAGAAGCACTTGCGGACTTGGAAATTCCACTGCCACCGCTACCAGAACAACGCCGCATCGTAGCCAAATTAGAGACGGTGTTTACACAATTAGACGCAGCAGTTGATAATCTCAAAAAAACACAGACACAGTTGAAACGGTACCGTCAATCGGTGCTCAAATCTGCTTTTGAGGGGGAGTTGACAAAGGAATGGCGCGAAGGGTACTCAGATGATTTAGAACCTATGGCGGTTTCGGAAGATTCTGAGCTGGAAGGTTTAACTAAGTTACCTGATGGATGGGTGTGGACACAAGTTAAAGACATTGCGGAATTTATCCGTGGCGTATCTTATCGGAAAAATCAGTCTTCTAAAACGCCGCAAACTGACTACGTTCCTATACTTCGGGCGAATAATATAAACGGGCAACTGAACTATGATGACCTTGTTTATGTTGAGCAGGCAAGAGTAAAAGATGAACAATTTGTTAAATCATTAGATATTATTATCGCAATGTCAAGTGGTAGTAAACACCTTGTCGGAAAAGCAGCTCAAGCACATAGGGATTTTGCAGGCGGGTTTGGAACATTTTGTGGATTAGTCAGAGTTTCGGAAGAGGTTAATCAAAAATTTATTGGTTTATTCTTTCAGAGTCCTGTTTATAGAAGTGAGATCTCCCGCCTGTCTATTGGAATAAATATCAATAACCTGCGAAGGGAAAACATAGAGGAAATGCTTATACCGCTGCCACCGCTTACCGAACAGGAACAGATTGTTTCTGAACTTGAGCGTTGCCTTTCAGTTGCTGATGAAGCAGAAGCAATCATTGATGCTGAACTGAAACGCGCGGAACGTTTGCGGCAGTCTATTCTCAAGCATGCATTCTCTGGTAAACTTGTCCCGCAAGACCCAAACGATGAACCTGCAAGTGCGTTGTTAGAGAAAATCCGAGATAAAAAAGAATATCAGCAACCGAAGCAAAAAAGGACTACGGCAAAAGTGATAAGGACATCTTCGGCAAATCAATTGTCCCTTCCTCTTGATTGAAGAACATTTTGCTATACTAAGATTGAAAACAGGTTTTGTATTTAAGGCAAAATTGTGTTAAAATGTTAGTATAATTTTACAGATGTTTAGTTCCGAATTAAACATCATAATGTAAATAAGGAACTATGAGTATGACACAAGATAAAATACAAAATAACACGGATGTATCCGAGGAAACACAGGAAACTGATCCACTTTTGGCACTTGCGGGAACTCTTAAATGGGATGTCACAGAAATAAAGAAACGTCTCAAGAATACTGTCCGTCCAAAGATCCGCGTGGTTAAAGGACCTTACGAAGACCACCCAGATCCGCTCCTCGCCTTAGCAGGAACGCTGCAATCTGATGTGACAGACATCGGCGAACGACACGACGATTATATCAGAGACGCGTTACTGGCAGAGCTATGGGGAGATGAAGATGAATAACGAAGTCGGTTTTGCTCATTCTCCTATAGAAAAGGTGCAGTTTAAGAAACACGTGGAACGCGAATTAGACGAAATCCGACAGGAAGTTGAGGAAGCATGCACCCTGGATAACGAAATTGATTCTGTTCCAGATTCTGCTTACGATGACACTTATTACTTATTAGAAATACTTTTTGATAACAATGTATCTATGCCCGACATCGGTTGGTTGATGGATGGCGGAATTGGGTTTGAATGGCGATCGCAAGATAATAAAAGAATAGGTACTATGAGCATATATGGTGATAATCAGGTTGTTTACGGAGCGTCTTTAGGGAACAAACGCAGAGTCAAAGGCACTTGTGTCCTAAATGATTCAGTCCTACCTGTTAACTTTCTTCCAATATTAAAGAACTTGGTATAAGGGGCATGTATGAGGTACCCGCATTGCAAAAACAAAGGATTTTCATGAATCTGACAACCGAAAGCGAGTAATCAGGAAAATGTCAAATGAATCAGCAACAATTGTTCAAAAACTATGGAATTTCTGTAATGTGCTCCGAGATAAAGTATCGCTTATCATGTTAGTTTGTGCTAAAATAAGTGCATATTAGGTAACTTATCTTAAACTTGCGTAGGTGAATAATATGGAAATTGGACTAAAAGAACACAACCTCCTTGTACCGCCAGCAGATAAAGTGCTGTTTAAGAAACATGTTCAACGCGAATTAGACGACATCCGAGAAGAAGCTGAACAGGCTTATGCCTTGGATAACGAGATTGACCCTGTACCGGATTCTGCCTATCATGACGCGCTTGTTTTGTTAGAGATTGTTTGTAATTACAGGATGCCTATGCCAGACATTGGTTGGGCTGAAGATGGCAGTCTTAGTGTTGGATGGTACCCAGATAAAGGCATGGTAACAATGGGAATATATGGAGACAATCTTGTCATCTATAATGCTTTTTTTGAAGAAAAACGTCAATTTGAAGGAATCTGTGAATTATCAGATGAACCTGTGTTGTCTGGTTTTCTCACAACATTGACAAATATTCTCAAATAAGGATTGTTGTTATGAATGTTTCACAGGGTGAGACACTCACCCGTTTTATTCGTTACAACAGTCATTTTTCTGTTGTGACTAACAGAGTTAAACCTGATGCTTTTCTTCCGCATAAAAAGAGTATTGAGGTGTCCGTGTTTCGTATTTCAGGACTCAATGACTGCAAAGAACTTTCAGAAAACGAGGTATGGGAAACCGGACGAGAATATGTTCAGACAGAAGACAGACCAATAAAAGCAAGAGCAGATCTTTCCGCTGCCATTGTTTATGAGAATAATCTTGAAGTTGTTTCAGATGAGCCACCTCAAAGACACGCGAACATCACACCTTTTCCGATAGAGAAAAGTCCTACAGACAGGAAAGCACGTAGAGCCATCGCAACGAAACTTGCTAACGCAAGTAAATTAGTTGTTCTACCAGAAAAGATATGATTTCAGTACGATCAAATGAGATACGCACATGTCAAACGAATCAGCAACAATTGTTCAAAAACTATGGAATTTCTGTAACGTGCTCCGAGATGATGGAGTCAGTTACGGAGATTACGTTGAACAACTCACATATCTGCTTTTCCTCAAACTTGCTGACGAACAGAGCAAATTACCTACGAACACATCAACTAAAATTCCTGCTGGTTTGGATTGGGAAAGTCTGCTCAAAGAGAGTGGAGCTGCGTTAGAGAATCAATATGTCAAAATCCTTCGCGAGTTGAGTAAGGAGAAAGGATTGCTTGGTGTCATCTTCCGAAAATCGCAAAATCGGATTCAGACACCTGCACACCTTCAACGGCTTATCAAACTCATTGATGCTGAAAACTGGAGTGCAATGGATGCAGACATCAAAGGCACAATCTACGAGGGACTATTACAAAAAAACGCTGAGGATACCAAAAGCGGTGCAGGACAGTACTTCACACCCCGTCCACTCATCAAAGCAATCGTTGCAGTGATGCAACCGAAACCGATGAAAACGATCTGTGATCCTGCATGCGGCACTGGCGGTTTTTTCCTCGCTGCACATGAGTATATCTCAGATAATTACGGCAGTACGATGCCCTGGGAACAGAAGGAATTCCTTAGATTTCACACCTTCGCTGGCACAGACATTGTTGATAATGTCGTCCGGCTCTGTGTTATGAATTTATACCTACATGGTATTGATGGAGAGGAAAGTCCAATTGCAACCCATGACAGTCTCGGCAAAGATCCAGGGGATCGCTACGATATAGTATTGACCAATCCACCGTTCGGCAGCAAAAGTAGTGTTACAATCACTACTGACGGCGAAAAACGGAGCAGTACATCCCACACGTATGAACGCGATGATTTTTGGGCGACAACATCAAATAAACAATTCAATTTTCTGCAACACATCAAAACAATTTTAAAGGGAGACGGTCGTGCCGCTGTAGTGCTACCAGACAACGTGCTTTTTGAACGGGGCGCGGGTGAAACGATTCGGCGGCAACTGTTAAAACTTTTTGATGTGCATACGTTGTTGCGATTACCTACGGGTATCTTCTATGCGCAAGGTGTAAAAGCAAATGTTCTCTTTTTTGACAAACGTCCTGCACGCGAGGAACCGTGGACACAGAAACTCTGGATTTATGACCTGCGGACAAACAAACGTTTTACCCTCAAAACAAATCCATTACGCGAAAGTGATCTACAGGATTTCGTCAATGTCTATAACCCAGAAAACAGACACAAACGCGTTGAAACGGAGAGATTTCATGCATTCAGTTACGAGGAACTTACCAAGCGAGAACACGCTAACCTTGATATCTTCTGGTTAAAAGAGGACTCACTTGAAGATATAGCAGACCTTCCCACTCCTGATATATTAGCCACAGAAATCACACAGAATTTACAGACTGCATTGGAACTATTTCAGAATATCCAAACAGAATTAGGCAGAAACACTTGAGTATGCTGTAATAGAAATCTGTTGAACCTACATGTAGGAATTGACAGTATACTATTTATTTTCTCTTAATGTCTGCCCAGGTTGTGGTAATTTTTCCTCTCGGTTCCACAGGCAGGACACCTTCGATTTCACTAAAGAAACTTGCTTTATCCGTAGCTTTATCTGGATAGATATCAACCGTCTCATGTGTTTCATCGTCAAAATGTAGGTTCATATAGGCACCACCGCCGCCTTCAGTCACTCTATAAAGCAGCACATTTGCTCCTTTTTGTAAGGATACTTCAACATTATAGTGAACTTGTTGTACTCCACCTGTCCATGTTGGATGATTGTACCATTTTTCTCCGTTTATCCATATCTGCCCATAGTTATCGTGAGCAGGTGACATAACAGATTTCATCGCTCTGGGTGCGTCTAAAACGATAAGTCCGTAAATATCAATACTGTCTGCAGGACCCCCTCTGTTCATATTGTTTGAGTTTGTAGGCTCAAGTTCATAAACAGTCCAGGCACGAGTTCCACCGTGTGCATTATCCCACTGAATCTCTGTCACTTCATTTTTCGTCTTCAGCAAACCATCAATTGTAGAGAGTTCCATCTCCGTTAGTTTACCGTTAGTGCCAAGATCAATTAGTTCATTCCTATGATTTGGTTCGTTGCCATTGTTTGTATAGTTACCATCTGGTCCATACCATTTTCGTATCCATGTTGTAAATCCAGAATGGTTTTCAATGACTTGACCAGGAAAAGTCGTGAAGAGTTCATTTTCTTTCAAAGGTCCGCCTTTGACATTTGCTTCGCCTAAAGCATACACAAAGGTTGGCAGACTAATGACTAAACTCAACACGATTGTTAGAACAAAAGAGTGAAAATGTTTCATAGTAGTGTCTCCCTATGATTTGTTGATTACTTCAGCATAATACCATTTTTCTCATATTTTGTAAAGCAATAAAGCTTTGTCTTTTATGTAGATTTATGGTAAAATACAGATGTAAAGTGCATGTACAATTTATTCATCACAAGTCTAAGTATTTGTCTATTCAACTACCTGACAAAAAATTCATAAGGGGAGATAAAGATGCGTACACGAGTATTATTGACACTTATCACACTTACAATGGGCGTATGTTTCGGCTCAATTGTTGGTGCTGGCATAGATGATGGATTAATAGTTTATTACCCGTTTGATGAAGCTACGGGTGATACTGCCTCTGATGCAAGTAAGAATAACAATGATGCAAAACTTACCGGTAGCGCAAAGTGGGAACCGAATGATGGGAAAATCGGTGGTGCTTTAAGACTTGATGGAACAAACAGTTCGGCTGTAGATGATGATGGGCAGACTATATCAACGGTCTTACGGAATTCTCAGTTTCGGTCTGGGTGAAATCTGACACCGCACCACATGACAGAGGGATTTTTATCGCAAAGGATCCAGCGGGTGGAGACGATACCTTCACCTTACGATATGATTCCGCTGGATTTAAAGCACCTGCAGCGACACGTCTTATAAAGGCTGGTTTTACTACCAGTGGGGGTGGAATTCAGTATGAAAGTGCGGATAATACCCAGACAACTGAGTGGCAACATCTTGTTGTCACATGGAGTAGTGGGGACCCTGTGGCACTCTATATTGACGGCGTTCTTGATGATCCTCAATATAATCAAGATGTTAGGACAGGTAATATTTCAAGTGCATCCACATTTATCGTTGGAAGAGGCGGTAAAGATAACGGTGGCACCTCATGGACAGGTCTAATTGATGAACTTCGCATCTACGACAGGATCTTAGAGGCAAACGAGATTGAAGAACTAACTTCCGGTGTGCTCGCTGTAGAAGCGGACGGTAAGTTAACAACGACTTGGGCTGACCTGAAGCAGAAACGTGATTAGTAAATCACTATCTTAGATTCAAAGAAGGGCGCGCATCTTCATCTGAATTGAAAACATGGAGGCGCGCCCTACAATTCTGGAGAAAGTAATTAAATGAAAGACGACGCGCAAACATTCATCGCGCGCGTATCAGAAAATACAGCACGCATTCTTGAAAACATACTCGGTTGCCAACTTGATAAAACAACTATAGGAACCGATTTAAATAGCGATTCCTTAGAAACTCTCCTTAACGCAATCCCAATTGAGTCTCTTGAAAAATACTTGACACCGCAATGGGTGGTACTCGCTGCTGGAAAAGGCACGCGTATTGACCCTACAGGACGAATCAGCAAGACACTTGATATCATGTTCGGAGAACAGAACATGCTCCAACTATCAAGACGTTTCCTACCGGGTAACCTGCCGCATATCATCGTAATCAATCCGCAGATGGCACAACGTATCGCTGAAAGTGAATCTCCTGAACACCTATTAGGTGCAAATGCTATAACCTGTATTCAAGAAGAGATGAATGGGACAGGAGGGGCATTAAAAGCTGCATTACCAGAACTTCGTAAATCTGACGCAGAATGGATCGGTGTAGCATTCGGAGATGAACCTTTCTTGGAGAAAACCATTTTTGCTCAAACACTGCTATCCCATTTTATTACTGGTGCAGATGTAACTTTATGCGGAAAGATACCCGAAACAGTCGTAGATAAGGGCGGACTCTTCTATGATGCAGAAGGCAATTTCGTCGGGACAAAAGAGTGGTATGATATGACATCTGATGAAAAAGTAGAGATGTGGAGACGATTAGAACACAGGGAAGCATATACCAATACAGGAATTACTATCATCCGAAAAAGCGCAATGCTGGAACGCATAAATCAGTTACAACCCCATCCAAACCGGAAAGGTGAACTCCATCACGTTGACTTGATTCGACACTGCTATGAAGATGGATTGAAAACTAACGCATTTATCTATCGTGGTGAAGTGTTATCCGGTGTGAATCGCTGGGCAAACGTGTTATCGGGTGAAGCCGGTCTATACCAAAAAACACGAGATTTACTGGTTCAGAAAGGCGTCCGAGTGGATCCTGCTGCACAGATAACATTAGAGGATAAAAATATGGAAATCGGAACAGCTTGTTATCTTATCGGCAGAATACACTTCGGAAAAGATGTAAAAATAGGGGATTACTGTAGACTCGAAAATGTGACATTAACTGGCAAGACGTCCATAGGGAATTCAGTAGGTCTACAAAATGTATCCGCGCATGATACCACAATAGACTCAAATACCTTGCCAACCACACTATCAGAACCTATCATCGGCATTGCCACCGAAAGCATTATCACGAATAGCACTTTCGACTCTGTCGTAGTCGGTTCTGCGGTTCAACTGTCGTATATCCAAGCACATGCGACTGTGATTCCTTCAGAAATAAAACTTTCAGATCAGAAGATCGGTGTTCCATGCCAGCAAGCGCCTATGGGTGTGCAACGTTCACTTTTCTATCAGATTGTGCCTTCGGACTATAGCCCCGGGGTCTATACCTTTGGGGATAAGAAGGGTTTACCTGATTGGGATAACTTGCGTGAACATGTAAGTTCACATAGCGCGTCAGAATTGATACCGCGTGCCACACGTAATGAGCAATTGCAAGCGGATGTTTCTGAAGCAGTTAATACGTTGTTAGATATGCGGCGTACAAATGGTGATTTCCTTATTGAATCGTTGACTCCCGAAGAACTTTGGGGTAGTATTTTTGAGATGGTAAAAATACAGACTGGCAATCCAAATCCATACCATGCCGACAAACTAAAGGCGCGTAAAACAGCACTTGAACTCCTACCAGAGTTTTGGAATGACGACTGGTTGACACAGTTAAAACTCGTTGTTGCGGGGAATGTTATTGACTACAGCAGCGCGCGAGTTGTGGAAAAGGTAAATGCAAATCCTGACTATTTTTCTGAGGCGTTACGCGCAGCTGTTGAAACACCTTTCGCTATTGATTGTTATGCACTGTTCAGAGAGTTGGTCATTGATTATTCGCAACCTAAACATATTGTCTGGATGGCTGACAACGATGGTGAAATTATCTTTGATGTCGCTTTCGTTCAGGAACTGGTGCAATACGGACATCGACTCTGTATTGTCGGCAAAGCGGATAACGCCAGCAATGATGTGACGCTTGCAGATTTGCATGATATAACGAGTTATCCGCAATTTGAAGAAATTCAACGGGCTATTCAGGACGGTGCTATCACGCTCATGTCGTCAGGTGCAAAGACGATCGGGACAAATCTGTATAACGCCACACCCGAATTTATCAATGTCCTCTTGGATGCTGACCTTGTTATATCAAAAGGACAAGGTAATTTTTTTACGACACCGGGGTGGCACAAAGACACTTTCTATCTTTTTATGTCTAAAGGCTTGACCGCAGAGCGATGCACAGGTGTTGTCGCGGATCGTAATCTTCCGGTTGACGGACTCATCTTAGCATATCTACCGAGTGGAACGAAACGGGATGCCTTGTTGAAAGACCTGTGCAACCCACAATAGAGCGAAGCGAAACCCGACATACAGAAGAAAACTATACCTTATGCTATCGTCTTCTTGCAAAATCAATATGCGGAGAGTATCCCGGCGGGAACTGATCGCTTGCAGAACGTCCATCTTGGAAGAGTTGATCTGCATCCGGGTTCTCAGGTTCATAAGGGGGCGGAAATTCCTTCCAACGATTGCCATCAAGTGGTTGCTCGTAACCATCCTCGCGGAACCAATTGATCAATCTTTCCCGATATTCTCTTAACGTACTACCGTAGGCATGATTACCTACGAGACTACGTTCATCCAGGCTTCCTTCCAGTCGTCTAAATAACCACTCTTTTCTGTCAGCTGCGGAGTAGATATATTTATAGTCGGAGGTAATAAGTGTATACAACCCTCTGCCTTCACCTGCTAATTGTCCGATAATTGCATCGCGTTCGGTATTGCCAGATGCAATGTCAGCGAGGTCAACACCGCTATGTTCGTCATGGGGTGTCAATCCTGCTGCCCTAAGGCTGGTAGGAAGCACATCAACAAGACTCGTTGGTGTATTGCATTGTACATCGGCATCAAATCGTTCCGGATAACGCACCAGTAGCGGAATACGTGCGGCAGCATCAAGGAAGGAACGTTTCCCATAACAGTCATAATCCCCGAGTAATTCCCCATGGTCAGATGTGAAGATGATGAGTGTGTTATCCAGCTCACCTTCCGTTTCAAGGTATTCCAGGATACGACCAACCTGATAGTCTATGAAGGATATAGTGGCGTAATAGGCAGCCCGCATCGTCCGAAGCAGATTCATATCTCTGCCTTGGTCACGATATTTGTATCGGTTTTGATGACGGTTCCAGTAGGTATGCAGATGTTCATAGTCTGGTGGCAGGAAGGGCAGCGGCATTTCTACTGTTCGGTAGAGTCTGTTCCACGGCACAGGCGATTCAAAAGGCGGGTGTGGTTTAATGAAGCTGCTCCAACATAGAAATGGACGGTTCTTATCGCGTTGTGAAAGGAACTTAAGAGTCCCATCACCGATCCACTGTGTATGATGTAGTCGCTGTGGAAGTTGCGATTGCTGAGGTATGTAGTAATACTCACTCCGTTCTCCGTGGGGAGCGATGATATGGTCATATCCATTTTCCTGTATGAACTCTGTGTAATCATCTGGACCTGAACCTTCTTCAGAGAAATCTCTGGTTTCATATCCCCACATTTTTCGCCCTTGCGGTGTAAAGTGCATCTTACCGATTCCGTGGGTTTGATATCCGACTTCGTTCAGTAATTCCATCACTGAAGGTCGATCTTGTGGCATCCCTGAATTGGTCGTGCATCCAGTTTCATGGGGCCACTGTCCGAGTAGAAAACTACATCGTGAAGCGACACAGACAGGAGATGGACAATACGCAGAGGTAAAACTTGTACCTTCGCCTACAAGCCTATCAAGTGCGGGTGTCTGAATGACCGGATTTCCAAGTGATCGGACAGTGTCGAATCGCTGCTGATCTGTCATTAGAAATAAAATATTCGGTTGTTTTGCCATAGGGGTATAATTCCTTTCGTTGGTGTGTCTTGCGTATTTCTTCCGTGAACTGAAGTTTAGATGAACACAGTATAACAGATTTCAAGATTAATCTCAATTTTCTCCTGCCCGATGAATATTTTCTAATTTGACTTCGGTATAGTAAGTCGTGTATAATCTAACGTGAGTTTGACAAAACACGTTGTAGGACAAACTTTTAGTTTGTTTCATAGCACACAAACCAGAAAGTTTGTGCTACAAGGTTGTCCAGTCTGTGAATATCATGCGTTTAGCCACACTCCCAACGTCATTTAACCGAGGTTAACAATATGAGCTTCAAAGTATTCTCCTCACTGTTTTTCGTCGGGTGTATAATCCTATTCGGATTTATATTCCTAATTAGTCAGCTTAACCAGCAAAATGAAGACAGCGAGGAGTGGAGAGACGAGTATTTATCAAAAAGAGATAACGCTCCACCCCAAATCCCGAGAACTGAAGAGATACCAGATGAAATTCGACACAAATTCGCTGCTGTAACAGAAATACATGAAAAACCTAAAATCATCGCTGAAGTCGTCCAAGAAGGAGAATTAGAAACAGTTGAATTTTCACCGACAACCCCCAATTTAGTCGTAAGTACCGACTGCGATAAAGACTTTAATAAAACTATCAAACTATGGGATATCAATACCCCAACTACACCCATAGCTGAGTTCAAAGGTGATGCAGCCTCATTTTCACCAGATGGAAAGATACTCGCTATCTCCGATTCGAGGTCAATGAATTTTGATGGCAGGTTAAAATTATGGGATATTGCCAAAGAAGAATTTATTAGTTCTCTACGCGTAATAGGAGATAATGCCGTATTTTCACCAGATGAGAGTCTATTGGCAGTTGAAACTATCGGTATAGAACTTTGGGATGTTAGCGATCCAACACAGCCTGTAGAAACTATCACGTTAAAAGGAAAGCACATTGAAAAAGAACATACATTTTCTCCAGATGGAAAACTTATGGCAACAGCAGAATTTATCAATGGCACCGTTAATATCTGGCATATAGATGGGAATCACGTCACCAAGAAGAATTCTATTAATGTCATAGATAAAGAGTATGGGTATGGGTGGATTGAGGCATTGCAGTTTTCACCTGATCCGCAGAATCCAATTCTTGCAGTTGCAGATAATGATGAAGACATAAGATTGTATTATCCCCCCGATTGGCAAAACTATAACACTATTCCTGCTGAAAATGTCAAGGATCTAACATTTGCTCCAGATGGAAAGACGCTTATCAGTGGTGGTCTCAAGGATCTTCAAATTTGGTCAGTGGAAGATGGTAAGCTTATCGCATCAATTGCTGAAGATTCAGGTTGGGTAAATTGTGTTGATGTCTCTGCAGATGGTAACTTTATCGCTGCTGGTGATGATGATGGTGTGATGCGTGTCTGGAATATAACAGACTATTTACCAATAAAACGTAAATCCATACAAGACGTTGTAGTGCCGATATACTTCCTACCTACTGACGTTCAACCCCAGGCAGATATGTCAGAACGTATTGATAAGATGCTTAAGGATGTCCAAACATATTTTGCCGATGAAATGGAGCGACACGGACTCGGAAGGAAAACTTTCAATTTTGCAAAAAATACAAATGGTACCGCAAAAGTATTTCTATTTGAAGGTAAAACATCGTATAAATACTATAAAGGAAATTCCACAAGAATGCTTGAAGAAATTAAACAACGTTTTGAATTATCCAACAACCTCCCTTTCATCATATTAGAAAAAAGTGAAGTAAAGAAAACAGATGAAAAGGAGACTACAGCTGCCGATGTGGAAAAGTTAATAAAAGGAATACAGAAGTCAAGTAAACGGCGGCGTAAATTTTCACTACGCCTAAGAGGCTTTATGTTTAGAAAAAAGGCGGGACATATTGTCGTTCAGACACCCCTCAACAGATACGCAACGCATAAACTTGCCCAAGATTTTGGAAAACAATTCGGATTACATCGAGATTATAGAGACCCTTCTTATCTGATGTCGGACGGTAGAACGTCGAAACATCTGTCAAAAGATAGCGCACTATGGTTAAGTAGTAGCCGCTTCTTTAATTCAGAACAGGTGTTTTTTGACAAAAAAACGATTATTAAGAAACCCTCACGTCTTAAAGATAAACTCCGATTAGAGATAGAAGATGCTGATGGTATATCTCAAGTCCGGTTGTTAGCAATATCTTATAGTAATAATCCACCGCCCGGTTTTCAAGATAAGATAGACCCTACGGAAAACGAAACAGAATGGAGAACTTTAGACAGAGGATACACATTCTTTTTGCAGGATGTTTTGACGTTGCAAGGTGAAAAAAAGCAAAAGTGGAGTTAGATTATCCAAAATATTTGGACAGTCTAATAGAACTGCATGTAATTGATGACAATGGGAACAGAGTGAAGCTTTATGAAATAACCGAGAGTCCATTAACGACAATTTTACGGGGTATATTTAACTAAGATAGCCGTCAGTTATCAGTATTCATTCGGAGGGAAATTCCGATGGTTATACCTAACTGGTGCGATTAGGAAATCGCACCTACCGACCTGGGGTAATTTCGCTTTTACCGAATTATATTTTTAATGGGTCGTAACCATGCAATTCCTCTGCACAAAATGCAACACCTATTATGAAGAATCATCGTTACGATATCAATGCGACTGCGGTTCCCCATTATCAATTCAAAAACACCCATCAATACGGTATTCAGTTGATTCCATCACCTCATCACTTTGGCGATACCGCTCAACCTTCCCAATTACTACAGAGACACCTCCTATCACCCTCAATGAAGGCATAACACCCATCGCCCCTCTACACCCAGATGATGTATCACACTACGTCAAATTAGATTATCTCTGCCCAACAGGTTCATACAAAGATCGCGGTGCCTCTGTCCTCATCACGTATCTCAAATCACTCGGCGTCACCGAAGTCGTAGAAGACTCATCCGGGAATGCGGGTGCAGCCATCGCAGCCTACGCGGCAAGAGCGGGTATCCGATGCACCATCTACTGTCCAGAGAGCATATCAAAAGGTAAGCTAAGCCAGATTTCCGCTTACGGTGCAGAATTAGAACTGATATCAGGCAATCGTATGGCAACAACAGAGGCGGTAAAAAAAGCTGCGCAAAACACTTGTTATGCCTCACACAACTGGCATCCTATGTTTTTAGAAGGCACAAAGACAATCGCTTATGAAATCATTGAGCAGTTTAATGGATCCCCACCAACGCACGTTATCTGTCCAGTAGGATTCGGTAGCATCTATCTCGGTTTATATCTCGGATTCAAAGAACTATACGACGAAGGTATCATTGAACATGTCCCCCGACTACTCGGTGTGCAACCCGAAACCTGTTGTCCGATATATAACGCCTACCGCGACAAAACTCCCATCATCACAAGAATGTCCCAAACAGCACCTACCCTTGCCGAAGGCATTACTGCAGAACTCCCAATTCGCGCGCATCAAATATTAGACACAATCTGCTATACAAACGGCGCATTTACCACAGTTGACGACACCGATATCAAAGCAGGACAAAAAATACTCGCCGAAAAAGGCATCTATGTCGAACCGACCTCAGCAGTCGTCATAAAAGCATATCAAAAATTTCAACAGGCAGGCATCATCAACAGTGGAGATACAGCCGTATCCATCCTTACCGGTAGCGGACTGAAGGCAACTACCTATTTTTGAAGAATGGAAGGCCACCCTTCCATCCTTCCGTTCTTCTATCCTTCTCCTTCACCCTTCGCAAAGGGGTGTGTAAATATTTTGTCACTCTATTTGTCAGAATCGCGGAAAGCGCAGAGGATGTGGATATGCTCCTGAATCTTCTGTGCAAAATCTTTACACACCCCCCATTTACACTTTTCCACTTCCTATTGACATTTAGGCATGAAACAAGGTATACTTTTAATCATTAATATAAAATCAGAAAACATACTGACGCATGCAATTTTCATACTATCTACCATTGTGGGGCATTCTTCTTTGTATTGTAATTTCAGTCAGCATAACCGTATACGGATATTTGAGGATTGGACAACCACTACAGAATACAGTCCGTAACATATTAATTACGCTAAGGTTCTGCGCAATAACAATTCTATTGTGTTGTCTGTTAGCACCCGTAATCATTGAGAAGAAAGATATTACACCCCCGACTAATTTGTCAATTCTTGTTGATACATCATTAAGTATGCAAATGGAGGATAATTATTCTGGAAAATCCGATCAATCACGATTAGATCAGGTTAAGCAGATCCTTAATGAAGAAACGCATCAATTCATCTCAACATTGAGTAGTGATTACAAGGTACATATATACAATTTTGATACAAAAACGCACACAGATTCAGTTGATGCCTTAGATTTTTCGCCTAAAGGTTTACTAACTGATATTACATCAAGCATTCGTGATGTTGTTAGTCTATGGAAGGGACAACAGAACGCCGGTGTAGTCCTGATCAGTGATGGTGCACACAATGCATCAAATATAAACGTTGAGGAAATCGCAGATATGGATACTCCCATATATGCAATTGGTGTCGGTTCAGCAGTACCGCCAAAAGACTTACGCATTAGTAAGGTTGACGTTCTGCCGGTTGCACATATTGGACACGAGAGCATAGTTGGTATTACGATTACGCAATCTGGATATGAAAATGAATCGGTAAGGGTTGCCCTGCGCGAAGCTGCCAGCAATCAACTTGTTGATGCTACGATACTTGACATTTCAGAGGATACCTCTAATCAAGGTCAGCGTATAACAGAACCGAAGCAACATTATGTTGAACTTAAACTCACACCTGAAACAGAAGGTAATTATCAGTATTCAGTAACAATACCTTCACTTGAAGGGGAACTTACGTATGTCAATAATGAGAAGACGTTTTCATTGAAAGTTGTCAAAGCAAAGTTAAATTTACTATATTATGAAGGTAGACCGCGATGGGAGTATGCGTTTCTCAAACGGACATTAGAACGTGATCCTGATATAGATGCAACCATTGTGATGAGAACGAACAAGGTAGATCCAGAAACTGTATTGAGTCAAAATGATGGATACTATCCCATTGAATCTACCAGAAGAACTCTTAATAGTAAACCTGTAAGATTTCCAGAATCTATTGAAGAGCTGCGGAAATACGATGTCCTGATTCTTGGCGATTTATCGGAACAACATCTAACAAAAACGCAACAGCAGGCAATATCAACCTATGTTATAGAGCACAGTAAATCTGTGATATTTCTTCCGTCCAAAACAGCCTTAGGCAGAGGGGGATATAACCTCACGTCTTTTGCTGATATATTGCCGATTCAGATCCCTATTAATGGATGTAATGAACAAGAAGGTGAGTTTACAGTTGCGCCTACACAAGCAGGTTTATTTCACCCGATATTACAGTTAGATGACTCTTATGAACGAAATACTGAAATGTGGCAGAACTTACCTGTGCTAACAGTCTCCTTCAGCGGTTATCAACAGAAAGCGGGGGCAACCACTTTACTAAATAAACATGATGGGAGTCCAATACTTATGTTCCAGAGAGTCGGATTGGGAAAGAGCCTGTTATTTACTGCCGAAGGATTGTGGAATTGGAGATTTGGTGTCAATTCATACAAAGATTCAAAATACAAAACTGTCTATCAGCGATTTTGGGCACAAACAATTCGTTGGATGGCACAAGAATCTGAAGATAAGACCGTATATATTTCAACAGACGCTTCAAGTTATGCACAGTATGATGAAGTTGATATTCAGGTCAGGACATTCTTACAAACATATCAATCACAAGACCGCATAGATGTTCAATTGGAAATAACATCGCCAAGTGGCACAACGTTTCCATTGAAAACTCGGAGTGGTAAAATAGAATCCCAATCAAGCAATGTGGGGCACCATTCAGCGAAGTTAAAGTTAGATGAAAATGGTAGATACAAAATCCGTGCTGTTGCTATGAGAGAGAATAGAATACTGGATGAAGATGAGATAAACATCTCCGTTCATCAACAACTTATTGAAATGGAGTCACCGCAACTAAATGAACCGTTGCTGCAGGAAATTGCCCAACAGACAGGTGGTGTTTATCTGAATATTGATTCCGTAGACAACTTACATAAGCATATAAAAACAGTTGAGAAGCCGGTTTTTGTTGACACACAAAGAGATTTATGGACAAATCCACTTTTACTTATAATAATAGTCGGTCTGTTAGGTTCAGAATGGATCATACGCAAACGCGTCGGACTCGTTTAAAGTTCGTTTCAATGAAAAAAAAGTTTAATCTTAACCTCTTTTCAATATGTAGCATATTCTTCTTCCTACTGTTAAGCACACAAGGTGCTGGAGAACGTTTCACAATTGCTCAGATTCAATATGCAGGAGGAGGGGATTGGTATGGAGACCCTTCCGCTATCAAGAATTGGCTGAGTATACTTCGGGAAAGAACAGATATAGATGCAGCTGAGGATAGAATTATACTAAAACTAACAGATCATAACCTTTATAGATACCCTATGCTTTACCTCGTTGGTCACGGCAATATACGATTAACAGATTCTGAAGTTGTTGCGTTACGTCAATATCTCATGCAGGGCGGATTTCTATTCGTAAATGATGATTACGGCTTAGACAAGAGTTTTCGGCGAGAGATAAATCGTGTATTTCCAAAACAGGAATTACAACCTATTCCAAATTCTCATTTGATATACAAATGTTTTTATGATCTACCGGGACTACCAAAAATCCATGAACATGATTCCCATCCAGCCCAAGGTTTCGGTCTTTTTCACGATGGTAGGATGGTCCTCTTCTATGCTTATAGTTCGGATATAGGAGATGGATTAGAAGATGCAAGAGTGCATCCTGATGATACCCCAGAAGTTCGTGAATTGGCATCTAAGATGGCTGTTAACCTTGCTGTTTATGTGCTAACACATTAGAAACTATTTGATAATAGGATATCCTTATGCCAGAAAACACACCTAATCAGGTCTATCAAAGTATCATAGACAAATTAAATGCTGTCAGAAGAAATTGGCGTTGGTTAATCTTCTCTGAGAGGTTGCTAAAATTGCTCACTGTTTTTGCTATTGCGTTGACAGTTGTTTTGCTCATCTTTCAGTTACCCTTAAACCCGATTGTATCCTCTCTCCTCTTAGTTGTTTTTATCGGTCTTGGAATCTATATTACACTACGTGTTCTTATTATCCCATTGACAAAAAAGTTAACTTATGCAAAAGTCGCTGCATTTCTGGAAACGTTTTATCCGAGTATTGAAAATAGGATTCTGAGTTCCATTCAACTCAGACCGACATTAGATGAGAATCGGTTAGGGTATGCCACGGATTTTATTGAGCGGTTGATCCTGCAGACCCAAGATGACATTGTTCAAATTAAATCAGAAACGATTTTTCAAACTGAATTCAAAAGAATCAGAATGAATTCACTGTTCGCTGTTTCTGGATTAGCATTACTAATTCTGGCTAACTTCATGCTGCCCTCTTCGCTGAATGGATTTACACGAACTATTGAGTCTATACCGATAAAACCATCAGATGGATTCGCTGCAAGTATAGAGGATGTGAATCCCGGTAATATTCAGATCAAAAGAGGAGAGGATATCACCGTTACAGCCAAAGTGAGTGGACATCTTGATGCACCCGTTGCGATCTATTACCAACTATCAGAAATGAATGAAACGGAAAACAGTGAAGATAATGATACCAATGTCCATGATGAAATCAAGGGAAATGTAGTTGATGCGGAAACACAATTACCACATGATTCTGATCCTGACAGATGGCAATCTATTCAGATGAATCGGAACGCTAACCAAACGCTGTATACTGCAACGATAGAGCAAATTGACCGTTCAATTCAATACTATGTCTCAACGAAAGATGTAACGTCAGCACACTTTCAAATTACGGTCAATGAAGAACCGATTGTCAAGACATTTCAACTTGAACTCACATATCCCCATTATACACAGTTACCTTCACAACAGTTAGATACAAATGTTGGTGATGTTGAGGTATTATATGGAACACAGATAACGTTTACAGGTGTTAGTAATAAACTACTTTCTGAGGCACATCTGATTTTTCAAAATTCTGATCCTGTCAATATTAATGTAGAAGATGGGACGAATATGAAGGGTAGTTTTATAGCAGAACAAGCAAGCACATATCATATTCACATTCAGGATGAACACGGTTTGTCCAATAAGGTACCACTTACGTACACGTTGAATGTATTCAAGGATGCTGCACCACAGGTCAACATCATCGAACCTGGCAAAGACCTTGTATTGGATACAGACCTGATCGTCAGTTTGAAGGTTGATGCCACTGATGACTACGGACTCCAAAATGTTCAATTAGTGTATCGTATACAGAAAGATGGCTTCAACCCAATAAAAACGACATTGAAACATGTGCCACACAACACCTCACCTCCTCTGACGACACAATTTCTTACGTATGATTGGGATATCACACCGATAGGATTATTTCCTGGTGAGACACTGTCATATTACGTACAGGCAATAGATACTGATGATGTCTCCGGTCCAAATATTGGAAAATCTCGTACATATACACTCCGTTTTCCAACACTTGATGAACTCTATGAAGATATTGCAGCAGAACAGGAGACTGAGCAACAGAGTCTTGATGAAATCTATGATGAACAGGCTGAAGCGACTGGTGCGGTTGAAAATATACTTGAGAAATTAAGAAAGTTCAAAGAGTTATCCTTGACAGATGAAAAACTGCTAAAGCAAGTGGTTGACTCGCAGAAGCAGATAGAAGAAAAGGCAAACGATCTCATCGATTCAATGCAACAGACAACTACTGATATGGAAAAAAATGAACTCTTTGAACCAGAAACTATTCAGAAATACCAAGAACTTCAAGAGTTGATGAAGGAAGCACTCACAGAAGAACAGCGGGAGATACTCAAACAATTGGGTGAAGCGTTAGCGAAACAGGAACTTTCTCAACAGGAGAGTGATCTTGCACAAGCTAATTTCAATCAGGAACAGTTTCAACAGCAGCTTGAACGGCTCAAATCTCTATATGAACAACTCATTTTGCAGCAGAAGCTTGAGGCCGCAGCAAAGCAAGCACAGCAATTAGCCGAACAACAGAAAACGTTAATGGACTCATTAGATACTGCTGTATCTGAGAATACAGAAGCTATGCAGGATGCTGTAGGTAGTGATGAACAGACCGAGGATTCATCGGAGACCGCTCTTTCAGATAAATCCAAGATGAATGACGCTGCACAGAAAGAAGACATGATCAAAAAAGAAACAGATAAACTCAGCGACAAATTAGAGTCAATCGGAAATGAATTGGCGGATACTGCAAAATCTCAGGAGAATACAGCACCGCAGATTCAGAAAGTTGCGGATGAGGTAAAACGACTTAATCAGTATACAAAAGATCAGCAACTTCCCGATAATTTACAGAGCACCAGTCAGAGTTTACGTAATGAAAACAGAAAGCAAGCATTAGAAACCGGTAGGGAAGCAGAACAGACTATGACTGAATTAGCACAAGGATTAGACAACGCTTTGGAATTTATGGAGGGTTCTAACAGTGAACAGGCTTTAGCTGCTATGAATGAGGCTGTAAAGAGCAGCCTGTATTATTCGCATCTACATGAGAAAGTAATTGAACAGACGGAAGGTTTAACTATATCCAGTCTTGAAGAATATGTTCCAAGCGAAATTAAGCGGCTTCAAGAACTCGCTGCTAAAGAATTGAGCGCGTCTCAAGGTATATCTCAAATCGCTGAAGATTTGTGGGAACTGGGTAAACAGCAGATGGAGGTGGACCCTAAGATCGTATGGCGGTTAAATGCGTCAAGTGATGCACTCGGTCGTGCTGCCCGCGCCTTGGAAGATAGAGAAGCATCGCTCGCACTGCCTATTCAAAGAACAGGACTCGCTGACATCAATCAGGCAATATTTGATATGTTAGATGCTATGGCAAACATGAATCAACAGATGGGAGCAGGTGGACTACAAAACATGTTGGAACAGCTACAGCAGCTTGCTCAGAGTCAAGAACAGCTCAATGATATGGCAGAGAGACTAAGTCAACAGATGCGGGAACAGGGACGCACACCCAGTCTTCAACAACGGCTCGAAAGGATTGCTTCACAACAACAGCTGATCAGAGAAGCCACAGAAAGACTGTCAAAAATCGCTGACGAGGCATCAGAGATCTTGGGGAGTTTACAGAATGTTGCTGAAGAGATGGAGAATGTAGAAACAAAACTAAAACAAGGCACTCTGGATGAGGATGTTGTTGAGCAGCAGAAACGTATTTTGACGAGGATGCTGGATAGTTTAAAATCTTTGGAGAAACGAGATGTCGGCAGAAGACGTAAGGCACAAGTCGCTAAAAAACCTTCAACCCCCGTTCAAGATGTGCCACCTCTCCATCCAGACCTCTTAGAATACGTGCGTAAACTTGATATAGCACCCAATGCAAAGGAATTTGAAAACATACCGTATCAGTATCGTGAACAACTTCGTCAGTATTTCAAAGCACTATCGGAAAAGACAGTTGATGAATAAACCCGTAAATATAATAAAATAAAAAAATATGTGAACACCTCCGGTAGGTGCGGTTTCCTAACCAATGCAGAATACCAAACGCGTATTCTGCCGGATCCGAGAATACCCGTGCGGTTAGGAAACTGCACCTACCAGGGATATAAAAGTAATTATAGATTTCACTATATATGGAGGATTCCTGTGCAATTATTCTATAAAACCCTTTTTGTAATATTTCTTATTGTATCTGTATCAATTTCTTCTTATGCTTTGTCTGATGCAGAAATTGAGGTGATGTTAGGTAGGATGACGACAGATGAAAAGATCGGTCAACTGCTCTTATACGGTATCGGCGGTAGAGAGATCGGTCCTGTCGCAGAAGCACACATATCCAAACGTCGTGTTGGTGGAATTATCCTTTATAGCAGAAATATTCAAGAGGCATCGCAAGTCGTTGCACTGACAACATCACTTCAACGATTGGCAGCGGAGAACCCTAACAGCATACCGTTGTTTATTGCCATTGACCAAGAAGGTGGCATCGTTGCAAGGTTGAAGAAAGGTGCGACAGTTCTACCCGGGAATATGGCTTTAGGCGCGACAAGGTCTCAAGATTTAGCGGCAAAAACCGGTGAACTAACCGCTATCGAATTATCTGCAGTAGGGATTAACTTCAACTGTGCACCTGTCCTGGATGTAAATACCAACCCGATAAATCCAGTTATTGGGGTCCGTTCCTATAGTGAAACACCTACCCTCGTATCCCAACTCGGTACAGCCTACATCCAGAGCCTTCAAAAGAATGGTGTCCTTGCAACTGCGAAACACTTCCCTGGCCACGGTGACGCAAGCCTGGACTCACATTTTAAACTACCGGTTATTGAACACAGCCAAGAGCGAATTGATGAGATTGAATTGCTTCCATTTCGTGATGCTATTGATTCAGGTGTAGCAGCAATTATGTCCGCACATGTGCTATATCCAAAATTGGACCCAGAATACCCCGCTACATTATCGCCAAAGATACTCACGAGACTCCTACGGCAACGTCTGGGATTTGAAGGTCTTATCATGACGGATGACATGGAGATGAAGGCAATTGACGACCAGTATGAAATTGGAAACGCAGCTGTCTTAGCTATACAGGCAGGAGCTGACATTATACTCGTGTCAGCAACTTTCAAAATGCAGCAGAGAATCTATGGTGCCATTCGGCAAGCAGTCCAACAGAAGGTTATCTCACCCATGCGTATTGACAATTCTGTACGGAGAATCTTGTACTACAAAAGTGCTTACGGTCTGTTTGATCAACAGAAGGAATTATTGAATAATCCAGATAGTATCGGAACTGAAATAGCAATTGTAGGCAATAGGCAGCACAGAGACGTGGCACAAACAATTGCTAACAGGTCCATAACCATTGTAAAGAATACTGAGAACATTATTCCGATGAGTGCTGAGCCGAAGGAACCTGTATTGCTACTGAGTCCATCTCGTGATTTTACAAATGCTTACCTGAAGGCACATACCGATCTAACACATATCACACCTGTACTGATTCCCAGAGATGTAAATCCGGAACAGGTTGCATCACAACTTTTACTCTCAAAACCATCCAAAATTGTTGCAGGCATTATGAACAACGATCAGGCGAAACTGATGCACATACTGAGTCAGAAAACGGATGTTCCCATCGTTGTCATATCCCATGCATCCCCTTATCTACTGAGTATATGTCCTGATGTTGAATGTGCCATCGCTGCGTATGATACGAATTACTATTCACTGCTTGCGGCAGTAGAGGTGCTTTTAGGTAAGAAACAGGCAACAGGTAAGTTACCAGTGACGCTTCGGTAGTGTATCTTATCTTTTCTCTTTTCTTTGGAAATCCAGCCATTATCTCTATTCAATATTGAATTCTTTATACTATTCTGATATACTATTTATACCCAATGTATCTTACAGTTAATCAGGAACGTTGTTAACTTCAAGGTATCTGAAATCCTCAAATATGGGCAGTAAACATGAACAAAGACCTGTTACAGCTTATCCAAGATTATGCTACAAAAGAACACAGTGAAATTAGTGTCAACCTGATTGGTAAATCCAAAGACAGCCTGGTCGCTATGCTTTTGGATTTGCTCACAAAATATTACAACGACTTGAACTCTTCTACAATGCGCGAGTTAGTTGTAGCTGTGGTAGCTGGATACGAACCTATCTCAGAAAAGCAAGGTTATAACGGTTTTAGACATAATACGCTTACAGGAAAGACTGAAAACTGCGAAATCAAACCACGTAATTTCCGTACAGATTCCACAGCAAAGAAGCCCAAAAAACTAAATGGCGGCGGTAATTTTACTGATTATACTTGGGCACGGTTTCAAAAACATCAACAGGAAAATCCGAACATGTTGGTTGCTGGTTTTGTTAATGGACGCCTAATTTACATATTTGGGTTCAGTTTTAACGAACAAAGTTTCACATCCCGATTGCAGGAACAACTTGAACATCACTTTTCTGCTGGCGATTCTAAAGGTGTATTCCAACGAAGTGCAGATTTTTCATTTAAACATTACAAAGACGCAGAGAGTCTGGAGATAATTTATTCAGTCCCTAAATGGGAACTCACCGAAGCAAAACCTTACATAACAGGACCTGTGTTTAAATTCTTAGAGAATAATATACAATGAATATCGTTGAACAACATCTTATTAAAGACAGTCTATTAGAGCATAAACAGATCACCACTGACACGCTTGGAGATGTGAAACTCATTGAAGGTGATACCCTTGAGGTCCTGAGTAAAATAGATGATGATATTGTCAATGTCGGCATCACTTCGCCACCTTATAACAAACAAGAGAAACATAAAGGGTGGCTTGTAAAAAACGTAGTGTATGATGTCTATAAAGATGCAATGCCTGAACCTGACTACCAACAAAATCAAGTAGATGTACTAAATGAAATTTACCGAATAACCGCACCAGGAGGTTCGTTTTTCTATAATCACAAAATACGATGGGAAAAAGGCAACATGTATCATCCTATGGATTGGTTGCGCAAGACAGTATGGACGGTAAAGCAGGAAATCATTTGGGACAGGATGATAGCAGGAAACATACGAGGATGGAGGTTTTGGCAGGTAGAGGAACGAATTTATTGGTTGTATAAACCTATTGGCGATCATCTAATCGGAAAAGAATTGCAGTCCTGTGATGCTAAGTTGACATCTATATGGCGCGGCGTACCCGAAAACGGAAGAAAGAATCCACATCCTGCACCGTTTCCCTTATGGTTACCTGCGCGTGTGATTATTTCAATCTTGGGAACAGAGACACAAGGTATTGTGTTAGACCCTTACCTCGGCAGCGGTACAACTGCTGTTGCTGCAAAACTATTAGGACATAAATATATCGGTATTGATAGAAGCGAAGCATATATGGAAATGACATGTGACAGACTGGAAAAAGCACGAAATGAAATGCCTAAAATCCATGAAGAACTCGCTTTGCGTGATGTGCAGACAACATTTAAAGAACGCAAATCAAAAGGTAAGAATGTTGGCAAATATCGCAACACCGTTGACGACAAACAGACAAAACTTTTTGAACGATAATTAACAGAATTCCAGCATCTATAAGAAAGGAGTCCTATGAATACTGACGTTACTATTGTTGAAGATGCATTTTATATCAACGGAGAAATAACATACCCTGGTCGATACTATCAGGGAAACAAAATAGAAGGACTGTTGATGAACAGTCGCATGGTACAAGGTATCTTTGATGATAGGAATGCTGAAACCGTTCACCGTTGGGAATACCCTGACACAGGTAAATGGGATCCTGAGAGGAACACTCGGGAATTCCTTTCTGCTATGCCAGCATGGCGTGCACACGGGGTATTAGCATTTACTATCAACCTGCAGGGTGGAAGTCCAGAAGGATATTCAAAAGCACAACCGTGGCATAATTCAGGAATCGAATCGGACGGTAGTCTCAACCCGGATTATCTATCACGACTCAAACGAATCATCGATTTTGCTGATGAACTCGGTATGGTCGTTATTCTGGGGTATTTCTATTTTGGTCAAGATCATAGACTTTCAGATGAGAACGCTGTTATCACTGCTGTTGACAACGCAACACAATGGCTCTTTGATAACGAATGGACGAATGTGATCGTTGAGGTTAATAATGAATGTAATGTAAGATATAAGCATGAAATCCTGCAACCTGAAAGAGTACACGAATTGATTGAACGCGTAAGGTCAACAACGCACAAGGGTAGAAGATATTTAGCAGGAACAAGCTATGGTGGCGGACGCGTGCCTTATGAGAACGTAGTTCGTGCATCAGATTTTATCTTAGTGCATGGTAACGGCGTCAAAGATCCAAATCGGATTCTCGAAATGGTGCAACAGACGCGACATGTTCCTGGATACCGACCGATGCCGATTCTATTCAATGAAGATGATCATTTTGACTTTGATAAACCTATCAACAACTGTATGGCTGCTGTAAGTCAATACGCGTCGTGGGGATATTTTGATCCTGGTGAGAATGACTATCATCACGGATATCAATCTGTGCCTGTGCAGTGGCAGATTAATACATCACGTAAACGGGCGTTTTTTCGGAAGATTAGAGAGATAACTGGGGTTGGAGCGTAGAAAGGAAGTTTTTAGATGCCGGAACAAATTGGACTATATTATTTTGTAATTGCAATCGTAGTAGTAATAATGCTTGCTACAAGTATAAGGATACTTAAGGAGTATGAACGCGCTGTTGTATTCAGGTTAGGACGTTTTAAGGGGGCAAGAGGCCCTGGACTTGTGATGCTGATTCCGTTCTGGATTGAAAGGATGCAGAGGATAAGTCTTCGCGTAGTCGTGAACGATGTCACACCACAAGATGTTATTACGAAGGATAACGTTTCTGTAAGCGTCAATGCTGTCCTGACATTTCGCGTAACTGAACCGGATAAAGCGGTTATTGAAGTAGAAGAATTCGGATTTGCTATCTCACAGATTGCACAGACAACACTCCGTAGTGTGCTTGGACGCGCAGAACTTGATGACTTACTATCTGAACGGGATAAACTCAATACAGACTTAGAGGATATTATCAAGAGACAGTGCGAACCGTGGGGGGTTGAAGTGCTTTCTATGGAGATAAAGCACGTAGACCTTCCTGCGGAGATGCAACGGGCAATGGCGAAACAAGCCGAAGCTGAACGAGAACGTCGCGCTAAGGTTGTGCATGCAGAAGGTGAGTTTGAATCGGCAGAGGTTCTTACGGATGCAGCAGAGATACTAAGTAAGACACCAACATCTATACAACTCCGTTTTCTTCAGGCATTGGTTGAAGTCAGTGCAGAGAAGAACTCAACCGTGATTTTCCCAATTCCAATAGACCTACTGACTCCTTTTATGAACAGGGATAATAAGCAGGATTCAGACGAGGAGTAACCACTCTCGTTTTACCAATCTTCACCAAAGAAGAAGAACGGCACAACGGAGTGTGCCTTCTACTATTAAGAACCTCTCGTTTTACCAATCTTCATCAAAGAATGGTGTGCTGGGATAACTATATATGTTCCCTTCATAGTTTTTGAGTTGTATTTCGTCTTCGTCAAAAGTAACGATTGGGTCTGGAATTATAGCAATTTTTCCACCGCCCCCTGGGGCATCTATAACATAATGCGGTACACCGAGGCCGGATATATGTCCACGTAATGCGGCAACGATTTTTAGTCCTGTTTCAACTGATGTTCTGAAATGATCTGTGCCGTAAACAAGGTCAGCCTGATAGATATAGTAAGGTTTAACTCTAATCCGTAGGAGTTCTTTCATCAATTCTACCATTGTCTCCGGTTCATCATTTACACCTTTTAGCAACACGGCTTGATTCCCGAGTGGTATTCCAGCATCTGCGAGCATACCACATGCTTTTTCAGTTTCAGGTGTTATTTCACGGGGATGGTTGAAGTGTGTATTAATATAGAAAGGATGGTACTGTTTGAGAATTGCACACAGTTCTGGCGTAATGCGTTGGGGAAGGGTAACTGGCACTCGTGAACCGATACGTATTATCTCTATATGGTCAATATCGCGCAACCCACCAACTACCAGGTCAATCTTCTTATCTGTTAACATGAGTGGGTCGCCGCCAGAGATGATGACGTCCCGTATCTCTGGGTGTGATCTGATGTAATCAAGTCCTATTTCAATGTTATTTTCAGATATTGAATGTGGATCCCCGACTTTACGCTTTCGCGTACAGAACCGACAATAGATAGGACACATATAATTGACATAAAAGAGTGCTCTATCAGGATACCGATGTGTAACATTCGGTACTTCACTGTCGTGTTCTTCATCAAGCGGGTCATCAACACCAGTGCTGATCAATTCTCTTGTATCAGGCACTACCTGTTTCCAGATAGGGTCTCCTGGCTTTTCTATCAGACTCAAATAGTAAGGATTGATGCGAATAGGAAATTCCTTGTGTATGCGTCGCATCTCTTCAATATCAACGTCAAATTTAGCTGCAAGTTTTTCTGGTGTGTTAACTGTATCACGTACAAGTTGTTTCCATGTTTCCATTCATAAAATCCTTCCAACAATCAACAAAAGCGTAGATTGTTATACCGGTTCTTTGACTGATTTAACCGACACCTGTGTCATTATATCCCGTTCTCGTAGTGATTGAACGACATCCATACCTTCAATGACGCGTCCGAATGTTGTATAGTTTCCATTTAGATGTTCATAGATAGTTGGATCATCGCTGAGGCAGATATAGAATTGGCTTCCAGCGGAATCAGGTGAAGGTTTACGCGCCATTGCCAATACACCTTTTTCGTGTTGAGGCATTAATTCTCGGAGTTTCTTTTTCTTGAATTCACCCGGAATTGTCCAACCTGGTCCACCTGTTCCAGTTCCATCCGGGTCGCCACCTTGTATGACGAATCCTTTTACAAAACGATGAAAGGTTAAACCGTCATAAAAGCCAGCTCGAATCAACTTAACAAAATTTGCTACGGTTAAGGGGGCACATTCAGGAAACAGCTCAATAATTATGTTTCCTTTATCAGTTTCAAGCGTTACAATTTGTAATGTATCTTTATCTTTTTTCATAATTACTGTTATTAATAGTAGTAGGCACACTCCGTGTGCCGTAATTGTATAGTAGTAGGCACACTCCGTGTGCCGTAATTTCATTTTATTAATAGTAGTAAGCACACTCCGTGTGCCGTAATTGTTGTATAGTAGTAGACACACTCCGTGTGCCGTATATCGTAAACAATCAAGCGTCCCTGCACAAACTCATATCATTCATGATACATAATTTGGGTTAGGAAGTCAAGAATAAAGTTGTTTGATTGTTGATGAGAAAGTGTATACCTCTACATAAGATTACCTTGACAGATTATATTTTTATGTGTTACTTTATAAATAGTTGGAGGTGTAAGAAGTGCTCAGAATACCAACAGAGAATTTTATAGAGAGAGAACTTATTGCAACATTGAAGTTATTGTCACCCGGTACCGCGCTGCGTGATGGTATTGGATACATACTTCAGGCAAAAACAGGTGGATTGATTGTTGTAGGTGATTCGCCTGATGTGCTGAATCTTACTGAGGATGGTTTTCAAATAGATTGTCCTTACCTACCTTCGCGTCTTGCCGAATTGGCTAAAATGGATGGCGCTATCATCCTTTCATCTGATATGAAACGGATTGTGCGGGCAAATGTAACACTCAAGTTAAATCCATCAATTACCTCTAATGAAACCGGTTTACGGCATCGTGCAGCAGAAAAGTTCGCAAAAGAAACGGGTGAGATTGTCATCGCAGTTTCAAGACGGAGGAATACACTGACCTTATATACACCCTATCAACATTATCTCTTTCGTGATCGTCCTATATTAATATCGGGTGCTAATCAAGCGATGTTATCGCTAACCCAGTATGCAAAAACTATGCAACACGTATTAGCAACATTAAACTGGGTGGAATTGAGCGGGACAGTCAGAATGCCAGACGTCTTGACAGCAATACAAGTCTGTGAACGTCTCAGAAGAACAGAACACGATCTAAATCTATATAGAATAGAATTAGGGAATGAAGCATTGTCATTACAGTTAATTCCTACTGAGTTAGCAACTGAAATTCAAAGGTCTTTACTCATTATAAGAGATTATTTTAATGATGAAATGAGAGACCTTGCAGAAGTGTATGAAGATTTGTTCGGTTTGAGTGTGTCAGAATTATCAGATGTCAAGAACATCTATGAAGCACTTGGATATTCGCATGACGAAATTGGACCTGAAGAGACTTTAGAACCCCGTGGATATAGAATCTTGAGTCAGATTTCACGGATCCCAATTAACGTAGTAGAGAACATTATTGACCGTTTCCATTCCTTAGATGCGATCATCACCTCAGATATTAATACGCTTAAAAAAGTAGAAGGCGTTGGAACAGTACGAGCGAAAGCAATCAAAGAGTCTCTTATTGAGATGAAAACTGGAGCAACACAACCACAAGTTTTAACATCACCCATTTTCGATTGGGATTAAATGCATCAAAAGAGAAACTATAACATAAAGGAGCCTAGGCATGAAAAAGAAAATGACGACATTACAGAACTATAGGAAGTTAATAAAACACCAAGCGGGTAACGTTATACAGATATTCTGTTTGCTTTGTCCACTCTTATTGATAGTTTCCTGCGGTGGCAAATTAGGTGCGATCAATTTACAGGACATTGACCCTCTTCTATCGCAAGCGGAAGCTGCATTAAGTTCTGCCCGAGAAGTCAACGCACAGTCCCTTGCTTTTGAAACTTATGAGCAAGCTGAAACGGAGCTTGAGAAAGCAAAAGATGCGAAAAGAAATAAGATGGGTGTTGATGCCATTAAATACGCAAACAATGCTATCACTTATGCTAAACTCGCTTCAAGAATTGCTATTCAGAACACGAAGGATGTAGAAGCAAATGCCAATATCCTAACAAAAGATGCCCAAATTGGAGAGTTGAAAAAGCAATTAATGGCAAAGGATACAAAAATTGGCAGTTTAGAAAACGATATCGAGTTACTACAGGATTCTGAGTCTGGACTTAAAGCGACAATTAGTAATCTTGAGTCAGATAAACAGGATTTAATTGACAAACAGAAAACACATAACGAAAAAGTCGCAGAACTCAATGCTTCTATAGATTCCTTTCAAGCAAGAATTACGCAGTCAGAATCTAATGTGAAAAACTATGGAGTAGAATTAGAAAAATTATCACGTAAGGTTGATGCAGCGGAAACTATAGCGAAAACTGAGAGCCGTTTGAAACGGGCTGCGGTTGCTGAAACTGAGGCAGTTAAAAAGCAGATGCGCGAACAAGCAAAAATATTCACGCAAAAACTCACTGAATCCAATAAGCAGAATATCGCTGTTGAACATCAGGAGTTTGTCAGAAGACAAGCAGAAAAAGCAAGAGCATTTGCAACGCAACTCCCCAGCACTAAAACTCCCCGTACAGGCAGAACTTCTCTATCTACTGCACAAATAAATGCGGGTAAAGCTGCATTAAATAACTGGGAAAAGGCTTGGAAAGGTAAGAACATGGATGCACATATTGCCTTCTATGCACCTGATGTAACAACTAAACATATCGTAGTACGAGAGAGTAAGGAGAATGCAACAACTCTCAACAGGACACAATTTGAAGCAAAGCTACGAGAGATGAACAAACTTGCGTGGACTAAATCTGATGTGTTATCTGAAGTAGAACGGGAAAGTGTCATAGGTACATACAGATTCAGTAGATTAATATCACCGGCAGAAGATGAAGATGATACTGCATTGTATGAATTGTGGATTCGCGAAGTCTGGACACATCAGGTAGCAGGTAAATGGAAGATTTATCGCGAAACCTGGCAAGTTTATGAGAATATACCTAAATTATAAGGAGTGAGTTTATGAATGCCGAGAATTCGTTTCAATCAAACCAAAACAGCCAGCGGGCACTGTCAAACTTTAATTACCGAGATTATGTAAAATGGGGAGCAATTGCCTGCGTAGTTTTCATTTTGGTGTTCTGTGGACTTCTTCTCACTCGTTCTAATGAATCAGCATTAGCGTTTTTGGTTAAGTGGAAAAGTGCCCTAGAATCTGGTGAGATTGAAAAATATGATGTTCTATGGGGTACGAATGCACGAAATAAAATCAACGCAGGTTACCAGCATACCGCTCAGTTATTTAAGGAACAACTGGACATTGATGTAGATATCCGAGATGCTGAAAACAGAACCCGTAAAGACCCACAAGGTAAAGACTATCTAAGGATAGAAGAAATCCCGATATGGATCCATGCCCCGGGTGAACCCCTGCTGCAATCCAGAACGCTGACTATCGCAAGAACAGGAATCATTCAAAGACGATGGAAACTTGTCCGTGATGAAGTAGATTCTGAAGAGATTGCCACACATATACCTGAGTTCGACTCTGACGCTGTAGACACTTCACCGCAAAGTATAGATAGTCCTGTCGCACCATTAGTCTTAGAATGGAAAAAGGCTTTGGAAACACAGAATCAGAAGAAGTATACCTCTCTTTGGGACAAATCTGCACGAAAGAAACAGAGAAAAAACTATACATTAGCCATCGGTCATATTTCCCAAGAATTGGAAGTTGACCTATCCCAAGCTAAGTATAAAGCGATTGCCTATTCTAAAACGAAACACCTCGTAGACAGTATCAATGTGTCTGTATATAGTAGTGGTACCTTCATTGAGACGCATTCTCGTCAGTTAACGATTGAAAAGAAAGGTTTCTTTATTAGGCAATGGAAAATAATCAATGACGAGATGGGTGATGATTATATTACCGATCCGTCTATATCACAGAATGACCCATTAGTTGATGAACCTATAACAGAAGAAGCTGTAGGTGGAATCTTTAATGGTAATGCACCATTGGATACACAACTCAAGGTTAGTCAAATTCTGGGAAAATGGCAGAAAGCATGGGAAGACAAAGACCTTGATACATATATGTCTCTTTATGCGGAAAAGGCATTAATTACAAGGGTAACTGTTAGAGGAGATAGAGAAACATCTACTTTTCTAACAAAAAATCAGTTAAGACAGAAGATGAAGCGGTTAAATCTGGGGTATTCAGGAATTCAGGTAAAAATATCTAATCTCATAATAAATGGTGATAGAGCTGTTGCCGATGTGACATTCTTGCAAGAATTCAAAGGTATGCCTGCTTCAGGAAGTCGTCCTGCCTATTCAGACATCGGCACAAAAAAGCTAAACTTGATGATAGATCCTGCAGATGGGTATTGGAGGATATACTCAGAAACTTGGAGTCGGTATAAGGAAGTCCCGATGTATCCCAAAAATTGACCAGTGCTTAGTCAACAGACTATTGTAGGAGTGATCTCCGAATCGCGACATTTACCCTTAAATATAAACTTGACAGAACACTAGTCAGTCCTGTAAATCATGGTCAAAAATGCGTACTGAGTTCAAAACTAAAAGGAAAATAGAGTTTGCCGATACCGATATGGCAGGTATTGTACACTTTACAAAGTTCTTTGTTTTTATGGAGACTGCAGAGCATGAGTTTCTACGTAGTTTAGGTACCAGTGTTGCAACAGAGTGGGAAGGTAATAAAATCGGTTGGCCCCGCGTCACTGCATCTTGTGAGTATTTGCATCCACTCAGGTTTGAGGATGAGGTAGACATTAGACTTTGGGTGTCAAATAAAGGATCAAAATCGTTAACCTATCAATTTCTTTTTACACTTGACTGTGTTGATGTTGCGCGTGGAGAATTGACAACCGTCTGTTGTATAGCAAATCCAGGTGAGAAACTTCAAGCAATTCCCATACCCGATTTTCTTGCAGCAAAAATTTCAGTTTAGAAAAGATAGACGGGAGTGGCTGGACTTATGAAAGATACTGAAGAAATACCGAAACAACTTCTTGTAACGAATTTGTCCAAACATTTCGGTTCTTTACAAGTTTTAAAAGATGTATCTTTTGGATTTGAGAAAGGTTCATCAGTCGCCATTACAGGACCTTCCGGTTCTGGTAAAAGTACACTACTTCATGTCATAGGAGCGTTAGAAGAACCGACGGCTGGTAGTGTAGAAATTAATGGAACTGACCCATTCTCTCTATCTGAACCTGACTTAGCACAATTCCGTAACGATGTCATCGGTTTCGTTTTCCAAGATCACCACCTACTGCCACAGTATTCTATTTTGGAAAATGTTCTCATTCCTACCCTTGCCTTCAATAATAACAATCCGGATACATCAGAAGAAGCAGAAAGACTGATTCTACGTGTTGGTTTAATTGATCGCATATTACACCGTCCAGCCGAACTTTCTGGTGGAGAACGTCAAAGGGTTGCTATCGCGCGTGCGCTTATAAACCGACCGAGTATTCTACTCTGTGATGAACCGACAGGTAATCTTGATACGAACACTGCAGCATCTACCGTGGATCTACTTTTTGAACTCCATTACATGCTGAAGAATATCTTAATCGTAGTGACACACAATCTTGAGTTAGCTTCACGGTTTGAGAATCGTCTGGATTTACGGGACGGTGTCTGTTCAGAAATCACCACTGATAAACCATAAGCGGTACTTGTTTTGTTCCTGATTGGAAAAACTATGCGGAATCTTTGGATTACATTCAGATACTATTGGCAAATACATCTGACAGTTGTCTTGTGTACAGCTGTGGCTACTGGGGTACTTGCTGGTGCCTTGATTGTTGGCGACTCAATGCGTGGCAGTCTACGAAATATTACCTTAGAACGACTCGGCTCTATACAACAGGTACTCATTGCCGAACACTTTTTTAGTCCAGAAATTGTTGATCATCAGAACAGCGTTCCTGCCATAATACTCAGCGGTTCTGTCTCTGCCGTCGATTCAGATAGTCGCGCATCTAAAGTAAACATTTACGGTGTAACAGATGATTTTTTCGGTCTCTGGGAAGATGACGTAATTCCAACATTGGATAATCAGGTACAGAGTCCTTTTCCTCATGTCGTCATAAATGCTTCACTGCAAAAAGAGCTTAATGTAAAAGTTGGAGATTCTATACTTGTAAGTTTACCACAGTCTTATGAAATTCACCCCGAATTTCTGCTCGGAAACCGCGATGCAGCAGAATCCATCAAACGTCTGCGGTTGGTAATAAGTGATATTATCCCTACTGAGAATGGGGGTAGATTTAATCTGCATGCCAGTCAGAGTCTTCCAATGAATGCATACATTGCACTACCAGAACTGCAAGAAGCACTCATGCAGCCAGATCGTGTAAATGCGCTTTTTACATCAGATGAGAATCCAATAACACACAATGACCTAAAACTTACACTTGATGAACTCGGTATATATCTGTCCGAACATGACGATTATTTTGACCTACAAAGTGATAACTTCTTAATTAAACCTGTTCTATCAGCAGCAGCCCTTACAGTTGCATCAGAGAACAACATTCCTGTCTTGCCAACACTCACATATCTTGCCAATAGCATTGTTGCAGAAAAAACTTCTGATGAACAATCAGTTATATCAAAATCAATTCCTTATTCAACAATCTTGGCATTACCGGTTGAGGAAGGCCTATTTGCTGAGTTATTCAGTTCTAATACGACCGAGATAGATCAGAATACATATCAGGAGAAAGAACTTCTGGAGCAACTCAGAATTGTAAAGGAAAAGGAAAAAAAGGTAAAGAAAGTCTCAATAGATACGGACAATTTAAGTGAAGAGTTAGATAAACTAAATAACAGATTTAAAGAATATGGACATACTTATGAATTTAGAGAGAGACATGATACTGTTAAACGCACTTATGCGGACATAAAAAAAAGATTATCCGAATTAAAAGAACCAATTGAGGTTCATGAAATATACCTTAATGATTGGGCAGCGGAAGACCTTGGCGTAAGAGTGGGGGATAGAATAGCAGTCAAATACTTCAGCATAGATTCTAACGATGCATACATTACAGAAACAACACACTTTCTCTTGAAAGGCATAGTACCGATTGAGAGCATCGCAGCTGATACCGACATAATTCCAGAATTCCCCGGTGTCAGTGCATCCAACGACATATATGATTGGGATCCGCCTTTCCCATTTGATAACGGTCTAATTCGTCCAAAAGATGAAGACTATTGGGATGAATATAAATCTACCCCAAAAGCATTTATTCCATTAGAATTAGGAAAGAAACTGTGGCGGAATAGATTCGGTGATCTGACGACAATAAGGATGGAATCCGCTCCCGGAAAAGATATTAAGGCTACAAAAGAGCTCTTTGTATCAGAGTTTTTGAAGACTATTCATCCTGAGCAGATCGGTTTTCAGTCTATAGCACTCCGTTCAGAAGGTCTAAAGTCATCTAAAGGTTCATCAGACTTTGGAATGCTGTTTAGCAGTATGAGCGGGTTTATCATCATAGCAGTTGCGTTGTTGGTTGGTATGGTTTTCCGATTGGGAGTAGAACAAAGATCACGAGAGGTAGGTATACTTCAAGCAGTTGGATACCCCGTTGCTAATATCCGCAGCAGATTCCTATATGAAGGTGTGATTATTACATGCATTGGAAGTGTCTTAGGATGTTTGCTTGCTGTAGGCTATGCACAGCTCATGATTTATGGACTGAAGACTTGGTGGCTGCCAGCTATCGGTACACCTTTCCTTCAGATTCATGTTAGCATTTGGAGTTTACTCATAGGTGCATTCATCTCATTTGTTGTGGTCATGTTCTCAATATATAGAACTGTAGGAAGATTGGGTAAGATGTCAACAGTATCACTGCTTGCAGGTAAAACAGATTCTGGTGATACCGCAATTCCACAAATACCCAGCAAAAAGAGAATTATTGGCAAAAAATTGACTTTAGTATTGTTAGGTCTAATCGCCATCTTTATCGGTATTGTGGAAAGAGGTGTGATATTTACAGGTGATTGGTTAAGTCTAATCATGATTCTGTTCATAGGTGCATTACTCATCATTCTTATACGTCTGCTCCAAATTAAAGTCGCGGAGTATAGTTTGGCGAACTTTTCCAAGAATCTAATGTTACACGTAATAGTGTATAGTATCTGTGCATTTTTAGGAAGCTTGCTGAATATACTGCCATTTACAAGTAAGGTAACAGAGGCAATCAATAATTTTGCCAACCAACCCGTGTTTGCGTTCTTTCTGATTACACTCACAGTACTTTCAATCGGCTGGTATTACTTTGACAAGTGGTTAAAATACCAAAGTTTCTCATCTCAGTTGAGTAGAATACGATTTGCCTTGAAGAATACTGCAAGGCAACCCTCCCGTAGCAAAACGTGTGTTCTAACCATTAGTTTAGCCTGCTGTATAATTGTGGCTGTTGGCGCGAACAGACAAGACACCGCACCTGTGAGTGATTATACGTATGTTGCAGAATCCGCATTACCCTTACACCATGACCTTAATTCTTCCGATGGACGATTTGAACTCGGTTTTGGCGATGAAGATGCTGAAGTATTGTCAAAGTCTGTTATATATCCCTTTAGAGTGTTGCCGGGGGAAGATGTCAGTTGTCTGAATCTATACAAACCGGAGAAACCCCAGATTTTAGGCGCGCCGGATACGATACTTGCCGTTGAGGAGTGGGATAACTTAGCAGATTTAGAACATACGCATACATACATACCGGCAGTTGGTGATGAGAATTCACTACGTTGGATACTACACCACAACCCGAAGGACGACTTCGTAATTCATGATGAAGCTGGCAATAACCTAAGTTTAAAGATTGATACAATAAGCAATAGTCTGTTTCAAAGTCAACTAATCATCTCAGAATCCGATTTTAAGAACGCTTTTCCGAGTCAGAATGGCTATCAGTTTTTCCTCATCAAAACACCTGCTATTTTTCAAGAGCAGACATCACATATTCTGGAAAAAACGCTGGAGGATTATGGTTTTGATGTTACCTCTGCATCACAAAGGTTGGCAAATTTTCGGTCTGTTCAGAATACATACATCTCTACATTTCAAAGTCTTGGAGGATTGGGTGTACTGTTAGGTACATTTGGATTAGCGTTAGTACTTGTCAGAAACATCATGGAACGTAGAGGTGAATTAGCCACCTTACGAGCGATCGGTTTTAAACGAGAACTTCTCTCTCGGATGTTATTCCTTGAAAGCAGTTTTCTACTGTTCATTGGCATGTTCATCGGTGTTGTTGCCGGTCTATTGGGTGCAATTTTTTCACAAGATAGCAGTCCCTCTCTTCCCTGGAGTTCAATGACAATTACATTGTTTTTGATATTTGGTTTTGGTATAATTGCTAATGCAATAGCAGTCTTCTTTTCGCTAAGATTACCTTTGTTAACATCACTGAAATCAGAATAAAAAAGTATCCATGAAAAACGTAATTTGCACATTTCCAATCCTCTTTCTAATCAGTGTTGCATCATTATTTCACATAAGTTGTTCTAACGATACCAACGTTGAAGTCACTACCTCATCTAACCATATTCAGCAAGGATGGACTGCTTACGATTCAGATGATTTTACGCAAGCAATATTGAACTTTGAACGTGCATTGAATGCAGACCCCGAGTTAGCAGATGCACATAATGGTGTCGGTTGGAGCAATTTAAGCCTTGGACTGCCCCTGTCACTTGCTCAAGAGGCTTTTCAAACAGCGATCAGATTAGATACATCAAACGGAGATGCATGGGTTGGACTCGCGAATGTACTCTATCTAAGACAAAAGGACAAAACTGATTTTGAGTCTGCATTATTAGCAATTGATAATGCACTGCAAGGTGAGAAACAGTATTTATATAGACACGATTATACTGCTGAATCAGATCTCTATGCGTTAAAAGCATGTTGCTACTTTTACCTCGGAGATATTCATAAGGCAAATCAAGAAATTGAACATGTATTGAGAAGCGATAAGAACAATAAGACAGCAATTTTACTTCAAAAACTAATAAACAATCTTTAGGAGGGTTTTATGACAAATACCGTGATTAATGATATTATCACTTCAACAGAACTAACCAACTTAACGGCTTCACATAACGGAAAAGTCCGTGATCTATATGATCTTGGCGATGAATTCCTAATCATTTCTACTGATCGCATTTCTGCATTTGATGTCGTCCTGCCAAATGGCATACCGGATAAAGGTAAAGTCTTGACCGGTCTCTCTGAATTCTGGTTTGAATATACAGAATCAGTCGTGGATAATCATGTTATCACGACAAAAGTTGATGATTATCCAGATGTTTTACAGCCGGATTCTGACATGTTGGCTGGACGGTCTATGCTCGTAAAGAAGGCGGAAAGGGTTGATGTAGAATGTGTTGTCAGAGGTTACCTTGCGGGTTCTGGTTGGTCATCCTATCAGAAAACTGGTGAGATCTGTGGACAAAAACTGCCAGCAGGCTTAAGGGAATCAGAAAGATTACCTGAACTGCTTTTTACACCGACAACAAAAGCAGAACAGGGTGAACATGATGAACCCATTACGATTGATGAAATGCGTGAGCAGATTGGATCAGAACTGACAGACAATTTAATAGAAATCAGTTTTGCTCTCTTTAATAAAGCAAGCCAACATGCTGAACAATCCGGCATCATCCTTTGTGATACAAAGTTTGAATTTGGTCAACGTGATGGTAAGGTAATTCTAATTGATGAAGTTTTTACTCCAGATTCTTCAAGATTTTGGCCAGCAGACCAATATGAACCGGGTAGACCCCAACAGAGTTTTGACAAACAGTTCGTTAGAGATTACCTGTCAGAAATTGGATGGAATAAGCAACCCCCAGCACCAGAATTACCTGATACTGTTATTGAAAAGACGAGTGAAAAATATCGCGAGGCATACCATCTAATTGTTGGTGAAGAACTACCATAGTATAAAGTGATTGCGTATTATTCCATATAGAAAAAATGACTACGTTCAAAGAGATCATCAAGGAAAACTTCCACAGTCCAATAACCTGAGGTAAAGCGATTGAGACTTAATCCTCCTTCTGGTGCATCAATAAAGAACCATGTTATTTTTTCACCCGTACTTGAGGTGATACGTCTTTCTTCACTCCAAAACGGGGCATCATCCTCGTCCTGATCTGGAGAATACCAATCAACCCTGACAGAGTGGGTTTTATCTATATTTTCCCATAGCATCCAGAGATAGACCTGTTTATCCAGGTCCGGGTCGAATGTATCTGTAATACCTTCTGGTCTATCTTCAAAGACTGATACTGCAAGAACTGATTCAACGACATTTGGTTCACCGCGAGGGAGGTCAATGGTTCCACTGCCGCCAGACCTCGATTCTTCGCAACCGTGCAGAAAAAATGCAAATGAAAGTAGAAATAGGGTTAATGAGATTCCGTAAATATTTTTCATTTTAGTTACTCCTTTGATCTAAATATGATTTTTAAAACTGTTTCATACTGGCTTTGGTTCGCTGGTTTTGTTGGTCTATCATGCGTTCTTACGACAATTCCCTTGTTTAATATCTTGGGATATGAGTTCTGTGCTATAGTAACCTTATGTATTTCATTTGCTGCAGCACATGTTGCTATCACTAAAATTCACGTTCTAAAGAAACAACCGGAATTACTGTCGGGTTCACCGAAACGAGTTATCCTTGAATGTCTCATCCGTGCGCTATTCGCCAATGCTATTCTCCTAATTGTTCCTTTAGTAATCATACTGCTAAACTCGTTACGCGTAAAAAACTGCGATTATAGTGAGGGTTTACTTTTCTATCTTATTCTACCCGTGTTAAGTTGTTTAGCAGTAACGGCTGCAGGTGTTTTTTTCGGTCTATTGATAAAGAAGAGATGGCTATCCTATTTCTCATACATAGTGCTACTGTTATTGTCGTTAATTCCTGTTATTTCTAATTTGATATTTCACCCGCCTGTATTTGCATATCATCCAATTCTCGGTTATTTCCCAGGTCCGATTTATGATTTCGTAATCTCCATTACAGATGTGTTGATATTTTCAAGAACTGAAACGTTAGTATTGGCTTTTTTGTTTACATCTGTCTCCGTCATGACGTGTGAAATCGGGAGAGAGAGCGGTTTTATACCAAAACTGAATTGGAGAAAACTGAACGTTCTGAAATATAGAAAATCAATTTGGGGGACTGCTGTCGTGTGTGTCTTATGCATTTCTATTATGTGCTTTGAAGTATTCGCCGGGAAAATAGGCATCCGTCCATCACGAAGTGATATAGAACAAGCATTAGGAGGATTTAGAGAAACAACCCATTTTAAGATATACTATTCACAAGACCTTGAAGAAGATATAGACCTATTTGCTGACGATTGTGAGTTTCAGTATTCACAGTTGGAAGAATACTTGCAGTCTGACATTTCCAGAAAAGTGCGTGCCTATCTATATGCTTCACCAGAGCAGAAGAAACGGCTGATAGGTGCTGGCAATACTTATGTTGAGGACCCGTTTGGATACGGATTTCATTTACATGTTCAGGGATTCCCACATCCTGTCTTAAAGCATGAACTTGCACACGTCTTCACAGCCGATTGGTCCCCATGGAAAGTAAGTCTAAACGTAGGTATTCACGAGGGTATTGCAGTTGCAGCAGATTGGGATGAAGGAAAACTCACAGTTCACCAATGGGCAAAAGCGATGCGTGAACTTAACGTCGCGCCATCTCTATCCAGTGTAATCGGGTTAGGGTTTTGGAGACATGCAGGATCACGCAGCTACCTTCTTGCAGGTTCATTTATCCGCTATCTTGTTGATGAATACGGTGTTGAAATGTTAAAGGATGCCTTTCCAACTGGGAATTTAACTAAGGTATATGGGAAGGAATTAACTGAATTGGAGCAAGAATGGGTGAACTTCTTATCAGACAAAGTCCTCTTGACAGAAATAGAAAAGAGGTATGCAGAACGGCGACTTAAACGTGGCGGAATATTTGAGCAGGTATGTGCACACGAGATGGCTTCGTTACGCGAAAAAGCTTGGAACGCATATTACAGAAAGGACTACAGTGCTGCAGTTACAACATTTAAATCAATGCTATCCCATGAACCTGACAATCCACTGACCTTGCGAGGACTGATGTATAGTACATTTCAAGCGAAAGATTTTGATCTCGCGGAATCGTATGCAAGACAACTTATGAAGAGACAGGATTCATCTTATAAAGCCGAAGTTTCATTACTGTTAGGAGATATGCAATGGTTGAATGACAATGTGAACAAAGCACTGATTCTATATGAAAATGCGATATCCTTTGCACCAAGAGATTCTACCAGTCGCAGGATATTATCTCGCATTGCGTCATTGAATAGTCGCTACGACAAAGAAACACAAGACCTGTTAAGAGATGTCCTAATTTCAGTAAGTTCAGATGGACAGGTAGGAAGTGCTACCAAAATGGCACTGCTGCATCAGATAATTGCTGGAGAACCTGAAGAGTGGTTAGCTTACTACTTAATTGCTGAGTTACTGTATAAAGAAAGGTCATGGGATTTAAGTATACGTTATCTGAATAATGTATTGGCATTAAATCGTGTCAGGCACAACGAAGAAAATCATTTAGATATACTATTAAGAACCCAATGGTTATTAGGCATGAGTAATTACTATCAGAAAGATTACGCGACTGCAGCGGCTATATTTGCAGAGATAGCAGATAATGAAACACTCCATAAAGGAACAAAACTCTCAGCGCGTTATTGGATAGATAGGTGCCAATGGTCAGCAGATAAAAGTAAAGAATAGATTCTTCCCTCTTTAGTCCCGTATGAAGACTAAACAAATATTTCGGTAATTTCTATAGTGGATTGATTTCTTGGGTTAAATATATTCCTTTCTGACAGTTAAGTGTCAAAAACTCTACACACCCTTGAGCATCAGGAGTTGCTTTATTTTGATGGTTTCTGCTAAAATAACAGATAAGTTTGATCCACAGAGAAAGCAATTCGCTTTTAGCGTTCATTAGGGTTTCAGCACCCTAATTTCTTAAATTTACGTGTCCAGAAGCGAAAGAAATGTATGCCAAAAAGACGCGAAACCACAATCACAAACGAATTAGTGAACATCTTACGGCACATGCGCCACGGATGGGAACTCGAAACCGAAGTTAATGCTTTCTTTAAAGGCAACAGTGAACTTGACGCTATCGTTATTGAACGCGGTAGAGAACCTGTCGGCATTGAAGCAAAGTTTTTGACCACGACGAATGCCAAGAATCTTATTATCCAAGCAGAAGACAGACTTGTTCTCGAACTTGAAACGGAATACCACGTCGTTGGAAAAACCCTTAACAACGTCATGGCAATCCTATATCCTGGCCGATTTAAGACGATGCCAGGAGCGAATGTCAATTCACAACTACGTGATGCGGATGACCTCCAGTACAAACTCGTGAATACCGTCGGTGATACCGTTGGACATTTCCCGGAAAACGGATGGGCAACAGGTACAGTTGCGGACATAGCAAACGCACTCCGCGTCGGTGCAATGCCGAACTCTCACCTTGAAGCGGCAGCTGAAGAGATGGAGAAAAGCGTCAATAGGACAGCTTACCTACTTGAAGATGCTATCGTTGAACATCCTGCTATCGGCAAGAAAATTGAGACTATTCTGCACCAAGAGGTCTTTTCTGAAGACGATTCTTCTGTAGAATCTCGACTCCCCAACATTCAAACACTCCGCATGGCAGCACTGATTATCACCGATGCTTTTGTGTTTCAGAGTTCCCTCGCTGGTAAAGCAGAGATGGAATATGTCCGCTCACTCCGTCAACTCCTCCCGACAATTGATTATGCCGATGTCATTGACGACTGGAATACAATCCTTAAGGTTAACTACCGTCCCATCTTTGAAGATGCGCGTAACCTCGTTGAAGCACTCGCGACTGATGACAAACTTGTCAAACATATCTTAAGGCTCTTGTGTAAGGCTGCCAAAGACCTTGTTGATACAGGTATCGCACAGATCCACGAACTCGCGGGTATCGTATTTCAGAAGCTTATCACCGATAGAAAATACGTCAAAGCAAACTACACACTTCCCGAAAGCGCGGTGTTGCTCTCTACGCTTGTGATGCCTGAATTGCCGAAAGGGAAACTGCCGAAAGTTGCAGATTTCGCTTGCGGCACAGGCGCGCTGCTTAACGGTGTCTATCAACGTATTCTGTCTCTTTATGAACAGGCGGGTGGAAACGGTAGGGAAATCCATCAAAAAATGTTAGAGGAGAACATTGGTGGTGTAGATATTATGCCGAATGCTACACACCTTACTGCTGCAGCACTTGCAAGTACCTATGCTGACATCAAAATCGGTGGCACACAAATAGTAACTGCACCTTATGGGATCATGGATAGTGGCGGTTACGCTATCGGTTCATTGGAATTGCTTGATGATATGAAACTATTTGACACAGAGGCTGAACAAGTAGGCGGTGAGGAGAACACCGTAGTCAAACTCCAGCAGACGTTCCAGCATAGTGATGTTGACATTGTGATTCAAAACCCTCCCTTTACGAAACCAGGAACAGATCAAGGTAGTAGTATACCAAAAACCACATTCCAGGGAAGTGATCGTCCAGAGGTAGATAAGAAGGCAATGCAGGCAGTACTGCGAGGTAAAGATTCGCGAATAGCACATGGATTGAGCGGACTCGCATCCTACTTTGTAGACCTTGCAGACAGGAAACTTAAGTGCGGTGGCACAATGGGTTTCATCTTGCCAGCAACAATTCTAACGTCATCTACAATGCAAAAAATGCGTGACATGCTGACATCGGAATACCACAAAGTCACGGTCCTTACCATTGCCGAAGCAAAGGCAGAAGACGCAGCGTTCTCCGCGGATACTGGCATGGCAGAATGTATTGTAGTAGCAAAGAAAGGAACGGGTACAGATACAGGACGAGGGAAATTCATATCCCTGAACAGGCGACCACAGAGCATCTTAGAAGCAGTGGAAATTGCAAACTATGTTAACCGAAACGACAGCACGCGGCGGTTAGAAGATGCTCCTAATGGTGGAGATATAATCAGAATTGGCAATGACACTGTTGGACAAATGTTAGACTGTCCACTCTTACTTGGTGAGGGTTGGGGAGTGTCGCGCGTCCGATCGATGGCATTGATTCAGTCTGCCTATAGCATACAAAGAGGTATCCTATATTTACCGATGCAAACAACTAATGTTGAAGTCCCTATGTGTCGTGTAGAGGATATAGCGCAGGTTGGATGGCACCCAGAAAGTGTCTATGGAAAGAGAGGTCCATTTGACATGATTAAAGGTGATACCAAAGTCTATGGGTATCCTTGCCTGTGGAATTTGAAAAGTGAAGCTCAGCGATCGATGCTTGTTAACCCTGATTCTATCGGTATTCCGCGCAGAAATACAGAGAATATACTTTCAAAAATCCTTACAAGGAACAGTAGGGCTCACTATAATCTATACCTACAATTTAGTGCTAACTCAACCATTGTCCTTTTCACAGAAAACCCTGTGGTTGGGGTTAACAGGATAACTAACGTAGCATTTGAAAGTCCACAGCAGGAGACCGCTTTCGCGCTGTGGTGCAACTCAACATTGGGCTTAATGAGTCATTGGATACATAGTGGAAAGCAACAAGCGGGCCGTGGTATTCTAACGCTCAAAACATTAGGGACACTACCTACGCTGGATGTCCGTGAACTCTCCGATGAGGCATTAGCAAACGCTGCCGCAATCTTTGATCGGTTAAAATATAAACGGATGCTGCCTGTCAATGAATGCGCTCATGATCCTGTGCGCGAGGAATTAGACCGTTCTCTGTTGACTGAGGTATTGGGAATTACAAGTGATAGTGTGCTAAACTCAATGCAGACGCTGCGCGAGATGCTCTGTGCTGAACCGAGTATCCACGGGGGGAAGCAGTCTACATGTGATCTTGATGCGGAGTTGATCGGGCTTAAGCTGAAGGGAGTTGCTTTTCCGAGTTGGTATGATAGTTAAGATATACCATCAACATTTGTTATACATGTCTTGAAATACTGCACAAACTAACAGTTTGTGCTACATTTGAACTTCACTTATATTTTGCAATCACCTCACCAAAATGTTTGAGAGAATTATTGCGATTCAATGTTTCTTTGTTGATACAAATGAACGCTGCGATTTTGTAGGATATGGTAGGGCTGTATTTTTCACGTCTGACGTTCTTTTGTGGAATGTTGGGGTTGAGTTTACGAAGAATATCTTCAGAAAAATTAGCTAGGTGTTCTTTAGCATTGTGAGAACCTGGCACTGCTTCAACGATTTTTTCTGTATCTCCTTTTTGATACCCAGTTGGGTGACTCCGTATAGATTGCTATGTTTGTCACGCTGAATCCTCCATTGTGGTTTGTAGAAATGGACTATCAAAAATAGCACTGCCTATACCAAAATCAGCCATCCAACCACTTAGGTCTTCATCGTTACGTCTACGTTCATTGACATTGATTATCTCTGTTCCTTCTTTAGGACGATTGCGTAATAGCAAAATACCAATAGAATCAGACGAGAAATCTGAGTATAGAAAAGCGTTTAGAAGTTCAGAGCTATGCGTTGTGATGATTACTTGGGAGTTTTCGCTAATCTCTCTAAGAATATTTGTAATTTCATTTAGCATACCAGGGTGGAAACCGCGCTCCGGTTCTTCAAAAGCAATAAGTCACGGGGGTTCAGACTCATTTCGCAATGTAAGATAAGCAATTAAACGCAGTGTGCCATCTGATGCTACTTCCAAAGGAAGCAATTTTTTACCTTTTTCTATAAGACTAAATTTATCTTCGCCATCAATCGTTTCGTAATTTATTTTAAAATTCATTACATCGTAAAGAGAATGAACAACGTCTAAAAAACTTTGGTCTTTTTTCTTATACAAGTCCCAAAGAACTTCAGCTAAATTCCCTCCAAAAATGTTAAGTTTCAGGTCATTCTGAATTTCATCATCAACCGGAGAGAAATTCCTCAGACTTTTCTTTGCAAAGTCAGGATCTAAATCATGAAATACCCAACCTTTAATAAACTTACATAATATTCGTGAGATTGGTCTATTTCCATAACTTCCAGCCGACACCAAAGCGGGTACATCGGAATTATTATATTCTGTCTTGCTGTCGTCTGTTTCACTTTCAACCGTCCCTTTGCAGTCGATAATTGAGATAATATTTCGATTATTCACTAATAAGCTTTCGGAATATAAATGTTTTTCAGATTTTCTTTTAACAACCAATTCATATTCTGTATCAACATCTCTCACTTGAGCTTGCAAATTAAAAGAGAAATTATTTGCTTCACGCGCCCAGAAACTTTCTCGAATAGCTCTATAGTAAGGATTTATGCCACCATTTATAATGTTTTGGGTAAGATATAAAGCGTTCAAAATATTTGATTTTCCACTTGCATTAGGACCTACAATAACTGTAAGCGGTTTGAGTGGAAGTTCAACATCCCACAGATTCCGGAAGTTTTTGATATGAACACTGTTTAAAAATACTTTTTCTTCAGACATAACTGCCCCTCATAAATGAAATAGGTCATTATACCGCCCCAATTAGTACCCGTATTAAACATCTCCTTTCGGTTAGGTTAGGGACGTGGGTCGTATTCCCTACCTACAATGCTAAGAATAGAATACACGAAAAAGGTAAGATTTGCAAGAAAACCTTTTAATATCGTATCCGAGGGATGCTCTGTGCTGAACCGAGTATCCACGGGGGGAAGCAGTCTAAATATGATCTTGATGAGGAGTTGGCGGGGCTTAAGCGGAAGGTAGTTGCTTTTCCGTGTTGGTATGGTGATTAAATCTGTAGTTTACATTTTTATATAGATGCCCACCCACGGAATTAAGAAAACCAGAAACGAAATCTATAGAAAAAACTGGCAAATACACTTGATATTTCAGTAGATTCGTGGCATAATTTCTAAAGGTTGGGCAATTTCACATTGCGAAAACCTGTCCAGATTAGACACAATTGTAGGAGATCATGAGATCAACCCACTATACCGATAATGTTTTCATCACATGAGTGTAATTGATTTTGTAAAGAAAAAACAGAAAACTTGGCAAGAGTTAGAAGGTCTGTTAAACCGATCGCGTCATGCAAATGCACACGAACTTAACCGGCTTGGATACCTCTATCGTCGTATCACATCAGATTTAGCCGTTGCCCGCCGAGATTTCCCGCAAGACCGCTGTGTCGCTTATCTAAATGAGTTAGCATCAAGTGCACATTCAGCAGTCTATCAAACATCACCGCTGAAGCGAGGATCCTTCTGGAAGTTTCTACGATTCGGTTTTCCAGAATTATTCAGGGATAATGTCTATTTCATTCTCGCAGCATTCCTATTTTTCACCATTTCATTTGCAGGCGCGTATTGGACAGCGTTAAAATTCCCCGACTATACCGAACAACTTATTCCTCAGGAAATTGTCCGACACATCAAAGAATTGGGACACGGTCAATGGAATGCGACATCTGCTGGTAATAGAAATCTGTTCGCTTCCTTTGTTATGACAAACAACATAAGAGTCGCATTCTTTGCATTTGCTGGTGGGATCCTGTTTATGGTCGGTACTGTCTATATATTAGTCAATAACGGCATTTATATCGGAGCCGTAGCCGGCCTGTGCCATGCACATGGAGCATCCCTCGCGCTTTGGTCTTTTGTCTCTCCACACGGGTATATTGAACTCACAACGATCTTTATTGCAGGGGGTGCAGGTATGCTATTAGGCTATTCACTCATTGCACCTTCTCGATTCACCCGTAAACAGGCTCTGATAAATGCAGCAAAAACAGCAATTAAGTTAGTCGGCGGAAGTGTCGTCTTGCTTGTAATTGCGGGAACAATCGAGGGTTTTATTTCACCATCCGAGTTGTCAAACGGCATAAAAATTGGTTTCGGAGCAATAACTGGCATCCTACTGTTTATCTATTTATTCGGTATGAAATCCTCAGAATTCAAATCCAACTATAACAGCCTCAAGTAAACAATCAAATCTTAGATTTTGCCTTCAGTTCCAAATACTTATTTACTACTGCCATCGTCAATTGATGTGCGGGAACATCAATGGTTATCAATCCTTGCCGTCGTAAAATACCCAATGTGTTGTGTTTTTCTTGTAAGAGTCGTTCTGCAATAGTTTTCTCATATACCGACTTTGAGTTTGAAGGTTTCTGTTTTGCAATTTCAATAACACCCGAATCTGTTAGCGTCACACAGATAACAAGGTGATGTTTAGAAAGTTGCCTGACATAAGTTGCTATACCTTCCGCAGAATCTGTATCAAGGATGTCGGTGAAAAGTATGATAAGTGCGCGTTTCCGCTGCTTTGATGCCAAAAAAGTAAAAGCACTTTCAAAATCCGGTTCAACAGGATGCACAGGAATAGGATAAATTGCCTCTAACATCGTCAGAAACTGCTTTTTCCCGGGTTTAGGTGAGAGATATTGATGGACCGAATCAGCAAAAGCTATCAGACCGACTTTGTCACCTTTCAGTGTTGAGACATAAGCAGCCATGAGCGTTGCATTGATAGCATAATCCAATTTTAACATTGCATGTTGTAAATCCTGATCAGTTTTAGAAATATCAACCGAATCCAATAAAATGGGTGATGCCATCAGTCTACCTGTATCCAACATGATCACTATATCTTGACTCTTTTCGGTCTCAAATTCACGCACGATCGGTTTTCGTTGTCGTGCTGTGCCTTTCCAATCAATACGGCGAAAGTCGTCATCTGGTAGGTATTCTCGTAACCTCTCCATCTCGGTGCCTTCGCCGAAGAGACGGGAGTTTTTGAGTCCTATCCTGTGAAGCATACCCCGTTTTACCAAAAGCTCATACTGACGAACTGCTTGTAGATTCGGGTATACCTTAATCTCAGTCTCTGCTGGTATGATACGTTGACGCACAACAAGATCCAAGACCCCACTACAACGCACATGCAGATCTCCAAAATTGTATAATCCACGACGCAGGGGTGTTAGTCTATAAGAAACTTCGGTACTATCATTAGCAGGTATTATGCAATCGTGAATTAGCTGTTCATGAAGAAACTCGGATGGAAAATCATCTTTTACTTCCATTCGTACCTGATGTCGAGAACGGTTGATAACCCTTATTCTCACTATATTCGCTACACCTAAAGAGAATTTCGTGTTCATCTCCCGATTAATCTCAACAGACTGATACAACGGATTAGACCTATAATCAATTATTCCCACAATCAGCAGTAGGAGGAGATAAACGCCACTTAGATATAATAGACTCGGTGCTAATCTGTGTAACAGAATTGGCACTGCAGCAAGTAGCAAAAAGTAGAGAAATCGTCTTGTAATATGCATAAGTCTAACGCGGTATTTCTACCTCAGCAAGCAATCGGTCAATCACATCATCCGGTGTCAATCCTTCAATTTCAGCATCTGCTTTCAATAGAATTCGATGCCGATAGACATGGGGTGCTAAGAGCTTAACATCATCAGGAAGAATATAGTCCCGACCTTTCATAGCAGCGTAAGTTTTGCTTGCTAACAATAACGCAATTGATGCCCGTGGACTGCCACCCAATATTAACTCGTGTGAGCTTCGCGATGCTTCTGCTAAGTTGACAATATAGTTGAATATGGATTCCTCAACAGTGATATCCTGAATGGCAGCTTTACATTGCTGAAGTAATGTGCTGTCTATCACGTTTTCAATTCCCACATCCTCCAATTGTGTCGCATTGAATCCTTGATGGTAGTTGATTAAAATCTGTGTCTCCATTTCTGGTCCAGGATAATCAACATTGAGTTTAAACAGAAATCTGTCAAGTTGTGCTTCAGGAAGCGGATATGTTCCTTCATATTCAATAGGATTCTGTGTTGCTAACACAATAAATGGGGGATCCAGTTCGTGACGAACACCATCTATGCTAACTTGTCTTTCTTCCATACATTCTAATAGAGCAGATTGTGTTTTAGCGGGTGCTCTATTGATTTCGTCAGCAAGCAGCACATTTGTAAAAACAGGACCCCGTTTTAGGTTAAACTGATTTGTCGTGAGATCATAGACGCTTGTGCCTACAATATCAGATGGCATTAGGTCAGGTGTAAATTGGACACGGCTGAATTTTCCCGAAATTACCATTGCAAGTGTCTTTGCCATGAGGGTCTTCGCAGTTCCCGGAACCCCCTCTAATAGCACGTGGCCGCCAGAAAACAGGCTTACAACAAGCATTTCAAAGAGTTCTGTTTGTCCGACAATTACTTTCTGTGCTTCTTCCTTTATTCTTTCATAAACGGATTGGACTGCATTTTCCATAATAGACTATTGTTCCTCGATCTGGTAGATTATAGTATTGATTATGTCTATCATGTCGGGTTTCGCTTTGCTCAACCCGACCTACAATATAACTGATTCCTATCCTATAGTTCAATATGACCCTTTTAGTTTATACATTCTCCGGTATTCTTCAACGCGTTTGGCAATATCAAGTAACTGCCTGTCTGTTCTGTTCTCCACTCTGTCAAGGTCTTCAATTAAAACAGTGAGTGTTTCATCTTCATCAAGCGCACCCTTATTTCTAAGTTCTTCCAAAAACGCTGATGTATTCAAAGTAGCATCAACTCGCCAGCGAAGTCCTATTTCTGTCCTGAACTGATGACGTATGTGTCCCAATATATCTGTACGCGTGTTACCCTTCTGGTAAAGCGTTGTCATTGCATGGATATATTCTGTGCTCATACGCCGATGACTCTCCACAATATCCATCGGTCTACCGAAACGTCTGCCACGCAATGTTAGAAAAATGTAGAGAATTAGGCAAACATAAACTGCAGCCAGGCCTCCAGGTGTTTTGAATACAAGCTCTACAAATGCGTTAGGTGGCTTAGACTCATCTGTGAAATACATCGATTGTGCAAGTCCGATGCGAGCTCTGTTGGGTAAAGTGGACATCAAATTATAGAAGAACGTAGCATTTGGTGTATGAATCATCCCGCTCCATGAGAACAGATAAGAGGATGTCGTAAGATATACTCTACCTTCCCCATGACGAAACGAAAGTACAGTGGCTGCATTATTGGAACCGTATAATATCGCGACGTCCTGTTGCTCTGTTCTGACAACATAATCGGTCTCAACTGAGATTTCATCAACTGGATTCACAAACAAGGGATCATCCTGGTATCTTTGTGAAGTTCTCAACTGATTTTGCGTAGTTCTCAGCTTCAAATTATAAGAAGTGACAATTCCTTCTACCGCTTCATATTTCCCGCCACACACAATCAATATACCTCCATCTACTACGAAATTATATACAGCATCTATTTCTGATTCCAATAAAGGTTGATAAAGGTCGTCAATAAACAATACATCATATCTTTTCAATTCCGCAGGTGTATAAGGCGTTATTTCTGTGACGCGGAATTTCATTTTACGTAGAATGCTGAAAATCAGACTCCTCTCTTCCACTGAGTCACACGAAAACTGTGAGAGTATGAGTATAATAATTAGAAGCATGAAAATGGGTTTAGATAGAAAAGATGGTGTCTTCATTGTCAAAATGTTAACTGGTATAGACATCTTTTATGAGTTCTCTATAACTCGAAACGGTATCTTCATCACACGGTTTATACCCATACCACACCTCATCAAAAACTGTGATAGCGGGCCCTAACGCGGTCTGCAGGTTGTCATCTATGTCGGTCTGTTGCAGATACTCACGATTGGTCATACTTTTGTCGTAAGGGAGGATACCGTTTTCCTGTAGATGAAATATGGCAGAGAGATAAAGGTATCGAATTGCACCGCGAAAATCGTTGGATTCAATAGCGGTATCTGCACGTGACAACGCAGCTTTTTCTGTCTGGACTTCGTCAACAATGGTCTCAGATTCATCCGCATCAACATCTCTTATGATATTCAACTGGATTTGTCTAATGAAAAAGATGACGATGAATGTAAGCGCAATTGCAGCAAGTGGAAAGATGATGTACTTTAAGTTCAAATCCCATGTGTCGTGAGGTTGTAGTAGTTTTGCTAATTCTTTCTGGTATTTTTCAAGCGACACATCAGGAACTTCGGTGTCTGAATGTAGTTCATCCCGAAATATCTCTTCTTCCGTGGCATAAACTAAGAGTGTGATGAGACTAACAATGCAAACTATCAAACAAAATAGGCATCTCATTCATTTAAACCCATTTGACCGTCTGAAACCTGTTGCTGCGTCGCCTGCATTTCTAAATCATAAGCTTCTTTTCGCACACGAAGATCAAAGTAAAGCAGTGTATAGCCGATTGTGATGATTGGGATTGTTATTGCTTCAATCGCTGTTGTAACAAAACTTCGAATGAAATATGATCCCCATCCGATATCAATTGGTGTAGGAAAAAACACCTGTCTAATCATTTCAAAAATCCCTGCACCTTGTGAATCACTAACTCCTGTAAATAGGTAGAATACGAACCCAAAAGAATTACTCAGGATGGACTGTATCATGAAATAGATTAGTAGCATTGCCAAGACGATTCCACAGACACGCCACCAACTATTTTTTACTAATTCTCCGCTGCGACGCAACGCACCCAGTGCCGAGTGATCTTCTATTAGGATTGGGAGCGAATATACACCCCATCGTATTAATAAGAACACGGAAAATGGTATGCCAATGCACGTAATTGCTAAACCCGTACAAACAAAAAGATGTATAATGTAACAAACAAACAGCGGAAAATACTTACTGAGTGTATGTTGATAGGCTGCATTGGTGGTGACAGTCCTACCTAAGACCACCTCAGCACTTGCATAAGATAAAGTACCGCTGACCAGAATCGCAATTAAGATTGAAACAAAAATCATAACAAACAGGGCAGGTATATTTTGACTAGTTAGACTCCCAAGTAGAAAAAACATAGTTATCTTATCAAGAACATAAGATAGAATGAAATAGACCACAACGATACGAAAGAACAAAGGGAAATGTTTACGATAGAGTGAAAACATGCCATCCAATATTTCAGAGAAACTCATCGCTTGCAGTGAATGAGTCTCTGTCTGCTGTGGATTGTCTGTAACAGATATTTCGTTTTCTTGCATTGTAACCTCGGTTGTGAAGTAGTATTATTTATGCATAGTCTAACTGATTCTTGTTTTTCTGTCAAGATAGAGTGTAGCTGTAGGTCTTAATAGTAGTAGGCACTCTCCGAGTGCCGTCTCTTCAGTAGTAGGCACTCTCCGGGTGCCGTCTCTTCTAAAAAAAGTGACAAAAACTTTACACACCCGTAGCTGTAGGCGTGATTGTTTCTACAAAATACTTACACATCCCGCAATGTGTTATCTAATGAAGAAGGTAGGTAACTTCAATAGTTACCTACCTTTTGAAATCGGTTCAACACTCATATTCACAAGTTCAGAATATAACCTATTCGCCCTTCTTGATAGTAAGACGGTAGTGTTCTCCTATCTTCTTCGTATCAAGAATCTCATGTCCATCGTTGGTCAGACTCTTCGGCACGTTCTCAATCGGTTCTCCGTCATCAATGGTGATTTCTAAGAGCTGACCGACATCCATTGTTTCTAACCTAACCTTCGCTTGGACATAGTTAAACGGACATGTAACACCTTTCAGGTCAAGACTATCCGTAATTTCCTCAACAGGTTTCTTCTCTTTGACAACTTTCGGTTTCGGAGCGGGACGCGATCGGCGTGTCCTACGTTTACTCGCTTCCTCTTCTTCCTGTTTAATCCGCATACGATTATACACATTATGCGATTCTTCAACAAAAAGCGTTGCCTCTTCTACACGACGATGTGCCCTCTCCTCATCAAAAGTAGAAGAGTCTTCCTCTGTCGCCTTGAACAGATGTGCACCAAATCCAGCAAAAAAGTTGCCAGCATCAAAGAAATGTTTACGAAACTCACTCACAGTTGTTGCATCGTCAATATACTGTAAACCGGCAGTCGTTAACAGACCATCTGCTGATCTGACCATTGCATCAAATGCTTTATCCGCAGATTCTTTATAGGTCCCGTCCTCCAGGTTCAATCCTGCTTCGTAGATGAGACGGTCTGCTTCTTCCAACTTCATTGAAACGAGAGCAACCAACTTACCTGCACACTCACCTACCCCCGTCTTGAGTTGGAAATCCTTCGTATCACCAGTGTCAACATAGAATTCAGGTGCTTCCTCATAAGGTGGAATCTTATCGTATTTTGACAGGATAGTCTTGATTTCCGCTTTACCGAGTCGGTTGACATATTCCGTAAAGGTTTCCTCTTCACCGCGTTCTGCTGTATACATCCCTGTCAACTCTTCAATAAACTCAGGGATATACTTCGCGTGGATTTTACCTGTCGCGAGTCCATAAGAACTGGCGTTTTCAATCATGTGTCCACCAAGTAAGACAAGGTAGAGTGGTGCGATATGTTCACCCATACGTTTAGATGAACCGAAGAACCCAATATTCGCAATATGGTGCTGTCCACATGAGTTCGGACAACCACTAATCTTTATGCGGAAATCCTTGATTTCCTCCTGAAGTCCGTGTTCCATGAAATGACCACGTAGATGTGCCGCTAAACCACGGGATGATGAAACACCAAGTTTGCAGGAGTCAGTACCAGGACAAGCAGTGATATCTACCAGTGACTCTGCACCAGGATCACCTAAACCGATAGCTTTAAGTTCACGATAGAGTGCAGGTAAATCTGTCATTGATACCCAACGTAGTACAATGTTCTGTTCAACAGTAGCACGAATCGTATCCTTCACATACTTACGAGATATGTCAGCTAAAGCACGTGTCTGATCCGCTGTTAAATCTCCAAGGGGGAGTGTAATCGTGACAAACGCATAACCGGGTTGACGTTGTAAGCGAATGTTTGATTTGTACCACTCGTCAAAACCTTCCGGTTTCGCAGCACCGTTCAGTTGTGTCGGTGGTTTGAGTGGACTTTCATCATAAGCATCAAGATTATCAAGATATTCTGTCCAAACAGGATCATGTCTGAGTGTCTCACGATCTTCAAGTACTAACCTACGGAATTCTTCAATACCGTGTTTGGCAATAACAAACTTCAATCTTGCCTTATTCCGGTTTTTCCGTTCACCTAAACGTGTAAAGACTCTGCAAATAGACTGAGAAATCGGTAGAAGTTCTTCAGCGGGGACAAAGTCATCAAAAACTTTTGCTTGATGTGGCACAGCACCCAGTCCGCCACCGACATATAATTTAAATCCTTTTTTGACTTCACCATCAATTTCTTTAACAGCAGCAACAGCACCGATGTCGTGCATATTTGCTAAACCGCATGCATGTTCTTCACAACCAGAAAATGCGATTTTAAACTTACGACCAAAATCTTGGGCATCTGGGTGTCCTAATAGGAATGCGGACAGTGCCATTGAGTATGGTGTAACGTCAAATGTTTCATCTTGACACACGCCACTGATAGGACAGGCTGTGACGTTTCGGACAACATTACCGCACGCTTCTTTGGTTGTGATTCCGACGCTTGCTAACCGTCGCATCAATTCAGGTGTGTTGTTGATGTCAACGTAGTGATATTGGACATCTTGTCGGGTGGTGATGTGTATGATGTTATCAGAAAACTCTTCGGCTACATCTGCCAACATTTCAAGTTGGTCGGCAGTCATGCCGCCGAAGGGGATCTTGACCCGAATCATCTGCGATCTATCATCACGTTGACCGTAGACTCCGCGCCGCAGCCTTAATTCTGTGAAGATGTCCTCTTCCATCTGACCCGCTTGTGCGCGACCCAGCGTAATTTCGTATATCTCAATCTCGCGGGCAATATCTGCCGGTATAGCAGACACATCATAGGCTCCCTCCCCGCGAATTATGCTATCAATAGCCATTCTATACTCCTTATAACCGCATTAACTCTGTTGAAAGTTGATTGATCTCCAGTATCTTTCACTTGTGATACTCTCTCATTACGATAGTTCAGGGGGACACTTTAATTTGCAAACTGCTCTTAAATTAATTATTATATCCTAAAATGTAATTAAAAGCAAGAATATTATAAACTTTACACATCCTCAACTCCTAAACCTAATCTGTTGGTGCGTCACCCCAGTCAGGAACTTTTAACACTTCCCCGTCTTTCAGTGCTGATTCATGTGCTACCAATCCCGGGGCACAATATCTTACCGCTTCCCATACATTGATCCGGGGTGTCCGTTGCCGATTTACCGAATCTACAAATTCGTGAACAAGATAGGCGTGTGAACCTCCATGGCCGCCTAAATTATCCAAAAGTGCCTCTGGTAAAAATTCATGCCTTTGGGTCGGTTGGACGTTTTCTCTGCCGTGTTTAGTTGCCCACACATTTCCCGCAAGACTTTGTTCGTAGCTACCCTCAGTCCCATAAATCCCGCTTGCGCGTTCACAACCGGGATGACCAATCCTTCTGAACTCACAAATCTGCATGGTTGCGCCATTGCTCATCGTGAAAAGTCCTACCTCATTTGAATACGGATTCTTGTGGATTGTGTCTAATCGAAACCAGTCGTCATTTGGATAGACATATCCCTGTGCTGAAACTGAAGTCGCGTGTGCATTCATCACAGATATAGGAAAATAGGTTGAATGTGTAGGATAATACATAGGGATTCCACCGCTCTTGTCCATACTCCACTGTGCACCCCAACGGTTCTTTGCTACATTATACAGACCGTGATCCATATCATGAAAATACTCAGCACGACAGTGCACAAACTCCCCAAATGCACCCTCAGCTGCCTTCTGACGACAAAAAGCTGCTTCTGGACGAAAATAACTCGTTTCGCCATTCATGTAGATCATACCCGTCCGTTCAACTGTCCTCACCAACGCTTCACATTCATTCAAAGATACTGCTGCGGGAACGGCAGTATAGACATGTTTACCTGCTTCCATAGCTTGTATCGCTTGGGGTGCATGCATCCAGTGCTGGGTGATGATCACAAGTGCATCTAAATCGGATTTGCAGATGTCATCAAGACTTGAATAGGTTTCAGAAATCTCAAACTGCTCTGCCCATTTTGATAATCTATCGGACCGCAAATCACATAACGCAAGACGTTTGACATCTGGATGTGCTTTATAGGATTGAATAAATGAGGGACCGAAACTCCCTAATCCAACCATGCCGACACTTATACCCATTTAGTTTCTCCTGTTCAATAGTTCTATTATTCTATATCTTGTCCTAATGCTGAACGATACGCTTTTACTGCTACATATAATCCAAAATAGAGTGCATCCGCCATCAGATGATGTCCGATGGATACTTCAAGAAGTCCAGGTAATTTCTGCATAAGTGGAAGGTTTTCAAGATTGAGATCATGTCCAGCGTTCACACCGAGACCAACATCAAGCGCACGCTCAGATGCTGCTCTGAGTAGAGCAAATTCTCGGTTTATCTCTGGTTTTGTCTCTGCCATTGCATAAGGAGCGGTATAGAGTTCTATTCTATCTGCTCCAATATCAACTGTCCTTTCAATCTGGTGAATGTCGGTTCCACTGAATAGACTTACACGTATACCTGCCTTTTTCAGAGTGGAGATTATCGGTTTCAGCATCTCACCGTCTTTTTTTATATTCCACACAGTGTGGCTTGTAATTTCTCCACTAACAACAGGGACAAGTGTGCATTGCGTAGGACAGACATCCAAGACCATCTCAATAAGTTCTGGACGCGGATCCCCTTCTATATTGAATTCTATTTCGTTGTTTCTATCGGCATTGATGTATCTTAGTTCCTCTGAAATTTCATAGACATCTGAAGGTTTAATGTGTCGTTGATCTTCACGTGGATGTACCGTTATACCTTGTGCACCTGCATTGATACAAGTATCCACAGCAGTAAGGACTTTTGGAATATCACCGCCTCTTGAGTTTCGTAGGGTTGCGACTTTGTTTACATTGACACTCAAACTGATCATGTTTTCTCCTATTTGGTTTATAACGCTTATGCCAAAATGTATGGCACGATGGTTTGTGTTACTATGGAAAAATACCGAGTTGCATGTAGGATTGTGCGATTTTGTGAATAGCTTTGATGTATGCAGCAGTTCTAATATCTATCTTATCTTTTCCATGCTCTAATTGGATTTCACGAATTTCTTGATATGCGTTGACCATTGTATCTTGGAGCCCGGAATTGACCAGAGCTTGTTCATCAGCCCCATGCACAGGTCCACGTTCATCATCCGTTAATTGATAACCGGTTGCTTGTTCAATAAAGTGTAGCATGGCATTGAATGCACTCTCTTCATAACGTCTACCGAGTCTACCAAATCCAACGTGCGACAGATTACGGAGCCATTCAAAATAGGAAACAGTTACACCCCCAGCGTTAAGATAGGTATCAGGAATTATCAGAACCCCACGTTCTTGTAGGATTTCGTTTGCTTCAGCTGTTGTAGGTCCGTTTGCAGCTTCAGCGATGATCTTTGCTTTGATACGATTTACGTTTTCGGCAGTTAACTGATTTTCAAGTGCAGCTGGAATGAGAATGTCGCATTCCAATTCCAGGCAGTCATTCGGATTCTCAATAAATGTTGCATCTGGATAGTGTCGTATTGAACCGTTTTCAGCGCGGAACGTAGCGACTTTCTCAAAATCTAATCCATTAGGGTTATAGATAGCACCATCTACCTCTGCGATGCAAATAATTTCCGCTTCATATTCGCTCAAGTATTTTGCAGCATTGTAACCAACATTTCCGAACCCTTGTAGCACAACGGTTTTACCTCGCAGTCCAGGGGAGAGTCCGGTCTGTTTCATATCTTCTTCGTAGCTGCAGACCTCTTCTAAACCGAAGACAACCCCGCGTCCAGTAGCCTCTCTTCGTCCTTGAATTCCGTTCTGTTCAATTGGTTTCCCTGTCACACATGCGATTGCATCAAGTTTGTCTGGAGACATCGTGAGATAGGTGTCCAGTATCCAAGCCATCTCTTGTTCGCTTGTCCCGAAGTCAGGAGCTGGTACATCTATACCTGGACCGATGTAGTTTTTCTGGATGAGTTCATACGTATAGCGGCGCGTAATGCGCTCCAATTCACTTTCTGAATAATCACTTCTATCCAGTTGGATACCACCTTTTGCTCCCCCAAACGGAACATCAACAACAGCACACTTGTATGTCATCAAGGCTGCAAGAGCCATGATTTCATCTTCATTAACCAACATGCTGTAACGAATACCGCCTTTAGTTGGTAGGTTATGATGACTATGTTCTGCTCGCCATCCATGAATAGTTATTATCGTGCCATCATCACGTTTAACAGGGAAGGTGAAATGACACGAACTGTTGCAGACTTTTATCTGCTCTAATAGTCCTTTTGGATAGTCTGTGTAACGCGCAGCCTTATCAAAATTCAGATTCACTTTATCAAAAAATGAGAGGTCTTCTGTCATCAGTATCCACCTTTCTTAGAACAAAGCAGAATGAAAACACATCATAGATTACCGTTGTCTGATGAACTTTTGTAGTCTTGCATCCGCTTGCACTTCTCCGACATAAACATCACCATGTGAATCGGCCCAAATACCGTGTGGACATGCGAGAAATTCACCTGGCACTGTGCTTCCCCGTTCACTCCCCCATTGAGATACAACTTCACCATCTAAAGTCATGATGGTGATACGTTGGTCGAGTTCAGCTATGTATACCAGATCATCTTCGTCTATGAAGATCGTATCTGGATGCAATAGGTCAGTCCATTCTTGAATGAAATCTCCGTCCAAAGTAAAGAACTGAATTCTGTTATTTTCACGATCAGCAACTAATAGCCGATTCCGTGGGTCTACTCTAACGCAGTGAGGCAGGTCAAATTCACCGGGTCCAGAACCGGGTTTCCCCCATGATTTTATAAATTCACCATCTGGAGAGTATTTATGAATGCGTGCATTTCCGTAACCATCACTGATAAACATTTCACCATCAGGACCGAGTGCTAAATCTGTAGGTAGATTAAAGGGTTCACCCTCTGCACCGGGTTTGTCCATAGTACCGAGAGTCATGAGAAGTTCACCATCAGTCGTGAATTTATGCATGACATGCGTCTCACGTTCCACGCAATAGATATTGTCTTCTGCATCAATAAAAATACCGTGTGCGTCCTTAAGGATTTCATCACCCCACGCGGTTAAGAAATTACCATCCCGATCAAATACAACCATCGGATGCTCACTTCTACTATAGACATAGACACGGTCTTGTGAATCAACTGCTACAGCGGGAATCCAACCGAATTCCCATCCATCAGGTAAACGCCACCAATTCTCTTGTATTGTATACTGATGAGTCCCTTGTCCAAAAATCATATCTTGCTCCTAATTCATTTTATTATAACGTGAGTTTGATTAATCATTTCGGTTGCGTTCACTCACACCATTTCGTATCCGAGAGGCGTGCATTGTAGCACAAACTTTCAGTTTGTGGCACATCTTCGCAAACTGGAAAGTTTGCGCTACATTTATCAAACTCACGTTA
>JAJDZB010000035.1:0-10646 GCA_022824835.1 Candidatus Poribacteria bacterium | reverse complement strand
ACTCCAGCCAGATGACATAAACATAAATCGTTGGACAGCAAATGTCTATGTGAAGCAGGGGTTGCGAGACGAAGCCATCGCAATATATCAACACCTCACGACTATCGACGCAAAAAACGCCAGAGAATACTACGCAAACATTACAAACGCATATATGAAAGGATACGATTTTGAAGAATCTACTGAGGCTGCAAGACAGGTAATCGCACATAGTCCACGGAACCCTGAAGGACATCAACTCCTGGCACAGATCGCAAAGCAATCCGGTAAATACGAACAAGCAATTGACAGCTACAAGCAGGCAATAAGACTGCGTCCTGAAATCATTGAAAACCGGATAGAACTTGCTGCAATTTACAGTCTTGCTGGGAAATATCGTGAAGCGGTGGCACAATACTGGAGATGTTGGGAACTCAGCGATAACATTAATGACAAACTAAACTTGATTAAACCGTTGACAGACGCATATTACGATTTAGGCAGACACGAAGAACTTGAAGAAAAATTGAAACAGATGGCAAAGACCAATACTGCCGACATTGCTCCTGTCTTAGCACTTGCACAAGTGCATCGTACTGAGGGGGATCTACCCAGTGCACGTTTCCAGATCGCACACGCTTTGGATCGTCAACAGGATAATCCAGACCTACTAACACAGTTTGTAGACATTAACATCGACCTCGGAGACATACAGGCAGCACTTGATTACCAAGAAAGACTTGTCAAAGTTAACCCTGATCCAATCCATAGACAAAAACTCGGTGAACTGCTTTTTGACCTTGGACGCGTACAGGAAGCAATACAAACCTGGTCAAAAGTACTTCATGCTAAGAATCAGACACTTGAGGCGGAAGTAAAATTCGCTAATCTGTTGATACGGCACGGTTTACGGGAGGAAGCACTCTCCGCATTAGACAACGCAGGCGAAAAAATCTCTGGTAAGGATGCACATCTTGCACTCTATCAGCTCGGTACAACACTCCAATCCATGAACGAACCTAAAAGAGCGATACCACACTTTAAACGTGTGTTGACAATGAATAAACCCATAGAAGAGTCTATATCCAGTGTTTCAACAATAACTGCAACACCGACTGTCACGCAAAGTCATTATGGGCCTCCTGGTATCAACCTAAACAAACTCAACCTTGCATCAATTCTAAACAATGTGTTTGAACAGAACTGGAAACCAAGTAGTTTTGAGGAAGCACAATCAGCTGCACTATTACAGCTGGCATCCATCATGATGGGTGAGGGTAAATTAGACGCGTTAATTCAGGAATATGAGTATAGAAGTCAAGTAAATCCTAAGGATATACAAAATCTTGAACTCTTAGCACAACTCTACGGTTTGCTCGAAGACAACGATTTGATCGTAGACAGCAATAGATCAGAACGGGTTATTGAAAAACTACTTGCTGCTACACCTAACGATCCATTGTATCAAAGTATTAAGTTTCGGCAGGATGTGCTCAATAATCAACTCAATTTTGACGAGATCATGCAACGATTTGATAGCATGCAGTGGTTATCGCCTCAGGCAAAACAATGGTTCTTGGCAGATTTCATCCAATTGTCTAATGCTGAAAATTATCAAGGTCCAAAAGATAATGCTGAAAATCTATTAAATGAACTTGCTAAAGAAGCAGTTGATACACCAAGTATCATTCCAACGTTAGTCAATGCTTATGTTTCAACGGGTAGAACAGCTGAAGCAGAAGAATTAATAACAGCTGAACTTGCTAAAGGATCAGTTGATGCCCCAAAGATCATTCCAATGTTAGTCAATTTATACATTTCGATGGATAGAGCAGCTGAAGCAGAAGAATTAATAACAGCGTCTATTGAAACAGCAACCCCCCAAATGCTACAACAATTCTCCAAAGCATATCAGAGGCTTGCATCCATACATCATAAGAAGAACGAAGTTGATAAAGCAGTCGTATACTATTGGAAGTATTTTGAACTTACAAAACCGAAATCTACCAATCCGAACCGTGCATTGACGCACAAAATATCACTTTCTCCATCCGGCGGTGCTCCATCAATTCAATCAGGTTTCCCACCTAAAACGATATATTATAACCAGAACCGTTTGAAGTATCTACAAGAGAAATTCTATCTTATGTGGATAAATGACCAACATGGGGCGCTATATAATCACTTGAAAACTGAAATAGAAAAAACTGAAGGAAGAGACCGTATCTATCCCACATTAGCATTATGCTACTGCTATTGGTGGGAAAATAATCGAGATGCAGCACTGGAGATTCTGACAGGATTAGAACGTGAGTTTCATGATGACATAACACTAAAGCTCATGACAACCCAGGTTACAATTCAAACAGGTAAGCATAAAGAAGCTTTAAAACGCCTTCAAGACTTAACCCAAGCGGACCCAAGAAACCGACGACAGTATTTCGACCTAACGTTACAGATCGCTGTTAATAGTGGGGATACTGTTGCAGTAAGAGAATTGATGACAAAAGTCCTTAACTCACCAAGAAGTGTCCGTGAACTTTATCAGTTCTCAAGACAACTTCAACAGGCAGGTCTTACGCAATATGCTATCGCTGTTGCCAAGAAAACAACTACTTTAGCGTTACGGGAACGTGACCCGAACTTCCTTCCGGAACTCAGCCAATATCTCAGTAACTTAGGACGCAGGCAGGACGCAGCAAAGATAGCATCCCGAATTCAACAGGCAACAAACTTAGCACGTAGGTCAATCGCTAATTCGAATAGAAACCGTGTAACAAAACTACTTAAAGCCGTAAAAGATAATCCAAATTCTTTCCCAGCACAAATAGAATTAGCCACATATTATGCAAGTAAGAATCAGATCCCAGAAGCATCAACAGCCTATGAAGCAGCACTGGAATTGCGACCAAAGGATCACAAAACACGCACACAGTACATTGTGTTTTTAGAACGAAACCGACAGTACAAGAAGGCTGTAAAACACTACACAATTTTATCAGAGCAAGATAACATTGAAGCACTGGATAGAAATTATGCTTATGATGTCTTGCGGACATTTACAGAAGCAGAGGAACTCGCGAAGTTAGTTGAAATTACCAAAGCAGCGATTCAATCTGGGAACCGACATACGAGCGGATATTATTTTGCACGAAAAGTGGCAGAGCAATTAACGTATAAAAAAAATCACAAATATGTTGTTGAAATCTATGAAGAAATGATGAAATCAAGTACCAATACCAATCGAGTTTACACTGCGTTACCCGATGCTTATGCAGCTTCGGGTAACCGAGATAAGGCAATTCAATTCTTACGTCAGAAACTTGAGATAGAAGGTACGAATAATAAAATCGGCATCATAATCAAATCAGCAAAATTCACTGAATTAACAGAAGATTTGAAAGCATTATCAACAAAATACGACAGAATGATCGAGTCTGAGAATGTGGAACCTGTTCTACTCTATTTAACCGCAATTACAAAGATCGTGACAAAAGACATTGAAGGGTCAGACGCAATTGTGGACAGACTGCTTGAAGTAATGCCGACAAGGGATAAACTCACTTGGTTAACAACAATCGCAAATGCTTATATGGAACAAGCTGACGTTGATCGTGAAATACGGATACGCAAAGCATCCTTAATCGATGCTGATCCTGTGTTCAATTACAGAGAAATAGCAATTGTCTATAAACAGCTCGGTACAGCTTATGCTAAGAAGGGTGAAAATGACATAGCAAAGGACTATATCAAGAAAATGGGGACAATACAACTGCTGCGGTCAATTTTGCCATCAAACCAAGTGAAAGAAAGTGTCGCACGTATATACTTGCAACACGAACTCTTGGACGAGGCTGAAGTACTACTCACTGAAATCATAAATGACTTTTCCGTACCATCTCCGTATATGTGGCTGAAAAGAAGAGCAGAAGAACAACTGTCGACCCTGGAAGTTAAACGCGCTGAAAAGACAAGCGAGACGACATTTGATATGCAAATGATTCTTGCACACTCACATCAGAATGCTGGTAAGTTTGATGAAGCCATTAAGTCTTATGAGAAAGCAATCCAATTAACAAAGCATGATTGGCAAAAACGAGACGTTGAACGACAGATGCTATCCATCCTCAAACAACAAGGAAAATTAGAAGAATACGTTAAGGAAGCAGAGAAAAAAGGGACACTCACATTCTCAATGAAACTCGAACTTGCAAGACAATATCTCAGTAAAGGGGAATCTGAAAAAGCTATTAAGGCTTATAAAGACGCACTTGAAATATCAGCAAAAACTCAGGAATTTAGTTGGTATGCCTACCGAGAACTCTTGCTGGAGTATCTTCGCCTCGGTGAAGACGATGCAGCCGTAGAACTCTACTATTCAATATTGGAACAAACAGGGTCATGGACCCCATCAATACACACCGGTCCTAACGGTTACATTATTACATTCGGCGAAGATTCAGCAAGACAAACAATAATTACAGCATTTGAAAATAGCGGAAGGTTGGACCAGCTGAGAACTATTTTAGAGGGAAGACTCGAAGAAAATAAGAGTGATCCGATTAACCTTGAAATTGTGGCAGAAATATACCGAAAAACAGGTAACCATAAAAAAGCAGCACAAACATGCCAAGCACTGACAAATGCATCCCCAAACAGTGTCCGCGCATACTTCTATGCTGCCGCCGCATTCAAAAAGGCGGGTAATGTAGAACTTGCTGATCAACTCTTAGATCACGGAAACACAGCCCTCTCATCAAGCAACAGAGCACGGGGAGTATGGGATATGGATTTCCTCTGTACAATCGGTTCTATCTGCTATGAAGCAAAATTATATGAACCCACAATAAAATATCTTAAGGAAGCACTCATACTTACTTATAACCGACACCCCGATGACAGAAGATGGTATCAAGAAACTATCTATCACCTGATTGGAAAGAGTGCTCTTGCCTTAAAACAGTACGAAGAAGCAGTTGAGGCATATACACACTTGTTAAGTATCACAACAGATAGTAAGAAAAAAGAGGAAGCAGAGAATGCAATCATAAAAGCTAACAAAGAGGGAAAACTGCAGGGAAGTGACTGATCAAACAGCTGATAATAAGAGAAGCATAAATTGAAATGGTATAACAACTGAAAACTAATTGACACGTTACCGAAAATAAAGATATAATATGAGAAATGGCACAATACCATGAAATAGTTTAGCACTCAGATACCTTTTGCTAATCTTATGCACAATAGAAACGGGTAAAGAATGAACATCCTCGTCTTACACGGACCGAATCTACATCTCTTAGGTAAACGACAACCAGAGATCTATGGACACCAAACATTAAATGACATCAACACTGCACTGGACCAATACGTAGCATCATCTTCCATTGAAGTTACACTGAAGATTTTGCAGTCAAACCATGAAGGTGAACTGGTTTCTATTATCGGTGAACACATAGATTGGGCAGACGGTATATTGATAAATCCCGCTGCATATACACATACAAGTGTTGCAATTCGGGATGCGCTTTCCACTGTCGGATTACCCGTAATTGAGATACACCTATCCAACATCTACGCACGTGAAGATTTTCGACACCACTCTTATGTCTCAGGTGTCGCTGCTGGCGTAATAAGTGGATTTGGTGCATATAGCTATATCTTAGCTCTTGAAGCAATGATACATATACTTGGACCCAAACAGGACCTACGCACTCCCCGGTAGGTGCGGTTTCTAACCGTACCGAATCCTGTGAAAATAGGTGGAATCTTATCATTTTGCGTGAGTCCTACCAAATTAAGCGATCATAAAAACTAATTTTGAAAAGGAAATGTTTGTGGAACAGAACCCATTTATACCCTTCAGTAGACCTTGGATTGACGAAACAGAAATTGAAGCAGTTAGTGAAGTTCTCGCTTCAAAGTGGATCAGCACAGGAGCAAGAGTCAGAGAATTTGAACGTGCATTTGCTGAACACATCAACGTAAAACATGCTATTGCAGTCAGCTCCTGCACAGCTGCACTACACCTAAGCCTTGTAGTTACCGGTATTGGGATAGATGATGAAGTCATCACAACACCTTATACATTCACAGCAACTGCAGAAGCTATCCGGTATGTCGGAGCAAAACCGGTTCTTGTTGACATCAATCCTGAAACTTTAAACATTGATGTCAATAAGATTGAGAAAGCAATAACACCAAAAACGAAAGCACTCATGCCTGTCCACATAGCTGGACTCCCGTGTGAGATGGAGACATTGCATCATATATGTCAGAAACATAATCTGTTGCTAATTGATGACGCTGCACATGCAATCCCCGCTGAATATAAGGGACAATGCATTGGAACACTCGCTGATCTAACCGCTTTTAGTTTCTATGCAAATAAGAATATCACAACCGCTGAAGGTGGAATGATCACAACAAACAGTGATGCCTATGCTGAACCTTTGCGAACAATGCGACTACACGGGATTGATAAAGATGCGTGGGCAAGGCAGTCAAAACGTAGTATATGGCGTTACGACATCACCACCGAAGGTTATAAATATAATATGACGGACATACAGGCAGCAATGGGTCTGTGTCAACTCATGAAAATCAACAAAATGCATGAACGACGGCAAAACATTATACAGATATATAATGAAGAACTATCAAAAATACCACAAATCAATGTCCCTGCGCCTGCTGATGAAACGTCTAAGCATGCATGGCATCTTTACATTATCCAACTTAATGGTGTTGACAGAGACCAGTTCGTTGAAACATTACGCGATGAGAATATAGAGTGTAGTGTTCACTATGTTCCTCTACATCTATTCGACTTTTATCAGAAGCAATACGGTTACAATGTCGGTGATTTTCCATGTGCTGAAAAAGTCTTTGATAAAGTCGTGAGTCTTCCACTCCATCCAGCATTAACGGAATCAGATGTCAATGTCGTTATTAATGCAATCAAACGTATCTTGGCATAAATACTTGATGATCAGAATGCTGTGAAGCAAGAGAATCCATCATGTCTCACCAACAACTCTACCAAATCATCCCTACAGAGGTCTGTTTATCGTGTGACGTCTGCTGCCGTTTCTTAGATAAGGATAGTCCTCTCGCCCCCATTTTTACTGAATACGAGACCGAACGGTTGATTTCTCATGGCATAGACAGGACATTATTTAAACGACAAAAAGATGGTAAGAGTAGTCAGATTACACTCATCCTACATGAAGATTACTATATATGTCCATTCTTTGAACCGGAAACACAGCATTGCAAAATATATGCATCTCGTCCCCTTGATTGTCGCCTGTATCCGTTTACAATAATGTTCAATCAGGACAGAAACAGTGTCGTATTAGGCGTGGACATGTTATGTCCGTATAGTGAAGAACGGTATGAGTCTGAATCGTTTCAACAGCATTTGAGTCTCGTAATAGACTATGTTGAATCAGAAGATGTCCGTTCACAGATACTTGAAAATTGGAGTCTCATTGGTGAGTTTCAAGATACAGTAAAGGTATTCCATACCATTCGTCATGCAATTGAACCCTTTAACACTGGACCATAAATCACTGTTCGACCATTATATTCTACAATCAACACAGTCTTTATCCAGTTACGCCTTCGCAAACCACTTCATTTGGCGTGATTTCTTTGATTTCTACTATACAGTACATCAAACAAAGGAACGGGACGATAAGAATGATTTCAATTCATATCTATGTATTTTTGCAAAGCAAGGTGACGACTACTTTATGCCGATACTTCCGCTGCCCTGCCGGATCAAGTGTCCCTATTATATAAACACTGTTTGCACAGCATATCAGTTCGTGCTAAACTCCAATAAAAATCGTGAGATCGCACGAATTGAAAATGTACCGGAAGCGTATCTTAGCACATTCATTGACAAAGGCTTTAGCTACATCCAGAAAGAAGCAGACTACACCTATTTATCACAGGACTTATGTGCAATTAAGGGCAATAGATACAAACAACAAAGACATGCATATAACGCCTTTCTACGAGATAATAAATCAATACAGTATGCACCCTATCATCCAACGGATCAGGACGCATGTATTGAACTCTATGACAGATGGAGGAAAACCCGCACAAGAAGATACGATGACGCAATCTATCAAGCCATGCTTGACGATTCCAAAAGTGCACACAGAATAGGAATCACTTATGCAGAGGCATTAGGTTTAGTAGGCAGGACAGTAAAAATCAAGGAAAAGGTGTGTGCTTATACATTCGGTTATGAACTGAACAGTGAATCCTTTTGCATACTCTTTGAAATATCGGATCTAAGTATTAAAGGAATTTCTCAGTTTATTTTTCGCGAGTTTTGTAGGGAGTTATCAAATTCTTATAAGTGGATAAATACTATGGGTGATTCAGGATTAGAAAACCTCAAACGTGTGAAACACGCATACCACCCAAAGCAAATCATTCCATCATATAATATCTATGAACGCAGCACTCATATTCCTTAACGGACATTACAATTTAGATAGATTGGACTTTTACCGGCAAGAGATAGAAAATGCAGTAAAAGACGGATCCCCATTCTTATGTGCGGATGGTGGAATCCGCATATTTGACGAAATAAATAGACATTTTTCCGTAGACTTTAAACCTGATGTGTTAATAGGCGACTTAGACTCAAGTGCTAACAGCCAAACAGATGCAAGGAAGGTTATAGAGAAGTGGATAGGTAAAACGGATAAAGATCTGACAGATGGACAGTTAGCCGTAAAATATGCAATAGAAAACTATCATAGCAATCGCATTATTATCTATGGCGGTCTACCTCGTCATGATGAATACGAGACAGATCACTTTCTCGGAAATCTAAAACTCCTACGTTATGGTTACGCTCTCACAAGAGTTGGCAACATAGAATACACTGCTGAAATGCGGGATCCGTTGCAGACAATTCACTACGTGTTGTCTGAAGTACGGATTGAACGGAAAAACAGTGGTTTACAACGCGTGTCCCTAATCGCTGATAATTCAGGCGTCACCGTTGAAAACAGTCAAAATCTTCGTTGGGATTTAACAACGTTCCATGTCCATCCAGACCTATTCAATGCATTGCGAAACGAATTCATTGAGGAAGCTGAATGGGTGCAAATCAAATTAAGTGAAGATTCTGCACCCGTGTATGTTATCCATAATTGGTATGATGCCAGTATGTGATAGTCCTACCACTCTTTTCATTCGTTTAGTAAATCAAGTGAGACAAATACTGCTTGAAGCGTATCTTTGTCAATATTGGCACCGGTCATCACCATCACGACATTCTGTCCGGCTAATCTATCAGAGAGTTTATGACCTGCAGCCAGTGACGCTGCACCTGCCCCCTCTGCCAAGTTATGCGTCCACCGTATTGCCATACGGATTCCTTCTTGGAACTCTTCTTCACTAAGCAGGACGATATCGTGTATGTTTTCTTTGATAATGGAGAAGGGGACAGGGAATGGGACCCGCGTCGCTAGACCGTCTGCTATCGTACTACAGGAATCGGTCTCTATATGTCTTCCCGCTTTCCATGAACGATATATTGCTGGGGCGTTCTCTGCCTGAACACCGATAATATTGACATTCGGATTAATCGCTTTTGCTACGGTAATCGCACCGCAGACCCCGCTACCGCCCCCTATCGGCACGATAATGGTATTTACATCGGGAAGACTCTGAAAAATCTCAAGTGAGTAAGTGCCGACACCGTGTATAAGTGCTGGCTCCATTCCAGGGTGGACATAGTAGAGACCCCGTTCAGATTGTAGTGTGTCGCACAGTTCTCTGGCTTCGTCAAAATCTGCCCCGTGTACAATTAACTCGGCACCATAAGCACGCATGGCACTGTTTTTCTCTGGGTTATTTCCGTGTGGGACGACTATAGTCGCTTTGACACCAAGTTCTGCAGCAGCATAAGCGATGGATTGTCCATGGTTCCCCCGTGTCGCTGTAACAACTCCTTGTTTACGCAGTTTCTTTGGGAGATTATGCATAAAGTTAATACCACCACGAACTTTAAAACTGCCGGTTGGTAAATGGTTTTCATGTTTTACATAAGCTTGAAAACCGAGTTTATCTGATAACTCCGGATAGTATCCTAACGGTGTAGGATCTAAATATTTGTAAACTGTCTGTTTAGCAGCAACAATACCGTGAAATGTCACAGATTTCATTTATTCTCCTCTTCCTGTTTCTTTTGTTCCTTTTCAAACAATTCCAAAACTTGATATGTTGACTCACAACTGGGATCTAACAATAATGCATCGGTAATATATTTGTCTGCCTCTTCAAACATACCTTGTCTCATGTAGATTATTGCAATGCTACTGTGTACTGTTGGGCTATCTGCATCTATCGCGAGTACTTTCAAAAAAGCTGCTTTCGCTTTGTCTAACTCGCCTCGTCTGTTATAAATATCCCCGCGTTTCAGGTATGCCGCTTTGATTTCTGTTAATTTTCTTCTTCTCCGTTTTTGTGCCATTCTGTCCTCCACTTTGTGATTTATCAGTCTTCAGTGTCAAGACACCGAAGCTTTAGCTCGGTGATGTAGACACGGCATTGGTTTTTTACTTGACCATCTAATATAAATATTGTATAATAGATGACATAAACTATATATAATCAGTTAGGTATAATATGTC
>JAJDZB010000031.1:0-30078 GCA_022824835.1 Candidatus Poribacteria bacterium | reverse complement strand
AAGTTATTGTCACTATAAGTGTCAATTTTAGGGTTTCCAATGCTCTTAATAGTAGTAGGCACTCTCCGAGTGCCGTCTCCTCCGAGTGCCGTCTCTTATGAAAAACAATGAACATGTTATTATTCTCAACGTATTAAACAGGAAATTGGTTTACTTCACTTGTCAATTCTGCTACAATATTAAAAAATGTCGTGATTGGATAACAGAATGGACTACACACTTGAAAACTGTCAAGAACTGGTGGATGAATGGATAAATACAATCGGTGTGCGTTATTTTTCAGAGCTAACCAATACCGCAATCCTTATGGAAGAGGTAGGTGAGTTAGCAAGAATAATGGCACGCGAATACGGCGACCAAAGCTACAAGGAAAATCAACCAGATTCAGAACTCGCAGATGAAATGGCAGACATACTGTTTGTACTTTTTTGTTTAGCAAATCAAACAGGGATACAACTTGAAGAAGCTTTCAAAAAATCAATGCAAAAAAGAACAGAACGGGATAAGGAACGACATATAAAAAACCCAAAACTTCACAGGAATAGCGGAGATGAAGAAAATAATCCGTAAGTGCTTCCTATCTATAGGAATATATTCGCTCATTACGTTCAGTGGGTGTGCCCTCATGCCAAATACACAACCCAGCTCAACGGAGATCAATGACCCGTTGATAGAACGGAATCGGCAATGGCGTGAACACATGCAAGCAGGTAAGCTCGCACTACAACAAGGACATCTACAAGATGCACTAAATGCCTATCAAAGTGCAATTAGATTCCGACCCAAAAACAGTGAAGCACAATATAAAATAGCAGAAATATACTTCCAACTTGAAGAATATGAGAAAGCAAAAGAGGCATTCAGTGTATTCCTGTTGTCAAATCCCAACCACATAAACGCTCTCAATTACATCGGATATATCTATGAAAGGTTAAGAAGCTATGAAAATGCCGCCAAGTATTTCGAAAAAGTACTTAAGACTGCAGAAGATGACCTTTATGCATTAAATCATCTCGCTGTAGCATATAAGCAGCTAAATCGGCTTGATGCAGCTGAGACCTTACTACGTAAAGCGTTGAAAATTGATCCTGACTGTGAGAATCCAGACAGTGAGAATCTACATAATTACTTGGGTTTAATTCATCTACAACGGGGTGAAGTTGGGGACGCAATCGCTGAGTTCCGCAATTCAGTACGCATATTCCCGCACGATATCTGGGCACGGCAACAACTCGCTTCTTTATACGAAGACCATCAACAATATTTTGAAGCACAACTACAATATCGGGAACTCTTAGAAGTTGACCCGCAGAACCTTCTCGCTAAGACAAGATTGCAAGCATTGGCACAACTATCTTCTAGACCAACACTAACTGCAGCCGTACCGCCTGTTGCTATCCTTGAACCAGATGTTAAACAGATCATCGCTGATGCACCTTCTTCAAAGGATTACCCTGACGCAGATGTCGTTATCTTATTCAACCATTTCAGCCATGATGTTTCTCCATCAGGACAGTCGCGTTATACCACCCACCAGGTTGTTAAAATACTTACCGAGAGAGGAATTCAGAAATATGGGGATATTGCTATTCCATACCAGCCTACATCCCAAAATATTGGTGTCAACATTGCACGAACGTTTGCAGCCGATGGCACAGTGCATCTTCCACCAGAAGAAGCATTCAACGATGTAACACCCCCCGGATTGCTATCTCGAAATCTATACTCCGACCTGATGTGGCACGTAATCTCTATGGTAGGACTCGCACCAGGCGTATGTATAGAGTATCAGGTAACGCTTGAAGACAAAATAGAAACCACCGCAGGAAGTGAAACATGGATTACAGGAGGATATAATTTTCAAACTCCTGAAGTAACACTTGAGACAATTTATGCACTTAGGATGCCACAGGATTGGCATCTAAAATGGAAAGTTGAACGGACTGAAATTGAACCGGAGATATATTATAACGAGAACGAAATTGTCCTATATATATGGCGATCCGGGGAGATGGATGCGTTGCCAATTGAAGACAGAATGCCGCACATTAATGACATCGCACCACGCCTCAGTTATTCCTCGATTAAATCATGGGATGATGTCTACAACTGGTACAAAAACTTGGCAAAAGATCGTTATACACCAGACGCACATCTACAAGAAACTGTAGCAAGATTAACCCAAGACCTAACAACACACGAAGAAATAACCCGCACAATTTACTATTTCGTAGCAAAACAGATCAGATACGTTGGCATTGAACTCGGTCAAAGTGCATATCAACCTTCCCCTGCTCCTGAGGTGCTACAAAAACAGTATGGGGACTGTAAGGATAAGACAACTCTACTCATTTCAATGCTTAACCTCGTTGGCATAAAAGCTTATCCAGTCATGCTTAGTACAGCTCCATATCAGAGGATCGACAAATCTTTACCATCCTTAAGTCAGTTCAATCATATGATTGCTGCCGTGCCTAAAAACAATACAGAATACTTATGGTTGGATCCGACCGCAAGCACTTGTAGTTATGGTAATTTGCCATATACTGACCAAGGACGGACTGGACTCCTTATCGGGGACGCGCAAGGAAAATTCGTTGATATTCCTGTCTTTCCAGCTGAAACTAACACTTATACGACTGCTACGGAACTACAGATTGATAAATCAGGAAACGCTAAAGGTGAGATCCGCATCAGAATGACAGGTCAATATAACACCGACGCACGTTGGACATACCAACAGATATCACCTATTGAATGGAAAGACACACTTGCATATCAACTCAGTGGACGATTTCCACATATTCAGGTAGATTCGGTTAATATGTCAGACTTAGACAATTTGCAGCTGCCCATTGAAATCTCGGTTCAGTTTCATGTAAAAAATTATGTTAAACGAATCAAAGAACAACGACTGCTGTTACTACCAATAGATGAATTTGGTGACTATGCAAAATATGTTGCTGCAGCTGAACGAACATACCCGCTTGACATGGACTATCCCATGAAAATTGAGAAGGTAATTCTGATTCATCTCCCAGAAGAATGGTGTGCAGTCTTACCGACTGATATTGAACAGGACAGCAGTTTCGCAAGAGTGGATAGGCGATATACAAAAAATGGAAACATAGTGAACTATCGGCTTATCTTCAAATTAAAAAAACGCACAATCCCTGTCAAAGATTATGCAGCCGCAAAACTATTTTTTAACAGTTTAGCACGCGAAGATAGTAGTCAGTTATTGCTGAATAAAAGTAAGGTCAATAATACTTCCTCAACACAACGTTGAAATACTGGTGTTATATAGTGAAATCTATAATTACTTTTAAATTCCCGGTAGGTTCGGTTTCCTAACCGCCCCAGGCCCGGTAGGTGCGGTTTCCTAACCGCACTGGATCCGAGAATACCCGTTCGGTTAGGAAACCGAACCTACCGAGGGTGTTCACATATTTTTATGTTTACTATAATATAATATAAAAGAGGTATCTATTATTATGAGTGAAAGTAAGAAACCGAATATAGTTCTTATTCTGAATGACGATATGGGTTTTTCTGATTTAGGTTGTTATGGTGGAGAAGTTAATACACCGAATTTAGACCGACTCGCTGCGGGAGGACTCCGGTTCACACAGTTTTACAATACAGCGAGGTGTTGTCCATCGCGTGCCTCAATGCTCACTGGACTTCATCCACATCAAACAGGTGTAGGACACATGATGGGAGACGATGGTCTGGAAGGGTATCGTGGCGACCTGAACGACCGTTGTATCACAATCGCAGATGCTGTCAAGTCAGAAGGTTACGGTACTTATATGAGTGGAAAATGGCACATCTCTCGCCACACCGGACCCGATGGACCTAAACATAGTTGGCCCTGTCAACGCGGTTTCGATCGATACTACGGAATCATCACCGGGGCCGCAAACTTCTGGAAACCTAATACCTTAAACAGAGACAACACGCGAATAGAACACGATGAACTCCCAGAAGGATACTTCCTCACAGATGCAATAAGCGATGAAGCAGTGAACTTCATTCATGACCATCATCATGAGAACTCAGAGACACCTTTCTTTACTTATGTCGCATACACTGCCCCCCATTGGCCCCTACATGCCCACGAAGAAGATATCGCAGAATACAACGGACGATTCGCCGCAGGATGGGATCAACTACGAGAAGAACGATTAGACCGAATGCGTGAAATGAAGATACTTGATGAATCGTGGCGATTGACGGACAGAGACCCATCACAACGTCCATGGAATGAAGCCGAATATAAGGAATGGAACCAACGCCGAATGGAGGTATATGCAGCACAGATTACACGAATGGATGCTGGAATTGGACGCATCATTAACGCACTTGAAGAAACAGGGGAATTAGACAATACACTCATACTCTTTTTAGCAGATAACGGGGGATGTGCCGAAGAACTCGGCGGCCCCCCAGCAGTCCGAGATAGAGATACACACATCAGCACACAGACAACCTCTGATGGAAAACCTGTATACCGTGGAAATGACCCAAGCATAATGCCTGGACCTGAAACCACCTATCAAAGCTACGGTGTTCCATGGGCAAATCTCTCAAACACACCATTCCGTCTATACAAACATTGGGTACACGAAGGTGGAATAGCAACTCCTCTTATCGCACATTTTCCTAATGCAATAAAAACAGCAGGTGAACTACGACATCAACCTGGACAACTACCCGATATTATGGCAACTTGTCTCGATATTTCGGGCGCATCCTATCCTGAACAACATAACGGAAAACCAATTCTGCCATTAGAAGGAACAAGTCTGGTACCAATTTTTGATGACAAGGATAACGGGAAGGAAATCCTTCTGTGGGAACATGAAGGTAATTGCGCCATCCGGCACGAAGATATGAAACTTGTCTGTAGGTTTCCAGGAGACTGGGAACTCTATGATTTACAAGCAGAACGGACGGAAATCAATAACATCGCAGACAAACATCCCAAAAAGGTAAAAGAATTGGACGGTTTATATCAAGACTGGGCAGAACGTTGCTTCATCTATCCATGGGATAAACTGCAGGAACATCGTAGACAACGGCGGCAGCAGAAGTAACGTATAGAAACAGAAACTTAAAATAGGAGAAATACTATGATTGAAATCGGAGAACGTACATTCCCATCACTGGCAGATATGCGTCAGCATGTGTTTGATATCTTGAATAACGCACCAGTAGATGAACCCTTAGAGGAAACGGATACAAAAGTGCTTCAGGAACTGTTTCTGTGCCATCCAGAAGCTGAAGAGAAAATGGAAGGTCAACAGATTCAAGATATGAAAGTAGGTAAACATCCACAAGCAGGCGCACGCGCATTTTGTATAATTCGTGATGATGGAACAGAAGAGACTTTTAGTATCAAGAAATGTATATCAGCATGGGTACGGGAGAAAGGACTTGAGAATGTTGCACAGAAAAAACCCAAAACACAACAAACACCGAGTCCTCAACCGACACAACAAACGGGAGCACCAGGAATCCTAAACGAACTGCAGCGAGTCATTACACTCTACAACCAACTCGGTAAAGAAATTGAACAACTCAAAAAATCCTTAGTAGATGCATCAAAGTGACAGATAGGTGAAGCAGAGATTAAGCAGATAACCTGTCAGTTATCTGCTCTCCAACATCTTCAAACAGACTGGGTTAGGTACTTCTACACTGTTCCCTGTTTCTGTCAGTGCCCCTGTATCCGTATTGATGGCAAAAGTAACGATGTTACTTGTCTGCTGGTTGGCAGCTAAAAGAAGAGTGCCATCAGGACTCAAACAGAAGTTGCGTGGGGTTTGTCCCTGTGTCGATTCCCAACCGATACTCCTGAGCATACCTGTTTCATCATCAATAGCGCAGATTGCGATGCTATCATGACCACGATTTGACCCGTAAAGAAACTTACCTGACGGATGCACATGAACATCAGCACAGTGACTATTGCCTTCAAAGTCCTTGGGAAGTGTAGAAATCGTTTGGATTTCCGTTAACACTCCCGTATCCTCCTCAAATCTGAATGCTGTGAAAGTAGAATCCAATTCGTTGATGACATAAGCATATTTGCCGTTTGGATGGAAATCAAGATGACGCGGACCTGCTCCGGGATGAACACGCGCCCACGGTTGCGTATTTGGCGTGAGTTTTCCTTTCTCTAAACCCAATTGATAAATCAGTACCTTATCAAGTCCAAGGTCAGGAGCAAACGCATAACGATTGCTTCCATCAATCATTATAGCGTGTGCGTGAGGCTCCGATTGCCGTCTCGGATTAACACTGGAACCTTGATGTTGCACGAAATCTGATGATTCAGCGAGTCTTCCATCCTTCCCAATAGGTAATGCTGCCACACTGCCACCGCCATAGTTTGCGACAAGTAGATACTTCCCCGTGGCATCTACACTTACATGGCACGGGGCACCCCCACCTGTCGCTTGTTGATTTAGGAAGCTGATCTCACCCGTACTCTGATGTATGTAAAATGCTGTGACTGCACCGCTCGCTTTCCCTTCAAACTCACCTATTTCATTGACTGAAAAGAGATAACGACCACTTGGGTGAATGTCCAGAAATGACGGATTAACGACGCCCGTTATCTTACTGGAATATTCTAATGCACCCGTTACACCATTTAAGCGATAGACATAAATTCCTTCACTATCACCGTGTGTATAAGTGCCAACATACACATAATAATTTTGATTGTTTTCTTGAGCCATCGGCTATATTCTCCTTATTTGTACTGTTTTATACAACCTTAACATGAAGCGAATTCTCACCGCTCTCTTTATACCCAATACGAATTGCTTTTGTCCGCACAGTCGTTTCACCCTTCGGTAGTCGTAAAGGTTCGGTATATAACTGCCATGTTACGTCTTCGCCTTTCTCTGTGGTATATGCAATGGATGCACCTTGCGTAGAACAGTGAATCTGGAGCAATAAAGGTGCTTTCCAATCCCCACTCTTCTCTGCCACTTCTCTACCGGGATTTGACTCGTTGATAGGAATGAAAATAGGTGTCGCTGTCTCAGGTTGTGTTCCGTTAGGATACCACTTTGCAACCATCTGTTCTTCTGATACATCTCCCAAATCACCAAAATCAGATTGCCACTGCGTCAATGCTCCTTGCATCCGTTCAAGCACATCCGAATGTTCAGCACTATCAGCAAGGTTCGTCAGTTCATACCTGTCATTTTCAACATCGTAGAGTTCTTCTGGTGGACGTGGACGGAACATCGTCAACTGATCTCCTTCTAACTTGTTATCAGCATGAAGCCGCCACATCTCCTGCATCACAGGATGCCGATTTCTATACGGAATCCACAACAGATAAGGTTTTTCTGGATAGTAATGTCGGATGTATTTATACTTCTTATCGCGGACTGCTCGTATCATATCATAAGATTCGTCATAGCGGTCGCGTGTCGCATAGATATAGTCGCGTTCAACTGTTTCTGGTCCCAGGAAAGGTTGACCTTGTAAGTGTTTCGGCAGGTCTACACCACACAATGACAGCACAGTTGGACCAAGATCAACTAAACTTACCAATTGGTCAGAAGTGCTATCAGGTTCAATGACTTTGTGCCATCGTACGATCAACGGAATGCGTATACCAGCATCATAGGGCCACCGTTTACCGCGTGGTAATCCTTCGCCGTGATCACTCCAGAGAAAGACTATCGTATTGTCATAAAGTCCATCCTCTTCCAACTGGTCTAACAACTCTCCCACGCGTCTATCAGCAATTTCAAGATTATCATAATGCCTTGCCAATGCGGTACGAGTTTTTGGTGTATCTGGAAGATAAGGAGGTAAAGTCACATCGTCAGGATTAGTTTTTAGCGGTCTATTGTTGCGATCCCACATGCCGCTTTCGTGTGTAACGGTTGGGTTAAAAACAGAAAAGAAAGGCTGCCCATCCTTACGATTACGCCAATGTCCCTCTTTGCTATTATCATCCCAAGCAGTAACAGGTGGTGTAAACTGATAGTCGGTTTTGCTATTGTTCGTGCAGTAGTATCCAGCGGCTCTCAAGTACTCCGTAAAGGTCTTGACATAAGGTGGAGGTACTGCAGAATACGGCGTCGGCATGTCGGGCGTATTTCTGTTGGTATGTCCTGTTCGCATGTGATGTGTGCCAATAGAAGTCTGATACATCCCAGTGATGATAGCGGAACGACTCGGTGCACAAACACCCGCAGTCGAAAACGCATTCGGGAAACGACATCCACCCGCAGCAAGCCGATCAATATTCGGGGTACGGGCAACCGGGTCACCATAGCAGCCGAAACGCGGGGTTGTATCCTCTATTGATAACCAGAGAATATTCGGACGATTGTCTGCAGTTGTGTTCATAAAAAGTCCTTTCTATGCATTCCAACACCCCTCCGTATATCCATCACGCGCAAACAACTTTATACGTTCAGGTGTGGCACGTTCCATCCATTCGGGGGGGATATGTTGGGTGTAACGGTGCGGGGGTCCCGCCTCCTTGAAAATGTCAATGACGAAAATACGATATAACTGTGGGGAATCTGTAGGTTTTGCTTCAACAGCATGGAAGATACGCGCATCAATATAAACCATGCTACCCGGGGGCAGTTCAAGCCGTCTCTCTTCCAATGTACGTCCAGCTTCATCGTCAAAATCGCCGGCAAGCATACGTTCAGGTGTTGCTTCTGCTGTAGGGGCAACCCGATGACTGCCAGCGATCACTTTCAGATTCCGATCACCGCATGTAAATCCATTTGGATAATACAGAATCTGGATATAGTAGTTATCACGTTCCGCAAGGTTGACAGGGTTCTCATGTTTCCAGTGGTGATGGTCCTGATGGAATGGAATCGGTCCAATACCACGCGGCGCAATGTTCAGCGCAGAATGACAGAAGTAGTAAGCATCACCAATAGTTTCTCGTATCAACGTCGATATAAACGGATCGTCAATTAGGCGATCACTGTATTCACCACGATCATTCCACGGACGGATGAAGTAGGGACGATCTTGTTCGGCACCGTTTTGCAACGACTCTATGTATTGACGTGTCGGTTCAAAATGTTGTGTAATTTCTTCTATCAGACCTTCTCTACCATCGTCAGTGAAAATGTCTGGATATGCAATATATCCATCATTGTGGAATGAATCAATATCTTCCCGTGACGGTCCTGACAGTCGGAAAAGCGATTCGGATATGGTTGCTGCCATAGTTTGTTCCTAAGTCATTGCTGGTAACGCTTATGATTTATGCTTAGACTGCAAATAATATTCATGATAGATATAATAGATTTAGATTGACTCTTATTTCCTCTGAGAATACAATTATATTATACTTTGATGAAGTGTGCAAACAGTTTTTTATACACCAACCATTCTGATATAGCTGTAGCACATTCATCCTTGATTGTGCTTCTTCCTCCAACCCCCTTCCTCCCCCAATATCCCTCTTTATCTTGCCGTAGCACATTCATCCTTGATTGTGCTTCTTCCTCCAACCCTATTCCTCCTCCAATATCCCTCCTCCCCCAATATCCCTCTTTATCTTGCCGTAGCACATTCATCCCTGATTGTGCTTCTTCCTCCAAACCGCTGGTGCTGATATGTGATTTTCCAAAGCCTCAGAGAGGCGAAAGGTGTATAGTCCGCGCATTGATCAAGCCAATAGCAAGCCCCAGAGGGGCGAAAGGTGTATCAAACGCACAAACGTTTTTCACTTAATTGACGCCTAATGAATGCCATAAGCGCATTCACATCGTTGATTTACGGGTTTCGTTCCTCTGCCCGATATACTACTTATTCAGTCTGGACAATCCACTTGTGACAAAAAGTTTACACAACCCGTATTCTATCTTGCAACAGTGTATAAAAAAACCTTGACATTTTTATACAAAACGGGTAATTTATCTTTTAATGCGAAAATTTCTTGCATTAAAGTTTCATATATTGTATAATTCATATATTATTATGTCTGGAAATTTTGGTGAATTACGTAACAGACATCGGCATTTTAACAGAATTAACCATCAAAAATTTCTTGCAATTAAAGTTTGTATGTTTTATAATCTATTTATGGCAACAAAAAAAGTTGCCCCTTAGATATGTTTTTGATATACTATATACGAACATTGTACTTAATGATAGGTGCAGAATCACCTGATAATAGCAAAAAGTGATGAAAAACAGAATCGTCAACTCCACAGTAAAAAAAGCAACCGCTCATAACTTCCAAAGCGGATTGGGCATACCACGAACAGTCGATCCTTTGGTGCCCGGACAAACTGCTGAACATATTAACCGGAAGTTAGACATGTTAACTATCAGTTACACCCCCCCCCCCCTTATAACTGTGAGTTAATTTCGTTAAACTGTGTCTTTTCTGTAGTCCCTTTCACAAGGGCATATCTTCTCACGTTCTTACAACTTAACCTTTTTCAGACTGTCCATAAACTGATGTCTTGTGGCATTAACGCTTTTGCTGCGGAGATCAGTTATTCCAACGTGCCCAGATACTTGGGTACAAAACTCACACGGACTAATTCTAATCAAATCGATGGCAGCTTACACTGCCAATTACACAATGCGGGAATTTACCCGCTAACAGGTAATGACGTTGCCAGCGCGCTGTTTATGAAATCCTGCGCCCAGGATCGTCACGTCTCTACTGTTAATCCAGTAGGAATAACAAAATGTGTACAAACACATTCACAGAGTTTCAAGTTATTTCAAACTAATTTATGATTTTACAAGGAGAATTTAATAAATGAAAACGTTTTCACGTTTAAGCATGTTTGTATTCTTGGCATTGTCTTTAATGTTTGTTGGGAACAATGCTGATGCCCAAGGACAAGGAACCCCTTTTCTGGAAGTCACAGGTTCAAGTGGTTTTCAAGGGGAGGCAGTAGCAGGTGGTCGTGTACAAGTCACATTTGTCGCAGGATATGATGGAATTGGACAGCCTGGAATTCCGCTCAAGGTTTCTGCTAAAAACATAAGAGTCACATCACCACTTCCAGTACCAGGGACTCACAACACTGAAGCACTCGGTGCTTTGATAGTAAGTGGAACATTTATAGAAGCTGAGAAAGAATCCTCTATATCAGTCGTATGGGACATATCTGATAAAGAAAGTTTGAACGCTAGTGCGGCAGTAGATCCGAACCCTGACGAAATAGGCCAAGCTATAATTGTTGTTAACCCCCCTGAACCTAAAGAGCAACTTGCAGTCGGTGATACCTTCAAACAAACGATTACAATTGAAAATGAAAGTGGATGGGCGACCTTGCCATTGTCTGCATGGCAAATGGATATAGTGTTTAACCCTCAAATTCTTGAAGTCATTGCTGTCATGGAAGGCGATTTTCTTGAACAAAGTGGACACGATCCGCTCTTTTTTAGCAATATATCAGCAGGGAGAATTAGTGTCAGTCAGGCTCTTGCTGGACAAACTGAAGGAGTGGCATCGAGGCCTTCTCCCCCAGGTATCTCTTTACGAGATAATGAGATAGGAAAACTATTAACAATTGAATTTCGTATTTTAACATTTGCTGAGGAAGTTTTGGGAATCCACAATGTCCAACTCCAAAGTAATGTTGATGATGATGGAGATCGAACGCCTGACCGGATATCTTATGCTATTAAGGTTAAAGACGTGGCCGTTGCTACTCACCATCAGACTTATATTTACGCAAAAGAAGATGTTAATCAGGACGAAATGGTTAATATTTTGGATTTGGTGGAAGTCGCAGCAAGTATTGGGACACAAAATCCGCGCGCCGATGTTAATGAAGATGGTTTTGTCAATGTGCTTGATTTGGTAGGGATTTATCATAGTTCACTATGGGCACAACCTGCACCTCGGAGACCAGTAGAATCTTGGTCCAGAGACGCTAATGAGGATAATATTATTAGTGCTCCCACTATAAGTCGTAATGTAGATCCGACTACAATTCAAGGTTGGATAGACCACGCACAGGTTAAAGACGACGGTTCTGCCATCTTTGATCTCGGTATAGCTAATCTTGAAACACTACTGAAATCCAGAGTGCCTACCAAGACGCGGTTGCTCCTGAATTATCCAAATCCGTTCAACCCTGAAACATGGATACCTTACCAGTTGGCAGAAGCATCAAATGTTAGTGTAACGATCTATTCCACAAACGGCACCCCGATTCGTACCCTTAAGTTAGGGCATCAATCGGCAGGCACTTATATCAATAAGAGCCAGGCGGCATATTGGGACGGTCGCAATGAGTTTGGTGAACAAGCAGCAAGTGGTATCTATTTCTACACATTCACTGCTGGAAAATTTAGTGCGACTGGCAAAATGCTAATTCGGAAGTAAACCACGGTCTATTGAAAGAGATTCAGATTCTTACATTTCTCTCTCAAATACCCATCTAATAAATAGGCGTTGAAATGTCTTGTAAGACATTTCAACCGTCTATTTATTACAAAGTAAACACAACAGTGAATAATACACCAGTGAATTACCTCTAAATTTTAATAGATTAGTCTACCATCGGTTAGACATTGCAAACTTAAGGAGAAGACAAGTTAATGAAAAGGAAAACACTAATCTGTTTATTTGTTATTATAATATGTTCTTTTTATTTCTCAATCCCTAAAGAAGTTTTTGGACAACAGCCGCGTACACTTGCAGAGGAAGTGTTTGAAGAGTACAAGGAAACGTTTAAGCATCCAGATATTCAGAAGTTTTTCCCACCAGTACTGCTCGCATTCAAAAGTGAAGTCTATCAAAGTATCCTGAATTCGGATCCTGAATTAATTAATCGTTTTGTAATAGTGCCTAATTCTCTCCGTTCTGTGTATCAGGACGTAGACAATAGCATTATAGAATTGCTCACTACGGATACCAAGTTCCGAGAGTTATTTCAAAATCCCGATTTTCATAATGTACTTCAAGATACTACAGCTATTGATCAACTTGCAGAATTGATTGAAAATATACAGATACCGACGGAAATTGTTAAATTTTCTGGAGATTCTCAATCAGGAACACCTGATTCCTTACTAAAATCATTTATCGTAGTAGTAAAGGATCAAAACGACAAGCTAATTGAAGGAATTAGTGTGACTTTCAGTGTCATTAGTGGTGATGGTGAGTTATCAGACTCAACATCAACTACTGATGGCAATGGACAAGCATCAACTATCTTCACCTTAGGTCAAACTCTTGGGCCAAGTTTGATAGAGGCAAGTGTTGAGGGGACAACACCCGTTATCTTTACTGCTATCGCAACACAAAATATACTGGAGATAGTCTATGGAAATGGACAGGAAGGTGCAATTAATACTACCTTGCCACACCCATTTATCGTAAAAGTGTCAGACCAAAATGGGAACGCAATACCTGACATTCAAGTTACTTTCCGCATACTTTCTGGAGAATCGGGTCAATTTTTAAACACAATGACAGAAACCGATAGCGAAACCAATAGCACAACCAATAGCGAGGGATTAGCAACCACACAATTTATCTTAGGTGCAGTCCCTGGATATACTTTGATAGAGGCAAGTGTTAAGGGAGCAAAACCAGTTATCTTTACTGCTACAGCAACTACTCCATCTCTAACACTGGAGATAGTCTCGGGGAATGGACAAAAAGGTGACCCTGGTACCCCTTTGAACGACTCTCTTGTAGTGGAAATGAAACAAAATAGTATGCCAGTTGATAGCATTAATGTTGTTTTTGAGATCACTAAAGGTAATGGCAACCTTGAGCTTGACAATGTTCTTACCGATCCGGATGGACGCGCACAAACCCTCCTTACCCTCGGACCCAACGAGGGTATAAACGAGGTAACAGCAACAGTTACTGTTGAAGGTACTTCACAAACGGCAACTTTTATTGCTGCCGCAATTACAACTGAAAACATAGTGAATCCACAAACTACACTGGAGATAATCTCTGGAAATGAACAGAAAGGTGCCATTGATACTATATTGCCAGACCCATTTATCGTAAAAGTGTCAGACCAAAACGGGAATGCAATACCTGAAGTTCCAGTTACTTTCCGCATACTTTACGGATCGGGTCAATTTTTAAACACAATGACAGAAACTAATAGTGAGGGGTTAGCAGCCACACAATTTATCTTAGGGGTAGTCCCTGGAGTTACTTTGATAGAGGCACATGTTGATGGTGCAAAACCAGTTATCTTTACTGCTACCGCAACTCCCCCACCTCTAACATTGAAGATAATCTCTGGAAATGGACAGGAAGGTGCCATTGATACTACCTTGCCAGACCCATTTATCGTAAAAGTGTCAGACCAAAATGGGAACGCAATCCCTGGCAGTCCAGTTACTTTCCGCATACTTTCTGGCGGATCGGGTCAATTTTTAAACACAATGACAGAAACCGATAGCGAAGGGTTAGCAACCACACAATTTATCTTAGGGGCAAACCCTGGATATACTTTGATAGAGGCAAGTGTTGAGGGAGCAAAACCAGTTATCTTTACTGTTATTGCAACTCCCCCTATCACTTCTACACCTCCAACACTGGAAGTAGTCGCTGGGAATGGACAGGAAGGTGCAATTAACACTACCTTGCCACACCCATTTATCGTAAAAGTGTCAGACCAAAATGGGAACGCAATACATCCCGGTACAGTTACTTTCCGTATACTTTATGGTGAATCGGGTCAATTTTTAAACACAATGACAGAAACCGATAGCGATACTAATAGCGAGGGATTAGCAACCACACAATTTATCTTAGGTGCAGCCCCTGGATATACTTTGATAGAGGCAAGTGTTGATGGTGCAAAACCAGTTATCTTTACTGCTACCGCAATTACGTCTGAATTGTTTGTCAATATCACACCTTCTCAAATCACATCTCCTGCTGTGGGGAAAAAATTTACACTCAACGTTAACATTATAAAAGGGGAAAGTATCAATGGCTATGTGATTACTGTGAAATATGATCCTACTGCTCTCGATTTAAAACTTGAGGATGACAATGAAAACCTAACATTTAATGGTGAGTATCTTCCCGATGCACATCCATTAATCATATCTGAATCAGATGAAAGTTCAGGAAAGAAAACAGTAACGCTTGCCGCTCCGTCCCCATCGGAAAGCAGCGGTGATGGAATCCTCGCAAAACTGACATTTGAAGTCGTGGAATTAAAGGAATCGACTTTGGAGTTGGTTGATGTCAAACTTTCTAACAACGGAGAATCTCTGCTCACACCAAATTTTGATAATAATATAGTGACAGTAAAAGATTACGATGCAAATGTTGATGGCATAGGTGAGGTAAATGTATTAGACTTAGTAAAAGTTGGTCAATGCTTTGTAAAAACAACTGGCGACTGCTCTGCCGCAGATGTTAACGAAGATGGCAATATAGATATCCTGGACCTCGTTGCAGTCGTACGGGCAATGGGTGTATCAGAAGATCCCTCTATTGTGCCCGAAGATGTAAATGGAGAAGATCCTCCTACAGTGCCTGAAGATGTCAACGGCGATGGAGTTGTCAATATCCTGGACATCGTTGCAGTGGCAGCAGCGTTTGAAGACACTGCATCTGCACCTTCTATACAAGACATGGAACAGTTTAATGTTTCCGCAAAAGACGTGCGGACATGGCTCACACAAGCCAAAGCATTTAACCCAAATATTTCTGAAATTACCAAAGCGCATCCCATATACCAACGTGGCATTGCAGTACTGGAAAACCTGTTAGCAACCTTAACACAGATAGAAACAGTTCCACAGAAGACTGCACTCTTATTGAACTATCCGAATCCATTTAACCCAGAGACGTGGATACCGTACCAACTGGCAGAATCTACAGATGTCACCGTTACCATACATGCTATGAACGGTTCATTGATTCGGACCCTCTCATTAGGTCATCAATCTGCAGGTTTGTATCGTAGTAAGAGTCGTGCAGCATATTGGGATGGTAAAAACGCGTTTGGTGAGCAGGTTGCAAGCGGTCTTTATTTTTATACCTTGACTGCAGGCAAGTTCAGTGCTACTGGCAAAATGCTAATTCGAAAGTAGGAGAGAAGTTATAACTCTGAATACTCACAGGACGTGGATACCGTACCAACTTGCAGAAGCGACAGATGTCACCGTTACTAATGGAGATTACTGAATGGAAAAGCGAATTCTTACCTGTTTTTTTATAATGTGTTTTTTCTACCTTTCATTCCCAAAAGATATTTTTGGACAACAGTCGCCTACACTGGCAGAGGAAGTGTTTGAAGAATACAAGGAAACGTTTAAAAATCCAGATATTCAGAAGTTTTTTCCACCAGTGCTGCGCGCATTCAAAAATGAAAACTATCAAAATATCCTAAATTCGGATATAATTAATCGTTTTGTAATAGTGCCTAATTCTCTCCGTTCTGTGTATCAGGACGGAGACAATAGCATTATAGAATTGCTCACTACGGATACCAAGTTCCGAGAGTTATTCCAAAATCCCGATTTTCATAATGTACTTCAAGATACTACAGCTATTGATCAACTTGCAGAATTGATTGAAAATATACAGATACCGACGGAAATTGTTAAATTCTCTGAAAATTCTCAATCAGGAACACCTGGTTCCTTGCTAAAACCATTTATCGTAGTAGTAAAGGATCAAAATGACATCCCAATTGAAGGAATTAGTGTGACTTTCAGTCTCATTAGCGGTGATGGTAAGTTATCAGATTCAACACCAACTACTGATAGCAATGGTCAAGCATCAACCACCTTCACCTTAGGTCAAACTCCTGTAAGTTTGATAGAGGCAAGTGTTGAAGGAGTAAAACCAGTTATCTTTATTGCTACTGCAGTTGTGTCAGAAGAACCTACTTTTTATCTTACGATTTCACCTGAAAAAGACTTTTTTGTTGTGGGTGAAGAGTTAACTGTAGAGTTAAAAATTGCGAATGCGGAGAATATCAATCCAAAAAGTACTAAAAAGGAAGATGATTACTTTTATTACAAGGCTACATTGCAATATGATCCTGATGCTCTTATGCCTGATGCTCTTGAGTATATAGATGGTAAGCAATTTACTTCTTATACTCTTGATTATACAGTTGTTGAGGAAGAACCAAAAATAATCTTTTGCTTTCCCGGTAATTCTGACGACTCTGGTGGTGAAAATACTTCTACAAAGTCGGCAACAATTACCATCAATAATATCATCAATAAAAATAAAATTTACATTAATGATATTCCTAATGAAAGGATCCTTGCCAAACTAACCTTTAGGGTCCGCGCACCACATAAGACAACAATCCTAACGTTATCCGATGTCAGTCTCCGGAACCACTCAAATGGGAAACGTGAATTTTACGTCCGGCCAAACAAAACAGTTCAGACTCTCGGTTCAGCAGACGTTAATGGTGACGGTGAAATAAATATCCTGGACATAGTCTTAGTTGCTTCAGAATTTGGCAAGAATTTAGAGGATCTCTCAGTTCCTGCTGCAGACGTTAATGGGGATAGCGTAGTCAATATCCTGGACCTCGTCTTAGTGGGAGGATCGATTGAACACACTACATCTGCCCCTTCTATTTATGACATGGAAAAGTTTAATGTTTCAGCAAAAGACGTGCGGACATGGCTCACACAAGCCAAAGCAATTAACTCAGATATTCCTGAAACTACCAAAGCGCATCCCGCATATCAACGAGGCATTGCAGTGCTGGAAAACCTGTTGTCAACTCTAACACAGGAAGCGGCAGCACCGCAAAAAACAGCACTCCTGCTAAACTATCCGAATCCATTTAACCCAGAGACGTGGATACCGTACCAATTGGCAGAAGCGACAGATGTCACCGTTACCATCCATTCCATGAACGGTTCATTGATTCGCACCCTCTCATTAGGTCATCAATCTGCGGGTTTGTATCGTAGTAAGAGTCGTGCAGCATATTGGGATGGTAAAAACGAGTTTGGTGAGCAGGTTGCAAGCGGTCTTTATTTCTATACCTTGACTGCAGGTAAATTTAGTGCTACTGGCAAAATGCTAATTCGGAAGTAAAAAAGGAGAAAATTTGTGAAAACAAGTTATCGTTATCTATTTCTACTAAACGTGATAATAGTGTTATTCTGTTGTTCATCCATAATTGTGCACGCACAATTTATTGATGGAAATAGAGAAGGGCTGATTTTTGGCGGGGGCATCGGATACTCAGGTGCTGCAGTCGATAACAAAGATATTGATTCTGATCTTACACTGTCAGGATTTACAACAAATGGCAGGATTGGATATGGGGTCTCAAATGATTTAGTGATTTTTCTATCATCTTCAATTCAAAACATTTTCCCAGGTATAGGAATCATGTATTTCCCCGACAGGACATCCCAATATTTCTTTCAGGGCACAGTTGGCTATACAAGTGCCAACCAAGACAATCTGTTTGCGATAACGGGTGGGATAGGTTACGAATTCCGCAAATATCTCACACTGGAGTTGATACTTGGGTACAATAGGTTCACTGATACCTATACCAGTTCATTAAACATATTTACAGGTGAAACAACCACTTCCACATCTCACACGAATATCATAACTGTATCAGCTACATTTAATGTTCTTATGTACTAAATTTATTAATTTCTTTATTTTCGGCCTTAAAACAATTTCAACAGAGGAGTACCCCCTATGAACAATCAGCAAAATATCATTGTATTTTCAATCATTGTTTTCTTGTGTTTTTTTGGTATAACCTCGGTTTCCACAGCAGATCAGTTTGATGTAACTTATGCATATAGTCTTTATAGTGGCTGCACAGCAGTAGACTTTAGTCCTGATGGAAAGTACATTGCAACTGGTGATATAGATGGAGATGTCGGATTTTGGGAAGTGGGGATGATGACAGCATTGAATATGTACGCCTTGGTGACAATGTTCAAAGTGTTGCCTTCAGTTCGGACAGCAGGTATCTTGCAGCGGACGGTGATGATGGTGATGTTCTGGTATCGCTCTTGGATGTTGCTACCAGAACCATTGTCAGAAGTCGTTATGTTCATAATAATGCGGATATTATAAACGCAATTGCCTATAGTCCAGATGGTAGGTATGTCGCAGCAGCTGTTGATCTTCATTGGGCATTTCTTTGGGACTTGAACAGTGATGCAATGAATGGATGGGGTATAACTGATGCGTTTGAAGTTTACGATGTTGCTTTCAGTACGGATGGAAGGTATCTCGCAACAGGAAATGATAACGGTGATCTCACGCTTTGGGAATTGAACAGTTGGTGGACAGACGATGTGAATACTATCGATTTAAAACCCGGTGGGAATGTTCGGGCAATCGCTTTTAGTCCGGATGGCGAATATCTCGCTGCAGATGGATATGATGGGACTAACACCTATGTCAATATTTATAGGATGTCCGATATGAGTATCGCTTGGCGTGTAACGACCGATGATGTTCTTGCCATTGCATTTAGTCCTGACAGTGAATATATCGCTATGGGAGACACTGATGGGACAATTACCTTCTACCAAATCGCAACAAGTATTAATTATGTTGGTGAGACCAACGCAAGTGACGTAGTGCTTGACTTAGCATGGAGTCCCGATGGCACCTTAATCTCGGATGGGAAATATGTTTGGAATGTTACCCTACCTTCTGAACCTGATGCTAATGCAACTGAAAATAAGATGTATTGGGTTGATGCTGACAGAGGAATACTTTATCGTGCTAACCTTGATGGTAGTGAAGTTGAACAGATACGCACCGGATTAGGTGAGCCGTATAATATTGCGTTGGATGTTTCTAATAGTAAGGTTTATTGGATAGAATATGGGTCGGGTAAAATTCGTCGTGCTAACCTTGATGGTAGTGGCGTTGAGGACCTACGCACAGGATTGGACAACCCTCAAAGTATTCGTTTGGATATCCCTGGTGGTAAGATGTATTGGTTAGAAACGGGGTCGGATAAAATTCGTCGTGCAAACCTAAATGGCAGCGGGATTCAAGACCTTGTGAATACTGGATCTCAAATAGACGGGGACCTTGCAATAGACACAACTAACGGTAAGTTGTATTGGACTGATTGGCACGACGGTAATATCCACCGTTTTAACCTAAATGGCAGTGGTCAGGAAACCCTACTCACTGGACTGGATGGCCCCGTAGGAATTGTTTTGGATGTATCTGGTGGTAAGATGTATTGGGTAGAACAGGGGTCGGGTAAAATTCGTCGTGCAAACCTTAATGGGAGCGGGATTGAAGACCTTGTGACATCTGGACTTAATCGGACCTTTGATATTGCCCTAGATATCGCAGAGGGTAAGATGTATTGGTCTGACTTGGGAGCCGGTAAGATTCAACGTGCTAATCTTGATGGCAGTGGTGTAGAAGAAATATTAACCGATTATCCGCGTCCTCTCGGTATTGCGTTGGATCTCTCTTTCAGCACCCAATCTCAACCCCCGCTACTTTCCGAAGATGTCAATCAAGACGGTATCGTCGATATCATAGATCTCGCTTTGGTTGCGTCTAATTTTGGACAGACAGGTGATATTACTACAGATGTCAACGATGATGGTGTTGTTGATGTTATAGATTTAGCACTCGTTGCTGCAGCGTTTGGGAATACGCCAGTCGCACCTATTGCGTTGGGACACGATTCAGAGATCGCTCTTACAAGGACGAATATAAAAACATGGCTACAACAAGCTCAGCAGCTAAATCTCACAGACCCCGCTTTTCAACGCGGGATTGCTGTATTGGAACAACTCTTAACAGCATTAACACCACAGAAAACAAGGCTCTTGTCCAACTATCCTAATCCATTTAACCCAGAGACCTGGATACCGTATCAACTGGCAGAAGCGACAGATGTCACCGTTACTATACATGCCCTGAACGGTTCATTGATTCGCACCCTCTCATTAGGTCATCAATCCGCGGGTTTGTATCGTAGCAAGAGTCGTGCAGCATATTGGGATGGTAAAAACGAGTTTGGTGAGCGCGTGGCGAGTGGTCTCTATTTCTATACTTTGACTGCAGGTTCATTTAGTGCCACAGGCAAAATGTTGATCAGGAAGTAGTGTTCTGTCAACTTCTAAATGAAGGTATAGTTTTCTTCTGTAGGTCGGGTAGAGCGAAGCGAAACCCGACACGTATTGACTATGTCTATCATGTCCAAATCAACGCAGAATGCGCGTATGGCATTCATCGGGTGTAAAGTTACGGAGAAGTACGCTGTAATTTCAGGCCGGTAGGTTCGGTTTCCTAACCAATGCAGAATACCAAACGCGTATTCTGCAGGTTTTGTGCCAATTGTGTTCATAGAGGTTTTTGCGAAGGATCCGGTTCGGTTAGGAAACCGAACCTACCGGCCTGGGAACATTACTAACTTTACTATAGATTACGTCTTTACAACTTGATTGTTTTTGAAAATCTAAAAACTCAAAGGAGTAGTTATGAGAAACACATTCTTTAATGGAAAAACACTATTTATCTTATCGGTCCTTAGTATATGTTTTGGATTTACAGCAATGAGTTACGGTCAAGCAACCGTTGTTTCTGTGAATCCTGTGACAATGGAATCCCCAGCAGTCGGGGAACAATTTACAGTCAGTATTGATATAACGGACGGAAGAAATGTCTCTGGCTACCAAGTGACCATTAACTTCGATCCAACTGCACTTAAATATGTCTCAAATGCAAATGCTAACTACCTACCCACAGGAGCCTTAACAGTTCAGCCGGTAATATCCAATAACAGTGTCACAATCGCGGCACTTGCCGCTGGAGCAACTGCACCGGACGGGGATGGTACGCTTGCGACAGTCGTTTTTGAGGTAATTGCAGAAAAAGCGTCCTCTATTGAACTGACAAGTATCAGACTTGTTGATACCAATGCTAATCAGTTGGCAGTTACTGCTGAAGATGGTATGGTTACCGTCCCCGCTATTCAGAATCCAAACTCTCTGGCAGTAGCCGATGTTGTTCTAATTATTGACAGTTCAGGGAGTATGGCTGATAATGACCCAAATGACTTACGCAAGACTGCAGCCAAGTTTTTTATTGACTTAGCTGACCCACTAATTCAAATTGCGATCGTAGATTTTAACGGATCTGCCAAAACGTATGCAGAGCTGACTTTTGCTGATAGTGCTGGAAAAAGCCAGTTAAAGAGTGCTGTTGACAGAATTGACTCTGGTGGAGGGACAGATATAGGCGAAGGACTTGCGTTAGGATACCGTCTTCTGTCTGCCTCTTCATCACCTGATGCAAGAAAGGCAGCAGTACTGCTAACCGATGGTCAAGATAGCGGTTTTAATCCGACTTCAAGTTATGTACAAAACTACGTCGCACAAGGCTGGACCGTATACACGGTCGGGTTACTGAACGACGTTGACAGGCGGTTACTTGAAGATATTGCAGAATCCACTCCAGAAGGTGAATATTTTCCTGTCTCTTTGGAAAATGTACAGACAATTTACAACAGAATATTTGCAAGCGTTACGAGGAAAACAATCTTATTGAACACTATTGGATATATCAATCAAAACCAGCAGATTACTAAAAAGTTTGTCCTTGATGGCTCGGTTGAACAGATAGTGTCATCCGCGAATTGGCAGGGCAGTACGATACAGTTAGTACTCATTGATCCCAATGGTGTAGAGATAACACCCCAGGATGCCGCTGCGAATCCTAACATTACCTATCAAGCTGCCCCGACAAATGCTATCTATACAATCGAAAACCCGATGCCAGGGGAGTGGGGTTTGCAGGCAACTGGCACAGACATTCCACCAGGGGGTGAACAATATAACCTCATTGTAGCTGCAACATCGGATTTCGTTATCAATTTACTTAGCTTTGAACCGAGTTACGTGATAGGTGATACCCTTCGTATCGGTATTCGCGCACGGCGTAAAAACGGGCAAAACGTTCAACCGGTATTAGGCGCGACCACCACTGCAGAAATAGTCCGTCCAGATGGACGTATCGATTCGCTTGACCTGCTTGATGCTACGGGCGACGGTACCTATGTTAACGAATACACTGGAGTAGATATAGAGGGAACATACCTCATCCGTGCTACTGTACAAAACGGTTTTTCTCGTGAAATACAGGAACAGATTGTCGTGGGAGACATCACGAATGTTTTCATCGACGGAAGCACGTTAACACCCGCTGCTGGCGCGACTCTCGACCTGTCACCAAACGTCATTAGCGCAGTCATCTCAGGACCAGCAGGCGGAATTGATAGCAATTCAATTGTACTGCAGGTTGATGGCACAACTGTTACACACGGTTATGATGCGGTAAATCAACTTGTTTTATTCCGTCCTCCCAGTTTATCAGCCGGCACACATACAGTAAAACTGAGTGTCAACAATAACCTTGAGACGACATGGGAGTTTAGCGTTACTGTCCCAGAATCACGTTTTGATCTATTGTTAGACCCAGGACTCAACGTAGTGTCCTTACCCCTGATGCAGCGAGAACCTTACACCGCGAAATCCTTCAGCGAGTTGTTAGGCGCGACGGTTATCATCAGACACGACTCAGCATCGCAGGCATACATCGCTTACGTCGCTGCAGACGCTACCACTACCGATGAAGGTTTCGCAATTGAAGGTGGACGCGGGTACATTGTTAATACCCCAACAACAACAACAATAACTTTCATTGGTACAGCATGGTCAAATCAACCGCTCGGTGCGGCACCGAGTCCCCATATTGGTACAACTGCGTGGGCTTTCGTTCTCAGTAGTGATGTGCGCGGGATGGAACCCGACACATCTTATATTGTCACAGCAAAAAATCTTCGCACCGGTGCCGTGGTAACTGAAGATATCTCTATCGGGCAGAGAAGTTCCAGTGCCGTATGGGCAGATATGAATCGCAAAAGTGTTGTCCAAGCGGATGACATAGTTGAGATTACACTACATGACAAGCTTGGAAATATCGTCTCAGGTCCCTTCCAGCAAAAGGTATCAACGACAGATATCCAAAACGCTTATATGAGAATCCAGATGGCGGTAGGAAATGTGCGTCCGAAAGATACGATTTTGGCACAGAACTACCCGAATCCGTTTAATCCTGAAACATGGATTCCATATCAGTTGAGCAAACCTGCTAAAGTATCAATTCAGATATATGATAATATCGGTCACTTGATTCGGACATTGGATGTAGGTTTAAAGTCAGCAGGTATATATATGTCACCTACACAAGCAGCGTATTGGGACGGTAAAAATAACTTAGGTGAGCGGGTAGCAAGCGGTATTTATTATTATACCCTTGAGGCATCTGAATTTACCGCCACGCGCAAGATGGTTATTCTGAAGTAACTTATCGATTCTATTTTTAAAACGTTCCGATTCACTGTTCGGGGTGTTTTTACACCTCATTATAGGTGTAAAGTTAAGGGATTTTCGATGCCAGAAACCCTCTTCAGTCCCGTAGGGACGCTATGTTTATAGCTAAACGTTATACAAACCCTCTTTAGTCCCGACAAATGCCAAACGCGCATTTGGCGTTGATTTGGTAGGGACTGAGGTTACTATTAGATTGTGTTTGTCTTCTTAATTGACGTATAAGGTGGTTGCAGAAAGAAACACAATCAAGGATGAATGTACTACAGTCATGGTTTTGGCAATAATTGTCCAAACTATAGTAATAAGAGGACTTAGGAAAATAAAAACACCGAAATAACGACTTAAATAAGTCCAGTATTTTCTCTTTCTGATAAATTTGCACAAGTCCTGTTTGATATGAAACGGATGATTTAATTCACTTCAACATAAACAAGTAGCATTTGTAATGATAACTAAAGAGGATTATTGTATGTATCTTTTTCAATCAAAGTCCTGGATATTTAACAGGAAAAACGTATTTGGTTTAATGAGTTTACTATTGTTAACGCTGGTTTTGCCGGGAAAGGTTACGGCACTACAAACAGCTCTAATAAGAGCAAGTGATGGCGTTGTATACCAGATTCAATTTCACACTAAGGATTTGGACAGGAACTATGGTAAGGATGATTTCATACGCAATTTTTCTGTATACGATGAAACAGGGGAAGTAAAACTATGTCCTGATATAGACGATAGTGTCACTTGGGGACTTTACACTGCAGCACGAGTTTTAGCGAAAACTAAACAGCGTACACCCGTCTATTCTAAATCCGATCTCATTGAAGCTTTCAAACAATCCGTAGAAAACTTGGGATATAATATTACAACTAATGTTGCAGTTGGAGTTTTAGTTGATACAATTTCAGAAAGTACAGCCTTACATGAGCTTAATGTTGGTGAATTATTACCTAATGCCGCATCATTAATCGTAAGTGCAGTATCAATTATTACAAGTTTCGCAAATGTTGAGTTTAAACTACGAAAGGTTTATCTTGCTTTTTCTTTAGCTGATAGATATGCTAACACTGCAATACATCTACAGAATTTGGCTAATCAGCATGCACCCAATTTATGGGATCGCATAAATGCTGGAGAGATTTTTGAAGTTACTGGGCAACCTATCACAATAAAGAGTGATTCTGTTGAGTTTTCAGAAAAAATAAGTTTACTTGACCCACTGAAATTACGACTCATTGCTGAGGTTTACCAAAGTTACGCGGAAAAAGCAGCTGAAGAGGGAACTGTCTTATCGGAAGATCCGGAATCTTCGGATGTTCTCTTAGGTTTTTTAGGCATCTCATCGATTATAGAGTTTATTCCGACTACCATTGATGCGATCTTTACAGGTAAAGATTTACAAAGTTTGGATGAAAGTATATCAACTCGGATAAATAACAAGATCGACCACAATATCATAGACATTTATGATGATGCTAAGTATGATTTAAAATGGCACGGTTTCTGTTCCCCTGGTATAGATTCAACTTTTTCTTCTTTTGCAAGAATAAATGAAGGTGAAAGTACTACTTATACATTAGCCCTGAGATCTCCGCCAGATTCCACAGCAACTATTGCTATTACCAGTAACAATCCTGACGTTACTTTTTCGCCGGCGTTGTTAACCTTCACAACCAATAATTGGTATATACCCCAAACTGTGAGAATCAGTGTTGCCCGAGACAACGACACTGAAAATGAGCCCTTTTCCCCGACTTATACAGCCACGGGATACGGTCCCTCTGATTCTGGTGTTTCTATCTACAGAGAATATTCAAATTGGATTACTGATCTTAATATTTTACCGATACCTGTAAGCACAGTCCCTCATCAATCATTAACAGAAGACGGTTCTGCTACAACAGTGGACGTTTCACAATATTTCTCTTCTTCAAATAATCTCACCTACGCGGCAGAATCAAATCCAAGTGGCATTGTAACAACATCTGTTTCCGGTTCACGCGTTACAATTACACCTATAGCAGCAGGTGTCACGACCGTGCTGGTCAGAGCACGTGATACGGTTAATACTCACTTAACTGCTATACAAACTATCTCTGTGGTAGTAAGACAAACAAGTGCTGTTATTGTCCGTCCCCCTAATAATGATCCAACCTTTGATGTTCCTGACAACAGCAACCCTCGTGCTGAAGGACTTAGAGAAGGAGTGTCTGTTAAGGTCCAAGTAACAACTGTTCTTAATGTTAGAAGCGAACCCGACATTCACACTGGTGAAATATTAGAACAGATAGGTAATATCACCGGAATTATCACGGATGGACCTCGGGAAGCAGACGGTTATACTTGGTGGAAAATAGACTGGGATCCTATAAATTTAGAAGGGTGGAGTGCTGAAGTTATTGGTGGAAAACAGGTACTATTCCGCCGCCCACCAGACTTAGAAATCAGTCGTTTTGATGTCAGTTCCTCTACAGTTCGTACTGGTGAAAATATTGAATTAGAGGTTAGGATTGAAAACAACGGTCCCGGTGAGTCTGCTGAAACAGAAGTCTATTTTTATTATCATTCGGGCAGTAGAAATTATGATCTTGATGATTTAAGTCAAGAAACAGATTTACGAATTCCTGGGACTGGAAAACTAACCGTACCTTCTCTGCAAGAAAATAGAAGAACAACATTGACACTCACTGTGGACGCACCAGAAACTCCGGATCGCTACTATTATGGGGCATTTTTGCCATCTAATGTTCATGATACAGATTACAAAGGTGATCTCACGATACCTATGCTTAATAACAACCTTGCCGGCGAAAAACGGGTTCAGGTAACAGGCTCACCTGACTATATCGTTGAATCCATTTCGGTGAGTAAAACTACTCTTGACCCCGGCCAAAGTTTTACGCTAAGTGCCACTGTACTTAATCAAGGAATAGGTGAACCTACATCTTCTGCCACGCTGAGGTATTACCGTTCATCTGATGCAAGGATATCAACAAGTGACAGACGGGTCGGTCAGGGTTCTGTATCTCGATTAGGATCAGATGACACAAGTAGAGAATCCGTTTCTCTAACAGCACCGTCCGCACCAGGCGTTTATTATTATGGAGCATGTGTGTCGGGTGTATCCAATGAGAGTAATACAAATAATAATTGCTCCGCAGCTGTTGCTATCACCGTGCAAGCATCGAAACCTGATGAAACTGCAGTACCCGATTTAGTCGTTGAGACACCCACGACAGGTACTACGACCTTAGAACCGGGGGGAAGTTTTACGCTGAATGCCACCGTACGTAACAAAGGCACTGCGAATTCACCCGCTCCAACGTTCCGATGGTACCGTTCACCTAACGCAAATATTTCAATAAATGATACAGAAATTGGAAGTGCTAACATCAGTTCGCTTAGTGCAGGGACAACAAATACACAACAAATTAATCTTACAGCACCTACGGCAGCGGGTACCTACTTTTACGGCGGATGTGTGGAAAGTAGCATAGGTGAAAGCGATACCACCAACAACTGCTCTTCTGCTATTACAATTACTGTTCAGAACCGAGCACCGACAAAAGTCGGTACAATCACGGTGCCGACGCTCTCTGTAGGGGATACACCTGTGAGACTGGACGTGGCTCCGTATTTCTCTGATCTGAATGACGATTCACTTACTTACACAGTAAGTTCCTCTGATACCAACGTAGTCAGTGCAGAGACATCAGGTGTGTCAGGTTCAAATTTAAATATCCATCCTATTGCAGAAGGAAACGCGACAATAACTGTAACAGCAAGCGATGGAGAATTGACAGCGACGCAGACCTTCTCTGTTACGGTTAACCCAATTTCCAATACCATTTCATCCAATACAACTCTCATTACACAAGCACATACTATTTTAGCCTTAGCTTTTAATCCTAACCAAGGTAGCAATACGCTTGCATTTGGGAGTGCGGACAACCTTGTACAATTGTGGAATACTGACACAGCGATTCATCAGCGGACACTGCAAGGACACACAAATTATGTCCTCAACGTAGCTTTCAGTCCCGATGGAAAAATACTGGCAAGTGGAGACGCAAATGGCACTGTGAACGTATGGAACGCACATACAGGAAACCTAAATTACACTTTACGCAGACATACGAATTCTGTCTTCGGTATTGCTTTTAGTCCTGATGGACAAACACTCGCAAGTGGAAGCCTTGACGGAACAATTCGGTTGTGGGACCCGGCTACAGGTCAATCAAAGAGTGTTCTCACAGGGAACTTAGCACCTGTTCTCACTGTTGCTTTTAGTCCCGATAGACTTATGTTCGCGAGTGGAAACTCGGACGGCACAATTCATCTATGGAACGTAAACCAAGAGAAGATCCTACATACTTTCCGTGGGCACAAGGACTTTGTCCTTAGTGTAGCTTTCAACCATGATGGAAGCGCACTTGCAAGTGGAAGTGCCGACAGCACAGTGCAAGTATGGAATACACTCACAAGAAACCTTGAACACATGCTCACAGAGCATACGGATTGGGTAAATAGCGTGGCATTCAATCCCAGCCCTGGTAGTTGGACACTTGCGAGTGGAAGTAGCGATGGCACCGTACGCTTATGGGACCAAAACACTGGAACCCAACACTCCCTTACTGAACATAAGAATAGTGTAGAAAGCATTTCTTTCAGTGCAGATGGAAATACACTTGCAAGTGGAAGTGCCGATGGAACAGTACTGCTATGGGATCTCACGCAATCACCCTCTGGACAGCCTACCCTGGACACAGAGAAAATGGAAATCAAGGAAGATGTTAACAGAGATGGTGTCGTAAATATCTTAGATTTGGCAATAGTTTCCTCGCTTTTCGGAACAACAGGAGATAATGATGCAGACGTCAACGAGGATGGTGTGGTAGATATTATAGATCTTGTTTTGGTCGCAAACGCTTTCGGGGATGTCGCAAGTGCACCCGCCATGCGACACCTTGCCTTTGAATACCTAACCCCGCAACAAGTTTCAAAGTGGTTACAGGAAGCTAAGGCATTGAGAGATACAACACCCGAATTTCAGAGAGGAATTCTTGTGTTGGAACAGATACTGGCAATGTTCACACCGCAAAAGACTGCCTTACTGCCGAATTATCCAAATCCCTTCAATCCAGAAACGTGGATACCTTACCAATTAGCATCCCCTGCAGATGTGAGCATATCCATTTATGCCGCCGATGGGAAAATGGTGCGGACATTGGATTTAGGTAATCAGGTAGTCGGTATCTACAAATCTCGGAGTCGTGCAGCGTATTGGGATGGTAAAAATGCGTTGGGTGAACCCGTGGCGAGTGGTGTGTATTTCTACAAATTCACCGCAGGCGATTTCGCAGCAACCCGTAAAATGTTGATAAGGAAGTAATTGTCTGAACCACGATTTACAGGTTCAGACAAGTACCAGGATATGATACTTTAGTGACAAAAACTTTACACACCCATATTTCAATTTTAACTTGACAAATATATGTATCTATGATACAATTAGTCAGTGTTATATGAAAACATACTAATAGTTGATGTAAAAGGTGTTTAAATTGTTATTCTACAGAATGTCCAGAAATGAACATAATATCAGAAAAAACCGATTTTTTCAGGCATATTTCAACATCGCGAGAATTTCGTACCAAAAAGGAATTTTAAAATTTTGACTCTGTCAAAAAACACGCTACAAAACCTTACTATGACTAACGC
>JAJDZB010000071.1:0-44218 GCA_022824835.1 Candidatus Poribacteria bacterium | reverse complement strand
ACACCCATAAACTCACCCGAGATATGACTAAAGGTGTGATCATAAGTGTCACCTGCGACAGGTGAAGAGATCATGACTGATGCTTCAGGATAAACAACTGAGAAAGTCGTTGACGCCTGAGCCATTTCACCATTGGCATCTTCCACTGAAACGGATACCGTGTGTTCACCTTCAGCTAACTTATCGGATAGGTCAAAAGTGAACTCGTTACCATCTACCATCGCTTCTACAGCTGTGTCATCAACCATAAGACTGACAGCAACTGCACCAACACCCATAAACTCACCCGAGATATGACTAAAGGTGTGATCATAAATGCCACCAGCAACAGGAGAATCAATGGAGACTGACGCTTCAGGATAAACAACTGAGAACTTAGTGGTTGCCTGTGCAGTATTACCATTAGCATCCGTGATTTCAACGGATACCATGTTTTCACCTTCAGCTAACTTATCTGTAAGGTCGTAAGTGAACTGATTGCCATCTACCATCGCTTCTACGGCAGTGCCATTTACCATAAGGGCAACTTCAACAGGGTTGACACCTGTGAACGCACCCGATATATGACTAAAGGTGTGATCATAAGTGCTGCCAGCAACGGGAGAATCTAACATGATTGTTGGAACTGGTAATCTTATTGAGAAGATAGCAGTTGCTTTAGCCGTTTTTCCATTGTCATCAGTAGCAACAGCGACAAGTGTAAACTCGCCATCATCTAAAGGATCAGCAGGCGTATACGTAAATCCGTTATCGTTTATTTCTGCTTCAACTGGTTCACCATCAAGGGTAAGACTGAGTGTTACTGGTGTTGCAACACCTGAGAACTCACCTGATATAGTGGGTTTGCTAATATCATATATCTGCCCTGCAGCAGGCACATGAATCATAACTGTGGGACCCGGTATATTAATTGTGAAGTCAGTAGATGTTTGAGCAGTTCTGCCGTTAGCATCTGTGACGACTACCATCACCGTATGTGGACCGTCACTCAGGTCATCTGAGGGGGTATAAGTGAATTGGTTATTGTCGTTCACGGTTGCCTCAACTGCGTCCCCGTCAATAGAGAGTGCGACCTCTACTGGATCAGCACCAGAGAAATCACCTGCGATAATCGGTTTACCATGGCCATATATTTGACCTGCATGCGGTGAGTGAATAGCGACTGTGGGAACCGGTAATACGACAGTAAAGGTTAGAGATGTCTTAGCAGTTAAATCACTGCCATCCGTAACCTCAACAGCGACTGTATATTCACCGTCCTCTAAGACTCCATCTTCATTTTCATCTTTTTCGGGCAGTGTATACGTAAATTCGTTATCGGTTACCGTCGGTTCAACAGCTTCACCATTAATTGTAAACTCTGTAATTTCAACATTGCCACCACCGGTAAAGAACCCGGTAATTTCTTCTACACTGTGATCAAGCGTTTGCCCTGAAGCGGGTGCTGTAATCACGACTAATGGGTCTTCACCTTCAATGGCAAACATTACAGTACTTGTACCGACATTACCGAGTATATCAGAGACTTGCACTGTGAACTGATATGCCCCACCAGCAAGTTTGTCTGTTCGGGTATAAACGACAGAATCAAGGTCTTGTTCAACCCTATCCTGATCGACATCAATCGGAACTGCATCTTGAACAACTTCTTCTGGGCGGAGTCGGTCTAATGTAACAACAGCTGTATCTGTGGCACTTACGCCACTGCCGTCGCTGACACCACTACCCGTATCTCCATCACCGAAATCAGCAGAAAGTGTTGGCAAGTCATTGACTGTAGCACCTTCTGTTGGGGTTCCAATAGTGATGATCGGACCTGTGTTATCCAGGTTAATCATTGCTAATGCGAAAGTTGCAGAACCGTTCCGTTTTGTTACGCGACCTTCAGGTGTATACCATCCATCGTTGAATTCTGAGAGTTTATCTGCCATCAGTGAGAAAGCGTTCTCAGCATCACTGCCAGCAGTAAATGTAGTCTCCATTCCGTTAAGGAGAACTCCTGTAAGGTCTTCAACTACTAAATGAGAAGTGTCATTAACGTTAAAACTTACAGCGATTGATTCTTTGAGAGGGTATCTACCATCTTGAAGCGGGTGTCTATCTGGCGATTCACCATCAACTGCCGTTACAGTAATATTAGTAATATCACTTAAACGGAGGTTTTTGACATGAACCGTGATCACTGGTGAAGGCTTGTCTGCTTCACCTTGAACTTGGACATTACCGTGTTCATCAACGGTAAGTGCATGATACATATATGTACCGTTATCAAGTGAACCTACATCAACTTCAATATATCCATTTTCCAAACTACCTTCAGCTGGTGCAGCTTCTGTTCCATCAGGATTAGTCCGAATGAGTTGCAGACTTCCACCGGCATAAGTAATTTCTTCGGCAGTTGGTTGAATATGGAATATAGCAACTGGTGAAGCAACGCCATCTTCATCAGCGATACCACCGACTGTGTAGCTGCCATCATCATTGGCATCAATAGGTTGCATCTCACCATAAGCATCTCTGTCAGAGACAGCGGTGATGTTTGTCGGACCGAGTGGTGGGACATCATCAACATTGTCTAATGAGAAGTGTGCGTCTACACCATCAACTTGTGGGTATTCAGGATGATCTTCATTCTTAGGTGTAAGTGCAATAGCGCGTACACGATATTGGTTATCATCTAAGGAGACATCGCGTTCTGCAGCATCACCTCTTTCGATAGTATCCTCGAGTTTAATGGGGTCGTCCGTTCTGTCTAAGAGTGCAAACTCTCGTGTATCAACGGTTACTGAGAACTTCATCAAAGCAGGAATCGGTAACGTTGCGTCTCCACCTGATAGAATATTATGTTGTAGGACTTGTGTAAGTCCTGTTGTAATATCATCATAATCGGCATCTGTCACCATTTCAGATTCGACAGTACCTGTAATACGTTCCCAGGTTTCATCGCCGGGACGTTTTACCTCAAACCGTACGGCTTCTGTTGGTGGTGATGATCGTGATGGTGAGGTATGACCGTAAGTATATGCATTGAAAGTAAGTTCATACTTAGGTGCTTTACTATCTGGATTTACCATTCCATCAGAATTCTCAACTGTGATTGCTAACACACCTGGATCAGGTCTGTATGTGTTCTGTACATTAACAGTGATCTCGTGAGCGGTGGTTGTGCTGAGGTCAGCGTTAAGAATATCATCTTTAATTTGACGGTTTCCGGCTGCGTCTTCAGTCAATGCGTAAACCGTAAATGAGAAGACTTGACCTTTTGGATTATAGACGAATTCATCTGAGTTTGCATGATACGTATCTTCAAGATACCTGTCGTTATAGACTTCTTCATCAGGTGTCATTTCTAAACCTGTAGAATCCATCAGTGTACCGACATCAACCATAACTGTCCATTCATCGCTACCTTTTGCTGTTTCGGTTACTTTACCGATCATTGCACCTTCAGGTAGTGAAGTGAAGAGATGAACAGAATTATAGGTATCCCGTTTTGCACCTGGTTTAATTGTAAGTGTAATGACGGGTGAATGTACATCTGGATCATACTTATCAACCAGTCCACCTACGTTAAAGCTACCGTCTTCATTAGGGGTAACTTCAACACCGTCTTGCGAAACGGTAATCATGTTCTGTCCGAGTGGTGCGACATCATCAATGTTATCAACGGAGAACATATCGGTATAGTCAGTACCTTCAACGGCTTCTGATATATCGATTTCAGCCTCGTTTTCATCCTTGCCGACAGCATAAGCGCGCACCATATAACGGTTTGTATCTAACTCAGTATAGGATGTGCCATCTGGATTTGAGGCAGCATGTGCCGCAGCGAGGTTATCCATTTCAATCGTATCGGCTAATGCCGTTGTATCTACAGTGATAACCCACTTAAGGTAGCTACCAGAATCTTGAATATGGAGCGTGTCACCAACATATACATCTGATAAGGCTTTACCGTTGAACGTGATGGCTGCAGTGTCTGTACCTGACATACCAGCAGGATCAGTGAGTTCAACTGTGCCAATACCTGCCCAAGCATCATCGTTCATCCGTTTTGCTTCAACACGAATGGATGCTGTTGCTGGAACAGTTCTACGTGGTGTATATGCGATAAGTTGGATCGTACCTTTCGGTGCACCACTATCAGGGTTGGTCATGTTGATAGAGTCATCATCAACATCAACGACCAAGACTTTTGGATCAACGGGATGGACATCGTCATCAAGTTTGATCATGAAGTATTCTGTTTCAGGTGTTGTTGATGTGATATCCAAGTCGTTTCTCGTAATTGTACGAAGACTCACGGTATTACCAGCTACCTTGAGAGCATCAATTGGCACATCAAGCCACTCATGCTCAAATCCTTCAGCATGATCCTCACCTTCTACTAATTCAATAGGATCACCGATGGTAACCCACTCGTCATTCACATTCTTGTATTGAACTGTGATTGTACCGGGGTGTGCTATACCGTGGTTTTCTGCACCAGATCGATCGTCAACCATAATAGTTAGGATGAGATCACGAGCATTGGCATAAACTGTGTTCTTTTCATAGTCATCAACTTTTCCATTATAGTTGACGTCCCCTAAACTTGCCAATGTGATGCTTGACCTATCGTATTCAGGATTGACGATTCTTAGACGGGTCGCTCCAACATGAGAACTAATATTTAACAGGTTATCAATCCCCAATGCACGTACACCGTATTCACCTTTAGGGAACGTCATTCTCATGACGCGATCTTCATTGTAGGTAAGTGGAATTGCATCAATGTCTGCAACCAGAGCACCGAGTAGATCGACAATAAACTGCGCTCTTGCATCATTTATTGGTCGTATACCGAGTTTAGCAAGTTCTGGGTTTCCTAATTCTTGTATCAATCCAGGTGTTATTAGGCTCAAAACTCCGGTAAAAGGTAAACTCCAAAGTGAGTCAACAATTGGTCGGTACTGCTCAGGAATGGTAGTCAAAAGAGGATTACCTTGTAATTGCTCTTTGGCGATATCCCAGAGATCCGAAGCTAACATAGATGATTCTACCGTCAATGGTAGCCAAGTTGTAATTGAATTTCCATCTTTATCAAGACCTGAGACTTGATAAAGCAGGTAACCATCATCCCGTCCCAGAATACCTTTTGTAAGTACACTACCAATGTCTAACAGTGCAGCGGGTCCGCCGGCCTTGTCTGTACTAACAAAGATGTTATCTTTATTCAAGTAACCAGAGGAATCAACGTCTGCATTAGCAATAGGTGTGAACGTTAAATCTGCTTCAGGTGCAGAGTCGTCACCGATGAAATCAGCTATAATTTGATCTACAGCTTCACCATCCGCGTTACGTACAAGTGCTTTAAGTGTGTAATCTCCATCAGCAATTGCGTCAAAATTAGCAACCCAGAGCGATTCTGTATCATAGTCAATATCTGGCACGGTGAAAACTGACGCCAGTTTCGGATCAAAATTACCTTCAAATTCTGTTAGTAAATTGTTTGCGTTTCGTCCTAACAACTGCGTTAGTCTATTAAACTCGCTAAACGGAATTTGGTTCCCTCCTTGAGCGAGAACGTATATTCTGGCAATTTCTAATGCGACATCTGGCGTTAAGAGTGCATCAATAATACCGCGATCTTGGAACTGAAGGTTCCGGGGGTCAGGCATTGACCAACTCTCAATCGTGTATGTATTTGATGCATTTTCCTGTGTATGCGTTCCATCGCCATCTGCGATTGCTTCACCGAGTGCTACAGGATTGACGATATTAAGCATTACAGGTTCCACCAATGTAACTTCAAAATAGTAGAAGACATTGCGTCCTGGAATAATACCGACATCTCCCTTCCAAACGACTCCCTTATCTTCATTATAAGGTTCCATTTGCAAGGAAATATATTCTCCATCTAAACCTTCTTGTGAATAGCGAAGCACCACTTCTCTGAAGATTTTAGGAAATTCAGGAGCAACCGCGGGCCAAGCTGGCAGGTTAGTTGCGGCAAGTGTTTCCTCAAGTTCAAAGGTATAAGGAATTGTATCTGCTTGGAATGCTGTTGGTGAAATACGTTTACCTTGCACTGCTGGAGAACCGCTGAGACTAAATTCGACGCTACCGTTCTCAAGTGCGTTAGGAACGCGAACATACACGTTTATTTTATCGTCAGCCAGATACTTCTTATCTGGGATCACATTGGTATAAAGTAAGTCTGTTAGCGCGGGTGAAATAGCGTTTCCGAAGTTTTCACTGTCTAACTGCGGTGGCTCATTCTGCCCAAAAATAGATTGAGGTGTTTCTGCTGTCAAGGCATATCTAATCTGAGCTTTAGGCAAAAACCCATCTGGGATCTGATTCAACACAAGATCAACTGCCTCAGCAACACGATCAACAGGATCGTTTGGATTAAGTGTAAGTCCAGCTCCCCTGATTAAGCTCTCAATAAACCCTCGTGCATAGATCTTGTTTAGAGAGAGACCACCAAGTCGTGACTGACCGTTTAGGTTTGAAGGGATAAGATTATCTGGCTGTTCACCATCACCGGGTTGTTCGCCATCACCGGGTTGTTCGCCATCACCGGGTTGTTCGCCATCACCGGGTTGTTCGCCGTCACCAGGTTGTTCGCCGTCACCGGGTTGTTCGCCGTCACCAGGTTGTTCGCCGTCACCGGGTTGTTCGCCATCACCAGGCTGTTCACCATCACCGGGTTGTTCGCCATCACCAGGTTGTATTGCCTCAGCTGCATTGATCAATTCCAATAACTTATCAAGTCCTGTAGCAAGGTCGTCCCCAGTAAGGCTTAATAAAGCGTTAGTATTTTCAGCAGCGAGGACCGCTTGAACATCTGCGTCAGCAATAATAGCGATATGATTATCTGTTAACGTTAGACCTGCAGTTGCTGCAATTGCCTTTAAGGAGGCACCTGTAGGATCAGTTTTTATTGAATTGACAGCGAATTCAATCACACCTGCTGGCGTCAAGCCAAGGGGTAATTCACCCTTTAGGCCTTCAATAACCTCTGGCAGGTATTGCTTTACGTTTGCACGTCTAAGTACCAGATTGTGTTCATCAAACACTTGTTGGGCGAGTTCTTCGGGAGTTGCATCCTGCCCAAACACGGTGTCTGTAATTGAAAAGTGAAATACACACAATGTAAAAATCAAAAAACAAACAAGTGTTCGTTTTTTCATTAACTTTTCCTCCTCGTTAAGTCTCCATAAAAAACGAGACTAAATTCTGAAGTTTTAGATGGGCAAGCGGGAAACACACAACAAAAACGATAGGAGGTAGGTGTTTGCCCATCCAATTCTAACAGCCTACTACCAAGTATCAAATTTCTTTTACCTCTAAGTAACTCACCCCAAAATAGTTTTAACATATCCGCATTGAAGGTCAAAGCAAGCAATTGTCGGGCACCGAATTATAATATTTGACCAGAAATCTCCATGAAAGTTTACATAACAGATTAGGGTGATTAACAATAATGTTTTATTGACTTATAAATAACCTATATTATAAAGCCTATTAATGTAAAGTCAACTGCTATTTTAACAAAAGCAACAGTATTAAGCAAGCATTTTAATCGGTGCACGGGTTTTTTTTGAGTAATTTGCAAAAATTTTCCGCGAATATGAATATCATCGATTAAATTGCAATCGGTATTTAATATAATACTACAATTTAAAAAACATGTCAAATCAAATTCTTCACTTTTTTCGGTTAAATTTATAAAAAAACACAAGCAAAAAATCAGAAGTTAATTGACATCATGACATAAAACAAAAAAATTGTCAAGAAAAAAACGACTTAAAGATTGGAAGATTGGAAGAGGGGAAGAGGGGAAGAATAGAAGATTGGAAGATTGGAAGGAAAGATTGGAAGGAAAGATTGGAAGAGGGGATGGGGAAGAGGGGAAGAGGGGATGGGGAAGATTGGAAGAGGGGATGGGGAAGGGGTGGTTTGTCAGAATCGCGGATTACGCGGAGGACGCTGCATTGGTTCTGAACCAGGATTTTCAGGATTAGAGGATTTTCAGGATAAGAGACATCTTCTCGTGTTTTATTCTTATGAAAATGTGAAACCTTTTATGGAGGATGAATGGGGGTGGAGAAAAAAGCACAATCAAGGATGAATGTGCTACAGCAATATCAAGATAGATGTTTGCAGAGAGGGGAATGGAGAATGAATGTTGGAGAAAGAGGCACAATCTAACAGAATGTGCTACAAAAGCGTCCTTATTAATTAGGATAGGGTATCTAATAGTCTCATTGCTGCCTGTTCGCCGCTATGGATACAATCTGGAATTCCGATGCCGTGATACGCATTGCCTGCTAAAGCAATGCCGTTCAGTTCATTTGCCAGTTCATCAATTTCACTGATGAGTTGCTGATGTCCGACATGATATTGCGCCATCGCTTGCGAATGTTGACTAACGACTGAAAAAATAGGTTCTGCTGAAATACCAATTAATTCCGATAGGTCCTTATGTAAAATTGACACCAATTCGTCAATATCGGGTCTACCCTTATCTTTACCTTTAATATAATACGTATTCTCCCCCACAAACGCGCGAAGTAATACATAATCTGATGGGGCACGGTTTTCGAACTTTACACTACTAAACGAACATCCTATCAAATTACGTTGCTCAGTTATCGGCACAACGAATCCCATACCGTTCAGTGGATGCGATACATCTTCACGACGAAATGCAAGATTAACTGTGGCAGATGAAGAATAAGAGATAGTATTGAGTTTGTCGGATAGTTGCGGTGATACTTGAGATAATATATTAACTGTTTGCGGGGCAGGTAGCGCGATGCAAAGTAGATCCGCTTCTAACACTTCACCGGTGTCAAGGTGAACACACCAGCTATAGTTATGTTGACTATCACTCTCTTTTTTCTGGATTGATGTGACAGGGGATTGTAAACGGATATTGTTAGATAAATTCTCGGCAAGTGCATCAACTAAAGTCTGCATCCCGTCTGTAAAGGATAGGAATAGACTATAACGTGGTCCGCTTGTATCACGACTTGTTTGTGAAGATTTGCGTTTTTGTGCGATGAGTGCTTTTATGATGCTGCCGTGTTCCTGTTCCATTTCTATAAAACGCGGAAACGTTGCTTTTAGACTCAGGTTTTCTGCATCTGATGTATAGATTCCGCCTATCATCGGTTGTGCCATACGTTCAAACGCCTCTTTACCAAGTCTACGTCTAACGAAATCTGCGACCGATTCATCTGTCACATCACTACGAGACGAGATAAATAGGTCAAGTGTTATACGAAGTTTCCCACGTAAGCTGAAGATCGGACTTTTTATAAATGGCAAAAAAGAACCCGGTGCCATCATATAAAAACCCTCTGGCACCGGTATGAGTCTACTTTTACGGACTACGAAACTCTGTCTTACTTGAGGATTAGTTCCTATAAATTTATCAGTAAGACCGAGTTCTTCAGAGAGTGCTTTTGCCCACGGTTTCGTTGAAATAAAGGCATCAGGGCCGTGTTCAATGATAAAACCCTCTCTATGCTCAGTCTGAATCACACCACCGACTCTATTACCCGCTTCAAGCAGCGTTAATGTAAGATGGGTATTTCTGTTGTTCGCTTCACGTAACAACCGATATCCTGCGGCTAATCCTGTGATTCCACCTCCGATAACAATAGCACGTTTCTGTTTAGACGTCATCGGTTTATTCCTTATTGACCATACAAAGTCGGTTCGGTTAGGAAACCGAACCTACCGGCCTGGGAAAATCACTAAATTGATCATACTTTTCAGAGACACTTTTCACAGACAAGAGCTGCTAACATGCCGATAAATTTTGGATGGTCGCCAACGGTGCCTGCGCGAATAAAATCAATTCCGAGGTTCCCCGCTGTTTCCTTCGCCTCAATATCAAGATCGTATAAAACCTCAACATGATCACAGAGGAACCCAATCGGTGATGCAACGATGGTGTCAATACCTGCCGTTCTCTTTGCTTTTAGCCAATCATTGATATCAGGTTGTGTCCAAGGGATAGGACTGTTTTCCACTTCACTTTGATAAGCAAAACTGAACTGTTTTTTGTCAAGCATCCGTGCTACTGCTTTACCCGTTGCTTCAAACTGTTGTGAATAAGGTGATGTATCTGCAGCGACTTGAGGAATTGCATGAGCAGTAAAAACGACTTCGGCATGCTCTAATTTGTTTGCACAAGCGATTTTGATATTCTCTGCGATGGCACCGACATATCCTTCATGTGTGTACCAAGGTTCAATATAGTCAATTGTTGGTTGTTCACCTTTTACTGTTTCAATACCTTTTTTGACTGTGTTTAGATACCATTCATAACTGACTTTTGCTCTGTGAGGTGCCATGACAATGCCAAGCATTCTTCGGTGTCCTTTATCTGCCATTTCCGCAATGATGTCCTTTAAATAAGGTGTCCAGTGTCGAAATCCTGCATAGACGGGTAATGGTAAGTTCCTCTGCTCCAATGCGTTTTGTAATGCTTTAGCTTGTATAAAGGTGAGTTCGTTAAATGGTGAAAACCCGCCTAACTTTACATAATGGGATGCTATATCTTTTACGCGTTCTTTTTGAGACTCTGCTTCTCCGGCAATACCTTCAACAAAGCAGTAGGCTTCACCTGGACAGTTTTGTGTATCGTATTTTTTACAGCATCCTGGGGTCGGGCCCCCGAATGCGACGAGTAAGACGCTATCGTATTTCATATTATCTCCTGAAACTTTAGTTAACGTGAGTTTGATAATTAAATGCAATATTCGTTGTAGGTTGGGTTGAGGCACGCCAATCAAATATTAACTGGCAACATGTAGTGCTCTATAATGGGGCAAAATGTTGGGTTTCGTGCCTCAACCCAACCTACGTATTTATTTGTTCTGATTTATCAAACTCACGTTATAGTTAAGGCATATTGGCAAATTGTGCGGGCATATAAGATGGGTCAACAGCAATTGCTTGTGCGAAAGCTTCACGTGCATTTTTTTCATCACCATTCGTGCGATGTGCGAGTCCGATTGCAAAATATGCTTGTGCGAGCTGCGTTCCCTTCAGACCGCTAACCAATGCCTTATAGATTGATTCCATTCCCTGTTCCGGATCATCACCATTCCGATATGCAGACAAGATGTGATTGTATCCACATAATAGATGTGCGGGTGCATAATCAGGGTCTAAATCGAGTGCTACATTCAATGCGTTTTTTGCTTCAAAGAAAAAATCACCCTTCTCAAGCACACTTGCGACAGTACGAGATGCTTGTGTCAGTAAATCCGCATAAGCTGTCCAGGCTTGTGGTAAATTTGCAAACTTCTCAGTAGCAGTTTTCAAGATTGCGATGGCTAAACCGTAATCATTGCCTTCTGCGAGCTCTTCAGCAGTCTCACGATACGTCTCAAATTCGGTGAGTTTATATGTGTGTTCACGAAGTTTGTTTACATCGGCTGCTGGTATAGCAGAAGGTTTTAGATGTTGCCATCCGGGTTCAGGATCATCAATTAACCCGCGATACACACGAAGAATAGCATAACGAGGCGTTCCCCAGACTTCAGCAATGTTGGATATCCAATTCGGCATGTTCGCTTCCATCTCAGTTAACAATTCCTTCAGAGTCATACCTTGTTCCACGTGCTTGCGTACTTCAGTAAGGAAATATGACTCTATTTTGATCAATAAATCAATTTCTACATCATGAGCTAAAGGTCCGTGTCCAGGTAGCACATGTTCAGGATTGTAAGTCCGCAGTTCTTTAATTGTATCAATCCAATCATGGTTTGCCATAAGTCCTTCATTCATGACGGGTTGTCCAAAAATAGGAAAACTCCCTGTCATCACTGTATCCCCTGATACGATACACCCCTCAGCAGGGATCCGAATAGCAGTCGCATCATCGGTTTCTGCTTTTCCCAAATGTACAAGATGTAATGGTTGATTGCCTAAATCAAGTTCTGTTTCTTGATCGAATGTCTGCTGTGGTAAGAATGGTGGGTCACCGAGTGTGAAACCGCGGGAACGTAGGAAATCCTCCTGCCGTGGTGATCTGTTTACCATAAAGTCTTTTGTCATCCCCCGCGCAACAACTGTTGCTCCTGCTTGATGAAATACTGTATTTCCGTTAGTGTGATCCCAGTGGTAGTGGGTATTAATCGCGTATAGAATCGGTTTTTCTGTGATGGTTCGAATTGCTTTTAGAAGCCGTTTTCCCATCATCTGATTCACTTGTGTATCTATGACTGCAACACCTTTATCTCCGATGATAATGGAAGAGTTAACAATATTGCGAAATAGATATACACGATCTGTTACCTTAATTAGGGTACCGTATTGACGCTGTCCGAATGGGTTTTCTTGGATGTTTTTCATTTATTGTCCTGAAGGGCCCTGGCCTGTAGAACCTTTGCAACGTTTACGAAATGTTTAACGTTTTCAAAGGGTGTGTCTCTGTGAAGTCCATGGCTAAGGTTCAAAATATGTCCTGTTTTTCCACCTTGTTCAATACATGTCCTCACAGCTTCTGTTATGTCATCAAACGTTCCGTCACGAAGTAGATCGTTATCAACGTTCCCTTGTAATGCAACTGAATCGCCTGCTTCCTTTTTAACTGTGCCAAAATCAACACATTTTCCGACACTTAACACATCCGCTCCGCTTTGGTGCATTAAATTAACGTAAGGACACTCTTTTGCAAAAATGATACTGGGTGCATCTGTATTCAGTTCAGCAAAAATACGTTGGTGATATGGAAGCGCGAAATCTTCATACATCTCCAGCGATAGCACATCTGCGATTGACTCAAAAAGTTGTACAATCTGAACACCTTGACTAATCTGGTAATTCAGATAGTTAATCGTCATTTCGGTCAATTTATCTAACAAAAGATGGAGCAGTTCTGGTGCATCTTTCATCATTTCAAAAACAGGGGCTGCTTCCTCCGATATTCCCTCACCGCGTTTCATTGGACTTTGACCTGCTATAAGGAAGAAAGCAAGTGTTAGCGGTGCTCCTGCAAACCCGATGAGCGGTAATTCCGCTGCCAATACCTTGCGAAGTCGTTGGATAACGCAACCTGTATACCTTAATTGAGTGTCAGGATCATCCACCGGTTTAAGCGCATCTACCTGTTTCTGCGTGCGTACCGGTTCGTCTAAAACGGGTCCGGGTGAAAAGCGAAAGTGTGCTCCCATCGGAGACAGCGGTGTAAGGATATCTTTATAAACAATAATAGCATCTACACCGATACGTTTAGGGAGAAGTGATATTTTTACTGCCCACTCCACATCTGTATCTGACATTGGTGTGGGACATGTTCGGAACAGACGTTCTAATGGTAGGTTGATACTTTGTCTGATTTGTCGATAGAGGGGGTCTGATCTTCCTGCTTGCCGCATCATCCAGACAGGTACGCGTTCTATGGGCATGCATTTCGCTGCGCGAAGCAGTAAATCATTTTTTAATTGTTTTTCCATATTTTAAAAAGGAGTAACCGCTTTACTGTGCTTTTAATCGGGCAATTTCCTCTCGGAGTTGTGCAACTTCTGCTTCTGCCTTCTGCCGTGCCTCAGATTCATGTTCAGCACGCGTTTCAGCTTGTTCAGCTAAAGAACGGCACACGGAGTGTGCCTACTACTTTTAAGTCAATGGACTTCTCTTCTTACGTCGCTCAAGAAACTGTCTTAATTTTACGAAACTCTTCACATTCTTCATTATTCTACCACTCTCGCGTTCCTCAAGATAGAGTAAAAACCCCATCAGATAGAGACTAACCAAGAATAGCAGAAAACCTACTATACACTGTGCAATTGCCCAATAATTCAGTCTTAAACCCAGGTAAGGGGTAACAGTAACTTCGTCAACGGTCTCAGCAGATGGGTTCTGCTCGGGCCACTCAACAGATACAAGGTTACCCCACCCTGTTACGGCAAGAGTCAAAAAGACAATTGATAAGACAAATACAATAAAAAATGGTATACCCATATCGGTTGCCGACTTATGATGAAACCTTAATCAACCCTTTGGTACAACTATCTTCGCGATTGCGTACCTTTGTGATACCTTCAACGAGTGAATCGAGCGAAAACTCGTGGCTGATAATCTTATCCATGTTCACATCACCGCTGGCGATGAGTTGAACGGCTTCTTCCCATGTATCTGGTGCAAGCCATGAAAACCTGATAGTTTTATCCATTAAGATAGTATCAAGAATAGGTACCTCCATCACATCAGCATCACCTGGAAGTCCGAAGATAACGACGGTGGCATGTCTACCAGTAACTGCGAGTGCGGTATGTATGGCATCAAGTGAGCTCGTTGCTGTAATAGCACGGTCTGCTAATTCACCATCGTTAAGGTCTTGAATAGCAGCCCCAAGGTCTTCAACATAGTGTGGAGAGTCTTTATCACTCACATTGACGATTAAATCTGCGCCAAGTTCCTTTCCGCGTTCAAGGCGATAGTCGCGAGTGCCAACAAGCAGTACATTTTTCAAGCCGCGGCTTTTTAGAACTTGCACCATCATCAAGCCGATAGGTCCTGGTCCGAAGACCACTGCTGTTTGTCCCTCTTCGGCATTGAGATTGTTGACTGCATATAATCCACATGCGAGGGGTTCCGTTAACGCACCTTGATCGTAGGTAACATTGTCGGGTAGTTTTACTGTCCAACGGTAATCAGAGACTGCGTATTCCGCGAAACCGCCATCAACGCCTACACCTAAGATTCGTTTTTCAGGACATAGGTTGGATAGACCTTTTTTACTCCAGAAGGAATCTGGATTTGATTGTACTGGATTTACAACGACACGATCACCGACTTTAAACCCGCCTGTTTTTCCCGCTTCGTCTCCGACTTCCACGACTTCACCTGTAAACTCGTGTCCAAGAATAAGGGGTCCTTTACCATCGTCCGTTTCAAGTGAACTGTAACCGAAATAATATGCGACATCCGAACCACAGATACCGACAGAACGGACTTGAACTAACAGATCATTGTCACCGTGTTCTGGAACAGGTCGATCTTCAAGGTTCATAGATTCTGGTTCATAGAAAATTTGAGATTTCATTTGTGCCTCCTAACTTTTGTGAATGAATTTAGTTTAACATATATGCGTTAATTTTACAATGAAATTAAGGATGCGGTTCATCTGCTTTCGGTTTCTCCTTAGGCGCATTAGATTCCTCTCCGAAACGGATATGTAACGAGGCACCTGGGGCATGTCGCTTTCCATATAGCACATGTTTAATGCCCCAAAAAGCAAATGTAGTGGCTATCATGACTGCTAATCCCCATGCCGCTACCTGCAACAACTCATCAGAAAATGAGACTGTACTTCCTGTCTGTTTAGGTACGGTATGCACGCTGATGGATACCAATACGGTGCAAATTATCGCGTTTAACTTTATCACACCCTCTGTAACCAATCTGTGCGGACTGAAATTGACTAACGCACGTTCAAAATTGAAAACAACCATCCACCACAGTAATATAAGATAGAGTAGTTGTCCCCTTCCGATCCAATTCTCAGAAATAAAAGGAATCGGATTGCGAAGATTAACTGCTAAGATAACAATTAGCGCGATGCTAAGTAAGATATAAACGAGTTCAAACCACCCTATCCATCCTCTGGAATGCCTTAACCATCCTACGACTGGTATCCCAAACATCTTTTCAGGAAGAGATTGAATAGTATCAACCCATGTTTGCACTGCTTTGCGATAATTGAGGTATGTCAATGCGAGGATGACACAGAAAATTGTGAACATGTCCATCCAAGGCGGCAGAACAGGATCAATTTCCAATAGAGGTGTGCGATTCAAGACGGAGCCAAAAGCCACTGCTATTCCAATACCAAAGAGTAGACCTTGCAGCTGCTCCATCACACTGTGCCAATTCGTTTGGAGTCCTGTTCTAATGCAGAGTAGCTTCAGCAATTGTCCGAAGGCAAACGCTATCCCTCCTGCAAGACCTGTCATCAAAGCGACATAAGCAACACCTGCAAGATTATACTGCCAGCAGTATACGAAAACAGCTGCGACCATCCCGACACATCCTGCCCAATTATCTCCTCGTGGAGGTGTCATCCGAAGTTTAAGTACGTTCACTAAGAGTAAAAATGCGGCAAACCAACCAACACCCATATAGAGTACAAGTGCCGTTCCCATATCCAGGCTTCCTCTAAATATGATGACGATAATAGATGCCACAATTGCGACAATTGCAGCTAACCAGTCAGAGTCGTACCAATAAAGAGGACTTTCGTGCCGTTGCATCCGTTTCGGTGCAATCATACGGTCCATGACAACTGCCTGAAGTGACCATCCAATAAAGACAGCACAGATCGGAACAATAAACATTGTTAATGTGTTGTGTTCAGCATTTGCAATAAATGCGGGGAGTGCTGTTCCTGCTCCACCTAAAGCTGCCCACAGAAACCCGATGACGAATAGATTTGCAAAGCCGTAGAGTACTGTAGGTGAATGCGATGAATGTGAATAACCGACGACCTGCATATAGGACATACTACCACCGAAAGACCAGCCTATTGCGCCGAACAGCGCGAAATAGTGTACATAACGTAGCCAATCTTCTCGTCCAGATAGCAGAACAAGAGCGATTGCCGTTAATGCTCCTGGTAAAGCGGCTCCATATTCATGTCCGAAATTCCCGCGTATTCCCCAACCAAGAGAGAGCGATAACCCGCACAATAACAACAGTTGCCAAGGAAACGTTGTAATATCCATTATTAACGCCAATCTCCTGTGACTTCTTGATAAGGTGCGACCGGTTCAAATTCCTCATCGTAGTCCCCACCGTTGTGACTATTCTCACATGAGCGGAGCCATTCATGCAAGGTTGTACGGGTTTGCGTCATAAGTTCGCGTTGTTCATTTACTAAGTTAGTCGTTTCTGCGCGGTCTTCAATCATGTCAAAACATAAATCTTCGCTGCCATCCCCCGATAGGTTTGTCAAGCATTTATATCGGTTATCCATCAGTGCGATGGTGGGTGCATCAAACATTGAGCGTTTACCACTGATGAAGCGATACGGGATCGGTGTTGGACGTTCTGTCAGGTCTCCTTCAATAGTCGGCAGTAGACTGATCCCGTCAATTGGACGATTATCTGGCTTTTGATAGTTCATCATTTCGGCGATTGTTGGGAAGTAATCCAACGTGCTGCAAGGCATTTTGACGACGCGTCCGGGGTCTGCATGATTTGGCCAGTGCAGTAACGCGGGGACACCGACTCCTCCATCGAACAGAGATCGTTTTCGTCCACGCAAGCCGCCTGTTGATCCCCGATTGCGACCATCTCTTCCTGTGCGACCTTCAGGACCATTGTCCGAACAGAACCAGATCATTGTGTTCTGTGATACACCCCACGCTTCCAATGTATGATACAGTCGTCCCACCTGATCGTCTATTGCGGTAATACATCCGTAATAGTGTTGTTCAGCTTCGCTATAGTCGGCATACATTGCGCGATATTCTGGTCCTGCGACAACTGGTGTATGGGGTGCATGAAACCAGATTGTGGTAAAGAACGGTTCGGCATTTTCGATAGCGTTTTCAATAAACGGAATCGCACGGTCCATCAGCACTCTCGAATCGCATCCTTCCAAATTCTCCGTTGCCAGTTTTCCCACCCCGTCATTACTTTCGTAGTACGGTGATGCCCAAGGACGGTCCAGACGTTTTCCGTTCCCTTGAATCCCAACGGCGGGATCCCATGTTGGCACTGCATATTCTGTGGCAAAAGAGGTATCGTAATCCCGCTCCCACGGTGGTGCATAATTTCGCGCTGGATTACGATTGGCTTTACCTGAATAATTCCGGTCTAATGTACCCAGATGCCATTTACCAAAATGTCCAGTTGTATACTGATATGACTTCAACATGCGTGCGAGGGTTATTTCTTGTGCGGGTAAATGTCCACGGTTGGCATGTGTTACCCCGTATCGGAAATAGTGTCGTCCGGTTAAACATGTGCCGCGTGTTGGGGAGCAGACGGGACCTCCTGCATAAAAACGCGTGAATCGGATCCCATTATTGGCTAATTTGTCCAGATTCGGTGTTTTGATTATCTCATTTCCGTTAAATCCGACATCCCCATATCCCAAGTCATCGCACATCATTAAAACTATATTTGGACGGTTCATCTATAAATCTCCATTTCTACACGTTGTATGTGGAATTTTGGTTAATTTACAAGAAATCAAAATTAAAGTCAAGTTGCATTGGGATGAAATGTAAACCGAAATTCCGCTTTTCCGTTTTAATGAAAATATAACATCTGAAATTATGGAGTATACACTTTTGAAGCCAAAGTCTAAAAACTGTTTTCTGTTTTCTGTTGTGCTTTCCATATTTTTGATTGCAATACCTGCTTTTACTGCTGATAAAGATCCATCAACATCGCCCGACACAGAACAACCCCAACAAGATACGACTCCTATCTCTGAATCTGAGAATCCTTTTAACAAGCAACCCAAAAAGGATCCTAACCCAAAAAACATTTGGATGCTGCCAAAACCTGAAACGAAACCGGATGATCCACCAATCACTGAAGACAAAGATTTAGAAATACCCGCACGACGTCAGGTCCTGATACCATACTTAGAAACATTAAGACGTTGGAGATATGATCCTGAATTGGGAGACCTTTCAGAACTATATGATTGGAGACCTCGACAAAAGAAAGAAACACGAGGCATTGACCTACCGATGGACTCAAACCTACAGATTACAGGCTTTCAATCCGTCACTGTTGAAGTCAACAAAACACACTACTTTGGTGAAGGTGATTTGAACCGGTACGGTGGCTACGGTTACAGCAGCTACGGAGGCTACGGTTCTGGACTTGATCTCGGTCTAAGTTCCTCTTATGGATATGAAGACTTCGGTTATAGCAGCGGGTTCGGCGGTGGATACGACAGCTTTGGTACAGGTTACGGGAGTGGATACAGTGGATACAGTAGCTATGGTAGTGTTCCTCGCTCAACAGGCATTAACATCAGACAACAACAACAGATCGGATTACACGGTCGGGTAGGAGAACGAACACATATCGCGGTAGACTACAATGCAGGTGATACTTTTGGTGGCGGATATGGGGGTTCAGGATACGGTGGTTTTGGCGGACTCGGTGGTGCGAAAGAACAGAAAATAAAAATCTGGTATGAGGGTAAACCTGACAGTTTTATCAAAACAATCTCTTTCGGAGACATCACACTGAGTTTACCCAACACACGTTTTTTGAACATAAATCGGAATCTGTTCGGACTTGAAGGTGTCTTTCAATATAAAAACACACGACTCACCGCTTTCGGCTCAAGAAGCAAAGGCGTGCGTGAAGTCAGGACATTTCGTGGACAATCTCGAAGAGCCAGCTTCGGATATGGACCGAGAGGGATTCAGATTGCAGATGCAAATTATGTTAAGAATAGGTTTTATCTAATTCACAAGGATGAGGACGGTCTGCTGCACAACGCGTACCTACCGATAAAACAGGGAAGTGTAGAAATCTATATTGATGATAACGTCGTCGGTAACAACCAAGGCGGAAAACGCACCAGTCAAGGTTACTTTAATCCACAGTTCCCCGGACAAGATTATAACATTGACTATGAAACAGGCGAAATTGAATTCCTAACCAGTATCTCCACAAGTTATACCATCGTCGTTGCTTACGAGTATCTCGGTGATGGAGGCGGTAGTGTTGGAAATCCAGGGAACGTCTTTGCTGATGAAAACGGAGATGGTTCCATAGATGAAGAGGGTGAAGAAATCGGTTATGTTGTTCTAAAGGAGAAAGGATTTCGAGGTACAGCAGCTTCACACGTCTATAGTCTCGGTAATCGAAATATAAATCCACGCGATTTTCAACTCAGTATAATCAGACAGGGGGAGAGTGAAACATTTCAGACGGATACTGGGCTCGTCCCATTTATTGAGATATTCGGATTAGACCAAAATGGAGATGGTGTCGTTGACCCTGAGTTCATAGATTATGACAGAGGCATCTTACGTTTTCCGTATTTTAACCCGTTCTATATTACGGATCCTGAGCATCCGTTCTATCGCTATAGAGATTCCATCAATAATGAAGCGATATATCTTGAAACCCTCCGAAGTACTGACCAGATTTACACTATCGTCGCTGACTATTCGTATCAATCCGAATACTATAACGTCGGTTTATTCGTGATACCAGATAGCGAAACCGTTCGTGTAAATGGTAGACTTGTAACGCGTGGCACAGATTACATTATGACTTATGAGGTAGGAACAATTAATTTTTTCATTGAAATTGATGAATTTGATGAGATCGTTGTTGAATTTGAAAGAACTCCTTTCGGTGGCGGTTCACAACAAGCCGTCGCTGGTTTGTGGTTAGAATATACACATAAACCGAAACCGAAGTCAGAAAGAGAACAGAACCTTGAGGACAGATTCAATCGCTTAGGCGGTATGCGTCAGTCTCAGAATGGATTGTCACAGATTGGATTGGATACGAATAACCTTAACAATAGAGGTCAGTTTTCGGGGCCTTCATCGACTATTACAGGACCTCAACTCGGTTCACGTTCAGGTTTTGGAAGAAGCAATACAGGTTTTGGTGGAGACTTTGGTACTGGATATAGCAGCTACGGCAGTTTCGGAGGAAGTTCACGCATCGGTTCAAATTATTATGGTGGATACGGGAGTAGCATGAACTATTTCAATCCTGTCTACCAGAAAGGATTCAATATATCCACTGGGTATATCATCACAACAGGACAGAGAATAGTTGAGATACCGAATGTCAACGAAGTGCCGAACCGGTTACAAGCCTTCAATGTCAACACAAGTTTCGGTAGAGAGTTTAACCTGGCTTGGTTGGTAAACCCGCTCCCGTTTGTCAATTTGCAAAGATTTCCTGTCTCCGTTGACTTTAGTGGAGAAACCGCCTATTCCCATAACAATCCAAATAGCATTGGCGTAGCATTGATTGATAGCATGGAAGGTGTAAGAGAAACGACAACAGTTCCGACAATAAAGTATAGATGGAATCCAAGTAGCGTCCCGTATATTCCTGATGAAAACCGAACAGAAACGCCTACACATGATTATTATACAATACCGACACAAGAGAATAGAGTTCTCTTTAAGGTAGCATTAAAAGATAGGGAAGAGTCCGAAGCCGTTGGGAACTACATGCGTAACCGAGATGTACCTGCGTCATCCATACAACCTTTATCCCTTTCAACTGAAGAACGTTTGATAATGGAAATTGGTTATGAATTTACAGATGTAGTGTCAGAATGGGGCGGGTTTTCGAACGGTATATCAAATTCAGGTGTTGATTTTTCAGAACGCGGGTTTGTAGAAATGTGGTTACGCGTTCAGGGAGATGATGACATTACACTTTACCTCAACATCGGTGCTGTCAGTGAAGATTCAGATTCAGATGATAGGCTGGATAGTGAAGATCTGCCCCAATCCTTAGTAGATTCCAATAAGGATAGTATTGTTGACGCGCTTGATCTTGACTTGGAAAACTTGCCTGAATCCCAACGATACGCTGGTAACGGTAGGTTGGAGACAGATGAGGACGTTGGATGGCAATATGATGGTCCCATTCAATCTGAATCGTTTGGTGCAGACAACCAAATTTTGGATAGTGAAGATTTGAACGGAGATGGTGTTCTGGACACCGTTGATGCGTATTTTCAGGTTGCGATCCCTCTCAATGAGATTCCTAACGAATGGATCAAAGGTCAAAACAGTAACGGCTGGACATTTCTTAGCATTCCTATAGCAGAATTTATAGCCGAAGGAACTCGTATTCCCAGTTTAGTGTTCGTTCAGCATGTCCGGTTTTGGTTGATGAAGAACCGACCCGGTAACGTATCGGGTACATTTCAATGGGCATCGATTGAAATAGTTGGCAACAGATGGCAACAGGGAATAATTACGCAATCCCCCCAATTGTGGAACGCAGCATCTACCTCTGCCACTGCTATACAACTGACTGAACAACGGGTCGTTGACGACACGCTTGAAAGGTTTATTGTCGGTACAAAAGATAACTTCAGTTATGACGACTATCAGACTGCTTATAACGAAATTGAAGATGATGAACTTTTTAGAAAATTACACCCATACACGGCAGAAGCAGTCGGTTTTCAGACACGGCAACAACGCGAACAGACCTTAAGCCTTGAATACTATCTCTATCCGGGTTCACACGGTATCACCTCAAAGCAACTGAAGGGTTTCACACAGAGTGAAGGTCAGGATTTTAGTCAACACGATACGTTACGTCTATGGTTATACGGTGATAAGAGTGATACGACTTTTGTGCTACAACTTGCCCCCAACGTAGCCACAGGTTACCGGAGCACATACTACAGCTCTGATCCGTTTCTCAATCAACCACAACCGGAAGAAGATGTGAATGTTTTTGAGAATCTGACCGACTACTATGAATATACCTTGCCGATAGATTTTGATGGTTGGAAACTTATAGAGATTGACCTACGGGACAATAACCTAAATGCATATCCAGACAGGGTTGATAATGAAAACAGTGAGATAGGTACGCCGAATCAAGATGCTGTTACAACGTCTAATCCCAACGAACCGGATGGACATCCAGATGGTTTTACTGTGAGAGGCACAGGATCGAGCAGAACACAACTCACAGTAAAGAACATAGGGGGTATACTGCTTGGCATCCGAAACGACACAGGTCAGGAAATCAGCGGTGAAGTATGGGTAAACGAAATCCATCTCGGTGATCCCCTCATTCGTGCGGGTTGGGCGCGTCGGGGTAATATGTCCATCTCACTCGGCAGCATCGTCCGACTGCGTGGCGGTTATGCAAGTCAAGATAAAGATTTTGAAAGCGGTGCCGGTGAAATCGGACGACAACGTTTATCATCCCGTGGTTATAGCACCACAAACAACGATTATAATATTGATGCGGATGTCACTATCTTTCGGTGGTTACCTATCAGATATTCCATCAATGAACAGGAATCTGAAACGGAGGCACTACGCGGCAGTTACACATCCTTTCAAAGTGGTAAGAGTGAAACGTTGAGACGAGATGTCTCTGTGCAATTTAATCGAAATCCGTATCCAAACCTGGGATTTGCCTATAACTATCAAGACTTTTGGAACGAACGACAAGGAACACAGATCAGTCATTTATATACAGGTACCTTCCGATATGACATCGGTTCAAAGGTCGGTTTCAATGTGCAATATCGGCATGAAGACATTATCGCGAAACCTGAAACGGCAACGGATACCTCCACAGGTGTTTCTTCCTACTATAGTTACGGCTATGGCAGGAATCGTGACGAAAAAACAGATAGTGGTTCCATAAAACTAAGCATCAGTCCAATAAACGCGTTTAGTCTCAGTCCAACGTACGATGTGAGAAGAACACATGAGAAAAGGGATCCGAACAGATTTAGATCATCATACTCTTTTAGTGGGTCAGTAGAAAATGTACTTGGCGATACACCCTCTGTAGAAGAAGAGGAAACACAACCCGAATTTACGATTGCTGAAAGGGAGCATCGAATTTCCCTGACACCCCGTCTGAACCGTGATCTCATCGGACTCCGACCAACAGTAACAAGTCGAGTCAGTTTCAGGGAGAACTGGTTCACCGAACAGAAAGACGCATCACTTAACGGCAATGTCAATTTCGGTTTGAACTTACGCATTCAAAAGTGGCTCGGTTGGATCTTGCCTAAAAATCCTGAAAAGAAGGCACAACCTACATCAAATAACGGTGCCAGGAATAAGTTAAATGGGCAAGCAGACAAAGTAGAAGTGATGGACCCCGATACACAAACGCAACTGGATGCGACGCTTCAGCAGTTGCGCGATCGCAATGTTGATGAAGCGGAAATCCAAGAATTTCTGGAAAATCAGAACGATTGGATTAATCGGGATAAAGCAGAGATGACGACAGCAGAAAATACCGCCACAGCATCAGTAAAGGAAGGCCTGCTACACCGCATTATCAATACATTTACGATCAATACGAATGCAAACTTCACCGCTACAGAGTCATTTCGTCAACTGGAACCTGGCAAATCACTGTTAGAAATCTGGAGACTTGAACAGGATGCAGAGGAGCGTACGAATTCTCGGAAAAGCAATCGCTATACCTTACGTACCTCTATAGAACCATGGAAATGGCTATCATTCGGAACAAACCTTAGTTTTGCAGATAGTTTCCGAAAAAGCTACGGTAGCACATATACTTCCCATGCGGAAACTTATGAAGGGGATATTAAGATCAATTCACGACAAGCTTCCAGTTTTCAACTACGGTATAGTTATACCATACGTGAAGAGGCGAACCTTGATGTAACAACAAGCGATAGTTCGTCACATACACCTTCCTTGAGTTGGATACACAAATGGGGTCAAGAGACGAGAACTTCATTAGGTGTTCGGACGACCATCCGTGATTATCTCCGTCGCGGTATTGAGAGTAAAGCGTTCATCGTTACCCCGAACTTTAGCATTGACTACCGTTACCGCACGGAAGGTGGTATCCGTGTACCCTTTTTCGGTAGGATTCCACTTAAACACGATCTTGACTTGACAAATACACTTTCTATGGCAATCCGCAGAGAAACATACGGTGCGAACAGAGAGGAACGGTCTGAACGGTATGAGACAACATTACGCGCAGGATACAAACTCAGTAATCACCTCACGGCAAATCTGCATTTAGGATTGAGTTACAACCACGATAGGGTTGAGGAAGGAAGAGATTATCTCTCTATCGCAAGCGCGCTGACAGTAAGAGGTGAATTTCAATAAGCACAATCTAACAGAATGTGCTACAAAAATCAGCGTCTTTTGTAAAACAGACGCTATGACTCTCTGACGATTTTATTTATGGAGCTCACGTTGAATTAGTTTAAGGCGATGGCGCGGACAGGATCTACAATCAAGGAGGGTAGAATACCGAGCAGTACAACGCCGATTGCTGCAAGAACGAGTCCGATAACTAAGGTTGACGGATATGGGTTGAACTCTAATTCATCTTCAGGTTCACGCATATACATCGTTACAATAACGCGTAAATAGTAGAACGCTGAGATAGCTGTGTTGATAGCACCGACAATTACGAGCGGGATATGTCCAGCTGCAACAGCGGATTTGAAGATATAGAATTTTCCTACAAACCCAGCAAATGGGGGAAAACCTGCAAGTGACAGCAACATGAGTGACATTAACATACCGATTAAAGGTTTTTTGAATCCGAGTCCTGCATAATCGGAAATCATCAAACTCTCTCCATCAGCAGTTCTTGCTAAGATGACTGCACCGAACGCTCCGATATTCATAACACAGTAAATAAGTAGATACATAATGGCACTTGACGTTCCCTCGCTGTTTGCCGCTGCTAAACCGATCAATATGTATCCAGCGTGTGCAATACTTGAATATGCCAGCATGCGTTTTATGTTTGTCTGTGCAATAGCGATGACGTTTCCAACAGTCATTGTTAGCATTGCCAAGATGATGAGAACCGTGCTCCATTGCGTATCAATATTTGGTAATGCTTCCATGAATATTCTTACAAACGCTGCGAATCCTGCTGCTTTTGGTCCTGCAGAGATGAATGCGGCGATTGTGGTCGGTGCGCCTTCATAGACATCTGGTGCCCATTGATGGAACGGAACGATTGCGACTTTGAAACCGAAGCCAACGATGAGTAAGAATACACCAGCAAATAAAAATGGACCGGGTAGTGCAGATTCGCTTTCAGCGGTAAGGTCAGTTAAGTATTGGGCAATTTCTGGAATGCTGGTTGTACCGGTCGCACCGTAAATTAAGGCGATTCCGTATAGGAAAAACGCACTTGCGAACGCACCAAGCAGGAGGTATTTCATTCCCGCTTCACTTGAGGCAGGATTGTCCCGGAAATAGCCTGCTAAGACATACAACGATAATGACATCAGTTCTAAGCCGAGGAAAACGATAATCAGTTCATTTCCTGCTGCCATCAACATCATGCCAAGGGTTGCAAGTAGGATAAGGAGGTAGTAGGGACCCTGTTTTTTATCGTCTCTGCCTAAATAACTTAATGAGATGAGTACGACCAGAATTGTTGAAACGAGGAAGATTATATTGAAAAAGAGAGAATAGCTATCAACCTCAAACATACCTTCGAATTGCGTTCCAAAATTATCATTCTGTAACATTTGAATAGATACCACCAAAGCAATCCCTGCTCCAACAATTGTTACCCATCCAAGTACCTTTTTTGATATAGCATCAAACATGTCAAAAACAAGGACAATAAGCATCGTTGAAACAATTACCAGTGCGGGCATTAAGAGCGACCAATCAATATTAGGTATCTCAAGTGGCATTCAAAACCTCCAATTTTGGAACGAATGTATTATTATGTTTGAGATGAAAGCAATTTCTGTTGATGCGATCTCCTATCGCAGGAACACAAAAGTTACAATAACAAAAAGTGGCACTAAAATTACGACTGACCATAACATATAACCGAAGAAACTCGGCATACGGATACCACTCTGTTCAGCAATCGCCTTTACCATGAAATTGGGTGCGTTGCCGATATAGGTATTCGCGCCCATGAAAACGGCTCCCACAGAAATGGCAGTTAGCAATCTAACATACTGTATGTGATTAGGATCAGTCAATTCAGACATCTTCAAGATACCTGATGCTTCAGCTTCGGTAAGTTGCAACTGTCCGAGGGCAGTGTTGAAGAATGTCAGATATGTCGGTGCATTGTCTAAGAAACTGGACAGCACACCTGTTACCCAGAAGTAGTGTAGGGGTTCTTTTATAGCGACGATTAGCCAACTCATTGCACCATCTTTACCCACACCGAGAATCGTCAACGCAGGAATAATTGTTATAAAGATACCCGCAAAGACTTTAGCCACCTCTTCAATTGGTTCCCAAGAGAATTCGTTATCTTGGCGTAATTTGCCGCTAAATGGCGTGAATTTGAGTGACAATAACCCCATCAATACAATCAACACATCACGCGCAATGTTCTGCCAATATACATGTACATCAAATATGTTGATTTCTCCCCATTTGAAAGTTCCACTCATCAATACAGCGGCGATGATACCGAATAGGAAAATCAAGTTAAAGAGGCCATCAATCCGAATCGGTTCGTTGGTGCCATCATCTGGTACTACACCACCTTCCCGTTTAAACATGAAAGTGTCTATGATAAAGAAAAGTGCTATTAAGATAACGCTAATAAATAGCATGTGTGGGAATAGTGCTGTTGTTGTCCAGAAGAAGGGTACTCCGTGCAGAAAACCTAAGAAGAGTGGTGGGTCTCCCAAAGGTGTTAGGGAACCTCCGATGTTACTTACCAGAAAGATGAAGAAAACAACCAAGTGGACTTTGCTCTTACGATACGCGTTGGCACGAATCAACGGACGAATGAGGAGCATGGATGCACCTGTCGTACCTATCCAAGAAGCAATCGCGGTGCCAATTAAAAGCAAAAGTGTGTTGACTACTGGCGTGCCGCGAAGTGTCCCGCGCACGAGAATACCCCCAGCAACCGTGAACAGACCCCATAAGAGAACAATAAACGGGATATAATCTATCAGATAGATGTATAAAATATCGTGAAAAGCGTCCCCTCTGTAAACTATAAGGTATGGTATTCCGAAAATTAATGCCCATGCCAGCGACATCTTCCCACCGTGATGCACGAGAAAATGAGAATCAAATATTAGTGGGAGAAGGGCAATTGATAGGAGTATACCGACAAATGGTATGATACTCCAAAGTGGCAAATTTTTACCATCAACTTTATAGTGTCCGTGTGCTTCGCCGTTTGTGTCCTCATCGGCACCGAAGACATCTATTGAAACGGAAAGGGTAAGTCCAAGAACAATAAATAGTATTAGACAGGAAGCGATTTTTGATTTCACTATTTCGTCTGTGCCTCCTCTTCGTGCGATAGTCGTATTTCAGTGTTTTGTTTCAACAAGGGTTTTTGTGTTTCTCCAGGATTATTGACTTGTCCGACTGCTGGGGTGCTGCGGGGAACTTGAACTTTTGTAGCAACTTTCTCCACAGAGGTTTCCATCGGTTTCAAGAACGTATTAGGAAAAACACCAATCCAAACGATAAAGACTAATATCGGTACCAAGACAGCGATTTCGCGTGAGTTTAAATCAGGTAAAGATTCGTTTGTTTTATCCAGTTTTCCGAACATCACGCGTTGGAACATCCACAGCATGTAGACTGCCGCCAAGATTACGCCTGTTGTTGCAAAGACGACGTACCATTTTGAAAAAGCACCTCTAACAAAACTACCGAGTAGGATCATAAATTCACCTACGAATCCGTTTAGACCTGGTAGTCCTATGGAGGATAGTGTTACGATGAGGAAAATTGATGCAAAGATAGGCATTCGTTTTGCTAATCCGCCAAAATCAACAATCATTCGGCTGTGCCTTCGTTCATATATCATGCCGACTAATAGGAACAGCGCACCCGTGCTGAGTCCGTGATTTACCATCTGTAATACGCTTCCCTGAATAGCCTCATGACTTTGCGAAAAGAGTCCAAGCACAACAAAACCGAGATGACTCACACTTGAGTATGCGACTAACTTCTTCAGATCCGGTTGCACCATCGCTACTAATGCCCCATAGATAATACCGATTACAGCGAGTGTGACGATCCACGGTGCATGATCAGCTGCTGCCACTGGAAAGAGCGGTAAGCAGAATCGGATTATGCCATAAGTACCCATTTTGAGTAGCACACCCGCAAGGATCACACTCCCAACTGTAGGTGCTTCAACGTGTGCGTCAGGTAGCCATGTATGGAATGGAAATAGTGGGACTTTTATTGCAAAGGCGATAAAAAATGCAAGGAATAATAGACTGGAATGCGTGAATGTTCCGCCTGCCTCTATTAGTGTCACAAGATTGGATCCATGTTCAAAGTATAGTGCTAAAATGCCGACTAACATTAATGCACTACCAGCCATTGTATAAAGGACGAACTTTATAGTGGCATAAATCCTACGTTCTCCACCCCAAATTCCGATGAGGAAATACATCGGAATTAGCATTGCTTCCCAGAATACAAAGAAGAGGAATAGGTCTAACGAGCAGAAGACACCTAACATGCCGGTTTCCAGTGCCAGAAGTGACATCATAAAACCGTTCAGTCCCTTCTCTACAGAGTTCCACGCGGCAAGAATACATACCGGTGTCAGGAACGTTGTGAGTAAGATTAACCACAACGATATACCGTCAATACCGATGTGATAACTGATGCCTAAACCGGTAATCCACGCATTTCTCTGATACAGTAGTTCGTTGTCAGTTTGGAATCCTTCAGTTCCGACATCAAATCCAGTGTATAGTCCTATTGAGATAACAAATGTGAGTAAACTGATGGTAAATGCTATACCTTTTACAACAGATGGTCCCATACCTCTGAGCAATGCAATCGCTATTACACCGAGAAGTGGTAAAAAAATAACTAATGAGAGTAGCAAAAAGAACTCCTTTAATGGATGGTGCTACCTCAGCACCTATAATTTAATTCTATTGTCGGGTTTCGTTCCTCTACCCGACCTACGAAATAATGCAATACTGTAAACCCTAAATGCTTGCCAAAAAAATATATTTTTGTCAGTCCCACCAACTTGGGGTAATCAAGATAAGTAACCAATCCAAGTAGGAAAAACTAAGATAACTTCTTAATCACATTAGTTAACGAAGAACAAGTAATAGGCAAGGAATAAGACTATTCCAATGACCATTGACAGAATATACGCTTGCACAACTCCTGTTTGCAGTCGCCTAAACAATCCCCCAATTACTCGTATGAGTGCTGCTACACCGTTGACAATTCCATCAATAATACCAACGTCAAAAAGTTTCCACAATAAGAAGTGTGAAGCGTTTTTGATGGGTTGGACGATGAAGGTATTATATATCTCATCAACATAGAATTTGTTAGCAACAAGCCAAGAAAAATCCTTTTTTTGTAATGCATTTGTTGGTTCTGCTGCAGGTGCACGATTTTTATAACGTGTCCAGGCAAAAGCAATACCTGCAATGCCAACGATTGAAGAAATCGCCATAAACAGGAGTACACTCCCTGGTGCCTTGTCTGCTTTTGGAAAAACGTCTTCTGTGAAGTGATGGAACCAACTATCATGTCCACCCACACCTAAGAGTAAACCGATCAGCGCAGCAGGGACTGCCAGTATTACCAGTGGCAACCACATCACTGCTGGTGATTCATGGACGTGAGATGCTACTTCAGGTTCAACGCGAGATTTTCCGTAGAAGGTAACGAAGATGAGACGGAACATGTAGAACGCAGTCAGGAATGCTGTGGCTAATCCGATGATGTAAATTATCTTTGAACTTCCCCATGCGCTGTGCAGGATTTCGTCTTTACTCCAGAACCCGCTGAGTAAGGGTGCCCCTGCAATTGCCAATGCCCCGACTAAAAATGTTGCATGTGTAATCGGCAATTTTTTTCGCAATCCTCCCATTTTTCGTATGTCCAATTCGTTTGCCATGGCATGCATCACACTACCGGCTGTTAGGAACATGAGACCTTTGAAGAATGCATGTGTCACCAAGTGGAAAATACCGGAGGCGTAAGCACCGATTCCGACACCAACAAACATATATCCGAGTTGACTGACGGTGGAATATGCCAGGATACGTTTGATGTCGTTCTGTTTGAGTGCAATGATTGCAGCGAATAACGCCGTAAGAATACCGATCCAAGCTACAAAGACTCCTGTTCCTGCCAGATTATAGAGTACAGCGGAACGTGCTATCATATAGACACCCGCAGTTACCATTGTGGCAGCATGTATTAACGCACTGACAGGTGTTGGACCTTCCATAGCGTCGGGTAGCCAGACGTAAAGCGGGAGCTGAGCTGATTTTCCAATCGCACCCACAAACAAGAGCATACTCGCCAATACAAGTCCATTTACTCCAAAAATCACGTCATCACTTTTTGCTTCCGCCTCAGAGAATATTGATGTGAAATCAAGCGTATTGAAAATTGCAAACAACGTAAACATCCCTAACAGGAATCCGAAATCCCCGATTCTGTTGACGATGAACGCCTTTTTACCAGCATCGGTAGCGGATTGTTTTTCATACCAGAAACCGATCAACAGATAAGAGCAGAGCCCGACACCTTCCCACCCAACAAACATCATCAGATAGTTGTTGCCGAGAACGAGGATGAGCATTGCAAACACAAATAGGTTGAGATAAGCGAAATAACGCGTATAGCCTTCATCACCGTGCATGTAGCCGATGGAATATACGTGAATGAGAAATCCGACACCTGTGATGACCAATAACATCACCGTTGTCAACGCATCAACATGGAATCCGATGTTGACATTTAAAAGACCGCCTGAAATCCATTTGTAGATAACTCCCTCTTCTCCCTCAAGCGTTGCTGTGCTATCACTATTGATAGCAACGAAGGCAATAATTGAACAGATAAGAGAGATAAAAACCGCAAGTGCGCCAATCATCCCGCTAAGTTTCTCGTTCCCTTTTAGCGATTTGCCAAATAACCCGTTAATTAGAAATCCGACAAGTGGTGAAATTAATAAGATAATAATTAGTTCTTTTGACATGTTTTATCCTTTTAACGAATTGACTTCATCCACATTGATTGTTTCGCGATGTTTGAAGACACTGACAATAATTGCTAATCCGATGGCAACTTCAGCGGCAGCAACAGCCATCACAAAAATGACGAACAGTTGTCCCTCTGCTTGTCCAAGGTGTCGACTGATTGCTACAAAAGCGAGATTCGCTGCGTTCAGCATCAGTTCAATACACATAAATATGATAATTGCGTTTCTACGGATGAGGACACCGATAACACCTATTGTAAATAGGAGTGCACTTAAAACGAGATAATATTCTAATGGTAATGACATATAAACCTTCTCTATATTCTCATAAATGCCAGCTTAATATTTTTTGGTTGAGTTTTTTCTAATTTTCTGGTTGTTTATCACGTTTCACTAAGACAATTACACCGATTAATGCTGCCAACAGAATGAGCGATGTAACTTCAAAAGGTAAAAGGTATTTACTAAACAAAAGATTACCGATATGACCAACATCATAAGTTTCAATCGGATTATCTTGAAGAGCAGCTGCAGCATTTTCTGCCACTACTGATCCAACTTTCGTCTTGTTAAGTGCTCTAGCTGCAATGTAGACACCTTCTACAGCCAATAGGATACCCAAAATAATCGCTACGCCTTTTAGTTTACCTGTTAATGCTCCCTTTGCAGAAAGTGTGCCGAGGTTCAGGAGCATAATTACGAAAAGGAATAGGACCATAATTGCCCCTGCATACACAATGACTTGAACGGCAGCGACGAAGTGCGCGCCTAACAACACAAACAATCCCGCTTGAGAGAAAAAAGTTACAATCAGCGATAGCGCGCTATAGATAGGATGACGAAACGAAATTACGGCAATCGCACCGATAATTGAGACAGTACCAAAGATGATAAATACAATTAGTTCTGGATTCATTTACAACACGTCTCCTATTCTATCGCTTCTATAGTTAATGTTTCTTGGCGTAACGGTGCTGCAGAAGTGTCTTGTGCAGCAGCCTTACTGTTATTGTCCAGGGCAAGTATTCCAGCAACGATAGATACAACGATAAACGCTGCAACCGTATTGCCAATACCTATCCAAACAAGATTACCTTTTGTTGCTATATAGAGTGTGCCGGTTACAACGATAGAAGTTAAAGCAACGGGTAATAGGAACTTCCAACCGAAATTCATGAGTTGATCGTAACGGAATCGTGGGAGTGTCCAGCGCACCCATATAAAGACGAAGAGGAAAATCCCTGTCTTAATAAAGAAGATGGCAAAAGAGATGACTCCGCTCCATATCGGGCCACCCATTGCCTCCAAACCGAAGAATTGCCATCCACCTAAGAAAAGCGTTACAACGACTGCTGAACCGACGATCATGTTCATATATTCAGCCATGAAGAATATCGCGAATTTCATACTGCTGTATTCAGTGTGATACCCTGCGACGAGTTCTTGTTCCGCTTCGGCGAGATCAAACGGTAATCGGTTTGTTTCGGCGAACATAGCAGTTGTAAATGCCAAGAATGCTGGGAAGTGTATGAGAAAGTTCCATTTCCAAGGATCTGATCCCTGTTCTGTTGCTATATCACGTAGGCTAAGTGATTCGGAAAGCATCAACACACCAATGATTGCCAACCCTAACGTGAGTTCATAACTGATCATCTGTGCCGATGAACGCAAACCCCCTAAAAGCGAATATTTGTTATTTGAAGCCCAGGCACCGATAACAACACCGTAAACACCGAGGGATGTTATCGCTAAGATATACAATATGCCGATGTTGATGTTTGCAATCTGGAGTTCTATAGGATTCTCAAGTCCTTCTACCGTGATAGTGCCTCCGAAAGGCACAACGGCAACAGCAATCATCGCAGGTATCAGGAGCATAGCAGGGGCAAGCACGTAAAGCGGTTTATCTACATGATTTGGGATGAGGTCCTCTTTAAAAAGGAACTTAATGCCATCTGCAATAGGTTGCAGTAGTCCTTGCGGTCCGACACGATTCGGTCCGAGCCGGTCTTGTATCCATCCGCTAACTCTACGTTCAGACCAAATCATTACCATTACACCGATAACTAACAGATGTGCAATGAAGAGTACTTTTATGATCGGAATCACTATATCTTCTAATAGATTAATATCCATGTATTCTCCTTCTTGATGACGGCAACAATGTGAAACATCATCGAAGTTACGCTAACTTAATCCCTGCGTCTCCAATTTTCTGATGTGTTGCGTCACTGTATCCCTCAACACTTTCTGCTATTGCCAGGGCAATCTCACCTGCAAAGTTATATTCAAACTCTCCACCAAGTTGATTAGCAATTTGCTGGGTTATGAGCCAATCCGATTGTGCTTCTCCTGGTGGGTCAATCGTTTTGCGTATCCGCTGTACCCATCCTGTGGAATTAGTGAAGGTACCATCTTTTTCTGCAAATGTTGTTCCCGGGAGTATTACATCAGCCATTTCAGTAACCTCTGATGGCAGTATATCTTGCACGATGAGGAAATCCACCTTACTCAGTGCCTCTTTTTCTGCTTCGTCAAGTGTGCGTTCAGGTGCACCACTCACGAGATATACGACTTTCGCACCAGCGACTTTTTCCCAGAGTGTCTCACCTTCCAATACCACATTGCCGTTGGCGGAACCGAGGATTGTTCGCGCGCCTGCGGTATTAGGGTTCTTATCTGCTTCAATGGTGAATTGTGGGAATTTGTGTTCTTCACCCGGTTGTTGTCCAAACAGTCCTAACTGCGTCGTTTTTAGGACATCATGTGCAAACTGCTGTAAGACAAAGTTGTCTTCATTCGTTGCTTGTGCAGAACCGATAACAACAACATCGTCAGGCTCTACCTCAGTGAGTTTTTCAGTAATAAGTGATAGTGCGTCTGCCCACTGCGTCGTAACAAGTTCATCCTCAACGCGCTTTTGCGGGAGTTGGAGACGGTCATCACTGTTGACATAGTGGTACCCAAGACGTCCATCATCACACATCCAATGCTGGTTTATATCTTCATGGAAGCGAGGTTTAATCCTATACAGACCATCTTCCTTATATTCTACCATGATGTTACAACCGACACTGCAACCCGAACAGATACTGTTTTCTTTTTTCAGAAACCAGGGACGAGATTTGAAAAGGAAATCCTTACTAATCAACGCACCGACGGGACATATATCAACGACGTTACCGGAGAGTTTGTTATCAAGGAGTTGTATAGGCGTGCCGGCATGGTTCCGTGGAATGTCAATTTCATCGTGAGAACCACGATTTATCAGTCCAAGTTCACCTGTACCTGACACCTCATCACAAAATCGTATACAACGTGTGCAGACGATACAACGCGTGGTATAGAGCAGCACATCTGGACCTAAGTCTTTTTTTGGTGGAACGTTTTTGACTTCCACATAACGGCTTTTATCGTGTCCGTGCCGGTAACTGAAGTCTTGTAGATCGCACTCACCTGCTTGGTCGCAGACAGGACAGTCGAGCGGATGATGTACCAAGAGAAACTCAAGGATATCCTCTCGCGCCTTTATGACACGGGGACTATCTGTCCGAACGATGACGTCATACTTACCATCTATTTTTCTCTCTGGTGGTGCGGATCGGACAGTCGTTGTACAGCCTGTCGCTAATTGTCTCTCTGGCATTTCTGAACTTCTCAGGTAAAGGTCAATGAGACACATTCTGCAATTAGCAGGACGACTTAACCCAGGGTGGTAACAGTAGTGAGGTACTTCAATATCGTGTTGCCTTGCAGCCTCAACTATATTCGTTCCATCTTCAACCTCTATTTCAAGGTCATTTAGTTTAATAAATGCCATATATATATTACTCCAGTTCAGAGAACTCTTTCGGTATAAATCGTTGCTGGTAAGCGTAATTTTCTTCTGGTGGTACTGTCGCCTCCGCAACAGGTAGGGTGACCAGTTTGCCTTCACGGATAGCGGCTTCAAATTCAGGTTTAAACTTCCGCATATAACTGACTGCGGGCCAAGAAACAGCGATACCAAACACGCAGATCGTGTTCCATGTCATTGTATCCACGTTTGCAATGTTGTTTGCAACATCTTCCAGTAGATCAAGGTCTTCATAGATTTCCTCAGTTTCACCTGTATCCCCCCATCTACCACTTTCGGTGACCCCGAATTTCGGTCGTGTGATAGTGGTTTTTCTACCTTCGCCATCTGCAATTCTTTGAACAATATCCCTTACCCACGGTGTACCCCATCGGCAAGGTGTACATTGTCCACACGATTCATGCGCGTAGAACTTCATGATATTGAGTAAGCAGTCGACGATGTTCCGAGTCTCATTCATAACGATAATGCCGCCCGATCCGAGCATTGATTTTGCAAGTGTGAGCGATGTAAAATCGAGTCGTGTATCCAACTCGTAATGCGTCAGGATCGGTGCGGAACTACCGCCAGGGATAACTGCTTTAACCTCTTCACCACGTAAACCACCTGCCACTTCAATGAGTTCAGTGCATGTCAATCCGAGTTCCAATTCATAAACCCCCGGTTCGTTGACATCTCCGCTGATACAGTAAAGTTTTGTGCCTGTGTTCGGATCAGGTGTCGGAGGATCACTTCGTGTATCAGCATACGTCGGTCCCATCTCTGTATACCATTCCACGCCATTCCCTACGATGAAAGGTAGGTTACATAAGGTCTCCACATTCTGTACGACAGTAGGTTTCATAAACACCCCTTCAACAGCGGGGAAAGGTGGTTTGTTTCGGGGTTGTCCGCGTTTGCCTTCAAGCGATTCAATCAGACCTGTCTCTTCACCGCAGATATAAGCACCTGCTCCTGGATGTGTATAGATATTGACGTTCAGACCTGTGTCGCGAATGTTTTCCCCAAGGTAACCCTGTTCATAAGCCTCTTTGATGGCAGCATCTAACATCCTTTTACCAAGTGTGAATTCACCACGAATATAGACATAAGTGGTCTCAATTCCCATTGCATAGCAGCAGATGAGGATACCTTCAATTAGCAGATGCGGATTTTTCTCCAACACATACCGATTGCTGAATGTACCAGGTTCACTTTCATCAGCGTTGCAGCAGAGATAACGCGGTTCAATATCTTTTGGGACGAAACTCCATTTTAAACCCGTAGAAAAACCTGCCCCGCCTCTACCTTTCAATCCAGAATCCATCACCATTTTAGCGATGTCGTCCGGTTCAAAATCGGCAAGTGCCTTTTCAAAGCGGTTGTAACCATCGTATTGTCGATAAACATCATAAGTGTTTATATTTGGAACATTTAGATGTTCGTAGAGAATCCGTTTTTCTTGAACCATAATTTTCCTCTACATATTGTCTACTTTAATATATCAAGTTTTAGTTTGGAAGTTGCTCTAATATTTCATCAACTTTTTCAGGTGTCAGATTCTTATATAAATCGTCATTCACCATGATTACGGGTGCGACATCACACGATGCAAGACATTCTACTTTCATCAAGGTAAACTTACCATCATCAGTTGTTCCCTTTGCCAAATTCGTCTCCGAAGCTACGTCAGTACCGAGTTTTGTCTTGAGATGTTCTAAAACCACCTTGCAGTCGCGTAGCGCACAAGGTAACGTATGACAGATGCGGATAACATACTTACCAACCGGTTCCTCAAAGAACATCGGATAGAAGGTTACCACGTCTTTTACCTTCATGACAGTGACCTCTAAGAGGTCCGCAACATATTTCATCACGGCAGGTGTAATATAACCCTCTTGTCGTTGTGCCAAGTGGAGTGTTGGCAGCATTGCTGCTTCTTTTATAGGGTACCGCCCAATCAATTCATCGAATTGTCTTTTGTTTTCTTCGTTGAACTGAAATGGTGTTTCTATTTGTATTATTTCATCTGACATCTATGTTTTCCTTTTATTCGCTATCGGTAGTCAGCAATTAGCAGTCAGCAAGAGTGTTAACATCTACGGATAAACATCCCTCAATTGCTTCATAAATGTTTTCAAGCAATTCTTCAAAGGTATCACCTTGTGTAGCACAACCGGCGATTGATGGCACTTCCGCCCAATATCCACCCTCTTCAGCTTTGTGAATAACAACTTTTAGTTTCTTAATATCTCCCCCCAAACTGGATTCGGTTTTTCTCAGGGTCTCTGATATCAAAAATCCCGTAACCATCCTCATTCTCCAGCGGTCTCAAACGTAACCCTTTCGACTTTAAATGTTGATGCATTGCACTCACACTTTCGACATGAAGCATTAACTTCTGTCTGCCCTCATTCGGTTTACTTGCACTATGGAGACACAGTTTACACTCGCCTGTATCAAACCGGTAAAAACGGTGTTCTGGAAAGGGTTGATCTTCATCCGGCGTTAATCCGATGACATCTCTATAAAACGCGATGACAGTTTTCATATCTTTTACGAAAAGCATGACTCCGCCGAGACTGACTTTTATTTTTGACATATCAAATCCTCTCTCATTCTTTACCGTTTGATGATGCGATCCGATGCCCCAATTATGTAAGGGTATTATTACCTATCCAACTCTCCTGCGATCACGTTCAAACTTCCCAACACTGCCACGGTATCTGAAACCATACCACCTTCCAACATGTGCGGCAGTGCTTGGAAATGGAAGAAACTTGGGGGACGAATCCTGATACGATATGCAGTCCCACTGCCATCACTCACAATATAGAATCCTAATTCTCCGTTAGGAGATTCTGTTGCGCAATAATGGTCTCCGAGCGGTGGCTGCACGCCGTGACCATCCATGACAATCTTAAAATGATGGATCAATCCTTCAATATGACCGTAAGCGTCCGATTTATCTGGCATCATGATTTTGTTGTCATCAAGACTAAACGGGCCATCTGGTAGATTATCCAATGCTTGTTTGACTATGCCACAACTCTGTATCATCTCCTCCATGCGGACTAAGTATCTGTCGTACGCGTCGCCATTTGTGCCGACTGGCACCTCAAACTTCATTTCGTTATAAGAGGAATACGGTTCAGCTTTGCGAAGATCATGTGCAACACCGGTTGCACGCAGACAGGGCCCGGTTAATCCGTAATTGATGGCATCTTCAGAAGAGATTGAACCGACGCCTTTTGTTCTATCCATCCAAATTCGGTTTCGGGTCAACAATGTATGTGTTTCTTTTAGTGCTTTTGGGAAATTGGTAATGAAATCGCGGGTATCAGTTTCAAATCCGTCATAGAGGTCACGAAAGACACCACCGACACGGGTATAACTTGTTGTCAATCGGGCACCTGTCGTCTTTTCAAAGATGCTGTATAGTTTTTCGCGTTCACGGAAACTGTAGAGAAAAACTGAAAATGCACCTAAATCTAATGCCGCTGTCCCAAGCCACAATAGATGATCAGCTATACGGGAAAGTTCTGCCATCAGGATCCGGATGTACTGACACCGCTTCGGCACCTCAATACCGAGTAGTTGTTCCACCGCAAGCACATACCCAAAGTTGTTAGAGAGTGGAGAGAGATAATTCATCCGATCTGTAACAACGATGTATTGGTTGTAATCTAAATGCTCTCCAAGTTTTTCAAATCCGGTATGCAAGTATCCAGCGTGAGGTGTAGCTTTCAGAATAGTCTCACCGTCCAATTCTAAGACGATACGAAGCGTTCCGTGCGTCGCAGGATGTTGCGGTCCAAAGTTGAGGACCATCTTTTCACCTGTCGTCCGATCCATTTCCCCTTGCATAGATTACTCCTTTTAAAATCGTAAATAGTCGTTTTTGCTTAGAGATTGTTGATTTTAAATAACGCGTTATCGGGAAAGTTTTGTGTCATAAGGTTTCCATGTTGCAAATTCAGGATGTGCTGTTTCTTCTGCCATGAACACATCCACCACCTACACATTGGGCAGGTATTGTTGGGTTTCGCTGAGCTCTACTCAATCTACAAATTTACTGGAAATTACTCTTTTATTTTACAATCAAGAATTCTAAATTCTATTTTCCTTCATTATTTTCCTGTGTTATTTCCATGTCAGTTGGCGTTATGGTTTTTATCCCTCGTTGGTCTTTCAAAACAACTACTGCTGTTTCCGATTCGCGATGGGCACCTAAGATTGCCGAGGTCTTTTTTGTGTCGCTGTTTAAAGTAATACCGATAGAAGCCATATTATTAGTAGCTGCTATTCCTATATGACTGTAGGGATTTTCAAATACACCGTTATAGATACTTATACCGGGACTTGATCCTCCAGAAATACCAACAAAGCCTTCTGTCCGATTTCCAACAATAAGAGATTCTTCCACAAATAAAGTTTTAACATTGCGTTTATTTGAAGTTATCAAGTGTTCCCCGTTGCTGTCCTCTAATAGAATTCCAACACCTTTTTGAGATGTAGTTAGAAATATACTATTGGTATAGTTTATGCCAGAATATGCAATCTCAATACCTGGTTCTTCTCCACCCAAGATAGAGACATTATTTTTTTGTTCACCACCAACAATAAGACTCTTCTTTATATGTAAATTGTCGAATTCATAACTGTTGACAGTATTCAACTCTTTTTCACCTAAACCATCTTTAAGTAGGATTAAGGATCTATCAGAATTTGTACCTAATGTTATACTGCTTGAATTACTTTCTTCCAAACCATAGCGTACTTGTAAGCCTACCAACTTTTCATCAACATTTTTTGATAATACGATAGCACCAGGATAACCTCCGACTAAGATTTTGTCGTTTACAATAAGTTGATCGCATCGTATAATCTTTTTCCCAGTATCCTGGGCTTGGATATTTTCTGTATGACTCACGCAACCAATAATATATGCGGTGAAACTAATGAGTGCACCGATCGCCATAAATAATAAGCGTTCATAGGTCCGTTTCATTCGGTTCTCCTTTATTTTTTTTGGATAGCACAACATTTTATTATTCTATCTATTCAAGTTCGCTTTTGCCGCACATTTTACTGGCCTTTTTACGTGTCAGATCGTATTGTGTAGCGTTCTGGTCAAAAAACGCGGGGGATATCTCGAAATTCTGTCGCTTGAAATCGTGAATGGTTAATGTCATTTTCGCTCTGTCCTCAAATGTGAGCAGTGTTTTAAATCTGTTTATCCATTTATGTGTCAACGAACGTGCTGTTTCAATCAACCGTTTTTGTTCCGATTCGGATAAATCGGAATAATGGGTGAGGGCATGTTCTCTAAATTTGTCAGTAAAGAGTGCACAGCGCCAATATAGAACATTTTGGAAAATATCTTGATAGGTGATGTTATTTATCAAAGCGTCAAGGGATGATTCCATTTTTGCTTCAACTACCTTTCGCAGACCTTCTGCGACACTTTGAAAACCCCTACTCTTTGGAATCCACTCGTTTATAGGTAAACCGTTTTCAGGAAATGCCTGGAATTTTCGGAGTCGATGGTTTTCCCAATCACAAGCTTTAAGAATAATCGGGATAACTTTTATTCCTTTGGCTAAAGCTATTTTTAATTCCTTATTACAGTTTTTAGAAGCAAGACTATCGGCAGAAACAAGGTGAAGTAAGATGTCTGAATTAGGCAAGTGTTTCAAAAAAATTTCATCTTGCCACTCATCACCTCCGTGAATGTTGTTGTCATGCCAAACGCTTATCAAACCTTCGTCAATCATCACCTTAAGATAGGTTATGATTTTGTCCTTTTCCTTTTTATTAATATGTGAGTAAGTTATGAATAACTTTAGCATTTTCATTTGTTTTTCTTTTAGTGTGTTAAACATTTTGCGTATCAAAATTGAAACTTTCGCTCTCACCATGTCCCCGCAGCGGATAATCTTTTCGCAGTGGATGTCCTTCATAATCATCCAGCATTAAGATTCGACGCAGATCAGGGTGTCCTTCAAAGTCTATACCGAACATGTCGTAAGTTTCCCGTTCAAGCCAGTTTGCCCCCTTCCATAAATCTGTCACCGATTGGATTTTCAGATATTCTTCATGCCAGGGTACTTTGACGAGAAAACGTAGAGTTTCACCTTGATTACTCCTTATTTAACATTGACTTACGCATGTCTACTTTGAGGCGTTGGTATTTGCTTCTGCTTTTTTGGAATTGTTTTTGGATAACTCCTAAAATCCAGCATACACCACCTATCCAGACACAGATAAAAAATGTCAAGACAATTACACTCATAATTCTACTCTACAATATCTTAATACCAATTGACTATAAATATGTTGCAATTATTCAACTAATTCAATCACGCCGCACCCGATTCGAGCACCAGCATTCCCGGAGGGTTGAGAAACGAAGTCGTCTGGGTCTGCGTGGACGATAATGCTTTTTCCAACAACATCTATATCAGATCCAGTGCCAATTTCCCAGAGATCGGTCGCGAGTTCAATAGAACCTGTGCCATCTTCTCCGACCATTATATTACCAATATCTCCAAGGTGGAATTCACCTTCACCCCATTTTCCGTGTGCAACGTTAGTAGGGTTCCAATGTCCACCTGCTGATTTTCCATCAGGGGCACTGCAATCGCCATATTCGTGAATGTGAACACCATGCTCGCCAGGGGATACGTTCTCTACTTCAATTCGTACCATGACATTCTGTCCTGTCTGTGTGAAAGTTGCCGTGCCTGAGACCTCACTACCACTTGATGGGTTAATTATCGCACTTGCTTGTTTTGATGGGCCTGTTGAAATTCCTTTCTCTATGTATTCACAACCTGCTAACACAATAGAAACAGCAGTACATAGTAGGATTACAGCATTGATGCGGTTCATGATATAGTTCTTCTTCATATTCAATCCTCCATAAATTTTAATAATAGGGGGAAACATCATCCGTCTATTTAGTGTCTTGTTAGACATTCTGTTTTTCAAAATTAAAACTTTCGCGCTCACCGCGTCCACGTAGTGGATAATCCTTTTGGAGTGGGTGTCCTTCAAAATCGTCCGGCATTAGAATACGACAGAGATCAGGGTGTCCTTCAAAGTCTATACCGAACATATCGTAGGTTTCACGTTCAAGCCAGTTTGCACCTTTCCATAAATCCGTCACCGATTGGATTTTCAAATCTTTTTCATGCACCGGCACTTTGATCCGAATACGCGGGGTTTCCCCTTCAAAAGTGTAAAGTTGATAGATGACCATGAATCGGGCATAGTCATACTTCATCAACTCTGATTCTAAATTAGAATTGTCAACCGCGGTGACATCTACAAGGAAAGAATAGGCGAGTTCTGTTTTTAAGTATTCTAAGAGTGGGTAACTCTTTTCTTTATTTACGACAACAACGACCCGGTTCTGTGATTCTGCGTCTTCTAAGAGGGCATCACCGAACTTTTCTCGTAACTGTTCAAGGAAGCGGGGTATCGCTGCTTCCGCAATCTCTTTTTCTTCTTCATGCATTATGCTACCTCAGCCCCTTTGGGTAACTCACCTTTATGTATCTGACGTTGCACTTGCATTACAGCATCAATCAGATCTTCGGGTCTTGGGGGACAACCAGGGATATAAACATCAACGGGTAAAAATTGGTCAACACCTTGTATTAAGGTATACGTATCAAAAACGCCTCCACAGGATGCACATGCCCCCATTGAGATAACCCATTTTGGTTCAGGCATCTGGTCGTAAATCCGTTTGAGAACAGGCATCATTTTGATTGAGATTCGGCCTGAGACGATAAGTAGATCAGATTGACGTGGTGAGAATCGAATTGCCTCGGACCCGAAACGAGAAAGGTCAAATTTGGATGCCAAAGTTGCCATCATTTCAATTGCGCAGCAAGCAGTTCCGAACGGCATTGGCCATAGTGAATTCTTGCGTCCCCAATTCACGACTTTGTCAATAGTGGTTGTGACGAAATTACCTTCGCTTTGGTCAGTTCTATGTCCACTTTCAATATTCGGATTGGCTAATCCCATGTTAAGCCTCCTTTTTTCCAAGCATAAATGTAACCCAGAAGGAGAATACCGATAAACACCAGCATCTCAACTAAAATAAACATACCATTATCAGCTGAAAATCTTTTAAAGACTACCGCCCACGGATACAGAAAGACAACCTCAATATCAAAGATAATAAAAAGCATCGCTATAAGGTCGAACCGGATAGTGAACCGTTGTCTGGCATCACCGACAGGTTGCACACCAGATTCGTAGACAGAGAGTTTGACTTTTGTGGGTTTTTTGGGTCCGAGAAGATGAGTCAAGCCAAGATTAACGCCTGCAAACAGAACTGCGAAGAGTCCTAAGAATACTATCGGAAGATATTCCATTAATAATTACTCTATTCTATTTTAGCATCCAACGGCAGTTAAAAAATAACTACCTGTAAAATACTTCTGTATTGGTGTAATTCTTACGTTATCAATCATACAATTTTCGTACAAATTCCAAGTAAATTTGGAATACGTTCTTATAATTTTACATATTCAGAGAAAAGTGTCAAGTATTTTTCACTATAAATAACGATTTTTTTGAAATATAGTTGAAATAAAATGATCAATTACTAATTGGCATGGAGAAAATTCCACGGCTTTCAGTAAGAACAAAGAACTTATTGTCGCTGATAAGAATTTGTTGAACATC
>JAJDZB010000067.1:0-38427 GCA_022824835.1 Candidatus Poribacteria bacterium | reverse complement strand
TGGGGAGCATCCGAAACATACGATGGACTGCCACGCCCAGAATACCCGATATATTACTGTAGTGAAGATCTCAATCCTTGACAGGGAACGTTTGGCTACGCTATGTCAAAGCACCCACGCTTTAGCGGGGTGATCTTTACTGTCTCATCCTTATTTTTCAAAGATAGTGTTTTGTCTTATCGTATCAACTCTTAAAACTTATTTTATCAAAAACGGATTAGAAATACAAGTCAATTTAATTTCTTACTGTCCATAATGAAATAATAAAATAGACAGGACTTACGTACTCCCCGGTAGGTTCGGTTTCCTAACCGAACCCTAAGCGTCAATCTAAGGAATACGAAAGCGATAATACCCCCAGGCCGGTAGGTTCGGTTTCCTAACCGAACCGGATCCTTCGCGAAAACCTTTATGAACGCAAGTTGCACCCAGCCGGTTCGGTTAGGAAACCGAACCTACCGGCACTGGAAGGACAGTAAATTGACACTTATAGGAACAAGACTCTACACTCCCACAATCCATTATATTTTTGACAAATTAACATTTTTGTGGCATAATTCCGATACTGTGGCAAATAATGTGTAGACTGATTTCAATCAAACGTTAAAAACTGACTTCGGTGTTATACAACAATCAAGACTACACCGAGAGGAAGGTATAGTAATGGACGTTAATGAATCACAAGCAACAGAAACGTATCGTGCTAACGCTTTTGCTGATTTCAATCCCGAATACTCAGCACCTGGTGCTACACAAGAACGTTTAGATCATTTGAAAGAACACGGCTTTGTCATTATCAACGACTTTGTTGATAATCCCTGGATTCCGATATTACGTGATGCAGGTAGACGTGTCACTGAAGCATGTGCACCTGAGAATAAATATGATGTCATAGATTGTTCAAAGGGGTATGTACACAGAATAGGACAGGAACAACCGTGGGCAATTCGCGGACTCATACATCCAGCATTCGGAGAATCCTGTTTTGCGGAATTTCACGGTTCAACACCGTTCTTAGACTTCGTTGCCTCTTGGTGTCATGGACTTCAACCGGAAGATTTGACATTCAGCGGGATGTTGCTCTGGGCAAATCCACGCACGCATGAAAATAAACTCGGTTGGCATAGAGACGTAACATGGTGGGGGACAGGAAAAAGCTACTTTGCACAACGTGAGGTGCGCGGAGATGGTCCCGAAGCATATTCCGAAGAGGTAGAGAGAATCCGTTGGAAAGAAATTCGTGAAAAAAACGCGAAAAATATCGAACAACGGAACGGTGTGAGTATGTTCTTAGCACTCGTTGACGATGAATGCCATGAACTCGTTCCCGGCAGCCACGACAGATGGAGAACACCGTATGAACATGACGTGCTGCTGCCAAAGTCGATGAAAGACCAAGGTATCCCACATACACCGAGTTGGAACGGCACTGATCCTTTACCCGGACAAGTCGCAATTCGATTACGAGCAGGGGAAGCACTGATACGTAACGGTGCCGCCATACATACAGGACACACCGTGCCTGAACGCGAGCGAAACACATTGTCAATCGGGTGGTCAAAGTGGGGTGGTGAATTCACCGGAGAACCATCCGTAACGGATGTTCGGCATGCCTGGCAACTTGACCCCGCTGTGCGTGAGGCTTTACCACACGAATGGATGAAAACCGCCTGGGAACGCTGGTCAGAAACCCAAAAATTAGGGGATACGCTTGAGGACAGATACACGGGATTTGACATCAAACATATCAAATCGGGTATGATGCTCGGATGGCGTGGTGAATTGGAACGGCAAGCTGCAGCGGAATCAGAGGTTGTATGAACCAGGATTGACTGGTATTTATGGTGAAGTTTAAAAATAATTACACACTTTCGGACCACGGTAGGTGCGGTTTCCCAGCCGCACTGGTACAGACTGTATAATTAATTCAAAAATTTACCATAAATTACGATAGCAGAGATTCATAAACCGAGTGAAGTCTCTCTGCTATACTACGCCAATCGTAATCCTTTTCAACACGGACGCGTCCGTTCGTTCCAATTTTTTGACGTAGGTCTCGGTCTGTCAGCAAGCGGGTTACTGCATCAGCAAAGGTATCAGGCTCATCCGCGATGAGAATCTCTTCACCATCCCGGAGTGCTAATCCCTCCGCGCCAACGGTGGTTGAAACAACCGCTTTACCCATCGCTAACGCTTCAAGGATTTTCAGACGTGTACCACTCCCGATACGCAGCGGCACGACAAAGACCGTGGCTTCTGAAAAGTAAGGTTTGATTTCAGGAACACGTCCTGTCACGACAACACCCTCCAGGTCTGTCAACTTTTGCACCCGTTCTGATGGATTTCCGCCGACTATGGTAAATTTAGCATCTGGGACGTCTTTCTGTATCTGAGGTAATATCTCTTCAGCGAAAAATCTCGCAGCATCTTCGTTCGGATACCAATCCATACTACCGATGTAGATAAGATGTGCGGTATCTTCAGAGGTGTGGTCTGGAGAGAAATGCGTAACATCAACACCGTTGGGAATTACTTTCACGGTGTCTTCTGCACAATAACGTTCAAAAACAGCAGCGTCCACTTCAGAAGTGCACGTAACAACATCAAACTTAGGACTTAACACCCGTTCATACCTTTGAAATGCGCGTTTTTGACTCCAATATGCACATTTATAGAAAAGATTCCTTGTTTCACCCTGTAAACGCTGCCAAATCGCTGAGTCAACGTTTTGCAGTGAAAGCACACCGGGGAGGTCAGTTTCTGTATGAAAGTGTGCCGTATGGAACATCTCATAGTGAACGATATCAAAGGTTTCTGTCGTCAGCAATTCTTTGAACTTGCTTCGGTATACCGGAACATCGTAGCGTGCAACAGTGATAGGTTGTCTCTTGAACAAGGCAGAAAAGAACGTTTTTGCGGAAAAGGGGGGTAGTGTTGCAGCATATTCCACAAGATGAACTTTAACACCAAGCTGCTCAACATGTGCAATGCTGTTCTTATCAGTCGGTTGAGTTTCTAATGCAAGTAGTGTTACATCGTTCTTCAGAGCAATCTGTTTCAGGAGATTAAAAACACGGATTCGACCACCATCAGTGAGAGGAAACGGCAAGGTAGGAGATAGAAAGAGAATTCTCATGTTTTAGAGATCATTTTGATCGGATATTCCGACACTATTCTTTAATTTCGCAAAAAAGGCAAGCATATCTTTCTTGAGTTGTTGGCGAGAAGTGAGTGTCGGTTCGGGTGGCATCAGAATCGTTCCGCGTTCACTCTGTACCCATGCATTTATTCTGTTACTGAGTTTCAAGAGAAGCCAGCCGCTATCAAGGTCAAGATAAACCTTCAAACGACTATCTTCATGGCGAATAGTATATTTTTGTGTTCCCTCGGTGATTTTCCAACTAACGCCATCTTCTTCCTGCATAATTTTCGCTTTTGGAGATAACTGTATATCCAGACTTTCAAAACCTTTGTAAATTTCATCGGGGAGTTTTTCTTCAGGTAAGGGAATCTGAGGGTCCGAATCGACCTCAAACAGGAGCGTTTGAATAGGATATTTGGGGTACTGATAGGCATTAATCTTTTTAGCGTCACTCCGAATTTCATAACGCTGTTGGTGCACATTGTCCGTAATTAACCACTGTTTTCCGGGTTTTACAACAGTGAATTCATAATCATTTGAGAGTATCATGTTGTTGAGCTCAAACGCTTCCAGTAAATCGGACAGAAAAATTTCAAGTTGATCCCCAGTTTTTTGAATCAGATATCCTGCCCCTGTACTATCTGTTAGGAACCAATCTTGTCCACTCAGCGTAACTTTTATCTTCGGTGTTTTGGACTTCAAGCGGATGCCGACTGCTGATTCAGCGAACATCTTCTGCCAATCAAACCCAGTAGAAACTTCTTTGTCTAATAGGGGTGCATTGTATCTTGCGCGAACACCTAAAACAACATTGAACAACAGTTCTCCTGATAAGATACTGCTGTTTAAATTGCTTAGATATGTAAGGTCTAAACTGAAGAGATGCTCGTTCTTCGTAGTTCCAACTGGTACTGAATTGACGGTGGGTCTTTTGCGAACGGATGTCTGCACATGCATCAGCAATTTTGGTTGTTCCGGTTCCGCGACAGGTGGTGCTTGCATCACATAGACGCAAAAAAAGAAACCGATAATTAGGAGGACAAATACAAATACGAAAAGTTTTTTGAGTACTGATTTCATTTTATCATTTAGTTGATGAACGATTGAGTCATGTTATTTTAACATAGTTTACAACATGCAACCGTGCTATTGCAAGTCTTTATTTTTTGAGGGGTGTAAAGTATTGGCTACTTGTCTGAACCAGAATTTTCAGGACTTCAAGTCCTATCCCCGTTTCGTTATCTGACCATCCTAAAATAATCTTTGTCGATTTTAAAGAAGTCTTCTGGGAAGTCAACGTTAAATACAGCAGAGGTGACTTCTATCAAGGAACGCTGTTCGACCTTGCCATTTGCATCATAAGATGTGCCTTCTGTAATATTCGGGTACCAAATATCTCCGAACTTATTAAACTGTTTATAGACTGTACTCAAGCTGAGCTGTTTCTTTTCAGATGTTCTGGGTATTTCCAATTTACGAATACAGAAATCTTTATCAGGATCTACCCATATACGCCTTACTTGTCCCCTGCTGTTTTCATAAGATAGGATATAACAATCCGCGCCGTCAATTTTTTCTTTACCAATTTGTTTAGCATTCGCTGGCACCTTGATAGGTGCCCTACCAGCCGCATGCCTGAAGCCGTAGTGCATATTATCAAGGGGAAAAAAGGATGTTTGACCATTAGGGAACACGATGTCACCGAGCGTATGTTTGACTTGAATTTTGCTATCATAATCAAAAATCATAACGTGAAGGTCCCCAGGGTGAGTATGATACGCATCAAGACTTTCCAGCGTGTAATTTGGTGATTCAACAAATGTGAGCTTATAACGGTACAGGTTATTTTCGTAATCTGCCCACGGGTCTAAACGTTCAAAGGCAGTATTCATGTGTTGAACACTTGTGCTTCTCCAACTATCTGAATATTCATCAGTCACTATAATACTAATCTCGCCGCTCTGAATTGTACGGAATGCCTGATTCACCCCTTGAATGAGTTCATCAACTGTCAGTGTCTCGGAAGCCTTGCCTACAATCGTGAAAGTAAAAAGTATCAAAAAACAGTAAAATATAGTTCTTTTCATGCTGTATCCTTTTACAGAGAATGTACTACGGGCAAACTCCTTGAAGTCCGCCCATAAGTTAAATATTTGTATCCTTGGCACAACGGAACCCTGTATTATAGTATTGATAGATAGGCGGTAGAATTTTTCGGTAAGTGCATCGGAGCTGCAGCCGAAGAGCGTCCCATCCGCCTCCACGAAGGACTTTAGTCTCTTTATTATCTATATTATCTGCACACCATTCAGCGACGCTTCCTGCCATATCCAGTACACCGTAAGGACTTGCCCCTTTCGGATAACTACCTACGGGAGATAACTTATCGTGATGTGGAAAGTATTTGAGTTTAGAGAAGTCAAATTTATTTCCCCAGGGGTATATGCGAGCGTCTGTACCTCTGGCAGCTTTCTCCCATTCCGCTTCCGTAGGCAAACGTTTCCCTATCCATTTAGCGTATGCTGCCGCCTCATACCAACTTACACCGATGACCGGATGGTTGGGTTCCTTTGATACACTATTACCACCAAATCCGAGTGGTTTCGTAATTCTATATATTTCAGGAGGTTCTACCGGCAATTGCCGTACCTTTTGAATAAATCCCCATCCCTCTTTTGTCCAGTATTCGCGCTTGTTGTATCCATCTGCCAAGATGAATTCCTTAAATTGAGCGTTCGTAACTTCGTGCTTATCAATGTAAAAAGCATCTACATTCACCTTACGCGCAGGACTTTGGTCATTAGGGTCTTGTGGATCATCTGTACCCATTGTAAACTCCCCTGCGGGGACCAGCACCATGCCTTCCGGTGGCTCACCCATAGCCGTCCATGGTGTCATCAGGATCAATAGATAGAGTATGAGTCTTTTCATCGTTTTCTCCTTGTTAAATAAAAACGGAATTAGTCCTTTTAGACTTACAAAGAATGTTTAAATAATGTGATAAATCCTTGTGTAGACAAGGTTTATGTGATATTATATAGATAAGAAATTAGAGGGGCGCAACCCCTAATAGAATACAAAAAACGAGTTGCTTTTTGACAGTTCAAACTTATCTAATATTATATCAGGATCTGCCAGAAAAAAGCAACTCCAATAAAGCGTGTAAAAGCGTAAAGGAGTGTGTATAGAACATGTTGATACCACCAAGAGCAAGCATCGGAGATGCGAAAGGTATATAGAACGTGCGAATCACAAAAGACAAAGCACCAGCGTTGTGAAAGGTGTATCGTTTGAATCAAGAAGAATTTGAAAAAACATAAGAGATTTGATAACATATTATACTGCCATCGGAAAATTGGATCACGCTCTAAGACAAGATTGTGGTATAATAACAGTATTACGGTGGTATATCTGATATATTATCCAACACAAAGATTATAATGCAAATAAGAACGTAATCCTTGAACAGCATCACACCGATTCGGTCTTAAAACAAACACTGACGATAATGTAATAGTGATATTGGAGGTAAAAACGTGAACTTGAAAGTCCGGTTAAGAAATCTTGGAATTTTAAAATATGCAGAATTTTCCTTGGGGGATTTGACCATTATATGTGGAAAAAATAACACCGGAAAAACCTACGCGGCTTATGCACTCTATGGTTTCTTAAAATCTTGGCATAACTTCATCTCATTTCCAATAAACAATAAACAAATTCAAAGTTTACTTGTAGAGGGTACTATCAAACTCGAATTAGAACAGTATTTCAAAGCAGCTGCCGATGTACTGACCGGGACTTGCCAGGAATATTCTAATCAATTAGACAGGATTTTTGCAGCAAAACCAGGCAGATTTCGGAACAGTGAATTTCAAATTCAGACTGAAGCGATTGACATATATAAAACTGAATTAGATGGATCAATCGTTCCCGGGCAAGAACCCCTTCTTACCTTTTCAAAACGTAAGGGTAGTCAAGAGATTATATTTACTTTATCGAAAAAAGAAGAACGAGAAATTGATCCTATTTTTCTGAAAAATGCTATTCTCCAGATTGTCAGCAGAATTATTTTTGCTGATGCTTTTCCAAATACCTTTATATCTTCAGCTGAACGTACTGGCGTAGCTATTTTTCGGAGAGAGCTTAATTTTGCTCGGAACAGATTACTTGAAGAAATGGTGCAAACCGACGAAAAAATAGATCCTTTGGAATTGTTATTCAAAGTCTACCAAAGTTACCCGCAGCCAATAGAAGATAATGCAGATTTTACACGTGAACTTGAAGATATTGCCAAAAGAGAGAGTTTTATTTCCAAAGAACACCCCGATATATTGGCAGAATTTGCAGATATTATTGGTGGCGATTACATCATAACTGAAAATGACCAACTTGACTTTATCCCTACAGGTTCCCGAATCAAGTTGACGATGGTTGAAAGTTCAAGTGCTGTCCGTTCACTCTTAGACATCGGATTCTATCTCCGTTGTTTGGCAAAAGAGGGAGATTTACTGATAATAGACGAACCCGAATTAAATCTTCATCCAGAGAACCAACGACGTATCGCCAAACTATTTGCACGTCTCATAAACTTGAAAGTTAAAGTCTTTATTACTACTCACAGTGATTACATCGTTAAAGAACTAAATACCCTTATCATGCTGAATAAAGACAGACCACATCTAAAGAGAATTATAGAAGAAAATAACTATCAGAACAGTGAACTTATCAGTGCTAATCAAGTTAAAGTATATATAGCAGAAAAAGCATTACTGCCATTAGAAGAAGGTCGGAAAAAGCGCAGTAGAGGATACACGCTTGTACCAGCAGAAATTCATCCAGAATATGGTATTAAAGTCAGTAGTTTTGACGAAACCATTGAAGATATGAATAGGATTCAGCAAGATATTGTGTGGGGAAGTGAGTAACGTTTGTGAACGATATTGATATATTACACGAAATGCTTAAAAGCACTGTCCGGGTTCCACTACAAACAAAAGGAAACCAGTTTTCTGTTGAACTAAAGGACAAACAGAGTCAAACAACCGTGGAAATCACAGACCTCCCTCAGAACTCAGTTGTGATTAATACCGAGGCATTTGAACCCAAAAGAGTTATTTTTAACGGTTTAAAGGATGAACGGAGACGGGCAGATTTCGCAATTGTGTCAAACGAAAATACGAAAAAATGGATTGTCTGTATAGAAATTAAAAGTACTAATTTAGATAAAAATAAAGTCATTTCACAACTAAGAGGGGCAAAATGTGTAATTGACTACTACAAATCTGTGGGAAGAGAATTCTGGGCAGCTAACAACTTTCTTGAAGATTATGAATACCGATTTGTAGGTATAGCAGGGATTACTGAAAAGAAAAGCACAATACCTATGATGCTTGCTAACCAGACCCATACCCAATTACACGATAGTCCTGATACTTTCCTGCCAATTTTTGAACAGAAGAGACTGTATTTTAAACAATTGATTTGATAACAGATACATAGATTAGAGACGGTATGAAACAGAAGCAGGAAATTAAGGTGCAGCCAGAGTCATTGCCAGAGTCACTGCCAGAGTCACTACAATCCAGAGTTATATACTGCTTTCCAAAGGTCCAATGCAAAAATCTGATTTGTCCAAGAAATTAGGTCAGAAGAAGCCAACAGGTTATCTCTCCAACGTTATTTGAGACCTTCTGGATGACCAAATAATTGAATACACGTTGCCAGATACGCCCAGGAGTCGAAGCCAGCAGTACTGGTTGACAGACAAAGGTAGAACCGAACTATTGAATCTGAAATCATAAGATGCAGTATATGTGCAGTATAAGATGCAGTATATGTTATAGGAACCAACCACATGAACACCGTTAGCGACACAGATCGCTGATGTCTGTAAGATATTGCCATCATTGGATGTTTTCAGAGAGGAAAACTCTGGACCTACTTCCAAGACCAAAGCATTGGGTTTCTTTCAATTTGCGTAATTTTCACGGAATCTATCGTTTTTTGCCCGTTTTGACTGAAATTTTAGAAAAAATTCATTTTTTTTTGTTTTATTCAGCATTTTATGCACCTATTGGGGTAAAAAATATTGTCTTTAAGTATGAAAGCAATTTTATGCAGCAATTTGGAAAATCCGTTTGCCGCATTTTACGTAAGTTCGGGAATTATTTATTAAACTCACGTTAAATTGATATTGGAGGCAATCAAATGGCAAAATTAGAAGACGTAATTTTCAAAGGTGATTCTGGAAAGAGATACGACTTTATAGCTTATACTGCGGATACAACATTTAATGACGTTGGAGCTGTATATATTTTCACCAAACGTAATCTTTACTCAGACGGTAGTTACAAATATACATTTCTATACGTTGGCCAAACAAGTTCATTGCAGGATAGAATCCCATCACATGAAAAGTGGCCTTGCGTAAGAAAGTATGGAGTCAATTAGATCTGCATACGCTCCGCACTTAAAATCATAGATGCAGTTTGCTTCGGAAATGAATCTACCAGCTTATAGACATTGACGCACCCACAAATCCGTAGTATACTATTACCAACATCACACGAAAGGAAACCCGTACATGGCAATAAAGAAATCCCAACTCTATGCAACCCTCTGGCAAAGCTGCGACGAACTCCGCGGCGGAATGGATGCCTCCCAATACAAAGACTACATCCTCACACTCCTTTTCATGAAATATGTCTCCGACAAATTTGACAAAAACCCTTATGCAGGTATCAATGTCCCCGAAGGTGGCAGCTTCTCCGATATGGTAGACTTGATTGGCAACAAAGAAATCGGTGAAGGAATCGACAAAATTATTGGAAAACTCGCGGAAGCAAACGATCTGAAAGGCGTTATTGACCAGTCTTTTTTCAATGATGAGAGCAAACTTGGTACGGGCAAAGAGATGGTGGACCGCCTATCAAAACTCGTCGGAATCTTCAACAACATTGACCTCAGCACAAACAAAGCGGAAGGCGATGACCTACTCGGTGATGCCTACGAATATCTGATGCGCCACTTCGCTACCGAATCTGGCAAAAGCAAGGGACAGTTCTACACACCCGCAGAAGTCTCACGCATTATGGCGAAGGTAATCGGTATCGGTCCAGACACCACCCAAGAGCAGACAATATATGACCCCACCTGCGGCTCCGGTTCACTACTGCTCAAAGCGACAGACGAAGCTCCCAACGGAATCACCGTCTACGGACAAGAAAAGGACAATGCAACATACGCCCTTGCACGCATGAACATGATACTCCATAACAACGCAACCGCAGACATTAGGCGCGGCAACACACTCGCAGCCCCAGAATTTATCAATGATTACGGACTTGATACCTTTGACTTCGCTGTCGCCAATCCACCCTTCTCAGACAAAGCATGGACTTCCGGCCTCATCCCTGCTCACGATGAATACAAACGATTTGATGGATATGCCACACCGCCAGCGAAAAATGGTGATTATGCGTTCCTACTCCACTTCATCGCATCGCTCAAAAGCAGAGGCAAAGGCGCGATTATCCTGCCACACGGTGTGCTGTTCCGTGGCAACAAAGAGGCAGACATCCGTAGAAACATTATCAAACGCGGATATATCAAAGGCATCATCGGTTTACCTGCCAATCTGTTCTACGGCACCGGCATCCCCGCCTGTATCATCGTGATTGACAAGGAAAACGCCGACCACCGACGCGGCATCTTTATGATTGATGCAAGCAAAGGTTTCCTCAAAGATGGCAACAAAAACCGACTCCGGGCAATGGACATCCACAAAATCGTTTCCGTTTTCAACAAACAGACCGAAATAAACGGTTTTTCCCGTATGGTGCCGACCTCCGAAATCGCTGACGCGGCAAACAACTATAACCTCAATATCCCGCGCTATATTGATAACAGCGACCCCGAAGACCTACATGACCTTGACGCACATCTCAACGGTGGCATCCCCGACACCGATATTGACGCGCTCAAGGACTATTGGCAGGTGTTCCCAAGGTTACGTAATGCACTGTTCACAGAAAACGGCAGACTCGGTTACAGCGACCCACAGGTGGACACACAGCAGATAAAAACGACTATCCTCTCACATAACGAATTCACCGCTTACCAACAGCGCGTGACGTCTGTCTTTGAGGTGTGGCGCGACACACACAAATCATTACTCGGTGGCATTGATGCGAATACCAAACCCAGAGATGTTATTTCGGCACTATCAGAAAACATATTAGCGCGCTTTGCAGACCTGCCACTCCTCGACCCCTACGATGTATACCAAAAACTGATGGACTATTGGGACGAGGTGATGCAGGACGATGTGTATCTCATCACTACAGATGGATGGGTGAAGGCATCGCAACCGCGCGACATCATTCAAGACAAAAACCTCAAGGAAACCCCCGATCTCACTATCAAGAAAGAAAAATATAAGATGGACCTGATTCCACCGGCATTGATCGTTGCACGCTATTTTCCCGATAAACAGGTGGAAATTGACACACTCCAAACTGTTCTGGAAACTGCTGAACAGGCACTTGAGGAATACATTGAAGAACACACCGGTGAGGACGGATTGCTTGCAGAGGCTACCAACGACAGCGGTAACGTCACCAAAACCAGTGTGAACGCACGGCTCAAAGAACTCACACCTGACTTGATGACGTTAAACGATGCAGAAGATGATGGCGAAGAACGCGATGCACTTGAATACTGCCTATCCCTAATAGATGCGAAAGCGAAAGCGGACAAGGCAGTGAAGGACGCACAACTCGCGTTGGATCAACAGGTGCTGGCGTGCTACGACACACTCACCGAAACCGAAATCAAGCAGCTCGTGATTGACGATAAATGGTTCACCACAATCCAATCAGCAATTACCGGTGAAGTGCACCGATTGACGCAGAATCTCACCGAACGCGTGAAAGAATTGGAAGAACGTTATGCACAGCCATTACCATCTCTGATGCAGGAGGTGCATGAGTTTAGCCTGAAAGTTGATAAGCATTTGTCAAATATGGGGGTGTATGGGAATGAGTAATCAGCAGTCACATATACCGAATTGGGAAGTAATAAAATTAGGCGACGTGACGGAAATTGTCAAGGGAGGAACACCAAGCCGCAATATTGAAAAATATTTTCGTGGGAGTATTGCTTGGGCAATTCCTTCCGACATTTCTTCATTTAATACTACTTTATATATAAACGACACAGAAACACATATTACAGAAGATGCAATAAATAATAGTGCTGCGATACTATTACCAGTCGGAACAGTTTTATTATCCAGTCGAGCAACAATTGGTGATACCGCAATTAACACCGTCCCAATGGCGACAAATCAAGGTTTTGCTAATTTTATTTGCCACGATAATTTATCAAATGTTTTTCTTGCTTACTATTTGAGATTTATCAAAAAGCAGTTAAATGATTTAGCAAGCGGTAGCACATTTAAAGAGATTACAAAGGGAACGTTACTGAATGTTGAGATTCCCGATATTCCAATCCAAGAACAACGCGCCATCGCCGAAGTCTTGTCAGATGTGGATGGGTTAATCAACGCATTGGACGCACTCATCGCCAAGAAACGGGCCATCAAGCAAGCCACCATGCAGCAACTCCTCACCGGCAAGACGCGGCTGCCTGGTTTCAGCGGTGAGTGGGAAACAGTAAAGATGGGACAAATCGGTTCAATCTATGGTGGATTATCTGGTAAAACGAAAATAGATTTTGAAAGGGGCAACGCACGTTATGTTACATTTCTCGGCGTATTAGAAAATGTTATCCTTGATGTTCGTCATACTGAACGTGTTCATGTCGGGCATGGTGAATCACAGAACACTGTGATGAAAGATGATTTGTTATTCAACGCCTCATCTGAAACCCCAGGTGATCTCGCTATAGGTGCGGTAATGGGTGAACAATTGAATAATCTGTATCTAAACAGTTTTTGTTTTGGCTTCCGAATTCATGATAAACACAAATATTTTCCCTTGTTCCTCGCGTATTTTTTCAGAGGGTCTGTAGGGCGTGACATTATGAATGCATTAGCACAGGGGGCCACGCGATATAACCTGTCAAAGAGTCAATTCCGCGCTCTTGAACTTTCTATTCCGTCTGGTGAAGAACAACGCGCCATCGCCGCTGTCCTCTCAGATATGGATGCCGAAATCGCCGCACTGGAACAACGTAGAGACAAAACCATTGCCATCAAACAAGGAATGATGCAGCAGTTGCTCACGGGTAAAGTGCGTTTGTTTGAATCGCGGATTATCGCGGATAACACGGATGACGCGGATTAGGATAGTTTGGTGTTTGTCGCGTTTTTGTTTGAATCAGGATTACATTCTATAGATATAGCACTCAACTGGAGTGTGAGAACCTATCCGAAAACTCTATTTGGAGGAACTTGAAATGCCAGAAAAAGAAACAAAACAGAACAAAGATGGTTATATACCAGCGAGTCTTAGAATTCCTATACATTTGGATTTTGATTCTTGCTTGGAGCATGTAGATTATAATATTGAAATATTGTCAGAAATGCTGACTCACAAAGGAAATGTCCATCCTTTTGAAGTGTTAAATTACATTGTGCCTATAATTACGAACGTCTGTAAATTAGTAGAGAAACCAACACAGAAACATGAAGAAAATACCTTTTGTATATTTACACGCCTTGAGTCCTGTCACCAAGAAGACATAGAAAAGTTTAAAGAGAAATTGAAAAACATCAAAGGGAATGATATTTATGGGAGACTCAAAGCTGCTCGAAATCATACCGTTGCCCATATAAGTTCTGCATACGAAGGATATAGGGCTACAGAGAAAGCATTAGTAGAATCTGCAAACTATTTGATTGAACATGAAGATCGTTTAAAGAATTTAGTAGAAAGTATAAAATCTTTAATATATCACGTTGAGATATCGGTTAGGAAGAAAGAAGGCAAACCGTTAAATGCCGATACATTTGATATACATATTCGGGTGCCCAAATAGTGATCGTAGGTCGGGTTGGGCAGTTGATGCCCCAGACCGGTAGATGCTGTTTCCTAACCGCATCGGAACAACGCAAAAATAAAACCATCGCCATCAAACAGGGCATGATGCAGCAGCTCCTCACGGACAGGGAACGGCTGTTGAAATCAGATCATTAGCATAAAAAACAGATTTTCTCATTTTTTGCACCTTTTCCAACGCAATACTGTGTCTTTAAATTTAGGAGGAACATGAGTGATAAGCAAAAGCACCTTGAAATGATACAAGGTGTTATTAATCGACTTTCAAGAGATTCCTTTCTACTAAAAGGGTGGAGTGTCACTCTATTTTCAGCGTTGATTGCTTTATCTACTCACAATAGTAGAATTGACTTAGTTTATTTTGCTTGGATTCCAATTATCATTTTATGGGGTCTTGACGCCTTTTTTCTTAGGCAAGAGAAGCTTTTTCGTAAGTTATATGATCTTGTACGAGAAGTCCCAGAAGATAAAATTGATTTCTCAATGGACACGGATCAGATTATGGGAAACGACCGCCCGAAACATTGGAAGGTATTTCTTTCAAAAACTCTAATCCCATTTCACGGTCCTCTGTTTTTTACTATCATTGTCATGATGATAGTTCATTGCATAATAAGGAGATAACAACAAATGGCACGAAGAGTCTTTTACAGTTTTCACTATAAACCTGACAACTGGCGCGCAGCCACCGTTCGCAGTATCGGCACAGTTGAAGGTAATAAACCTGCGTCAGATAATGATTGGGAAACCGTCAAGAAAGGTGGAGAAACTGCGATTAAACGCTGGATTGCTAATCAGATGGATCGCCGTACTTGTACGGTTGTTTTGGTGGGAACTAACACAGCCGACCGTAAATGGATTAATTATGAAATCAGGAAGTCTTGGAATGATAACATGGGTGTGGTAGGTATTTATATCCATGGTTTAAAAAACCAAGAGGGTAGAATATCTGCCAAAGGTAAAAACCCATTTGACTATGTTCCATACGGCAATGCTGGGAAGAAGTTGTCTTCAATTGTAAAATGCTACAATCCAGATGGCACCAACAGTCAAGCACGTTACGACTGGATCAAAAAGCATTTATCAAATGCAATTGAAGAAGCTATCAAAATTCGTAACAACAACTAATATTGTGCTTTTTATCTAAGATGTGGAATTTAAATGGCAAAAACTCACGATGTACCAGAGGCAACACTCGGTGATCGGTTACATACACTTGCAAAGGCGGGAATTGCCTCAATTCCTGTAGTCGGTGCAGCAGCATCAGAACTGTTCAACGTAATCATTGCTCCACCACTTGAAAAGAGACGCGTTGAGTGGATGAACGACCTTGCTGAACAACTCAAGGAACTTGAAGAACGCGGAGATCTGAAACTTGATGATCTTCAAAACAACGAAACCTTCATCACAACTGTGATGCAAGCGAGTCAAGCAGCAATTAGGAATCATCAATCCGAAAAACGTGAGGCTCTTCGGAATGCCGTACTCAATGCTGCACTTCCGGAGGCTCCAGAGGATTCACTACAACAGTATTTCATTAACCTTGTGGATACTTTTACCGTTTGGCATATTCGTCTGCTTGATTTATTCAAAGATCCTTCAGGATGGTTTGAGAAAAACAGCAAAACAACACCAAATATTACACTGACAACCAGTATTGCAAAACTGATTACGGCTGCATGGCCAGAATTGGAAGATCGCCACGATTTCTTTGACATAATTGTTCAAGAACTTGAAACAAAAGGTTTATATTCTGGACGCAGACAGCCACAAGGTATAAGGAATCACAGAGTAAGTGATGAAATGATTACAGATATGGGACATTCTTTTCTGGAATTTATCACGGATCCGTAGACCTTTTATCTACTGTGCAATACATCAACACTTTAGTGGTTGTAATTAGATTGCACAGGTAAAACCAAATAAAAAAGGAGATCATCTATGCAATTTGATCCAGAAAAGGGAACAGGGGTTGGTGAATTGGTCTTAATTGACATCAAACATAATAAAGACATTCGTGAAAAATTTGATAAATTGTTTGAAGACGTAGATGGATTATCACGCATTTTTTGTGCTGTACTTGGAGAGTTACAAGAAGCTTATAGAGTATGGAGTATATTTGGTATTCCTTATATCAGTGGCGAACGTATTGTTGGTGTAAGACGAGAAGAACCTGCTGATATATTAGCTCTTTGGACAGAAGCATTGACAACAAGAACAGTAAGACTCACAGATACAGACAAACGATCCGTTTCCGTTCTTCAATTTCCTCGACTTGATTTAGATCCTGATTTAAAAAGCAGGTAGAGGAGTTGACAGAAATTACTAAAAGAAAATCTAAAATACTACGTCCAACCAGAGATAAATTTATTAGTCACAAAGATTTTGTTGTTGCAGAGCACAAAATTAACATTCATAATCCTGGATTTACCATACATGATATAGCAGAAATTTTGGAGTCAGTCTGTAATATTTTAAGATGTATTTATATGCATTTTAGTGGAAAAGATGATATGGGTTTTAACGCTTATTATACAGTTTACGACCTAATTGAATATTAGAATAGCTACAAGGGAGGATAAAATGACCATAGATAACGTTATGAGAAAATATCACATGAGCATAGACGACGTATTGAATGTCCGAGCGATGTACGGTGGTACCATCATCATTGCAGATGATGAACATTTAGCTGATGTGAAGCGCATGGAACGTCCCGATACACCGTGGCCCAAGCCTACGCGATGCCATGTCCGTTTCAAATCGTTAGCTGATCCAGACTATAATAGAGCGATGACGTTGTTTTTAATTCTCTCCAACGAGGAATTACAGACAATCTTATCCGAATCATGAAGGTAAACAATGGCTTCCATCCGTATTTTCATCAGCAGCGTTCAAAAAGAATTTGCACAAGAACGCAAAGCACTTCAAGACTTTCTGCAGAACGACCCGTTGATGCGACGGTTCTTTGATGTTTTCTTGTTTGAGGATGTGCCTGCATCAGATCACTGTCCCGATGAACTCTATCTGGACGGAGTCAGACAAAGCGATCTTTATGTGGGCTTGTTTGGAAACGACTACGGAAACGAGGACAAAGAAGGCGTATCACCGACAGAACGAGAATTTGATCAGGCAACTACCTCTGGTCTTTACAGGCTTATTTTTTTAAAAGGAACAGATGACAACATTCGACATCCGAAGATGCAGAAACTCATCGGTAAAGTACAAGCCGGACTCATCCGTACACGTTTCAATACATCAGAAGATTTAATAACAGCACTTAAGGAATCATTGGTTGAATACCTTGATAGCAAAGATCTCTTACGTTCTGGACCTTTTGACGCAGCACCTTGCTTGAAGGCATCGCTGGATGATCTTGACACGGAACAAATGACTCGGTTTATCCGCATTGCCCGTGATGTAAGGTCATTTCCGTTAACCGAAGAAGCATCAATGGAAGAGCTTCTGGGACACCTTAATCTCCTAAATGATGGTCAACCAACGAACGCGGCGATGTTGGTCTTTGGTAAGGCACCACAGCAGTTTCTGATTTCCTCGGCGGTAAAGTGTGCACACTACCACGGCACCGAAGTAGCAAAACCAATTCCGTCACACCAAATCTATAACGGTACAGCATTTCAACTCGTTGATCAAGCAGTGGATTTTGTACTTAGCAAGATCAATCTATGGGTAGGTACACGCGCAGAAAGCACCCAAGTACCTATCGCCTATGAAATACCGAAGGAAGTTGTAACGGAAGCCATCGTTAACGCCGTAGCACATCGTGACTATACCAGTAATGCCAGCGTACAGGTGATGCTGTTCTCGGATCGACTTGAGGTTTTGAATCCGGGTAGATTGCCGCCTTCTTTGACTCTGGAACAGCTGCGAGAGACACACCAATCGGATCCTCGCAACCGTTTGCTTGCACGTTCTTTGTATCTCAATCAATATATCGAAGAGATGGGGACAGGGACATTAGACATGATCCGTCGTTGCCGTGATGCTGGCTTACCTGAACCAGAATTCACCGACAGCGGTGGATTTAAGACAACAATTTGGCGTGCTACACCTACAAAGAAAATTAAGGTGCAGCCGGATTCACTTCATGGAGACCTTAGATCAAAAGTGTTAAGCTTGCTTGCTGATGGTTCAATGCCAAAATCCGAATTGTCCAAAAAATTGGGATATAAGAAAATCCCAGGTCAGCTTAACAAAGTCTTTCAAGACCTTCTGGATAATCAGCTGATTGAATACACACTCCCAGATAAACCCAGGAGTCCACGGCAACAGTATCGGTTGACAGACAAAGGTAGAACCGAATTATTGAATCTGAAATCAAGAAAGTGAATTGAGTTGCGGCTTAAGCCGCAGCATAAGCCGCAGCATAAGCCGCAGCATAAGATGCAGTAATCGGAGGTTAGGTAGAGGTTGTGAAATCCAAAGGTATCAAATACCAGTGGGATAATAGGTACATAAAAAAAGAGAGAGGGAACATGAATACCGTAGGCGAAAGAGAAATAAACACACAAGGACGTGCCATATATTTCTTCCAAGATGCTTTAGGATATACATATCTCGGCAATTGGCAAGAACGTGCAAACAACAGCAACATTGAAGAAACACTGCTCACCGATTGGCTAACAGACAGAGGATACGATAGTAATATCATCAAAAAAGTATTGTTCCAGTTGAAAAAAGCAGCAGCAATCGGTGGTAACAGAACGTTGTCCGAAGCAAACCGTGAAGTTTATGGTCTGCTGCGCTACGGCGTAAAGGTTCAACCCGCTTCCGGAGATCCGCACATCACCGTTCGACTAATAGATTGGAAAAATCCGATCAACAACAATTTCGGCATCGCAGAAGAAGTAACCCTCAAAGGTGAACACACCAAACGTCCTGACCTTGTACTATACATAAATGGAATCGCAATCGGTGTGTTGGAACTGAAACGATCCACGGTTTCTGTATCCGAAGGTATCCGCCAAAACCTCACGAATCAAAAAGAGGAGTTCATCGGTTGGTTTTTCAGCACTGTGCAGCTAATAATGGCAGGAAACGAGACACAAGGGTTACACTACGGTGTAATTAAGACACCAGAAAAGTACTGGTTACGGTGGAAAGAAGCAGATGCACACTCAGCTGCCGGTGATAATTTATTGCACCGGGAAATTAGCCAGATATGTAATAAGAAACGTATCCTTGAAATCCTGCACGACTTTATTGTCTTTGATTTGGGGACAAAAAAGATATGTAGACACAATCAATTTTTCGGTGTGAAGGCAGCACAAGCTCGCGTCAAAAGCAGAGAAGGCGGTATTATCTGGCACACACAAGGCAGCGGTAAAAGTCTGATAATGGTTTGGTTGGCAAAATGGATTCTTGAAAACAGTGCCAAAGCACGCGTGCTTATCATCACTGACCGAATTGAACTTGATGAACAAATTGAGCAGGTTTTTAACGGCGTCAACGAAGATATTAAGCGAACAAAGGACGGTGCACATCTGCTCCAAGTGTTGAGCGATCCAACAGACCGGTTAGCATGTTCACTTGTCCACAAATTTGGCAGGTCCGGCGAAATTACCGACTCGGATGTTGATAAATACGTTACGGAAATTGAAAAGCAGCTGCCCAAAGACTTCCACCCCAAGGGTGAATTTTTCGTATTTGTGGACGAATGCCACCGCACACAGTCCGGCAAACTTCACAAGGCAATGAAGACACTGCTTCCCAATGCAATGTTAATCGGCTTTACTGGCACACCGCTACTCAAAAGCGATAAACAACGAAGTATTGAAACCTTCGGTACTTATATCCATACCTATAAATACGATGAGGCTGTCCAAGATGACGTTGTGTTAGACCTACGTTATGAGGCACGCGACATTGACACGAGTATCACATCCCAAGACAAGATAGATCAGTGGTTTGACAGTAAAACCGCAGGGTTAACCGATATGGCAAAGGCGCAACTCAAAGAACGTTGGGGCACAATGCAGAAACTACTGAGTTCAAGGGAACGATTAGAAAAGATCGTCGCCGACATCGTCTTTGATATGGAAACACGAGACCGACTGAAAAACGGACGCGGGAATGCAATGCTCGTTGCTGATAGCATCTATTCTTCCTGCCGGTTTTATGAGATGTTTCAAGACACAGAACTAAAAGGAAAATGCGCCGTTATCACCTCATACAGACCCACCACAGAATCTATCACCGGTGAAGAAACAGGGAAAGGAACTACCGACAGGCAGAAAGAATATAATATTTACCGAGTAATGTTGGCTGCACACTTCAACGAACCCGAAAACACCGCGATGCACAAAGCGGATCAGTTTGAACAAGAAGTAAAAAAACAATTCATTGAAAAACCTGCGGAAATGAAACTCCTGATCGTTGTTGACAAGCTTCTCACTGGATTTGATGCGCCACCAGCAACTTATCTCTACATTGACAAAAACATGCAGGATCACGGCTTATTCCAAGCGATTTGCCGTGTCAACCGTCTACACGGAGATGATAAGGAATACGGCTACATTGTAGACTACAAAGACCTGTTCCGTTCACTTGAAATGGCAATTACAGACTACACCGGTGATGCTTTTGAAAACTATGACACCGAAGACGTGAAAGGTTTGTTAAAGGACAGACTTCAACAAGCAAGAGAACGATTGGAGGAAACACGCGAGAAAGTTAAAACGTTGTGTGAACCGGTTGAACCCCCAAAAGATACCGCCGCCTACATCCGTTATTTCTGTAGTGAAGAAAGTGGAAATCTCGATCAACTCAAGGCAAATGAGCAGAAACGTATACACCTCTATAAGATGGTAGCGGCATTCCTACGCGCCTATGCAAACATCGCAAACGAAATGCACGAAGCAGGTTATACAGATACCGAGATACAAGAAATCAAAACTGAGGTGACCCACTACGAGAACGTCCGCCAAGAAATCAAGCTGGCAAGCGGTGATTATGTTGACTTGAAAGTTTATGAACCGGACATGCGGCATCTGCTGGATACCTATATCCGGGCTGAGGAGAGCGAGACACTCTCAAACTTTGACAATATACCGCTTGTGCAACTGCTTGTTGAAGACAGCGATTCAGCAATTAGGACGTTACCGGCAGGTATTCGCACTAATGAAGCAGCAATCGCAGCAACAATAGACAACAACGTTCGACGACTTATCGTTGACAAGTCAGATATCAATCCGAAGTATTATGCTAATATGTCTAAACTACTTGAGGAGTTAATTCATCAACGCACACAGGGTGCAATAGATTATCGTGCCTATCTGTCCGAGATTGAAGCACTGAGCGCACAAGTTAACGATCCAAACACACTTACATACGGAGCACGCATCAATACCAACGCATTACGGGCACTTAATGATAATTTGGGAGATGCAACTGCGGATCGTAGAGAAGAGATGGCACTGGCAATTGACGATGCAATCCGCCGCACAAAGAAACACGATTGGCGCGGAACGCATGCTAAAAGAATGGAAGTCCGCAATGCCATCGCAAAAGTAATTGATGATCAATTCAGTAATGAAAACGTTGACATTGATACCATCTTTGATCTTGTAATGAACCAGAACGACTATTGATACTCGACCGCTGTAGGCAAGGTATTTTCTTTGTACCGCAAACTTTCCAGTTTGCGAACTCTTATTGACATTCGACCACGGTAGGCGATGTTTCCTAACCTCACTCGTATTAACTTCCTATGAATACCAAAACTAACAAATACCAGATTGAGGTGCGCGGACTATCCATAGAGGTTACCCGCAAGGATATCAAGCATCTCTATATTGGTGTCCACCCACCAAACGGACAGATAAGGGTATCCGCACCATTGCGTCTTGATGATGACGCTATCCGTATGGCAATTATTTCGCGCTTGGGATGGATTCGGAAGAAGCAGACGGAGTTTACCAAACAGCAACGTCAATCACAACGTGAGTTCGTTACAGGTGAAAGTCACTACTTTGCGGGGAGGCGTTACAGACTTGACGTAACCGAACAGAATTGTCCGCCATCCGTCAAGGTACTCAACAACTCCAGAATAGGACTCACGGTGCGTCCAGGAACAGATCGGGACAAACGGGAAGCGGTATTTCATGCGTGGTATCGTGAGCAGCTCCGTTCGCAACTGCCACCACTACTCCAAAAGTATGAGTCAAAGATGGAAGTATCTGTCAATGAAACACGCATCAAGAAAATGAAAACGTTATGGGGTTCTTGTAATATTGAAGCGAAACGTATCTGGCTAAATCTTGAACTGGCGAAGAAACCGAATTCGTGTCTGGTGTATGTATTAGTCCACGAAATGACACACCTGCTGGAACGTCACCATAATGACCGATTTCGTGAGTTGATGGACAATTTCTTACCGCAGTGGCGTGCCTATAGAGATGAACTCAACAAAGCACCGTTAGCACACGAAAACTGGCAATATTGATAAGTGCAACTAACCAAAATATGAAAAAATTCATTCATTTTCAATTTTAACTTGATAAATGTTAATAGTAGTAGGCACTCTCCGAGTGCCGTCCCCCAAATAACCCTCAGATAATTACGAAACTTACACAAAAGTGCATCCACAAATGTGTTTAAATGGTATAATTGGTCAGTTCCAGCACAGGCAGGTATAATATGCGTAAAGCATATTATAAATCAGATAATGATTGTATTCAACAGAGGGTCTATTTCTCTGATACTAAAAGGAGAATGAAAATGAGAAAGACATTGTTCTTATGTTTCAACTTAATCATAATAGTCTTCATAGGTTGTATAGTATTACCAGAAAAACACCCTAAGGAGATCAAAGGACAAAAAATTACAACTGCTCCTGTAATAGATGGGAAATTAGATGATGCAGTATGGAAAAAAGCACCGCGCTATACAGGTTTTGTTGATAGAAACATGAACAATGAACCTGCAGACGATCAATCTGTCATTCAGTTAGTGTATTCCGATAAAGCCATATACTTGGCATGGTATTGCTATGATGCACAACCGGATCAGATCGTTGCCAATGTAACCGAGCATCAGATGCGACCATTTGCTGAAGACTGGATTTCATTCACGATTGACCCCTCTCATACACATCAATTCATGGATAGGGTCTTCTTTCAGTCAAACCCTAATGGTATAAAGTTTATCAGTCACCCACCTTTACATATCCCTTTGAATGAGCTTCCAAATCAGTGGAATGTCGAAGCAACCATAGTAGAAGATGGATGGATAGTTGAGATGGAGATACCGTGGGAGTTATTAAACTATCCACAAACGGATGAGCCTATTGACATCGGCATTAATTTCGACCGTGGACATCTTAGAACCGGCGCGAATACATGGTGGTCAAAAGTACGATTTATTGAAGACGGTAGAGACGATGGACATTGGGTGAATGTGCTCCCTCCCCAAAAATGAATCTTACTGATAGCAATACGAAAAAACCAAACACAAACTCAACAAAATAGAAGGCAACATATATGCATAGACAACAAACACAACCCTACACGCAGTGGGGACTACCCCCAGGCGCAGTCGCACGACTGACCAAAGGTGCTGTTGGACGCATCATGTTCTCTCCAGATGGATCCCAGTTGGCAGTCACGGGGGCTTTAGGACTCTGGTTATACGATGTGAATTCCTGCAAAGAAATTATGCTACTCAGAGCCGCAGATGATAGAACAACACCACTCCCTTCAGCTTGGAGCGGTACAACGCTTGTATCACATAATTGGGATGAGACCATATCTCTCTGGGATACACAAATGGGACAACGGCAAGTTCATATCAAACAGAAACTACAAGAGGTGTCAGATGTCGTTCTAACACCTGACGGCACAATGCTTTTCACTGCCGCGTGGGATAGTATCATCCGCTGTTGGGACAGACAATCCGCGCGTTTACTATTTACGCTAACTGGACATACTGGCGATATTGATGGCATAGCAGTTTCACCTGATGGTAAAATCCTCGCAACTGGAGGTGAGGATAAGACGGTACGACTTTGGGATATTCAGAAACGTACACATCTTTCAACCCTAACGGGACATGAAAGTAATATCTGGCAAGTCGCTTTTTCTCCAAACGGTGTTGTTTTGGCGAGTAGAAGTCATGATAACAAACTCATTCTGTGGGATGTCCAAAATGGTGAACTGCTGCAGACTATCGACCTTGGTCCAAAACATATTGGGCACATTGCATTCTCATATCAAGGTAGGCTAATCGCCAGTGGTGTTGACAACCATAACATACGCATCTGGAATGCTGATTCAGGAACCGAACATACTCTCCTGACAGGACATGAGGGTTCGGTCTGGGGCACTGCTTTCTCGCCTGACGGTAAGACTTTTGCCAGCTCCAGCGAAGATGGCACTATTCGTTTCTGGGATATTAACAACCGCACTGAAAAAGGAAAAATAAGAGGACATGTCCGATGGATCGCAGCATCAGCATTCTCTCCTGATGGGAGTATCTTTGCACACGGCAGTAACACCAAATCACTCTTCTTATGGGACTTGAGTACCTTAACAGAACGCACACCTTTAGATGCACATGATAGCTGCGTTGATCAAGTCGCGTTTTCATCCGACAGTACTACACTTGTAACAGCAGGCAGGGATGAAAAGATTTATGTTTGGGATGTAAATACGGGGACACAACGCAGAACCTTGTCCGGACATCAGGATATGACACAAGCATTGACGTTCGCGCCAAACGGCAGAACACTTGCAAGTGGCGGTGATGATAAAACCATTCGTCTATGGGATATTGATACAGGAGAAGAATTGGCACAATTAACTGGACATACTGAACGGGTTGATGATATCGCAATTTCACCCGATGGACAGACACTGGCAACGTGCAGTATGGATAATACCGTCCGCTTATGGAATGCGAATACGGGACACCCTCTCACGACACTCAATGGACATACCTCAAATGTTGAAGCGATTGCTTTCTCACCAGATGGAAGTATTCTTGTGAGTGGTAGTTCTGATGAAACGATACGGTTTTGGGATATGCATGCATGTAAATTTATGCAAACTCTGGAAGTTCAGAGTCACGTTTACGCAGTCGCATTTTCTCCAGACGGGAGTATCCTTGCCGCTGCAGGAGAAGATAAAAAAATAAGGTTATGGGATGCTTACACAAGAAGATTGCGTACAGTCTTAGGTGGACACATGGCAGATATAGATTCTCTCTCATTTAGTCCGATAGGGAAAACCTTCGCAAGTGGAGGTGCTGATGGAGTGGTACATCTATGGGATCTTCAATCGTGTTTAAATCAATAACGTGAGTTTGATAATTAAATGCAATATGCGTTGTAGGTTGGGTTGAGGCACGCCAATCAAATATTAACTGGCAACATATATTGCTCTATAATAGGTCAAAATGTTGGGTTTCGTGCCTCAACCCAACCTACGTAAGTTATTTGTTCTGATTTATCAAACTCACGTTTTAATAATAAAAAGGGAGTCCAGAATATGAAAATGATAAAACGGGTGTTAGTCGTTTTAACAGTTATCCTAATATTCAGTCCAATTATATCAGATGCAGAAATGATGGACCAGTGGACCCTACCGATGGGGGCGAAAGGTAGAATAGGAAAAGGCAGAGCATCTGAGGTTAGGTATTTTCCAGATGGAAACCGAATTGCAATTGCATGTTCAATCGGTGTCTGGATATATGACCTGCAAACAGATCAAATAGTAGACCTATTCATCGGTCATACAGGTCCCATCAATTCAATTGATTTCAGTCCTGACGGTAAAACATTGGTCACTGCAAGTGATGATAACATAGCAATGTCATGGGATACAGACACAGGACAACACAAAGCAAGTTTCATCGGTCATCGTGACGATGTCAATGATGTTTCCATCAGTTCAGATGGTAATATCCTGGCAACCGCAAGCGATGATGATACTGTAAGACTATGGGAACTGGACACTGGTGAGTTTCTTACAGTGCTTGGTGGAGGGCACACCGATAATATACATGCGTTGATGTTTTCACCTGATGGAAAAGTGATTGGCAGCGGTTCATACCGTATTGGAAATACTGTCTGTTTCTGGGATGCAAACGCAGCAAAATTAATAAAATCCATCAATCATGAAGAACACGGTGTGGTAAATGTTGAAACAGTTGCATGTCTCCCCACAGGAAGTATCTTTGCAACAGGTAGCCGTGGAAAAATCTGTATTTGGGATGGACGTACGGGGGAACTCATTCAGAACTACAAAATTGAAAGTAGGTTGGACAGTGTCTACTCACTCGCTTTTGCACCAGATGGAAAAACACTCGCAAGCGGATTAGATAACAATTCAATCTGTATATGGGATGTTTCAACGACAAAGTTAATTAAGAAACTCAAAACGGAGAGGACAATAATCTCTGTGGTATATTCACCGGACGGAAACACATTAATCAGTGTGAGAGAAGATGGAATAATACAAATTTGGGATGTCGCTTCTGGTAAAACAACGAAGACCATAGATGATTTTACATCTAATGTATATTCTGTTGCATACTCTCATGATGGTAAAACACTGGTAAGTGGCAACTTCAATAGTATCAATTTCTGGAATCCAATCACAGGTGAACAACAGAAAAAAATATCTGGTCTCATTGGACGAGTTGAATCTGTCAAGTTTACGCCAGATGGAAAAACAGTCGCAAGTGGCGATGCACAATATGGGCGACTCTGGGATGTAGAATCTGGAAAATTCTTAGTTTCATTTGCTAAACATTCCGGGCAGATATTTGATGTAGCCATCTCAACTGATGGTAGTATGTATGCGACAGCAAGTCTTGACCATTCCGTGGGTATATGGGAAACGCGTAAAATTCAGCAAAACATAATTGGAGTGCGACTCAATAAACTCTCTGAACATGACGATTATGCACATGGCGTGGACTTTTCGCCTGATGGCAGTATCCTTATAGGTGGCTACAATGACAACACCGTTCGTGTATGGGATGTCAAAACCGGTCAACGCCTAAACACACTTGAAGCACATAATCGCGGAGTCTACACTGTTGCGTTCTCGCCTGACGGTAAAACTTTTGCAAGTGGCGGCTATGACGGTTCAGTCTGTATATGGGATACTAAAAAACAGGAACTCTTGGAGACTTTCCGAGGCCATCACAGTTGGGTTCAAACTTTAACTTATTCACCTGATGGTGAAGTCATCGCAGTTGGAAATGATGATATCGTCTATATCTGGGACATAGCCACCGGACAGAATATCAATTCATTTATTGGACATACGAACCTGATCACCGGATTATCCTTCTCACCTGATGGAAAGACAATCGCAAGTGCCTGCCGTGACGGTACCATACTTTTGTGGGATTTAAACACACTGGTAGACAATCCGTAATTTTGTGGTATGTTTCGTCTCATCTTAATAGTAGTAGGCACTCTCCGAGTGCCGTCTCTTATGAAAGAGGTGACAAAATACTTACACACCCAAACAAATTAACATATTGCAAATATCCAACAAAGCTGCTATTATTTATGTATCTTTAAACAATATTAAACAGTGTTACGGTTAATTTGGCAGTTCTATAAGGAGCGAGCAATGACAGAAAAACAGTTCAAAGTACGGGCAGCACATTGTGATTATCGGGCAACAGAAGAGGAGATATACCAAACACTCAGACGCATTACCGACCCACTCACGAAATCATGGAAACCGATTGAGAACGCGAAAAAGGTCGTCATCAAGTTTAATATGATGAAACCCCATGAACGGATCATCTATTTTGAAGGCAGACGTCGAGAATTAGTTGATGACGCAGTATGTCGCGCGTTTCTACGCTTGCTCAAGGAACATACAACAGCACAACTGATTGCTACCGATACAAACCCGTATACACACGGTAATCGAATGCCACCGGGGTTCAATTACGAACATCATCTCAAGGAATTCGGAGTGCAATTTGTCGATTCAAATCTCCCACCATTTAAGGTCTACGATGTACCAGGCGGCGGTTCAATGTTTGATCGGTATACGCTGAGTGCCTGTTTTGAGGACGCTGATGCTGTTATTTCCGTCGCAAAAATGAAGAACCATGCTTTTATGGGAATTACGTTATGCACGAAGAACCTTTTTGGATTGCCACCGATGCTGCTGCCAGAAGGTCGCACGAGGAGTTATTATCATCACCTTATCCGTCTCTCTTATGTATTACCTGACCTTGCGTTGATAACTAAGCCGTGTCTCAATATCATTGATGCTTTAACAGGTCAATGGGGACGCGAGTGGGGTGGTGAAGGTAGAATTTGCAATGCACTTATCGCAGGCGATCATCCGATTGCTACTGACACCGTCGGCATGCACCTGATGGGGCATGATCCAGCATCCGATTGGCCTACGCCTCCGTTTAAACGTGATCGAAACCATATACTCATCGCTGCACAGCGCGGATTCGGTACTGTAGACTTAAACGAGATTGATTGGGAGAGTGAGGTAACGGCACCCTTAGCGGAGTTTGATTCTGTTGAGACCGATACACCTCAGATGGTATCTAACTGGCGTCGCACCACTTGTGAACAAGGATTAGTCTATCTTGATAATCAGAAAAATATGATAGACAAATACCGTGGAGAATTCATCTATCTCCAAGGGGGTGAAGTCGTCTGGAATGGACCAGACCCATCAAATCTTGGGAGTCGTCGTCAATTGAGTGGTAAAAAGAAGGATAGCGCGTTGTGGCTAAAACTCGTTGACGCTGAAGAACATGAAGGGGAACGATTCAAGGTCTATGAGGAATGCCTCAAAACCTTTGCAGCTTAATAGTAGTAGGCACACTCCGTGTGCCGTTCTTTTGCATAGTAGTAGGCACACTCCGTATTAGGTTGAGAACTTTTATAAATATCGCATCGGAATTGTCCTAACTGAAATGTATGTTGACTTTTAAGTGTTTTACATGTAATAATATTTGCACGATCAATTAAATCTATACACATCCACGATATAAATTTAACACTTGAAATATTTTGCAGAATCTGGTATCCTATATAATACACATGAGAATTGAATTGTTCTTAATACATGCTTTGACGTTGTCTAACACCAGATCAAATAGTCCCAATTAGACACACTACGAGAAGGAACAAATTAGAATTCAAACTATTGACCAAGGAGGCAACTTAGCGTGGCAACTACAATTTCCAATGACCAAGTGCTCCTGACAATACCGATGCGCCCGGATATGGAACTTGCTGCTGCTCAGTTAGCGTCAGTCATCGCTGAATCAATGAGTTTTAGTGAAGAACAAATTGAGGAAATCCAAGTCGCCTTGATTGAATCTTGTATAAACGCTTTTGAGCATAGTCAGAGTCCAGATAGACAGGTCATCATCAAGTATATCATGAGAACCGATGGATTGGAATTCGAGATCAGTGACCAGGGAGTCGGTTTCTCCCCAGAAAACCGCACACAACGCAGAACCAGCAAACCAGATTTACATCCGGAAATGCGGAAACGTGGATGGGGGTTAGAGATCATCCATGCCCTCATGGACAGCGTTGATATTATGAGTGGAGAAAACGGTACAACAATTAGTATGGTAAAAAGTAAGACTGTGTAGTGTTTTTATTCAGCAGTTGCACTGTTAAGGAGGCAAAGTTTGGCAAACAAATTAGATATTCAGATTCGTGCTGAACGTCAGTACGCTGTGTTAGAAACAGCAGGTTATTTAAACGATGCACTCGGAGAGAAACTTTCCAAGAAAGCCTTAGAACTCATAGAAAAGGGATATACGCAATTAGTCATTAACTTGGACAAAACTGCCTTGATTAATAGTATAGGTATATCCATTCTGATAGAGATAATTGAGGCACTGGAAGAACGGGAAGGGACGTTAAACTTTTGTGGACTGTCCGCCACGCAAGAACGCACTTTTCGTATGATGGCAATAGCAAAGTATGCCGGTATCTTCCCCGATGAAAAAACAGCTATCGCTAATTTCTAATGTCTCTGAGTTTAACAGGTTACCGTTTTTATATCGGGAATGATTTGCTAACCACCGTATCCTACCTAAACGGGTCAGCATGATTCATCATCATAAAGGGCATACATTAAGTTCCGTAGAGATAAAGGAACAATTCACATGCGCGTAAGTTCAGCAGAAGAAACAATACAACGTCTTATATTTAGTCTATCAGAACTGGAACAGTTAGGTCAGACGCTCATCTCTGGTCATAGCAATTTTAACGTCTCCAGTAAAACATATCTTCGCATTACACTTGGCACGCTTCAAGCAAGTAGCGGTGCAATTTACTGTTTTCACCCCTCTGATAATTACCTAACACTTGCCGCCTCAACACCAGAGTCAGAGATACCTCCTATAGAGATTGAACAGCCAGAAGTTGAGACTCTGCTTGAATGTTCTCTAATTACGTTAGATTCACCACCAGAACCATTACAACAATTTATTGCGCAAAACGCTGAGTTGATGGATGGCGATGTAGAACATCGCTTATGGGTGCCTCTAAAGATACACGACGAATTTCTCGGTATTCTGAGTTTAGGAAGATTATTTGGTCGCGCCCAATTTGAAAAATGGGAGCTGGAATTACTCCACATTCTTTCACACCAAATTTCAATCGCCATTGCCTATTCGCGTATTGTTGAAGGTATACAGAGTGAAAAGTTCCGACTGTTTATGTTAGCAGAGAGCGCACCTCAGATATGTCAACTATTACAACCTGAGGATGCCGCTGAGCAGGTCGTTCATCAAGCTGTCGCACTATTGGATGCAAATGTTGGCGGGTTGATGTTAATTCAACAAGCACAACAGAAACTTGAACTCCGATATGTATTCCCGCCGACACTCATTTCTGAAAACCCAGGTGAAGACGATAAAGATGCATTATCAATTCCACTGGACAGTGATACCTCCGAAGCAAAAGAGTCTGACGAAAGAACCTCGTTAGATATGTTAGCAGGTGTTGTTAAAGAAGGGAAGACAGACCGTTGTTTCACTAAAGCAGATAATCTATTCGGCGGTAGAAATCTGATGGCAGGTCCAATTCAGGGACGCGATGGTGATATCTTAGGTGTTCTCGTTGTCGGTGATAAAGAGGAACGGGGTGGAAGAACCGCTGAATTTACGGACGAAGATGAAGTCCTCATCGATTCATTTGCAAAACAGGCAGGTGTCGCAATCGAAAATGCACATCTACATCAAGAAGCACTGGAAGCACGGCAATTACAAACAGAGATGGAGGAGGCACGGAAAATTCAAGAAAACCTTATCCCTGATACACTTCCCGATATACCAGGATATGAGGTCGCAGGACATTATGAACCACGCGGTCCGGTTGGTGGAGACTATTTTGATTGTATAGAGTTGGTAGCTGGCGGATGGGGACTCGCTATCGCCGATGTCTCAGGAAAAGGGATGCAGGCTGCACTGCTGATGGCGACACTACGAGCAGGACTGCTATCTGAATTGTCAAGCGCAAGGGGACGTGAACATGATCATACCCTCGATATGAAAAATGAACTGATAGACATGGCGATGACACTGAACTCATTACTCTATGTCAGCGGAACAGAAGAAAAATATGCTACATTCTTCTATAGCCATCTCAACCCCGAAACCGATATGCTGACAACACTCAATGGAGGACATAATCCCCCAATTATTGTGAAAAATGGCGGCAGCATAGTATGGCTGGGAGAAGATGTAGGCGGACTACCATTAGGCATGTTTCCCAATGATATGGTCCCACTCATCGCTAAATACGAAGCTGAACAAACGAAACTTGAAAGCGGAGACCTTGTCATCTTTTATACTGACGGGGTTACGGAAACTGTCAATATTGATGATGAGTTCTATGATGAGGAACGACTTGAACAGATCGCTAAAAACAGCCACGGTGGAGATGCACCGAGCATCTGCAACTTAATCTATGAATCAGTCATGGACTTTCAAGGGGACGCAGACCAATTTGACGATCTAACCCTGCTTGTTCTCAGAAAAAAATAACACAAGGATCACACTATGCAACAAACGATAGAAGGACGACGGTTCTTAAATCCTACAATTCTTGCACAAATTGGAAATCTTGAACTCATCGCAAGATATGTCGTTGAAGGTTTTATTTCTGGATTACACAAAAGTCCATACCACGGGTTTAGTGTCGAGTTTTCACAATACAGACAATATATGCCAGGGGATGATACAAAACATATTGACTGGAAAGTTTACGGCAGGACTGACCGATACTACATCAAACAGTTTGAAGAAGAGACAAATCTCAACTGCTATATCCTGTTAGATACGAGTGAATCTATGGCGCATCCCTCCCCAGAGGATTTAGATGAAATCGAAACTTTATCACAGGACGAAGCGACAGGTGCCGGTGAACCTTTGTCTAAACTGCGCTACGCAAGTTTTTTGATCGCTTCTCTCTCATATTTTATGGCAAAACAACGGGATGCGGTCGGTTTCGCTTATTTTGACGATAAAGTACATCAATACTTACCTGCACGGAGTAGTGCATCACACATGCATTCCATACTGTTGACACTCGAAAATCTTCAGACTGAGAAGCAGACCCGTATCGGTGAACCGCTCCATCAAATTGCGGAACGGCTAACGAAACGGGGATTGGTAATCCTCATTTCAGACCTTTACGATGATAATCCTGATGAGGTGATTGACGGACTTGAACATCTTCGGTACGATGGACATGAAGTTATCGTATTTCATGTGTTATCTGAGCAGGAAGTAGCATTTGAATTTGATAAGTTGATCCGTTTTGTTGATTCTGAGACCGACCAAGAGATCATCACCACACCAAAGGTCATTCAGGAAAGTTATCTCAGTAATTTTAACGAATTCATTCACCATTATAGGACGACTTTGAACCAATCGGATATAGATTACAATATAATCAATACCTCAACACCGATTGATAGATCGCTTTCCTCATATTTAGCGAAGCGACAAGGATTTATTTAGAAGGAGATTCACGCAATGGGTTTTTTAGCAGGAGCGTTTGCTATTGCGGGAGCAGTCGGCGCATCTATACCGCTTATAATTCACCTACTAAACCGTGAACGTGCACGTCGTCTGGTATTTAGCACTATCCGTTTTATTCAGATGTCACATCAAACGAATGTGCAGCGGCATCGATTGAAAAGGTTGCTGCTGCTGCTCATGCGTATATTGATGTTGTTACTCCTCGGTTTTGCTTTTGCGCGTCCATTCTTCGCACAAGACCCCGCCACTGCACCGGAATTAGGGGGTGTGCGGAATGCAGTTATCATTCTGGATACATCCTATAGCATGCAGTATGAAGGCGTTTTTGAACGGGCAAAAAAAGAGGCAATAAACCGACTCGACGGATTGGATACTGCGGATGCCACTGCACTAATCCTATCGGCAGACAAGGCAAGACAAGTTCTACCTTTAGAAACTGAGCATACACATATCAAGTCAGTTATAGAAAATGCAGAAACTACCAATTATACGACTGATTATCTTGATGCTATCCAAACCGCTGATGAAATACTTAAAGGAATCTCAATCGGACAGAAACAGATATACCTCGTTGGAGATTTGCAAAAAAGTGGATGGGATAACTTCCTTGAAACCGATCGCCTTAGTCCTGATGTTGATATAGAATTCGTCAATGTAGGAGAAGAACAACCGAAAAACCGAGCAATTACTGACATCAACGTTCCACCTGTTGTCCTCATTGAACAGAAAGATACTCAACTGGTAGCACGGGTTCACAATTTTAGCACAGAACGCATAGAGAACTTAAATGTTAATCTGTATATTGATGAACGTAAAGCTGAAGCGATGCAATTAGATATTGAACCTAATGACAGCACGGACGCTGCGTTTAACCTACAAGTAGATTTACAATCTGAATCGGCACATACAGGGTGGGTAGAAATTGAAAATGATGCTTTAGAGATCGATAACCGATACTATTTTACAGTGCAAAGCATGCAGTCTATAAAAGTTCATTGCGTCAACGGTGAAAGAAAACGTTCTGATATTGATGATGAAACTTTCTTTCTTACAAGAGCACTGAAGAATGTAGGCGGCGAAGGGACACCTATTGACTACACGGAATCGGTGACATTTCCATCCGAAGCGGCTTTACAAAGATACGATGTCCTTATCATGGCAAATGTCAAACAATTCAGCACAGCAGAAGCTGAGAGAATAAAAACCTTTGTAAATTCTGGGGGTGGACTGATAATCACACTTGGCGACCAGATTGATTCAGGTGTATATCAACAGCACTTTGGCGGCGCAGATAACCCGCTTCTACCTTGCACATTGATGCAAGCAGTGGGCGATCCTATCGGGAAACCGGAATTTAAGGTAATTGCAAGTGTTGACTATAAACACCCTATTTTCGTTCCGTTTAGCAATCCAAACCACGGAGATTTTGGTAAAGGTAGGTTCTATAGATTCTATCAATCCGCTCCAACTGCAGATTCAACTGCCATCGCTTCCTATGATGATGGGAATCCAGCACTGCTTGAGAAAGTATACGGGAACGGACGCGTTCTCTGTTATACATCCTCAATCGACCGTGAATGGAACGATCTGCCTATACACGGTGTTTTTCTGCCTTTCCTGCATGAAACTGTCAAGTATCTTGCCTTGAAACAAGCAGGTAAAGTTCCTGATTATCGTGTAGGGGATGATCTGGAATACATCGGTTCCCGAGACGGTGCTGGAAAAGAGGTCGCAGTTTTCAATCCAGACGGAAAAGAGACGCGATTGACGTTGAATGAACAGGGGAATCTATACTACGCAGAAACACAAAACCCAGGCATCTATTCTGTTCACCGTTCAGGTGAATCTACACAGTACTATGTCGTGAATGTTGAGACAGATGAATCTGACATCACACCCCGTGATCCTGAAGAGTTGACCAGCTTGCTTGTAGGGTCAACAGAAGCAGATAGAACTCCCACAGAAATTACACCAGAAGTGAGACAAGAATATCGCGAAGATGTTGAGAAAAACCAAGGTATTTCAATGTATCTTCTCTTAACGGTTTTTGCTTTAGCAGTAGGTGAAATGTTCCTTGCAAATCGAGTGTAACTGAAACTGACTGCTACGAAGAGTAGGAGGCCAGTTAATATAATACTGGAAAAAACAATGACACCTGATATGAATGATAGAATTGATGTTCCAGAAATTGTCTCTGAGGAGGAATGTCAATCTTTTATTGAAAACGGATTCCTTGTCGTGCCAAACTTGCTGTCAGACAATGAGATCAAAGAACTCAGACAAGACACTGTCACACTTGCACGGGGAGAATACGAATGTGATAACATGAAACCTTTGCCAGAGAGTGTTAGCGATGATGAGGCAATCGGTAGAATCCTTTGTATACATCAACCCCATTTTGTGAGTGAGACGATAGAAAAATACGTGAAACACCCGAAAATATGTGGTATTCTGAGCCAGATTACTGCTGCGCATCTACCGTTTTGGGACGGTAGTGTAAAGTGTATGCAATCAATGCTGTTCGTTAAACCCCCTAATTTTCAGGGACAAGCATGGCATCAGGATGAGATCTATATTCCGACACGCGACCGATCACTCATTGGCGCGTGGATTGCCATGGATGATGCCACTGTTGAGAACGGATGTTTGTGGGTGCTGCCGGGTTCACATCGGCAAGGGTATCTATATCCGCAGCGCAACCATGAAAATCCTGATGAATTTGATTTTGCACAAGAGAGTTATGGATTTGATGGTTCAGATGAAGTTCCCGTTGAAGTGACAACCGGTACACTCGTCTTTTTCAACGGTTATTTGCTGCATAGGTCCCGGAAAAACAGAGGTGACACATTCAGACGTGTACTGGTGAATCATTACTGTAATTCGTGGTCTCTTCTGCCGTGGTCAATTCGGGAAGGGGAACGACCCGCAAGTGCGGATCGTCGCTGTGTAATTCCTGTTTCGGGGGTTGACCCTTATGCGTGGAAAGGTTATGATGATCCACCAAAAAGTATAGGTCTCAGAACATGTAAAGCGATTGATGAATTACCACCTATTACCACAGAAAGTGAGTAAATCAATGACAACAAAACAATCTGCTGAACTACAAAACACATTGGAAACGATGCTAACCCGTATCGCTACGGGAGACGACATCACAGAGCAACTCCTCAAAATTCAGCAAATATCCATTGCTATAGAATCAACTGCTCCTACTATGCTGAAACATTATCTTCAGAAGAAGAGTTATACGAAGGCGTTGGATTTTCTGAAAGAGGGGTAGCTATAGCTGCTATTTGCTATTGCATAACCTTGACAAGTCATAAGCATTTGTGCTATAGTTTTCATACAATCCACAATTCAAGCAGTGTCGATTATTTCTGGCATTGCTTTTTGAAATTAATACATAGTTGAAATGCGCCTAAGAGCGGAAGATGAGGATTACATGGTCAGAGAAGATGGACGCAAGATTGATGAGATGCGACCAATTACAATTAGTAGGAATTATATTAAACATGCTGAGGGAGCAGTGCTTATTACGACAGGAGATACCAAAGTAATATGTACTGCATCCGTTCAAGAACAGCAACCGCGTTTCATGCGGGAACAGCGCATCAAGAATAGAGGATGGGTTACAGCGGAATACGCAATGTTACCACGGTCCACTGCGGAACGCATGCAACGGGAAGCAACACAAGGTAGACTTGGCGGGAGAACGCAGGAGATACAACGACTCATAGGGAGAGCACTACGGGCTGCTGTTGACCTTGATTCGTTAGGAGAAAGAACAATCTGGATTGACTGTGATGTAATTCAAGCGGATGGTGGAACACGGACAGCAGCAATTACAGGTGCATTCTTGGCACTTTGGGATGCCTGCAAAACCTTGCAACACCAAGGTCTGATTGACGATATACCTATCACTGACAATATCGCAGCAACGAGTGTCGGGATTGTTGATGGGACACCTATGCTAGACCTCTGCTATACTGAGGACTCTACTGCCGATGTTGATATGAATATTGTTATGACAGGCAGCGGGAAGTTCATTGAAATTCAAGGAACCGCAGAACATAATCCATTCTCCCGTGAAGAGTATAATCAAATGCTGGACCTCTCTGTCAGTGGCATACAACAACTTGTACGGCTACAGAACAAGATGATGCTTGAGGATCTTGATGAAACTTGTTTTGGCAACGCGTAATCTCGGGAAAGTTAAAGAACTTACTGCTATGATCAGTGCCGAACGAAGGCACAAGGATGTTCAGATCCTTTCACTACAGGATTTTCCTGATGCACCAGAAGTGGTTGAAGATGGTGATACCTATCAAGCAAACGCATCAAAAAAGGCAACTGTCATAGCCGATTTCACGGGATTGCGCACACTTGCTGATGATGCTGGATTGGAAGTTAATGCACTGAATGGGGCACCCGGTATTCACTCAAAGCGGTGGGCAGGTGATGATGTTACGGATGCTGTCCGAATTCAAAAGTTGCTTGAAGCGATAGAGGGTGTATCGGATAGAGGTGCACGTTTTGTCGCTGCAATAGCAATTGCTGAACCTATAAATCCTCAGAAACCACCCTCTCTTCAATCAGATAGGGTGCAAGTAGTGATAGGGAAGTGTGAAGGACACATCATCAATGAACCCGTAGGAGATAGCGGTTTCGGGTATGATCCGATTTTTGTCCCAGTCGGTTATGACAAGACTTATGCAGAATTGGGTGAGGAAGTAAAAAACCGAATTAGTCATAGAAGTAAAGCATTGCGATCAGCACTCAAATTGTTATGAGCCCGTTCTGTCGTAGCATAAAATTGCAGTCTATGCCTACACCTGGTATGAAAAAGTAAAACGAGTTAAATTGATTCTGCTGGCGAGATGTGGTATTCTTAATCTTATGTTTTACAGACAAAGTGGAGCGCGTCCTAAATTCCGATGCTGCACACACAATTATACCTTTGTCATAACATCATCATAATCTTCGGGCAAGAGACCCCATGCTTTAGCTTGGGGAGGAATGCCCGTTCCTTATTTCCCTTGACAATATATGTCAAATGTTTTAGAATATATCCAACATAATTCTTGATACGATTCGGTAACTATGCTGAAGTAAACTATGCAAACCGATAAAAAACATACGCGCAGAACATACAAATACAAAATACGCAACCATCCAAAGAACAAGCGATTCGGCAATATGATGGATGATCTTGCTGATGTCCACAACCATTTTGTGCGTCTT
>JAJDZB010000022.1:0-33556 GCA_022824835.1 Candidatus Poribacteria bacterium | reverse complement strand
TCACGGATTTGGTAACCATACTCGTCTTGTTTTTCATTGATAAGTTGTTTGAGTCTACCTTGTATTTTTGTATCTAAAACCTTACGCCTATATTTGGTACACCAAATCACATGATATTGACAACTATAAATCGTTTTGTTTATTGTGCAGTAATCACGCTTTTTATTAGCGATTTTGAGTGGCATAATATCTTACCTTTTTATGATAGTGTATAGTATATTATAGCACATTTTGATTAGATTATCAAATTTATTTTCAATAACAACCTTAGCCGTCTACATCCCACAAGCTAAAGCATGGGGATTTGACGGAAGAGCGTTAAAATCTTAACCTTGACAACGCAACCTAAGATATGGTATAATTTCTATATACGGCAGCGCGGGTGTAGCTCAGCGGTAGAGCATCAGCTTCCCAAGCTGAGGGTCGCGGGTTCAATTCCCGTCGCCCGCTTGAACGTTAATTATAATCTGAAGAGGAAATCATGGCAAAAAATAAACGACCGACCAAAGAAGAAATCCAAGAAGATAAATTTATCAATCTTATCCTATCATGTTATGGGTTCTTGAAAGACAATGTCAGAACCATAAGCATCACATTAGCAGTACTTATCGTTGCAGTCGCTACGTATACTATCTATACACAAAATCAGGAAAGAGAGTATGCTGAAGCTTCTGCAGATTTCAATGCTGCAAGAAAAATCTCTACAGAAGCTGAAACGAACTATTTTGATACGACTTCTCCCGAAGATACGGAGGATACCGAGGATACCGAAGATGCCGCGGATGAGCCTGAAGAAGAGAAAGCATCCTTTGAAGATTCAGAAGAGAAATTGAAGGCATTTTTAGATAAATATCCCAAGATTACTTATACTGATAAAGCAAGATATAATTATGCCAAGAATCTCTATTATCAAGGGAAATATTCCGAAGCCCGCAAAGAATTTGAGAAGGTGATTGAAACACATCAACCGGAGAATGAGATTTACGCGTTTTATGCGCAGAAGGCTGTTGGCAACTGCTACGAGCAGGAAGGGAAATACGAAGAAGCAATCTCCGCTTATGAAGAACGCGAATTTCCAAAAACGACACAACTGCCCCAGGAAGTACGGCAATATGTGCTTTCAAACGCAAAACTGAATCAAGCACTCTGTTATGAAAAGATAAATGCTCCGGAAGACGCAAAGGCAGCATATCAAGAAATTATAGATGATTTTAAGCAGTCACTTGAAATCGCAATCCAGAAAAAAAGCAAAGATTTGATCAAAGAAGTAAAAGAGGTACTCAAAATTATTGAGGAACCACTTGACCTTCAAAAAGCCGAACATACGGAAACAGAACAGCTCTACTATACAGCACTTGTTGAATACACCGATACGATCCGAACCTATAAAGTCCAGAAAGATATAAAAGGTGGGTTGCCGGAAGATGTTCGAAAACGTATCAGAAGTTTTGAAGATGTGACAACGGCTTTTATGACAAACGTACAAACTGCCCGCAACCACGCGAAATCTGATTCTATCAGTAATACACTGTATTACTATAACGCCGCTGTAGAATTTGAAAAGTTCGGATTCAGCAGAGATCTTTATGAGAAGGCGCTCCTTAATTATAATCGTCTCGCCGCTATTGGAATCGGAGGATCGGATGAATAATGACAAAACCTTTGACTCCTCTTCTAACGTCCGTATTGCCTACAAACTGATCTGTTCATTGTTTGGTATACTATGCGTTACCGTTTTTCTACCTATTACTGTAGCAGCTCAGTTGGAAGGACGGATTGCTTATGCGGTTTCGGGCTTTAACGAAAAACTCGGTAGATCGGATTTTAATCTATACATGACAACTTTTACCGAAAAGGAAGATTTTGAAACGATTGCGTTGAATCATTCAGGATTGTATCCTGTGTGGAGTCCGAAGGATGACACGTTATACTTTGTCCAACATGTTGGCACTGAATCTCATATCTTTTCTATTGATGTGACGAAACCGAAGCAAAAGACACAACTTACTGCCATTGGTGGTACCTACCGCTTTCTTTCGGTTTCACCTAACGGTAAAAAACTCGCCTTCAACGGATATACGAATCAACAGGTACAACAAGATAACCAGATTTGGATACTTGATCTTGATACGGGTGAGATGGAAACGGTTACCTCTATTCCACATTTTGGGAGAACGTTTTTCTTTTACGGCATCTCTTGGGGGCCTCAAAGTCAGAGATTGGTGTTTTCATTGGAAAGATCCGGCGGGTTAGAACAACTTTACTTGTTGGACATTGAGACACAAGAAATAGAAGTATTGACTGAGTTCAATATAGATTATTATCCCGTGTGGTCGCCAGATGGACAGAAGATTTTGTTCCGAAGGTGGAACAGAGAATTTGACACATTGCTTACAATTGATGTTGAAACAAGAGCGATTTCACCACTATTCACCGTAGATAAACAAACGTCAATGTGGACAGACTGGTCATTTGATGGACGATCTATTATTTATTCGCGATGGGGAGTATTCTACCTATATGATATTGATTCTGGCAAAGCAGAAGAACTTTTTCAAGTAGAGGGTGGTATTTTTGCAATTTCTTGGTGGCGTCAGGCCGTGCTACCTGTAGAACCTAAACAGAAGTTGGCAACAACGTGGGGAGATGTCAAGAGCGACTCAAGATAATACGATAAATGACGGTTAGACCGATGCTGTTTAATGTAGAAAAAACCTTAGAATACGATAAAATCAAAGAACATTTAATCAAGTATACCGCTTCTCAGTTAGGAAAGGCGCGGGTTGATAAACTCACGACTTACGATACACTTGATGCTGTTCAGTACCAACTCAAGTTGTGTTCAGAGGTAAAATCATTTCATCAACAGTGTGGAGGGATACCATTAGATGGTCTCATGGATGTCAGTAGTCAACTACAGCAAGCGTCCAAAACCGGTGCTATCTTAACCCCCGAAGAATTGCTAAATATTGCGAAAGTTGCCAAACTTCCATCCCTCATCAAAAAGAAATTCAGACGTGAAAATTGTGAGGAACTTAACAGATTACGACAGATTATAGAATCTTTGCCAGTATTTGACCAACTTGTTGAATCTATTGGTTACTGTATCAGTCCGGAAGGGGCAGTACTTGACCGTGCAAGTCCGGACTTACGTTCTATCCGCCGTAAACTTATAAAGATTCGTGACACTATACATCAGAAATTAGAAGCGATCCTTCGCTCTCCTGATTACGAAAAATCGATACAAGAATCGGTTATCACTTCCAGAAACAACCGTTTTGTGATACCGATCAAACAGGATGCGAAAGCCTTTTTCAACGGTGTTGTTCAGGGGCAATCTACCAGCGGGGCGACCTACTTTATGGAACCGCTGTCAATAGTTGAGATGAACAATGCACTCCACGAAGCGACAGAAGCAGAACAACGCGAGATTCAACGGATACTCTTAGATTTAACGGATCAACTTCGTGAAGAACTTACCTTTTTTGAACTTGCCCTTAACATTCTGGCGGAGCTTGATTTCCTAAAGGCAAAAGCACTGTTGAGTATAGACCTAAACGCTGTTGAACCCAAATTAAATACAGAGGGAACCCTTAATCTACTCAAAGCACGACATCCGCTGCTTGTATTCCAAACGCGGGCAAATAAACATGCCAAAGAACAGAAGGCAGACGAACTTGATAACAGAGATCAGCCTACAGCGGTTGTACCTACAGATGTTTATGTCGGAGATAAGTTCAAGACACTTGTTATCACGGGCCCAAATACGGGCGGCAAAACAGTTGTTCTCAAAACGGTAGGATTATTGAGTTTGATGGCACAGTCAGGTTTGCATATACCCGCAGCACACGGCAGTGAACTCCCTATTTTCCATAACATTTTTGCGGACATTGGTGATGATCAGAACATTGAGCAGAATCTCAGCACATTTTCCTCACACATTACAAAAATTAGTAAGATGTTAAACACGATTGAAAATGGTGAAACGACACACACATTGGTGCTTTTAGATGAAATCGGTGCGGGGACTGATCCGACAGAAGGCACAGCACTCGGTATCGCTATTCTATCATGGCTAAGCGAAAGGAATGTCAGCACCATCGTTACGACGCATTACGGTGCACTTAAGGCTTATACACATACACAGAACAGGATGGAAAACGCTTCAATGGAATTTGATTGGAGTACGTTACGTCCAACTTACAGACTGAAGATAGGTGTGCCTGGCAGTAGTAATGCTATAAAGATTGCCGAACAACTCGGTCTCCCACAATCAATCCTGACCGATGCTGAAAATCAATTGGGTCATAACAATCTGGCTGTGGAAGATCTGCTAATTGAACTGCAACGCACACAACAGAAATTGGATGCTGAACGTGAACAACTCAAGGAACAGACACGACAGACTGAAATAGAGCAGAATAAGTATAAACACCTACTTGATACATTTGAGGCAGAACAGAAAACACGACAACAGCATGCAGAAGATGAAGCGTATGAAATCATAGCGACGGCACGGAGAACAGTAGACAATGTTGTCGCTGATATACGAAGAGAACAAGCCTCCAAAGCAAGCATCCGAGAAGCATTTTCCAAAATAGAGAACGCCAAAAGACAACTCAGACCTGAACCTCCCCCAGAAGAAAAACCGAAGAAAACCCAATCTAATGGAAGTGCCATTGCTAATGTTAATGTAGGCGACAAAGTGCGGATTATACAGATAAATCGTTTTGGTCAAGTTACTGCTATCCATAAACAGAGCAATACTCCGTTACAGGTCCGTGTTGGTGCTATGCAGATGCAGCTCTCCTACGATAAAATTGATAAAGTGATACCGAAAAAAGAATCGCAACACATTGCAAACTCTGTTTTAGAAATTCAATACAACAAAGCGAGTTCTATCAAAGAGGAACTCTCAATTCACGGAATGCTTGTCAAAGAAGGGATTGATATTGCCGATAAATATCTGGATGATGCCTATCTTGCAGGATTATTAAGTGTAAGGATTCTTCATGGAAAAGGAACGGGTGCTTTGCGTAGCGCGATCCATGAAACATTAGAAGCGAATCCTCACGTTGTTGATTTTCAGTACGCACCGCATAGTGAAGGCGGTGAAGGTGTAACAGTCGTTAAATTCAAGGAATAGTTGTTCGACTGAAATTTGTATCTACAATCAACAATTCACGTATAGATTTAAGGGTGAACTCATGGCAGCAAAATATAGTATTCCACCAGAAACAGTTGAAGAGGTTCGGAGTCGTAACAATATCGTTGACGTGATATCGGAGTGTGGTGTTGCGCTGAGGCAAGTTGGTAGCAACCATAAAGCGCTCTGTCCATTTCACGAAGAAAAGACTCCTTCTTTTTCAGTGTCATCAGAAAGGCAGATGTTCTACTGTTTTGGGTGTCAAGCTGGCGGTGATGTCATCAAGTTTTTGCAGAAACATGAGGGTAAAAGTTTCGTTGAGTCCGTTGAATGGCTTGCGAATAGGGCACATATAACGTTGCCAGCGCGAGATGCGCAATACAGTGCACGTCAAAAACGTATCAATGATCTCAGTGAACTCAACACGTTTGCTGTCAAATACTATCACGAACTCCTACGTACTGGGCAGCACAGTCAGTATGCCCGTGAGTACCTTAAAAATCGCGGGATTGTGGCAAAGACGACAAAGCTATTCCAATTGGGATATGCAAAAACACAGCGGAATGACTTCGTAAAAGCTGCAACGCATGAAGGATGGACAGTTGAACAGTTAGTTGATGTGGGACTAATAAAGAGCGAGGATAAAGGTCCACAAGACAGATTTTGGAACCGTCTTTTATTTCCGATTCATAATGAAAGAGGCGTTCCTGTCGGTTTTGGTGGCCGCGCACTCTCTAACGAACATCAACCGAAATATCTGAACTCACCCGGAACTGACTTATATAACAAAAGCAAAATTCTATACAATCTGGACAAAGCACGACAATCTATAGCCAGAAAAAAGTCCGCCATTCTTGTAGAGGGATATATGGATGTGTTGATGCTCCACCAACACGGCATAGAAAATGTAATAGCAGCGTCTGGCACATCATTAAGCGAAGCACATGCGGCACTGCTGAAACGTTACACCCCTGAAGTTGTTATCGTCTTTGATGGAGACGTATCCGGTTTGCAGGCAGCACAACGGGGGTTGAACAGACTTATTGCGGAAGAGATTCGGGTCCGTATAACATTGATGCCGAAGGGAGACGATCCAGATTCCTTCGTTAAAGAAAATGGTGTGGATGCTTTTACCGACCGCATTGATAGATCCATTAATCTGATAGAGTTCCAAATCCAAGCTGCTGTTCAAGAAAAGAATATCAGACGTCCTGATGTCATAACGCGTGTGGTTAAGGATGTAAGTGAACTCCTTGTCAATATCAAGCACAGAGTTGAACGTGCAGAGTATGTAAAATACGCGGCCAGGGAACTCAATGTGGATGCAGGATTAATCTGGCGGGAATTACGGGATTTAGGATTGAAAGAGCCCCATACTGTAAGTCGTCATCTATCTGTAAACAAGGCACCCGTAAAGAAAATGACAATACGCGAACAAATTGAACTCCAATTTATCCAATCTTTACTGCAAGCACCGGAATATATCCCAGCCGTTAAATCTGTATTTGACTATAATGATATTTCGCAACCTCACCTTGCAAAAATTGCTGAGATGCTTTGGCATGCAAGCGAAAATGGCGGTACTGTTGAAACGCAACATATTCTTGATAATTGTGAGGACGAAAAACTAAACGGTGCTATTACCAGATTACTTATGAGCGGTCAAGCAATTTCAAACCATTACGCGATAATTCAGGGTTGTATCAAAAAACTGATAAATTATATATGCCAAGATGTTGAACAACGTGAACGTTCTGACACCGTTTCTGAAGGAGACGACGATCTTGAGAAATTAAAGAAACTTGTGACACTATCAAATGAAAGACGAGCCTATGTTCAGAAAAAGGTAGAACAACTGAAACAGAACACAGAACATACAGATGTAGCGACAGATACATCTGGAATTGCAGACATCAAATAGGAGAACTCACACAATGAATTTGGCACATACAGACACATCCACTATCAAGTTTAAAGATGTTCAGCAAAATATCAATAAACGTGAACAAGAGATATCACGCCTCAGAAGGCAACATGGCATACCTACAGAATGGTTTGATGCAGAATTCAGACCTGAAACCCATAATTTCAGAACAGATGCTGTGAAGGATGCTTATACCACTATTGTCCGTTATCAACAAGAGATTTATCAATATATTGACGCCTTCTGTATATCCCGCAATAGCCTAAAAACTGTTAGAGGAGAGATTGACACCCGTGTCGTGGAGGCGCATGATGCCAAGATGGCGATCGTCAATGCACATCTCTGGTTGGTTGTTAGGATTGCTAAGCATTTTCGGAAGAAGACACACGGTGTTGAATTTCTTGATATAATTCAGGAAGGCACCATCGCTCTTATGAAAGCAATTGATAATTTTGATTATCAAAGCGGATATAAGTTTAGAACTTATGCCACATGGTGGATACGGCAAGGTATTGTCCGTGCCATGACGAAACAGGAAAATACGTCAGATAGTGAAGAATAGTGAACCGAAAACGCATAATGTAATATAGGACTATCAAATCAAAAAGGAGAGTTTACTTGTGGACTTTGGAAATACGCACCCCCCCGATTTTAATGAAGCCGACGAGCCGGATCAAGCTGAGTTTGATGAATTAATTGATTTACCCCCCGGGGAGATCAGCGAACGCGAAGATTCAATTAAAGTCTATCTGCGTAACATAGGCAAAATTCCGTTGCTGGACAAAGATAAAGAGATCGAGTTGTCTCAGCAGATAGAACAGGGTTTGCGTCAAGCACAAGAAGCAACATTTGCAACGCGTTTAGCGGTTGTTGAAGTACGCAAACTGCTATACAAAATTATCATCGCGAAAAAACGGGCATCTGATATTGTTGATATGGTAGTTAAAAGCAATTCGACGCGTGATAAGGAGCGGAAACTTCGGGATAAAGTTGAAAAGACAATGTGCGTCATTGAATCTTTAGAATTGGAATATCTGACGACACTCAAAGAAGCCAGAAATGACGGGTCTAAGGAGGACGCTGCGTTTGTAGAACTTCAAACTGTCGGAAAACATGCTACTTTTGTCAAGCATCTTGAACAGTTGAAAATTGACAGGGAAGAAATTAGTAAGATTTCTGGTCTGGTCAAAGAAGTTGATCGCAACATTAGCAATAGAGAAAAAGAGATTGAACGACTTCAGAAACGCCATAATCTACCGGCATCGTGCTTCAACGGTATCCCCAATCCTAAAACTCGTAAGTTCAAAAACGGGGCAGCCAAGCAGGCATATATAGATATCGTTCGTTACCAACGCGAGATTCAGCAGTATATCAAGACCATCGGTATGCCGCGGGATACGCTTCAGTTTATTACAAAGCAGATTTCTATCGGTGAAGACAACGCTGAAGCTGCTAAAAACGCAATCGTTGAAGCGAACCTACGTTTAGTTGTTAGCATCGCTAAGAAGTATCGTAATCAAGCCCCGGGTCTTGATTTCCTTGACCTTATTCAAGAAGGTACTATCGGATTGATGCGTGCAGTTGATAAGTTTGATTATCAGCGAGGCTATAAGTTCAGCACTTATGCAACATGGTGGATACGACAGAGTATTACCCGGGCAATTGCTGACCAAGGACGCACAATCCGTATTCCTGTCCACATGCATGAGAGAATCAATAAACTCAGGCGTACGGAACGTTCCCTTCTTCAAGAATTAGGGCGGAGGCCGACGCCAGAAGAGATCGCAGAAGATATGGGAATCCAACCAGAAAAAATTAAAGAAGTGCAGCGGAATATCCCGGAAACTGTATCATTAGAAACACCCATCGGAGACGATGACGATGATAGTCAATTAGGCGATTTTATTGAGGATGTGAGTGTCCTATCACCTGCTACAGAAGCCGAACTGAGCATACTCAAAGAACGGATTCAAGAAGCACTTGCGGATTTATCCGAACGGGAACGCGAAGTGATCGTGCTACGATTCGGTATTGAAGACGATTCCGTGAAGCCGTTGTTATCTGAAACAACCCGGAATAGGATTGCTGCGTTGTGTATTACGACCGGTTATCCCAAAACGCTTGAAGAGGTGGGGGTTGTCTTTGATGTAACTCGGGAACGTATTCGGCAAATTGAAGCAAAAGCACTCCGCAAGCTCCGCCATCCAATACGGAGTTACCGTCTACGAGGATTTATAGAATAATCGTTTTAAGACCATTTCTATCAGATTTTCTCTCATTACCGACTGTTTAGAAATGAAGCAGGAACGGCACAATCTAACAGAATGTGCTACAGTAAAGAGACATTTTCAATTAGAAATGGTATAAAATCCTAATACCACCTATCCACCTTTCCTATAGATTGATGCCCCTGGCTCCTGCTGAGAAATCTATTTCTCTTTTTTTACATTTTTGCTATAATGTAAAAACTTACAAGATGGACTTGTAAGAAATTACTTCTACTAACACATAATACGCAAGGAGGCATGTTATGTTTGGAAGAAAAAAGAAGATGATCCCGACTATTAGTTCTGGGGTCGCAGGTCCGCTCGGAGTTTTACATCTCCCACGATTTTGGTCAAAAGTGTTGATGGATGCAAAAGGTGTTCTGCACGATGACTATCCTGCATGTGGCGCAGGATTTGACCAGATGGTCTTGGATGGACTTGGACTTGATAAAGACGCAACACTGACATATATCCGAGACAACTCACCGACATACCCACAATTTGAAGCGTGGGTTTTAGAGCAAAAAGGCGGTAGCCTTGATGCTGATGCAGTCGCTGAATTGAACACGGCAATCACGGGTTACAATCATGATGACGATACCCGAACAGGCATCCTCGGTGCAAGCGGTGTTGAAGACGATGGGTCTATTTTAGACGCTGTTAATCTTAACAACCTTGATGATTGGTATGAACTTCACGCAAATTTATAATGGTTTTTTGACATCTCCACAATATGTTTAGATAGAACACATATTGTGGAGATGTTCCTTTGTTGAACAGGACTTACGCACTCCCCGAAGAATATCAGTTCGGTTAGGAAACCGAACCTACCGGACCTGGAAGGACGCTAAATTGACGCTTATGGTGTGGTTAGGAAACCGAACCTACCAGGGGTGTTCACATGTTTTTAGATTTTACTATAACTACTTATCAGCGGCTGTTGTGAGTTCAATTGCGGTACCTGTTTCGGAGGATTTGAGTCCAGCAAGCAAAATCTCAGTAGCATGTCGCGCCGTATATACATTTGAGAGAGGAGGTTGTGTTTCCGCCCGGATATGTTCAGCGAAATGTGCGTGCATTCCACTGGGTGCAGCGTCGTTACAGTCTATCGCTTTTGTATCCACCGGTGCATGTTCTCGTGTATAGGATGTAGGTGTCCACTGTGTGAGAGCCGCGCCATCTTTTCCGGGCATCGTGAACTTGCCAGCAGTACCGTGTACACTTGATTCACCTGTTCGTGCTGGATCACACCAGCTGGTTTCAGCGGTGACGAGTCCACCCGACTGCATTTCAAGCACGAGTGTTGCGACATCTTCTAATTCAGTTGGTTTGTCGAATGTTGAGACGAAACCTGTGACGCGTTTGAAAGTACCGAGCATAGCAACAAGACCGGAGACAGCATAAACACCCATATCAAAGAGTGCGCCGACGCTTGCTTGTTTCGCATCGAAAAACCATAGGTCATCTCCCGATTCACCGAAAATATCTCGGATTTCGGCATAGTAAATTTCAGGTCCTCCGTGGCTGCTTCGCATTCTTGCGCCAGACACGCGTCCGATGGCTTCTTCGGCAATCAGTTGACGGACTTTATAGATGGCGGCACTGAAATGTGGTAGACACATGACTGTTTTACCGCTTGCTTCGGTAGCAGCAACAAATTGATTTGCTTCGTCCATTTCGCCGCAGAGCGGTTTTTGCATCAACACATGTTTGCCTGCTTCTAACGCTTTAACACCCCATGAAACGTGTAATGGATGTGGGGTACCAACGAGTATAGCATCAAGTGTGTCATCTGCGATAATTGCGTCGTAATCCTGTGTCCAACGTGGTATATCAAATTCTTGACATTGATGTTTTAGGCGGTGTTCGCGTCTGCCACCAATGACAACAACTTCAAAATCTTCTCCTCTTTTCAAATCTGGTAGATGCATGCGGCAGACGATACCGCCAGCACCAATAACACCGAGTTTATATTTATCCATATTTCTCATGATTCCTTCTAAATGAAACAGTTACGTAATAAAGCACTTAAACAGTTTTTAAGACAGTCAGGTTCTCCATCAGTGGATCTTGTTTTTGTTCTACAAGATGTTGAGGATCCTGTTAACGTTGGTGCGATTTTCAGAATTGCCGATGCATGTTGTGTCCGTGAGATCGTGTTAGCGGGTATTAGCGCGCATCCACCTGATCCGACTATTGCGGGTATTGGACGTGGGACACATCGGCGAGTCCCGTGGCACACAACAAAATACGCTGCCGATGCCATTGAAGCATACAAAGCGGAAGGGTATCTTGCATGTGCGTTAGAGGTAGCAACGGATGCCGTGCCGTATCATACAGTAGAGTATCCAGAGAAAGTGTGCTTAATTGTCGGCAACGAATTTCGTGGTATCTCCCGACGGACCTTTGACGTCTGCGATAAAGCAATATACCTACCGATGTACGGCAAAGTCAGTTCTTTGAATGTCCATGTTGCATTAGCGGTCACATCATACCATATTTTGCACCAATGATGCTCGTGAGTGTTAACTATGTCAGAAGAACCTCTTTTTGCATATATTAGCAATTTGAAGGGGAAGTGTCAACAACTTTACACCATAAGCGGCAATTTAGCGATTTACAAGCCCATGAATGTAGCACAATCAAGGATGAATGTGCTACAAGAGTGACAAACTGGAAAGTTTGGGGTAGAAAGAGGCACAATCTAACAGAATGTGCTACAAAGAAACTTACAATCTAACAGAATGTCTGTTATTAGCGACGGGGTTGAATTAGAAACGGTATTATTCTTTCGGATTAAAAAGTTTCGGATCAATTTCAACGTTGAATCTGATGTTTGTGAGAACTGTTTCAAAGTGTTCGTGATGCGTCTCAATCCAATGATGCGAAATTTTGATACCTTCTACACCCTTATACTGCTCCAAAGAGGTAACCCTGTTTAAGGGTGCCACTTCCTTCACAAACTGCACAATATAGCCAGTTTGTTCGCTGATGAAAATCTTGAGCGGTGTTCCAGAAGGTTGCCAAACACGAAGTACAGAAGCAATCCCATCTTTAACCTTCTCTGTTCCAACATATTGAATAGGTGCCTCATTTTGAGCAAGTGTTGTCAATAGCCATATCGGTTCACTGAATATTATATCCTTATATTGCTCTAACATAAACTTGGCATGTATACCATCCATCTGTTTATAAGTTCCATCAATTTGTTGATTATATATTGCAGTACCATCAAATATCCGGCTGAACTGAGCACCTGTCTTGCGCGTCAAATCATAACGGTACTTATTACGGGTATGGTATGCTTTACCATTGCTCTCATTAGCAATAGACCCGTCTGGATGGCGTTGAAAGGAATGAAAGTTATACACAAAGTTTTCTACAGCCTTAAGTCTCTCAAGTCCACCGTGTGCCTCAACAGCCTTTGCAACAATTTTTTGCGTTCTCGGATCATCATAAGTTGCAAGGTTTTCCTTCACCAGTTCATCAACTGCTTTCTCAAGAGCTTCCTCATCAAGATCCGTCTTTCGAACAACACCATTAGCATCCATCAGAAAGACTGCGGGTAAAGTGTGTATTTGAAACATGTTCATTAGCCTTCCATTTAAGTCGTAATAGTGGATCCAAGCGGCACGTTTTCTGACTATCGGTTTGGAAATATGGATTTTGGATACGTCGGCGTTTGCAGTGATAAGCTGGAACTTTTTGTTTTTATATTTGCTATAAACCACTTTCAGATTTAGACTTTGCGTCTCTGCTTCGTTAACACCATAATACAACAATACTACCTTTCCACGATAATGACGTGTATCGCCTTGTTGCCAGCGTGAGTTTTCATTTATTATCTCAAAGTGTGGTGCTGTTTGACCTATCCAACCGTTGTGCTTTTTGGAAACTTCTCCTGTTCGTGAAGCAGTATCCAAATCAAGAATCTGTCTCGCAATTGCTGCCTGCATTCCATCAGCAAATTCTGGGTGGATTATCAATTTTTTGTAGACAGCATCAGCCTTATCGTGTTTTTTCTGTTTGTCATACGCTAATCCTAATTCCAGTAAGCCACGTTCAAGTGAACGCCACCTGAAAGCATCCCCTATTGACATAGGAAAACGCGTCCCAGGAACATAATCAGGTGGCGTAATCCTTATCAGTTTTTCAAGTGCAGCGATCCCTGTTTCAACGCGTCCTAATTTCACTGATGCCTTGCCAAGGTAGTAATAAATCTTATCTACACGTTCCGATGATGGATGTGCAGTAATAAAGTCATTTGACATCACTACCAATTTCTCTAATTCTTCAGTATCGTTAGGATCAATGAGATGCTTCATAAATGCCCCCATTGCCGCATACGAGATTGCTTCATAAGCATCAAATATTTTCTGATTATCAGGTATTCTCAGATTCACACTTGTGTCTGCACCTGCCTGATGTGAATAGGAGATATTCACACATAAGACTGTGATCAGTACCAGAACAGTGTTTAGATACATACCTAATGTTGCATGTTTTCGGAAGAACATCGTTCACCTCTTTAAACGGGACTCAAATTGTGGGATTTCTATCATTATCCTTCCTTATCAGACTGTGGCACTTTTGAAACCGGTACCGTCTTAATTCTTCGGATTAAAAAGTTTCGGATCAATTTCAGCGTTGAAACTGATGTTGGAAATATATGCCGCATTATGTGACTCGTTTTTGTAAACGGTTTGATGTGAGATTATGATACCATCTACTTCCTTAAATTGCTTGAAAGACTGAACTGTATCTACACGTCCATCGCTAAATATATACTGCACAATAAGATGCGTTTTTTCACTGATGAGAATTTTTAATGGTTTCCCTGAAGGTTGACGTACACGTAGCACAACAGCAGATCCGCCATTCACTGTCTCTGTCCCGACATATTGTATGGGTATCTTTTTCTGAGCGAGTTTTATCAATAACCATATCGGTTCATGAAAAACCATATCCTTGTGTCGGTTAATTACATATTTAGCTTCTTCATGGGGTAACTGCTGAAGTTGACCACCTTCTGATACATATAGTGAAGTGCCATCAAATAGTTGGATAGATCGTTCACCTTCCTTCGTATTGAATTCTGCCCGGAATTTATCTGGGTAATGGTAGACTTTACCGAATCCCTCCATCTCAGAAGTACCATCGGGGAAGTATTCATAGAGGCTTACATTCATCACCATGTTTTCTACTGCTTGCAGTTTCTCAAATCCCCCGTGTGCTTCAACAGCCTTTGTAACAATTTTTTGTGTTCTCGGATCCGCATAGGTGTTAAGGTTTTCTTCTACCAGTTCAGCGACTGCTTTTTCAAGTGTTACTGCGTCAATATGTGTCTCTTGCACAACACCATCACTATCCAATAAAAAGACAGCGAGTCGGGAGCGTATCTGATACATATCGGCAATTTTCCCGTGTGTGTCTCGGAAATGAATCCATGCGTCCGCTTTAGTCTCAATCGGTTTCACGACAGGATTTTCAGATATATTTGGGTTCATAGATATAATCTGAAACTTTTGATCTTTATATTTATCATGAAGTTGTTTCAGATTTAGATTTTGTGTGTCCGTAGCACCATAATAGAGCAAAACGATCTTACCTTGATAATGCTTCAAACAGATTCTCTGGTGTCTACTTTCCCCATGGCGCATCCAGAAATTGGGTGCGGTTTGACCTTTCCATACAATGTGGGATTTTAGAAATTCTCCTGTCCGAGAGGTAATGTCTGTTTCAAGAATCTGTCTTGCGCTTTGGGCTTGTACTCCACTCGCATAATCTGGATCCGTTATCAGTCTTTTGTAAACAGCATCAGCTTTATCGTGTGCTTTCTGTTTGTCAAACGCTAACCCTAATTCCAGCAAACCACGTTCATAAGGTCTCCAGTTTAATTTATCCACCATTCCATCTGAATAGTGGGTCGCAGCAATATGATCTGGTGAGACATTCGCAATCAGTTTTTCAAAAACAGCAATACCTTTTTCAACCTGACCGAGTTGCGTCAATGCTTTACCGTAGTAATAGTAAACTTCACCAATCCGTTCAGATGACGGGTGCTTTTTGATAAAGTCATCTGATAATGTAACCAATTTCTCTAACGTATCCGTATCATTTGGATCGGTAAGGTGCTTCATAAATCCAAGCACTGCTGTTGAGGAAATTTCCTTATACGTTTCATCCATTGCGCGAATATCAAGCTTTCTCAGGGTCGCACTTGCGCTTGAACCCACTTGCTGTGCATAAGATGTACTAATACAAAGAACTGTAAACAGTACCAGAACACTTTTCAATGACATGCTTAACTTTGTTTGTTGTCGGAAAAACATCAGGTTACCTCCATAATTTTATATTCAGTTAACTGGTTTTCTCTTATGGTAAATTTTTGAATTAATTATACAGTCTGTACCAGTGCGGTTGCGAAACCGCACCTACCGTGGGCCGAAAGTGTGTAATTATTTTTAAACTTCACCATAATTGCAATTAATCTGTGTTGAAAATACGGCGTATTCTTCAAAAAAACTGGAGCAAGATGGATGTGGTACGGAGAAAGAGGCACAATCAAGGATGAATGTGCTACAAAGAAATGCACAATCTAACAGAATGTGCTACAAAGAAATGTGCTACAGCAATTTCAAGATGGGTGTTATACGGAGAAAGGTTCGGTGCGATTAGGAAATCGCACCTACCGGACCTGGTGAAATCAGGATTATCATTACGTGTCCAAAACAACATTACGATAGGCAACGGGACCGTGGTCACCCTGTAAGAGTAAGGGGCCTGTAGCAGCTTCCTCATTTAGCATTGCCCCACGTGTAACCCCTACGACTTCAACGTCCTCATGGACTATTTGTCCATTCCACACGACTTTGACAAAAGTTGCATTAGCGGTTTTATTGCCGTTTGCATCAAACTTTGGGGCACGGAAGGTAATATCATAAGATTGCCATTCTCCGGGAGGTTTGCTTGCATTCACACGGGGTGGTACACCATCAACAGGTTTATTGTCTATCCAACGGCAATAGACACCACCACATGATCCGTAGTTGAGCTCTGTTGCACCCCAACTATCCAATATTTGGATTTCGTATCTACCCATCACGTAGACACCTGAATTGGAACCTTGTGGCACCATAAATTCCACGTGCAGTTGGCAATCACCGTGTTCATATTCTGTATAGAGATCGGCTGTCCGTCCAGTCGGTCCATTGTAAAAGATGCCTTCGCCGGGAGTTGCTGTTAACAACTTACGATCATCTGGGTTGAGTGCGACATCACCGATAGCAGACCACGCATGTTCTGAGGCACCGCCTCTTGCATGCCAATTATCCAAATTTTTCCCATTAAAAAGTTCAACTTGCATCATAAAAAGTCTCCTTATTTGAAATAACGAATACCGGTATGTATAGAAATTGTTGTCCTAAACCTATGGATAGTGCCAATTAGCTTGTGTTGACACTGACTAATTCTTGGCATTATATCACTAATTAATGTTTTTTTCTATATTTACTATAGTCTGGACAATTTTAGGGATTCTTATGGTAAAATTTTGAATTAATTATACAGTCTGTACCAGTGCGGTTAGGAAACCGCACCTACCGTGGGTTGAAAGTGTGTAATTATTTTTAAACTTCACCATAATAGTTGACAGATTGAATTTAACATAGAATCTATCTGCTGGTGCTATACACCTAAGTAACCCAAGACTTTACACATCCTTGCCAAAACAATCAATACGTGATAAACTTATAAGATGATGTCACAGGAGAAAATCTACACACGTAAAGAGCTTGCTACAATACTTGAATACTTGAAAAGCAATGGAAAAGTTGTTGTCACAACTAACGGATGCTTTGATGTTCTACATTTAGGTCATCTCCGCTACCTCCAAGCTGCACGCAAACTCGGCGATTGCCTTGTTGTCGCGATAAATAGCGACACTTCTGTAAGAGAACTGAAAGGTCAAAACCGTCCACTCGTTCCTGAGGATGAACGCGCTGAAATGTTGGCAGGATTGACTTGTGTTGACTATGTCGTTATCTTCCCTGAATTGACACCTGTTGAATTGCTCTCTGAACTCAAACCGAATATCCATGTCAAAGGCGGTGACTATACGTTAGAACAACTCATTGAAAGAGATACCGTTGAAGCAAATGGCGGAAAGGTGATAGTTGGACTGAATGTCCCTGGGAAATCCACTACGGACCTTATTGAAGTAATTTGCGAGAGATATGTGAACTCGTGAGCGACTACATAATACTCAAATAAGGGTGGAAGGGAGAAGATTGGAAGGGTGGAAGAATGGAAGGGTGGAAGAATGGAAGAGTGGAAGGTTTCTTTAGCAACTACATATAGAATCTTAATACAGTGAGATTGAGGAAATATGAATATAGACACTACTTTAGAAATAAATGAGCTCAAACCACAGATTGAAAGAGTTTTTGCGTGTTCCGGACAGAAGATATTAGCCATTGAAGATACTTGGAAACCTGAGAATGGCACACCTGTCTTTACGGTTGCTGGAACTTATACTACACGAGGATGGACAGAATGGACACAAGGATTCCAATTCGGTTCCGCTATTCTACAATTCGATGCGACAGGCGATGAAACGTTTCTTGAAATCGGTAGGAAAAATACAATTGAGAAGATGGCTCCACATGTTACACATATCGGGGTGCATGACCACGGATTTAATAACGTCTCTACGTACGGAAACTTACGACGGTTGATGCGCGAAGGTGTAATTCCTTGGAATGACAACGAGATGCATTTCTATGAACTTGCACTAAAAGCATCAGCAGCAGTTCAGGCGAGTCGATGGACAACGATAAAAGATGGAGGGGGATACATTGCATCTTTCAACGGTCCCCATTCGCTTTTCTCCGATACGATACGTTCACTACGTGTTTTGGCAGTCGGACATACACTCGGGGCAGTGTTGATGGGTGAAGGTGATGTGGCAGTTGACCTATTGGAAAGATTGATACAGCATTCACAGACAACGGCAAAGTACAATGTGTATTACGGTCAAGGTCGTGATGCTTATGATGTCAGAGGACGGGTTGTTCATGAATCCATATTCAACACAAACGATGGCAATTATCGTTGTCCGAGTACACAACAGGGGTACTCACCCTTCTCTACATGGACGCGGGGATTAGCCTGGATTCTGACAGGATATGCGGAACAGCTTGAGTTTTTTGATACAATCTCGGACGATGACCTTGAAGCGTACGGTGGACATTCTGAAGTCATTGAACACATGCAGGAGGCTGCCGTTGCAACCGCGGATTTCTACATTGATAATACAGCGCAAGACGGAATACCATATTGGGATACAGGTGCTCCCGGTTTATCAAAACTTGGTGATTATCTCAATACACCCTCAAATCCATATAATGATTATGAACCGGTTGATAGTTCCGCAGCCGCAATCGCAGCACAAGGACTCATTAGACTCGGGAACTGGTTCAGAAAACATGGTGAGGATGAAACAGGATGTCGTTATTATCAAGCCGGACTCACAGTAGCCAAGACACTTTTTAGCGAACCGTATCTCTCTACATCAGAGAATCATCAAGGCTTGTTATTGCATTCAGTATATCACCGTCCGAATGGATGGGATTATGTGCCAGAGGGTCAGAGTGTTCCGTGCGGAGAAGCATCTATGTGGGGAGACTATCACGCACGAGAACTGGCAGTCCTGCTATGGCGGGAGATGAATGGCAAACCGTATTTGACGTTCTTTTAAACACCAGGACCAATCATTTAAGGATATGGCGATGCATAATGTATTCATCTAAGGTTACAAGCGATCAACAGTATACGCTTCAAGCAAGGATTTGTTAAGTTCTACCCCGAATCCTGGATCATTGTTAAGCACGAATTCACCATCTTGTGGCGTAGGACGTAACCTTTGGTATAGTTCATTCTCTACACCTGTCCGTGTAGGTCCAAATGTTTCCGCCATACATTGCATCGGTAGACAGGCAGTGAGATGTAACCCCCACGGTGTTCCCGCTTGATGCAACCATGTTGGGATATTCGTATCTGCAGCTTCCCTCGCTATACGGAGACATTCAGTAAAACCCCCTGCCCAACTAATGTCTGGTTGAATCATATCTGCAGCTTTCCAGCGTAAGAGTTCTCGAAATCCGTAACGTGTGAATTCGTGCTCACCTGATACAATCCAAATCGGATCAATTTCTCTCACTAAGCGTGCCATTCCAGAATAATCATCAAGTGGAATTGGTTCTTCAATCCATTTTATGTTAAGATCACTAACCGCTTCTGCAAATCGGAGTGTATAGTCCACATCCCAACGGAGATATATGTCTGTCATCAGGTCAACATCTGAACCGATAGCATAGCGTGCAGCTCGTGTCATTTCAACGTTTTCTGTGAATCCTTTATCCCCTTCAGCAATTCCACTTCTGAGAGGAAGTTTGCATGCGGTAAAACCGCTATCAGCATAATAACCGACATCAGTACCTGTTGCGTAAGCTGGAATCTGCAAACGTGGTGTATCGGTGAATAGATTGTAAACTGGGGTGTCCAATATCTTTCCACAAAGGTCAACAAGTGCCAGCTCAATTCCACTCAATGCGTAGATAACCAGCCCGCGTCGTCCATATATTGAGGTAATATGGTAGAGATGTTCCCAAATGTCTTCAACATCAAGCGGGTCTTTGTTGAGAACGAAGTGCTGGAGATGGTGTTCAATAATCATTGCACCTGCAAGTCCACCGCCGCCGAGTCCGTATCCCTTTAGTCCTTTATCAGTCGTAACTTCTACAATGAGTGCACCAGCCTGTGCGGCAAAAGGACCACGCCAATCGACATGTACATTTTTTGGGTGAGCTTGTTTGGGTATTTCTCCTTTTGCAAAACCGAGGGTTGGCATTGCGCGAGGATTCAAATTGACATGCCATGTTTGTATACTTGTTATAGCATGTCGGGTTTTAGCTCTTGTTTTCCATTCTGTAGACAGTTTCGTCTGATTTGTATTCATAGTTCGGTATTTTTACCGTTTTATACCAGATTAATAGCAGTTCACTGAACGTCTAAGTTCAATTGGTGCTATTCATTATGCACAACCCGAACTATGTCCAGGATAATTTGCGAAGGTACTGTCATCTATTCAGATTTCTTCATGTGTGCCCATGTGACCGCCAGTTTATCTGCTGCATCTACTGCGGCTCCAAATCCAAGCATACTTGCATTTATGTCGGATTCAGATAATGCACGGTCCCAAAGCGTTACCTCATCTATAGATCCGTTGAACCGTTGGTTACCATCCCATGAACCAATTATCGTATCTCCACTTGTTCCCATAAAAAGTGATTTGTTCTGGTCTTGCACTTTCGACTCAGCATTAATATATATTCTACGGGTATTGCTGTCAGCATCACACCAGAAACAGATATGTGACCACTCATTGGCTTTAACTGCTCCAGGCGCATCAAGGTCATTCCCGTAGAATCCCATTCGGACCTGTCCACTCGTATAGATACGGTAATGTAGACTCTGGTTTGAAGTATTGTTATGTTTCTGGGTAAATACACATTGTTGGTCTTCACCTGTCAATGTTGGTTTAACCCACATCGTAACCGTAAAACTCTTATTGTTAATCGGAATATAGGGTGCCCTTACCTCACCAGTTGCACTAAGTTTAAGTGCTCTTCCAACTTTTCCATCTTCATAGTCGATGTTTCCTGAGACAGTCCCATCATTTCCGTGGGTTGAAAGATCTTTAACAGTTTTCATGTCCTCACCGTCAAATGAAAAATAGAGTAACAGATCGTCATCTCTAATATCTAATGCTGAGGTGTCTTGAGACATCAACAGAAATCCTGTTAAGGTAACGCATACTAAAATAAAATGATACATTCTATACAATTCCTCCATTAAAATTCATATAATAACTATGAGACCTTTGCCTACTTAGATACAATCTTATCACAATGTCAGCTTGTTTTCAAGTATAAAAATCTCCAACTGAATAGAAAAAAGACTTGACTCTTTATCCAGGAATATGGTATAATAAATTTGTACTTTACGTAAACTTTTGTTAAATTGTTTCACTATGATTATAGTTTTGTCCAAATGCGTATTTCACTAAAGCATAGCATTTTGAGTATAGTGATTCATTGTGCATTGCGTAAGGTCTGACTGAATCATGATCTAAGTGATCATCTGATTCACATTTTGGTGGAGTAGGTCATTGATCTTTAGAGAGTGCCGACTCTATTCACCAGAGGATCACCGAGTCCTCAAAAAATGAGGGATGCGTTGATAACGCTTTGAGAGTGCCGACTCTACCTCCACTATTAAATTAATGCAATGACTTTGAATCAAATGAGCTGCGTAGATCAACAAAAAACAACCCATGTTGAGTCATTTTTAACGCGGTAAAGCCTGGTAACCGATACCACTGAAGAATCCGACTACCATCCAAATACCCACCATAACATACTCGCCAAAGATTAGACCAAATGCCACAGGACGTATCCGTCTATACATCATGGGTCCCCCAAACTTCAATGTGATGTATTTAATGAGCCATCCAAAAAAGATAGATGACCACAAGTGAAACGAAGGGTAGGTTGCACCTAACAGATATCCGATTGGATGCAGTGACCACCAAACGAAACTTTGACGCATCCATAGCATAAAACCGGTGAATCCTGCTCCAGCTATCATACTGTAAACTTCATCCCATTTTGTTTCATCAGGAAACTGAATCAATTTATTCATCCTGTTGAAATAGCCCCGCGGTGCATTGATAAAGGGCCAATTCTGTAGAAAAAGTGCTCCTTTATCGTAGACAAGTGTTAATGTGGCATAGACTGATATGACAAGCGCAACGACTATAGAGATGGCGAGTAAAGGTACGATTTTGCGACGCGTAAGGTTAACTTCATCCGATGCTTTAAAACTGTGCAGGAAATTAGGCATCATGAATTCTCCCCAATCGCGTAGAAAAGTCCGTTGAAAACTTAGAACGGCAAGACTTTTCTGACCAATGGCAGCTGACCCAACTGTAAAGTTCATATAATCTGATGGGAAGAACGGTGCTTGGACAAGTAGCAGTCCACCATTAACTACCATCCAGGATAGAACAACAGAGGTGACAAAGATGGAGAGCAGTGTGACAACTGCCACCCAACCTGTAATTCCAGCAAGCATTAGAAAAGCAATCAGGGTTACAAATCCCAATATAAAGCCGAGTAGTGCTAAGCGATAAGGTAAAGGTTCATCAGAATCGTCTATATGAACCTGATCAGCTAATGTGTTTGTATGACGGTGTTTGAGACCAAATGTCTTCCTAATGATACTCTTGATATGTTCACGTCCTCCCCAGAACACAGCAGGCACAAACACGAGATAACCCCCCATAACCTGACGACTACAGCTCAACCACGGTCCGATACCAACACCTGTTACATTCATGATGATATATTGTAGTTTGAAAAAGAGAAAAAAGAACCACAGACTAAAGGACACTTCAAGTGTTAACAACACAGCGACACCTATAACCGAAAAATAGATTGCAATGTTCATCCCTGGCCACATTCTGAGTGTGTGCCACGGTTTCTCGGTAAAAGCGCGACTGATATTATAGATCAGAGGGATTTCTGGGACATTTGGAAAATGTGCATTTAATCCGTTGATAAAATGTATCAGCACGGGTAATGCCATGCCGACCCACAACAACTTATTCTTGAAGAAAGCATTGAGAAGAGAGCCGCGTTCGGGTTCTCCAGCAAGTTGGACGGGGATTTGGATCAACGGGAATGAAAATCGCTCGCGTTCAACCCACTGTTTGCGAAGGATTGTGGACAGACAGAGAATAGTGAAATAGAAAACGATGACGAAGAGTGTCCAGATGAGTAGGGGTTTGATCCACGGTTGCCACGGAACACCACCCCCCGAAGAGAGTCCTTCATAGAAATCGGTTACAGCGTGTGAATCTGTGACCACCATCCAATCTGGAATGTGGGGTTGAAGCGTTTCTGCCCAATCGTTTTCTGCAGTGGTAAAATATTGGAGTGCTACAAGACAAGGTATAAGGAACTGTAGTAGACCCATAGAGGGGATACCGACAGCAACAATCAACATCATCCAGACGACTGTTAATTCAGGGGCGGAGAATGCGAATCTACCCTTCCGCAACAATAATCGTAATGGAACATTAACAATAAAGACAAGTAAAAGAAGACTGAAGATTGAACCGACAGGAAGGTGATTACCCGCGATCCTTGAATTCTCAATGAAATAGTTGTTGTAAGGGGTTATAGCACATAAACCCCCTACTAATAACAGTCCTACAAAGATCGCAGTGAATCGGATTTTAGGGTGACTTTGAAATGATGAAGTTTTCATGTCATAGACATCCGATTCGTCACCCTACAATTCCTATTGGTAAAACTACTCACTCCCATCACGTAACACAGGATTATAGAGACAGAGTTCTGCGTCTACAATTCTGCCATCAGGTAATGTGTACTGGTTCGGCGTACCACCACCCCAAGGGGCATCCCATTCTTTGCTGCGTTCCTTTTCATCTTCCTTCTTTTGTTGAACAGCTTCCCAAGAGAATCCATCCATGAGCTGTTTGTGTAAGGATGATTCTACTTCACGATGTTCAGGTTTTCCAGTAAGGTTCTCAAATTCTTCAGGATCATTTTCTAAATCAAACAGGATTGATTCATCTTCAGGGAAGGCGACGTATTTATAGCGAGGTGTTCTCAACATACGCATGGGACCGGTTGTTTGATTTGCCCAGTATTCGCTGATTGCGGTATTTCTCCATCCATCTGTATTTCCAGTCATAAGATTGGATAAGTCTGAACCGTCCAACCCATCCGGAATTGGGATACCAGCTCTTGCACAGAGTGTTGGGAATAGATCGTTTAATTCGACGGGTGCATTTACACCTATCCCGTGTGTGTCATCCGCTCTTGTATCATATATAATCAGTGGGACTCGTGCGGCAGCTTCATAATAACTGGATTTCCACCACTGTCCGTGTTCACCTGCCATCTCACCGTGGTCAGTTGTGTAGACAATAATGGTATTTTCTAACAGACCATCTCGGTTTAGAATAGTGAATAAGTCACCGAGGCATTCATCCAGGAATTCACAGCAGGCGTAATATGCAGCGCGTGCTTTCCTTGTTTCCTCTTCGTCAATGGCAGCAGTATTGAAAGTCTTGCGTAGTCCTTTTGCAAAGCGATGTGTCTGTTCTAAATGTCCAGGTGGGATATTCGGCATGTCCACATTGTCAGGATAGTATTTATCTAAGAGTCTTTTTGGAGCAGTGAGTGGAAAATGTGGACGACTGTAGCTTGCCAGGAGGAACCACGGTTGGTCATCGGGTTGCGACCTGATGTATTCAATTGTTTCCTCATTTACGACTCGTTCTTGCAATAGGCTTGTTGGGATTTCTGTCACACCAGCATCTTTTGTGCGGTTGCGGTTGCCCCTGAGTGGGTCTCGTTGGTGTCCTGCCCGGCCGCGCAAGTCACCGTAAGGACGTGATTGGAAACCGTTGTGCTGTTCTTTCCCGCCAAAGTGCATTTTTCCCACAAGAGCAGTGGAATAACCGTGTTCAGCAAAATGTCCAGGTATTGTCGTATGTTCTGGGTATAGGATTGAACCGTTCGTCCATGCAGAACAGCGATGTGCGTATTTACCTGTCAGCATACACATCCTTGAGGGTGTACAAAGGGGAAATTGACAGTAAGCGGCGTTAAAGTAGTTACCTGATTCAGCAAGTTGATCAAGGTGTGGGGTCTGAACGATCTCGTTGCCTTCACACCCGATAGCGTGCGGACTGTGTTCATCACTCTGAAGGAATAGGATATTCGGTTTTTGAGACATACTGCAAAATCTCCTTTATAGTAAAATTTTGAATTAATTATACAGTCTGTACCAGTGCGGTTGGGAAACCGCACCTACCGTGGTCCGAAAGTGTGTAATTATTTTCAAAATTCACCATAATCTGATTTATGGGTTATGGAATTGTTCGTTAGTTTCCTTCATTCTACATCTATTTTCTGATGTAATCAAGCATTATTTTCTCGGTATGACTAATTTCGGTATAAAACCTTTGCAATGTGTCAAAATGGCACATTATGAGTCGGGGACATTGAAAAAATGACAAAATGTCACGTTTTAAATGAGATTAGATAGCAGATAGCATCTCTTGATCGTGTGTACGTCTACATTTTCTGTTTTGGCACATATATTGCTATAGATGAAGTATATTTTGTATTTAGCAATCGGGTTTTGTATACCCGTTTAACATTTTATTTCCATAGTAGGAGGAAGAAAAGGTATGGCACTAATACCTCTTGGCGATCGAATCCTCGTCAAACGTTCTGAAGAGAATGAACAGACTACCAGTGGCGGGATTATCATCCCAGATACCGCGAAAGAAAAACCACAAGAAGGTGAAGTGGTTGCTGTTGGAAAGGGTCGTATACTTGACAGTGGCGAAAGACAGGCAGTTGACGTAGAAGTTGGCGATAAAGTCCTGTTTGCCAAATATGGCGGTACCGAAGTTACTTATGACAATATTGAATATCTCATCTTGCGCGAAGATGATATCTTAGCCAAGGTTAACTAAATAGATGAAGGAGTTACACACATGGCAGCAAAACAGTTAGCGTTTGATGAAGAAGCTCGCAATTCTATCAAGCAAGGCGTTGACCAACTCGCCGAAGCTGTGAAGGTTACACTCGGTCCGAAAGGTCGCAACGTTGTTCTTGATAAGAAATTCGGAGCTCCCACCATTACGAAAGATGGTGTGACAGTTGCAAAGGAAATTGAACTGGAAGATCCGTATGAAAATATGGGAGCACAGATGGTTAAAGAGGTTGCGTCCAAAACAAGCGATGTGGCTGGTGATGGCACGACCACTGCAACTATTCTGGCACAATCCATTTACAGAGAAGGTTTGAAAAACGTTGCCGCTGGACATAATCCGATGGCACTCAAACGGGGTATAGAAAAAGCGGTTAACACGGTGGTAAACGCGATTCAGGGACTTAGCAAAGAGGTATCTGAGAAAACTGAAATTTCACAGGTCGCAGCTATTTCCGCTAACAATGATGACACAATTGGTGACCTTATCGCCAACGCCATGGATAAAGTCGGTAAAGACGGCGTCATCACTGTAGAAGAAGCAAAAAGCCTTGATACAAACCTGGAAGTTAAAGAAGGGATGCAGTTTGATAGAGGTTACTTGTCTCCCTATTTCGTGACAGATCCTGACCGCATGGAAGCAGTCTTAGAAGATGCCGTGATTTTAATTCACGAGAAGAAGATTAGCAGTTTGCAAGATATCAGGCCTCTACTTGAGTCTATTGCCCAACAAGGTAAACAGTTGTTAATCATCGCGGAAGATGTTGAAGGTGAAGCTCTTGCAACAGTCGTCGTCAACAAGATTCGAGGTGTCATTCGATGTGCTGCAGTCAAGGCGCCAGGATATGGTGATCGTAGGAAAGCGATGCTTGAAGACATCGCTGTGTTGACGAATGGACGCGTTATTTCTGAAGACCTCGGCATCAAACTTGAGAACGTCACGTTGAACGATCTCGGTAGTGCCAAACGAATCGTTATTGACAAAGATAACACTACTGTTGTTGAAGGTGAAGGCAGTACGGAATCGATCCAAGGACGTATTGACCAGATCAGGCGTCAGATTGAAGATACGACCTCTGACTATGACCGTGAAAAACTTCAAGAGCGGTTGGCAAAACTTGCTGGTGGTGTTGCTGTAATTAATGTTGGTGCTGCAACTGAAGTTGAGATGAAAGAGAAGAAGGCACGCGTTGAAGACGCTATGCACGCTACACGCGCTGCAGTTGAGGAAGGCGTTGTTGTCGGTGGTGGTGTTGCCCTTGTTAGAGCGCAAGATGCACTCGCAGCACTTGAACTTTCAGATTCAACAGAACAAGTTGGTGTTTCAATCGTGGCACGCGCACTTGAAGATCCGCTTCGCCAGATCGCTAAGAACGCAGGACAAGAAGATTCTGTCATCATAGCGAAAGTAAAGGAAGAAGGCGGAAACGTTGGTTATGATGCTCGTGAAGAACGTTTCATTGATATGTTTGAAGCCGGTATCCCCGATCCGACGAAAGTTGTTCGCGTTGCACTTCAGAACGCAGCAAGTATCGCAGCGTTGATGATTACAACCGAAACACTTATTGCTGAGATTCCTGAGAAGGAAGCACCAGCTCCCCCAATGCCACCAGGTGGTGACATGTACTAAATAGGCTCTTTCTCATAGTTAGTATATTATGAAGCCTGTGGTAGGTACTATGGGAGAAGTCGTAGAAAAAGAGAGATCGGATGGATTATATGTCTGTCCGATTTCTCTTTTTTATATGGACGGCACTCGGAGAATGCCTACTACTATTATAAGAGGACGGCACTCGGAGAGTGCCTGCTACTATTATAAGAGGGATGGCTATGGATTCTTTTCAGCGAAACCGTACAACTTGATTTCTGCTATCTTTGCTGGAGCCTTTAAAGGACCATACACTTTGTAAACGGGTCTTCCACGTCGCACTTGACCACTCGGTGTTATTTCGTTCTCTCTTTCAATTTTCAGATTCTTACGTTTCTGTTCACCATCATCTGTGGTACTGCGCACGACTAATTTGATTGAATCGGTGATATATGAAGGTTTAATGCGTAGATCAAAGATCGGTTGATGCTTACCTTTATGTTCATGAATAATATTCCATCCACCATTTGTATCCCGTGCCATCAGCTCAAATTCTTTTAAATTTGTAGAATGAATCACAACCCGATGGAGCGCCTTCTCTTCTGGTAATAAAATCATAGATTCTGAAGGTATATACAGATCAACCTCTAAGCTTCCCGATTTTCGAATGACTTGTGATTGTCCTACGGTCTGAAGATTTCCATCAATGATTAAAGGGTCATTTGATCTTGCGCCATCCAGCGATGCATAGTTTTCACTCCATTGCTGACTTAAAACACAGGCTGAAAACAGAATTGTAAAACAGGTCGGTATTAACATAATTTTTTTAATTGATTTCTTTTTCACTTTCGTCATCAGTTACGCCTCCTTTTTTGTGTTTTCGTTTGTAGTTGTGCTTTTGTTTGTTCTATCTGTTTAAGTATATCCGATTTATTCCATTTTTGAACATCAAAATGCAGTTCTTTAAAGAACGGCGCCAAGTCTTCACCGGCTGCTTGACTAAAGTAATAAACGACAAAACTCGTAGGTGTTCTGCCGAGAAGCCTTTCATGTAGTTTATCTTTTTCCATTAACGCAAATACTTTGATATAAAAATCGTGTCCATATCGTTCCCTTAGTTCAGATACTACGGTATAAGCGTATCTATATCGCCAAGAGGAAAGTTTTGAACCGTCATTGTCACCATGTCCGCGCCAATGTTCCAATTGGTTAAAACCTGAGTTGTTGTTGATCTTTAAGTTCCGAACAAGACTATCAAATTTGGAGTATGATCGGTCTCTGCCGTACTCTGTCTGCATCAGCACGGCAATACCTTCAGAAAACCAAACTGGGAGAAAATAAACATTCGTAAATGCATGTGTGAGTTCATGAATCCGTGTACCTGGAGATGCATACATGTTGAGAGGAAAATCTATCTGAATAGCCGAAATCATCTTCAATAATTCTCCGTTGACAACGATGTGTCTTCCGAGTGATGTGGTTGTTGCAATCCTTGTTGTGCCTTTATAGACATGATGTAAGATAACATGTACTTTATGTTGGGGTTTAAATCCAAATACATCATACATGGCTTCGTAAAGACTTTCCATATAACTTAAGGAGCTCAGTGCAAACGCTTTCCTTTCTGACACTTCATCAAACTCGTCATGGTTATATAGGTCCTCAGCGAATTTGAGTTTGTAGTGATCACTCTCTCCCTGGAATGCTTCCTCATCTATTTCAATACTTGCTCTTGATGGTTTAAGTAAGTATAGATCCGCGTGCTGCTCTTTTTTTAATCTTTCCTCTCTGCGTTGTTGTGCTTCATTAAGGGCAGCACAACCCGAAAAAAGAGATCCGAGCGTTAAGATAGTGATTAAACATGAAGCAATACGAAAAATGCGTTTCATCAATTAGAACCTTTCGTCTTGAAAATTACTTTCTATGATAGGGTACGGCTTGTGTCTTATCTCCAATTCGTCTCATCGTAATATCTTGTTCTACCGTTGGGTCAGGCAAACCTGTTTCATCTAATCTGCGTTTCAGGAATGCGTCCATATCTGCTTTTAGTTGTGCGACAACATCATCTGCTTCCTCCGCCAGATTGTAAATTTCATCTGGATCATCCTCAAGGTCGTATAGTTCTACATCAGGTGTATTGTAGGCTTCTGGGGTGTCTCCTGTTTCAAGAATGAGTTTCCATTTTCGCGTCTGCCATCCCCGTTTTTTCATCCAACCACATTCTGTTAGATAGATATTCTCACATGAACCGTCCTCTGAACCCATTTCGATGATTGAACGGAGACTTGTTCCTTCCATTTCTTCCCGTTCTGCCAAAGAAGACTTTCCAGCATAATCTAAAACTGTCGGTGCAATGTCTTTAAGTGTGACCAATCCATCAAGTCGTTGTCCTTTCGGTATAAGTGCCGGACAGTGTAGTATCAATGGAATATGACAATTCGTCTGATATAATCCGTGGTGATCGTACCAGAGCTCGTGTTCATCGAGTTCTTCACCGTGATCAGCCGTAATTACCAGCAGTGTTTCATCCATTAACCCACAGTCTTGCAAATACTGAAAAAGTTGCGATAGAGAAGCATCCATATATGCGATAGAAGCGTCGTATTGTGCGTTTACATATTTTCGGTCAGTCCAGAGTTGTTTCTTTTTTAGGTTGTCGGGGTCATCAGGGTCCGGTTTGCACATCCATTGCCGGAAATAATCGGTAAAAGGTTCGCATGCATAGACAGCGTCCATACTTGCGTTTTCTGGATCGCATTCATCTCCACTGTAGAACATCCTTTCAAATGGAGCGGGTGGCAAATAAGGTGTGTGTGGATCCCAGTAGTGCAGAAAAGCAAACCAAGGTTTGTCCTGAGATTGTGCAATTTCCAACAGGTCAATAGCAGTTCTATTGACAGCTTCTGCCTTCCGTGTATTTAGATAACGTGTTTCCCAACTATAACCGCGATAATGGTCTTCCGCATAACCGCGTTGAAACCATCTTCCTAACTTATCCGCAGCAACAGTAAAGTATCCTGATTCGCTCAATAGTTCAGGTAACGTTCTTATGTTCTCAGAAAGGTTTAATCGTCCGCCTTGTGTAATAATCTGATGCGTCAATACATCTTTACCCGTAAACATTGTTGTGTGTGCTGGATGGGTCGGTATGTGCGGACTGATACAACTTTCAAAGAGGGTGGAATTTTGGACGAGTGAATCAAGATGAGGGGTAGTCAAATTAGGGTGACCGTAACAACTCATGCTTGACGCCCGCAAAGTATCTAACGAGAATAATATAATATTACGCAAATCTATACTCCGTAGATTTATCTATAACGTATCACACTATAATTCAAGAGTTGTTGCAAGTTTTAGTAAAGGTTTCACTCAATCGGCTGCGGCAACATCCACTGTGGCAACTTGTGCGTCCCGGATAGCTTCTGCCAGATAGGTAATACCTTCAGGAATGTCTTCTATATTACAATAGGCATAAGCAAGTCGAATCGCCTTTACAGGTTCACCAGCATAATGGAAAGCACTGCCATTGCTATAGCCAACACCCTTCGCTGATGCTAATGCGTTTAGCTTTTTCATATCAGTAGACTCTGGCAGGTCTATCCATAGGAAGAGTCCACCGCGTGGTTTTGTCCACGTGCAGATGTCACTGACATGTTCCTCAAGTGTATCTATAACTGCTTTACATTTCGCACCGACTGCAGTATTTGTTGTCTCAAGGTGTGCTTCAAGATTCTCCTTGAAAAATTCTGCTACAATTGCACTTGCCAGTGCACTGGTCCCGCCATCCCATCGATTCTGATGGATCATGCCGTAATAAGGTTGTTTTGCGGCGAAATAACCTTGCCGTACCCCTGCGCCTAATATCTTGGAAAAAGTTGCGATAAAGATGACACGGTTAGATTCATCTAATTTAAATAGGGATGCAGGTGTTGGGTTCGGTACAAAGTCGATATCTCCGTAACAATCGTCTTCAACAATCAGTGTATCATATTCCTCTGCCAGTTCTAACATGCGATGCCGTCGTTTTAGTGATAATATAGCCCCCGTTGGGTTCTGATGGTTTGAGGTGGTATATATCATTGCAGGTGTGACATTTTGACGCTTAAGTTCTTTTAGTTTGTCTTCTAATGCGTCCATATTCATACCGTCAATATAGTCCATCGGGATTCCGACGATATTTGCCTGAAGATGTCGCATTATGCCGAGTGTACCGCTATAGGTATATTCCTCAGTTAAGACTGTATCTCCAGGTTGAATAAACGTCCCCAGTGTTAGGTCTAATGCCTGCATAGAGCCGGAAGTTATTGAGGTGTTATCAATAGGCAGTGGAACACCTTCTCTTCGTTCAAAACGCATAGAGGCGAGTTCCCGTAAGCCGCGATAACCGGATTCCCCTGGATAATTGACCAATTGTCCACCTAAGTTGCGTAGTGCTTTTGTGCTTGCTTCAATTAGTGCTTCTGTGGGGAAAGTGTTTGGGTCAGGTCTGCCACCCGTAAATGCGAAATCTTTCATGCTGAGTCTCCCATAAGTCCAAGTTTGTTTCCAGATTGTTCATATTATAGCACTAAAGGCGCGAAAATACAACCAAAACCAAACATCATGGGTGTGTAAAGTTTTTGTCACCTTTTTTCATAAGAGACGGCACTCGGAGAGTGCCTACTACTATTAAGAACTTATGAAATCCTAAAATTGACACTTATACACGACTTACGCATTTTTTCTTAAAATCCCCTTGATAAGGGGGATTTAGGGGGTTACAAAGACTAAAAACAGTGAAATATCGCCCCATTTAACCCCCCTAACCCCCCTTATCAAGGGGGAATGCGTAAGTCCTGTTATAGTGACAATAACTTTACGCGTCCGTTTATATACATAGCACTCCGCTGGAGTGCAGCCCGTTGACAACCCTATTTCTATAGACATATTGCTCCGTTGGAGCAAGGGTCAGCGATCCTTTTTCTATAGTGAACGTGAGTTTGATAAATCAGATTTTCCCAGGCCGGTAGGTTCGGTTTCCTAACCGAACAGGATCCTACAAGAGAATGACTATGAAAGGTTTTAGCACAAATTCGGTGCGGTTAGGAAACCGCACCTACCGCATCGGCATATTTATCACTTGTGAAGAAAACGCAAGAAAAACCGAAAACTAAATAACCCTGAACAATAACCCTATAATTTGATAGAATTACAATTTTATGATAATATAGTGCTATATCCTTAGATATGTATAAAACATTGCAGAAACTATACATATAACATGCCCAATATCAAAAGGAAGTATCCAATGAAACATCATATAGACGAATTATTTTGGAAAAATCCACAGATCGTTATTATCATTTTTCTCCTCTTTTGCACAATAAACACCGCACCTGCACAAACCATCATGCCTGCCGAAGATATTGCCGAAAAAGCATTAGCAGCAACGGTATATTTAGAAATGAAAGATACAAACGGCAAAACATTGGGTATTGGCAGCGGGTTCTTCGTGAAACCCAACCTAATCGCTACCAACTACCACGTGATTGAAGGTGCAGCGAAAGGCACTGCAAAGTTAGTCGGTAAGCTCACCAGATACAACATTGAAGGTGTTACAGCAACTGACAAAATAAATGACCTCGCACTGCTAAAGGTTACCGCTTATGGTATCAAACCACTCTCTCTCGGTGATAGTGACAAGGTTCGAATTGGGGAGACTGTCTATGTTGCTGGGAATCCGAAAGGATTGGAAGGCACGTTTTCAGATGGTATAATCAGTAGCAAGCGAAGTGAAAATACAAAAGAACGGTTACAGATGACTGCACCGATTTCTCCGGGAAGTAGTGGTGGACCTGTGCTAAGCAAAAAAGGTGAAGTGGTCGGCGTGTCCTTTGCTGGACATCCAGCTTTGGATGCCCAGAATCTTAATTTTGCGATCCCATCAAAATATCTTAAGAAACTACTGACGCAGTCAAAGTTAGCAAAACCTTTAT
>JAJDZB010000019.1:0-18236 GCA_022824835.1 Candidatus Poribacteria bacterium | reverse complement strand
TGCATACAAACTTATATCAAGGCAGATATCACTGAAAATAATATATATTTAGAGAGATACGATTCCACAACAAACAGAATCATTGGAGCTGCTAACACCCACCAACAAGAACTAATAATACAATTGCACGCACATAGAACAATAGCAGACCTGAAGATACAGAACGCACCCTCAGGAATCGTAAGTATAGAGCCAATTTTTAATACAGATACACCAGCGGGTCAAGACCCACTGCTTTCACGATACTACTTAATTAGGTTTGATGTTCAAGCAGATATACAACAGTTTTTCAAAATATATGCTGAGCATCCTAACGTTGAGAAAGTAGAATTCAACAGACTTAGCCAATTCTGTGCTGAGACAGACCTAAATGACCCGCGCTATATAGAACAGTGGAATCTAAAGGCGATCAATATACCTCAAGCATGGCGTATAGAAAGTGGGAAACCATCCGTTGTTGTTGCTGTCGTAGACAGTGGGATTACAAGAGAACATCCTGAGCTAATAAATCAGATATGGCAAAATATTGATGAAATTCCATCCAACGGAATTGATGACGATAAAAATGGATATGTTGATGACATATTCGGTTGGGATTTCACCGATGCCCCTACACTACAAGGTGTCGGTGACTATCTACTACGCGATAATAACCCCGATGATGAAACGGGACATGGAACACATGTTACCGGGATTATCGCAGCAGAAGCGAATAACGGTATCGGAATCGCCGGTATTGCAGGGAACTGTCTGCTTATGCCATTAAGGGCAGGACTCAGACTTGCTGGGGGAGGCGCATTCTTACAGAATGATGATGTCGCCGCTGCAATTGTATATGCCGCTGATAACGGCGCGGATGTTATCAATCTTAGCCTCGGTGATACGGTCAATGCTTTTATTATTCAGGATGCTGTTCAATATGCCTATAATAAAGGATGTATAATCGTCGCTGCAGCAGGAAACGCCGTAAAACCAGGCGCATATTTCCCCGCAGCATTGAACACTGTTATCTCAGTTGCATCGCTGGATAACAATCTACATTTAGGGAACTCAAACTTTGGGGCATCAATAGACATTGCTGCACCCGGTGAGGATATTCTAAGCACTGACATTGCACCATCCGGATTAGGATACGCGCTTCGTTCTGGCACCTCCATGGCAACAGCACACGTATCAGGTGTAGCGGCACTGTTGATTTCTGCAAATCCATCTTGTAGTAATACAGAAATTAAAGATTGGTTGATACAAACCGCAAGACAGTTGTCTATTACTGACCTTGTCGGAGCTGGATTAGTAGACGCTTACGCAGCATTAACTGAACAAGTTCATCTAACAGCGCATATCACTGCAACAAATATATCACTTGATAGTGAGAGTAGGAATCAGGAAAAGGTTGAGATATTTGGCACAGCAGCTGGAAACGGTTTCTCTCATTTTTGGCTTGAATACGGTATCTCTGAGACGCCCGACCTTTGGTATCCTATAGGTATAGTAGAGACTGAAGTCAAGTATAATACACTCTTACAAGAATGGAACACCTCAGAATTGGATGAGGGTATTTATACGATTCGTCTAAACGTTAAAGATCAAAACGATCATACAATTAGAGACAAGGTCATCGTTGAACTCAGGCATACTAATCCTGTGGTATCTAAACATGAATCAAATGTCTGGCTATCACGAGACAAGTATGATACAACGATAATATGGCATACAGGTGTATTGACAACTGGAATAGTTGAGATATTCAGTGAAAAAGATATAGATAAACCGATAAGAATTGCCCGTTCTGACTCTGTCAATCTTCAGCATATTGTCCATCTATCAGAAACAGGATTACCTGCAGGAGAATATCTATATCAACTCAAGTCGCATAATCTATCCGGGATAACCCGTATTGAAAACAGTGAGAATAGACTGTATCCAATCACAGTGCGTGAAGATCAGATAAGCCGAATTTATTTACAAGAATCAGCAGTAGCCAGACAAGGTTATCACGCAATCGCAACGAATTTAGATTTAAACAATAACGGTAGAAGAGAACTTATCGGTGTAGTAACTGAAGGTCCACTTGAGGCAACTTCACAGGTACTTGAGCTCTCAGAAAATGGCGATATACACAACGTTGCTTCAATCAATCAAAATATCTCAAGAATATGGGACATAGCAGATACGGATGGAGACAATTTATATGAGATATTGTGCAGTTCCTCAACAGGATCAAAAACAATTACGTTCCTGCTTGAACAACCCACTCCTGGAGAATATCCAACCGAAAGAATCTGGGAGTCTGAGGAAAACTGGGGTGGCATCATCTCTGATCTGGACTCCGATGGATTACCTGAGATCTATTCACGACATGATTCAACAGACGCAATATCGGTCTACGAATCAGTTGCTGATAACACCTTTATGGAAGTTACAAAACTGGAGAATCCAACACAAGGCATGAATGCTATCGGAACGAAATTTGCTACTGGAGACTATGACGGTGACGGATACCATGAGATAGTTGCGGGTGATAACGATGGACATGTCTTTATATACGAAAACATAGGTGACAATCGCTATAAACATACTTGGTCTGATGTCATGATAGATAGTTTGCCCCTGCTTTTTGCTGCAGGAGATATGGACGGAGATGGTATATCCGAATTCGCAATCGGTGCGAAAGCTTGGACTGTAGGAATTGATCTTCCACGACAACACTGGCTGTTTACCGCTTACACATCCAGTAGGAATAACGTATACAAGAGAGTATGGCATCAACGCATCCGTGAACTGCAAGATGGTGAAAGTGGTATCCGTATCGCTGATGCTAACAGTGATGGATTGAATGAATTGTGTATCGTTGTGCCGCCGAATTTCTATCTAATTCAATATGATGGATTCTCCTACATACCTATTTGGCACCATACTGCAACAAGCACTTTCAATCCAATTGTTGCTGATATAGATTCAGATGGGATCAACGAACTGTTATTTAACGCTGACAAAGTTCTGACTTCGTATGACCGAAATATATCCATAAATAGCACCCAAACAACCACTACAGTTCCTGTAACACAGACCCATCAACCTGAAATGCTCGCAGCACAGTATTCAGCACCACAGCAACTCTTAGTCGTGTTTAACGTGCCTATGGACAGATCAGCAGGATTCACTTCACGTTATAGCTTACAAAGATACGAACCAGAGAATGATAACCGTTCTTATGAGAGTTTTACACCTCAGTCAGCAATCTTGGATAGATCACTCAAGAGGGTTGTGTTAACATTTTCCGATGGTGTATTCAGTCCAGATTATACATATCAGCTTGAGACTTTCCAGCTATCTGATCTAAACGGTGTGGAAATGTCAGAAGACAAAAGAGTGATCGTGGTAGCGTATTCATCAGAAGCCAACTCAAATATAAAAGTCTATCCCAATCCTGCACGAGGAAATCAGGTTGTGTTTGATAGACTGCCAAACAGAAGTAAAGTCAGAATCTATAATGCATCAGGAGGGCTCATTGCGTCTCTAAATCCAGAGGATGATCAGCATATTGGAGGACGGTGTAGAAAGATCTGGTACTTAAATGGTGTGAGTAGTGGGATATATATTTATGTAATAGAATCAGATAAAGAAAACGTGATGGGTAAAATTTCTGTCATTAAATAGTATCCAATGTCTCTGTTTGAACAACCGCCAACCATCATTACGTCTTTCTGTCCAACATTCATCTTGATAGTGCTGTAGCACGTTCATCCTTGATTGTGCTTCTTTCTACAATCCCATATATCCTTAATTACCCTTCTCAGTCCAACATCCATCTTGATTATGGCTGTAGCACATTGTGACAAGGTTCTGTTTCTTCGTATCGTAAATATTATTCGACTGATATTTATCAGAATTGTTCCTAACTCAATGTTTATCAGTATTCTTTCGTCTATTCGTCATGAAAATGCGATCTAAGTTCAGACAACATGTCTCTTTTCCCGAAAGTTCAAATTTTATTTGATGAAATGTCTTACGCATAGAACAACTGACTTTCAGCCAAAAGAGATAACTCAATATTTTTATGCCTAAACTTGCATAAGCACCTTGTGGGTTTTCTAAGCTCACTGAACTAAGGTTGAGAGGGATAACGATATCACCAATCTTGATAGTGATACCTAAGATATTTCAGCACCTTATGGCATTATTCTGTTTTTTAGACCACCAGTTGAAGTATAAGGACAACAATTTACCGACGCGAGTGTCATGTGTATCGTCCACACTCAAAGTGATACGTTTACGAGATTTTGTAGAATCACTTTTGATTCCACATCATCAATTTCCTGTAGTGCGATAGAACACCCGATACGCACCAATAGACACTTCCACTGATAAAGACTGAATACTCTAAGAACCCGATAAAGTTTCGCTTTAGGTATTGCTAAAGCATCCGCTACTTGATTCGGATTGTTAAGTCCAAACAGATGACCGGTTGATAGTAAAAGCAGGATTTCCAACAGTTGAGACGTTATTTTACGGAAGTTTGAATAAAGAAGAGTTTAAAAAACATAAGAGATTTGGTAACATATTGTTGCATGAGATTGCCTCCAAATAATAAATAAATAGAATTTTATTATTTAGCATGGCATCTCATGCATCAATAGTCAAGCATCGCATTTTCATAACGATATCCATTCTAAATGCTTATGGATATCAGCTTCAGCATCATACTGAGAAATATCAGTTGCTTATAAGTTAAAGACACAGTTTTATACCTAACATATCTACCGGTTTGAAATTGTCTTATTAATCCTGCGAAAAGGAATGACCGCTAGAACTGCTACCGCAGGAGGTATGACATTTTTTATAGTAATTGTTGCAATAGTCACAAAAGACAATTTCGTGCAGGTCTTCTGTAAATTCATCGTAATCTACACCACAACCGGGAGTTTTAAAAGAAGAATTGTATCCACACTGATATTTATGCATATGCTCATCACAGAGATAGAAACCTGTAACGGAACAAGTGTCACCATTTGCGGTTTCAGAGCAACTTGCTTGGATGGGTGCGCAATCCCCAGGGGTACATTTTTTGTGATCGTGGTAACCACATTCCCCAGTTATAATTTCGTGGTCTTCTCCCTTACACAACCAATATGTCTGACCGCAACCTTCATAAGTAAATTCTATAGCCCACATATCAGGAACAGGATTATTTTCAGTAACGGGATCTCTATAAGTTTCCACAATGGTTGTGGTACCGCATGTAACCTGACTATGATAATTGGATGCAAGACACGAATATTTGACTTTACCGCATCCCGAACATGTTCCATCCGCATGTTCATCATCTTCTAGCACCCCCATCTTACAAGATGGACAGTATACCAAATCTACTATTACCACAATCCAATTGCCATTTACGGTTTTCTCTAGAGGCTCAGCAGCATCACCAAGATCCCATGCTTTGACTTTGGTAGCAACATCGATTAAGCCTTGTCCTGAAATCTCTGTATATCCCCGCAAGGGTTTTAACTGAATTTTGGCTGTAGCAGTATAGTCATAATCAATTTCACTCATCTCGGCAGGATTTCCATCTTCATTAGAGTTGTAGGCGGGAAAAACTCTAACATATCCGGGAGCTACAATATCAGGGTCATCATCTTCTACTGGATGATAATAGGGATCATTTAACCATCTACTAAAGCCCCAACTACCAACACTTAAGTCCACAATCTGTGAGGGATCACCGAAATTCGTTGTAATTGTAATGTCAACTGCTCCAGTACCTGTAATAGGGAAACTTGCATAAACAGATGCCTGCGTTGGCTTAGAAGGATTCCAACTTTCTATATCTATTTGTTCTTCATCATCAAGGATTCTAAAACCATTGTAAGTGCCTGCCTTAGGACTAACTTCTAGTGTCCACTCCCCAGATATGCCTATAGCAGCATTATAATAATGTCCTCCTTCTACTGCCAAAGGCAGACTTATTATGCTAATGAATAGAAGACAGATGTAGGACAAATGGTTACTTTTTAACATTTTTTCTCCTTTTCTTAGTATTGAATATTTCTTAGGTGGTTTGGCATAATATGTGTCAACCCCATTTCTATGTAAGCATCTCTTTGCGCTTTATACGCGGCTTGAATTTGAAGTTCTTTTTGCCTCTCTTTAGACATAGAAATATCGGCATCAAGGAGCACAAAAACCCCAACGGGTATTTTACCTTGTGCCTGAGCTTTCAATTCGCGAATTTCCTCAGCAATTGTCTTAGCATCTGATTGTCTTTTTTCCCGAACTGCGTTTCTGTGGTCCTGCTTTAATTGTTGATACCTGTCAAACTGTTCCTTTGTTGGAGCAAAACCAACTTTTGTATCAACATTTATTACGGTTACTTCTCCAGGATAAAGGACATGAGTATTGCCATTTTTATCAAGGAAATGTCGCCACTTTGCCCCAACAGGAGGAGGATTTACGCCGTATTTCGCTAAGTAACCTGCTTCATAATCCCTTCGACATTGCTTAGCCTTTTCTAATGTTAACTCATCATGATTGCGATTACAAAACGGACAGATATAACCTAAAGGTTTATCTTTATTTGCCTGATCAGACTCTATTGTTTTGACAATAGGTTGAACAACCTGTTCAGTCGGTTCATGTGGTGCATCGTGCCACTCGTCCCCGTGCCAATGTCCTCCACCTTCAAAAGATTTGCCAGGGGGAGGGGGTCTATTCTCAGCCTTTCTGCGATTGATGCTGTCCGCTAAATTTTCTGCTTCCTTCGATTCAGCTTCAATCTGATCATTTTCAGTATACTCATTGACCATCACAAACACAAAAGCCCCTATCAATAAGACAATGAGGATACCGAGTCCCCAGTAAAATTTATTATTCATGAATTTGCCTCCTTATAGTGTCGTTATACTTGCTATTTGCTGCGTCCAGTGGACAAGGCGGTCCACCTTTCCAGGTCTCCCGTATATAATCTTTAGGCATCCTGTCAGGATTAAATGTTGGATTGATGTCTGATCGTTCATATTCGGAAGTCTCTACCTCTGCGTCCAACGGACAAGGTGGACTGCCTTTCCAGCATTCCCGTATATAATCTTTAGGCATCCTGTCAGGATTGCATTCTGGATTGATTTTTGATCGTTCACCCTGCACAGGTATCGGAATGTCGGGACGCGCTAATCTTATCCCGATACTTCCAAACGCCAATGCTGCAAGGATAAAACCAAAAATAAAATATTGGATGTATTTACGGTGTTTAAACTTGTAACCTCGTCTCATCTTGTACCTCCAATTATATCATGAAATGGTTATCGTATGCATAATCACAATGCCATAAATTGCTTTCATACTTAAAGACAAAGTTTTTTACCCAAATAGGTGCATAAAATGAAAGAAAAATGAAGATCTTACTAAAATTTCAGTAAAAACGGGCAAAGAACGATAGATTCCGGGGAAATTACTCAAATTGAGCTCTTCTAATAAATCATCAATTAGATTTTCAACAAGTATGGAATTCGATGACATTTTTCCCCTTCATAACTTAAGACAATATTTTTTACCCCAATAGGTGCATAAAATGCTGTATAAAATGAAAAAAAGTGAATTTTTTCTAAAATTTCAGTAAAAACGGGCAAAAAACGATAGATTCCGGGAAAATTACTTAAAATGAGCTCCTCTAATAAATCATCAATTAGATTTCCAACAAGTATGGCATCTGATCGCATTTTTACTCTCCATAGCTTAAGACACAGTTTTATACCGAAAAAGGTGCAAAAGTATGAAAAAGACAGAGTAATTGTAAATGACAAGAGAACATAATGCTTATAAAACCCATTTAAAACAGCACTGAAGCAAAGATGAACATAATGCAAACTTAGTTCCAACTAAACAACCCGGTAATCCGATGCGGAGTCTTGTATCTTTGAAGGATTTCGTTTATTAAGCCAAGAGTTTTTAGAGATGTTTTTATCTCATCAAGCCAATGAAGAGCCGCGTGAACCTGTAGATTGTCCTGAGTGTGGCGAAGCGTGTCGTCACCGGTATAAAAGAAAGCGGCGCATTACGACAAAATATGGCTTTATCCAAGTGGAGCATTGGGTATAGGGTTGTGCAAATGGGCATTATCATGTGGAGGGGGAAGATAAACAAAAGTTGAGAGGTCAATATACACAGGAAGTGATTGTGGCGATGTGTCGTCTTGTTTCCGTATTCGGTAGATATGACAACCTATCTCCACTTAAGACCCCGTTTCTGATATAGTGATGGTCTAAAACGGGTATGCTTATGAGCGTCTTTCTCATAGATAAATGAAAGAACATCTAAAATTTCAGTACGGGTTATGTTCTTTCGGCTTACTTTCTTACTGAAATCCTTCTCAACATAATCAAACGTCTTTTCTGGGTGTAAACGCTTTTTTGCTAATTCAGTTATATGGTAGAGTGTGGGTATATAGTCACTCTGAAGACGATATGCTTGTTCTAATGAATCAGTTGCCTTATCAAATCTGCCAGTTTTGCCGAGAGACCATCCCAGTATGTCGTGGGATGAAGCAACAAAGGGATTCTGTATGACCGATGCATACGCCAAACTCAATGACAGTTTAGGTTTCTGTTGGTATCCATCAGAATAGAGTTCTGCAAGATTGCTGTATGCCTGAGATTCTTTTGGTGCTATACCTATCGCTCTCACATAAGCATCACGCGCCTCATCAAATTGTCCTAAACGTCTATAAGATATTCCGAGAGCGTTGTATGTCTTGTAGTCAGCGGATTTTTGCTCATCTTCTCCAATACTACCCAATGAAAAAGATGCCTCAGCAACAAAGAGTTGATACGGTTGAATCTCGCGTGCTGCTAAGTAATACTCGTAGGCTTCGATTGCATGAGCATACTGTTTCTCCTGAAAATACGCATCTCCTAAGTACTTGTATAACTTCAAATCAATGTTCTTTACGCCTACTACAAAGCCGAGTTCTTCTATCGCCTTACGGTAATTCCCCTGTTGGATGTATAGACTTCCCGTTGCAAGATAGTCTTCCGGATTATTGAGATATGTCAATTCCATATTAGGAGCATAAGGAGAACGAGGCATTCTTTGGACCTGGGAATACACAAGTGCCACAGTTGCACCTAAAAGCAGACTAAGCAAGACGAGGTATAACCGACTACGCGATAACCAACGTTTTGACAAATACATGCTTGGTCTTAGCACCAGTGCATAGAAATTCGGTCTATGGCTGCTATCTTCCTGATTGTAGACTACGAGAGATGTGTTTGGAACAAGCACGGGAAGAACAGGTGTGGTTGTTGTTCTACCCGTTTGTTCTATTGTTGGCTCAGCAGCAGCATCCTCAATATATTCATCTGAATCAGAAGATGTTGATTCTACATCTTCCGCTTTAAGTTCTGAACCTGTTTCTTGTGTAATTCTCTTTCTATCTTCTAAATCAGTGACTGCAGCCACTTCATCATCTGGTACGTTTTCTTCTTCAATTATATTAGACGGTTCAGGTAAACTCTCATCAGTTGTATCAGAATCGGGTGTAGTCTGCAGTCTATCGTTTTCATCTGAACTATCAGTAGCTTCAATCTCGTCAGAAGGCAGGATAGGAGTTTGCTCAAAATCTGTTTCAGTTTTAGATTTCTCATCAGTCTGGATAGTTTCTTCGTGCGTATCAACTACACTGTTATCAGGATTACGTCTGTATATCAGGTCTATACTTTTCTGGATTTCTCTGCGGGTAAGTGGGGATAATTCCGATTCTAACAACGTCTCCAAAGTCGGCAGTGCAGCTAATGTTCCAATGTTACCAAGTGCCTCAATGAGACTCCAACGCGTCAGATCACTATCCTCTTTTCTCAAAGCATCTTCGAGTGCAGGTGTAGCTTTAGCGTAGTTAGAGTGTTGAAGCACGTTTGCTGCCTCTCTTCTCACCCCAGGGGCAGGATCAGCGAGAGCATCTATTAAACAGTGATATGCCTGTTCTGTTCCAATATCTGCAATTTCAACAACTGCGGCTCTACGTGTTGAAATGGGTTGAGAGGTATCCCTAATGAGGTGTGTAAGTTTTTCAAGAGTTGCCATCGTTAAAACTTCTGTTTATTTTTATCTAAATGAAGGTATAGTTTCCTTCTGTAGGTCGGGTAGAGCGGAGCGAAACCCGACACGTACTGATTAAGTCTATCATGTCCAAATCAACGTCAAATGCACTTTTGGCATTTGCCGCCAGTTAATATTTTATTGGCGCTTCGCTCTACCCGACCTACAATATAGCACTTGACAAAGCACTACGGGAGTAATGTGTAAATCCTATTTTATACAACTTACCGATAATAAAAACGTGATATGATAGGATTTGATACAAACTAAAATTAATCATAAGTACAAAAAAAGAAACCAACCTATATGAAATAGGTTGGTTTCTTTCGGTGAGTCAATACCCCCGACGAGATTTGAACTCGTGTCGCCGCCGTGAAAGGGCGGTGTCCTTGGCCAGGCTAGACGACGGGGGCTTATAGATGTATGAGCCGTACAGGAGTCGAACCTGTGACCACCTGATTAAAAGTCAGATGCTCTACCAGCTGAGCTAACGGCTCAAATTCACAATATATTATTATATAGTCTTTTAGTTAGAATGTCAAATTAAAATGCAGAAAATTGGAACTAATCTATAACCAGATGTTGTCTGGTATATCTACCAAAGCGACCTGCCTAATGTTACAATCTGTTCCCTATCTGGACCGACAGAGATGATCGGTATTGGAACATTAAGGTAATTTGATACATATTTAATGTAATCTTGTGTCGTCTTTGGAATATCTTGAGCAGACCGTGCTTCAGTCAAAGGTTCTTGCCATCCAGGTAATGTTTCGTATACAGGTTCACATTCCTCTAATACATTTAAACTGCTTGGGAACGTGGTCACGGTTTTCCCTTTATATCGGTAGGCGGTACATACCTGTATATCGGTAAGTGTATCAAAAACATCAAGCTTTGTTAAAGCAATAGCAGTTAATCCGTTGATTTGTGAAGCATATCTGAGTGCGACGAGATCGAGCCAGCCACACCTTCTGGGTCTCTGTGTTGTAGCACCGTATTCCTTGCCGATATTTCGGATTTCCTCATCTAAATCTGGTGGCATTTCAGTAGGAAATGGACCTCCCCCAACGCGCGTGACATAAGCTTTTGAAACACCTAATACTTGATCAATTCCCTTGGGTCCTATGCCGAGACCAGTGCAGACCGCACCTGCTGTACAGTTTGACGAAGTTACATACGGATACGTGCCGAAGTCAATATCAAGCATTGTTCCCTGTGCACCTTCAAATAAGATTCTCTTTTCAGTTGCAAGTGCTTCGTGCATGAACGCGACAGTATCTGTTACATAAGGTGCAATTCGCTCAGCATACTGATAGTAAGTGTCGATTAAGTCATTACGCGTGATACCACCCATTTGCAGCGCATCCGTTTTGGTTTCAAGATTGTAATCAATTTTTTTCTGGAAAGCGTCAAACTCTAATAGATCGCCAACACGAATGCCCGCATGTCGATTCATCTTATCGGAATATGTAGGACCGATTCCGCGCGAGGTTGTACCGATTTTAGTTGAACTTCCCATCTGTTCCCACTGTTCAACAAGTTTGTGATACGGCATAATGAGATGTGCCCGATCGCTTATCTTCAGGTTATCACTGCTAACATTAACGCCCTGTTCCACTAAACCATCGATTTCACGTAATAGCGTTTCCAAATTGATGACGACGCCGTTCCCGATGACATTTACTGTGTTCTGCCTGAGAATACCTGATGGTATCAAATGAAGTATAAAGGTCTTGTCACCAAGAACGATTGTATGTCCAGCATTGTCCCCGCCTTGATAGCGCGCGACAACATCTGCATGTTCAGCGAACACGTCAGTCAGTTTTCCTTTACTTTCATCACCCCATTGGGCACCTAAGATAACGATGTTTGACATACTGAACCTATCTGATTAAAAGTTGCAAGTCGGATCAGTTCCTACAGAAAATAGCATTAACAAGTAGAAACTGCGTCAATAAAATGGTCAATATACTAAGGAGAGTGGGTTTCGGAGTGTGCTTGTCCACAAGGACTAACGTTTGGAGAATTGGAATCTGGCTCGGGCACCCTTCTGTCCATATTTCTTTCGTTCTACCATTCGTGGGTCGCGTGTTAAGAACCCACCTTTTTTGAGGGTAGGTTTTAATGATTCATCAGCTTTAACGAGTGCACGTGCAAGACCGTGTGAAATAGCACCTGCCTGGCCCGTATTCCCGCCGCCACGTACATTTACATGAACAGCAAATTCTCCTACGCGTTCAACATGCTCTATGGGACGTCGGGCTGCTTGGACATGGTCAGCACGATCAAAATACTCGTCAATCGGTTTTTTGTTAACGATAATCCCAGCGTCACTTCCAGGGATAATCCTGACACGGGCAACAGATGTTTTTCTGCGACCTGTACCCCAATATTGTTCATTAGCCATAAACTTCCTCAACAGTTAGAATGTTAAGACTTCTGGTTCTTGTGCTTGATGTGGATGGTTTGGACCTGTGTATACTTTTAAGCCTTTCATGAGTTTTGCTCCCAGACTGTTCTTCGGCACCATCCCTTTAACCGCAGCTGTAATAATAAACTCTGGACTTCGTTCCATCTGTTCGGTGTAAGTACGATACTTATCACCACCAGGATAACCGCTATGTCGGAAATAGGTCTTCTGTTGTGCCTTATTCCCGGTAACAACAACCTTTTCGGCGTTAATCACAGCGACACGATACCCTAAATCCGCGTGTGGTGTAAACATCGGGTCGTGTTTCCCTCTTAATATTTGTGCTATTTGAGATGCTAATCTTCCAAGTATCTTCCCATCAGCATCCACAAGATACCATTTTATCTCTTTGTCTGATTTTGGGAAGGGGGTTTTTGTTTTCAATACCATAATCCATAACCTTAATACTATAATTCTACAATTCATCAGGGATAATTTAAAATAACACTACTATTATACTATAAACTGTGTGGATTGTCAAAATTATTCTTATGGAAGGGTGGAAGATGGAAGGACAGAAAAATATGGTGAGCATTGAAAATAATAATACAAAGACTCTGTAGGCAGGAATATTACAACAACGTGAGTTTGATAATTAAATGCAATATTCGTTGTAGGTCGGGTAGAGGCACGAAACCCGACAGGTATTGCTCTATAATGGGGCAAGATGTTGGGTTTCGTGCCTCAACCCAACCTACGTAGTTATTTGTTCTGATTTATCAAATTCATGTTACAACATTAATTCAAAAGTTCACTATAAATCCTTGGTGTTTTAGTAATTATGCTGTATACTATAACCCAAAACAACAAACGGCAACAAAACAAATGAAAATATAGACACACAGATAAATCTGTAAGGAACTGAAACACATGAAAACCAAATATCTACTTTTCATTATATGTCTACTGACAATAGTAATACTTCCAATCGGATTCTGTCAAGACAACACACAAGCTGGATTGCCGGAAGGTGCAATTGCACGCCTCGGAAAAGGCAGAGTAACTGAGATGCTGTTCTCTTCTGATGGTGAGTCTCTTGCAGTAGGAACTACCATTGGTGTATGGCTATATAATGTGAACACCCGTAAAGCAGTGGCTTTGTTTCCTTCAGAGCCAAGACGCGTTGACAATAAGGTTTTTGAACCGACTAACATAAATGAATGGCAGACTGCCGTAGCCGCTTACGTGAAACATTTAGCATTTTCCCATGACAACCGTATTCTTGCTACGGGATCTTCAAAAAACGGAGTTGTTCAACTGTGGGATGTAGTAACCGGCAAAGAACTCTTAACGCTCCCTTTAACATCTAAAAGCGATTCGGTTTCGGCAATCGCATTTAGCGCGGATGACAAGACTCTTATTACGCCAAATGAAATTGGTGAAATTTTCCATTGGGATGTTTCTACTGGTAACTTGCAGTTACAGATAAATAATTATCGTCCAGACCTTGCCTACAAAGAAGAAGATGGTAAACCCAGCATGCATTCTTATGATGTTTTGGCGTTCTCAGAAGACAGTACAACCTTTGTCAGTGGTGATCCAAAGGACGGAAAGATCCGTTTGTGGGAGACAGGCACCGGACGACAACTCTCTATTTTCAAGGCAAAATCTAAGTTTGCAGGCATTTCACGAAAAGAACGTGAACCTCAGAAAGGTGTAAATGCACTCGCAGTGTCATCGGATACGAAGACTGTGGCAAGTGGGCATGATGACAATACTGTGCGGTTGTGGAATATAACAAACGGCACTGAAATTGCTACGCTCAAGGGACATACTGAACGGATCAACGACGTTAAGTTCTCTCCTAATAATGCAATACTTGCCAGTGGCAGTGCTGATAAGACGATCATATTATGGGATGTGGCAAAGAAACACAAGCATGCTACTCTCACTGGACACCGTGCTGGTGTGAGAGAACTAACATTCTCACCTGATGGGAATATCCTAGCAAGTGGAAGTATGGATGGTACTATTCGCTTTTGGAATGCAAATACAGGACAAAAAATGTCTATCTTTGCCACAGGACATACAGGATGGATTGGGGATGTAGCGTTCTCCGCAGATAACACAACTCTTGCTACAGCAGCGTCAAATGGATCAGTTCAGATTTGGAACGTAGAAACAGGACAACAACTACCTTCACCATCGGTTGCACATTACGATACTACTACGGCTTTAGCTTTTTCACAAGATGCTACACTCTTTGCAAGCAATGGAGCAGACGCTACCGTCCGTTCACGCAGTGGTAATACGCGAACGAGTTGGTCGACACATTCAGAAACCCGTCTATGGACACTCTTAACAGGTGAAGAACTCCATGCTTTACCACAAAGCAGCAATGCTATAGCATTTTCACTCGATAACAGTATACTTGCCACCAGCAACTCAGATGAGACACGTCTATGGAACATCAACACTGGAACAGAACTGTTTCGCTTGAACGCCAAACAGTTTCCCACTGACGTTGTTGTCACTTTTTCGCGAGATGGCACAATCCTTGCAACAGGTGGTATAAACGGTGAAGCACATTTATGGGATGTTAAAACTGGACAAGAAACTTTTACACTTAAGGCACCGATACGCGACTTTACAAAAGCTATAGCGTTTTCACCTGACAATACTATTCTCGCTGTTGTATATGTAAATAACCAAATCTATCTGTGGGACCTCAAATCGGATGAGGGAATCTATAATCCACTTACTACACAAAAGAAGGTACGGGTTGGAAAATTGATTTTCTCTCCTGATGGAGAAACGCTTTTGATTGCTACCCGTGACTCCAGAACACCGAGGGAAATACAATTATGGGATGTAAAATCTGGACAACAATATCCATCAATCCAGACTGCACATACATTAGGAATACATGCCTTGGTTTTTTCAAACGATGGCAAGACACTTGCCAGTGGTGATGCGGATGGCACTGTACTCCTTTGGGATTGGGAAATAATATCAGCGAAAAGTCAACAGAACAAGATGAATGTTGAAAACTAAGTAAAGAGGTGACAAAGTGGTTAAAGCAGAATATTTATTAGCACTTTGCTTATTAGTATTTGTGTTGAATGCTGTAAGGGATTTGCGGCGTTTTATTCGTAATAAGGAACGTTGTGACGCATTTCAATTCTTAACCAGTGTGTATATCTGTGTGTGCATAATTATATCTCTTTTTACTTCATTTAGTATTAAAATGAATCTCTATATTATGGGACTTGCAGCACTGTTTATTGTGTTGATCCCTTGGATTATTATACATAAGCGAATATGATAATATCGACACACAGATAAATCTGTAAGGAACTGAAACACATGAAAACCAAATATCTACTTTTCATTATATGTCTACTGACAATAGTAATACTCCCAATCGGATTCTGTCAAGACAACACACAAGCTGGATTGCCGGAAGGTGCAATTGCACGCCTCGGTAAAGGTGGCATTAATATTATGCGGTTTTCACCGGATGGTACACGCCTTGCAGTAGGCACGGATGTAGGGGTGTGGTTATACGAAGTTGCCAGTGGGAAAGAGACCGCTTTGTTCACTGGACATACTGGACAAGTCAACGCGCTTGCATTCTCACCAGATGGAAAATTGCTGGCAAGTGGTGGAATTAAAAACCGAATTGTTCAAGTGTGGGAACTGGAGACTGGCAGAAAACACACAACACTAAGATTAACTGATAACATCTATTCAATGGCATCACTGGCTTTTTCTCAAGATGGTAAAAAACTTGTCGGTGTGGAAGACCTATATGGAATTAAACACTGGGATGTTAATACCGGACGCATATTGTTAGATGAGCATGAAGGACCTGCTGATGATGCAATTGTGTTCTCGCAAGACGGTAGTACTTTTGCCAGCGGAAATAAGGATGGAAAGATACTTTTATGGACAGACACCGGACAGCAAATTGCTGAACTTAAGGGACATTCAAGTTTTGTTAAAGGAGATGGTTTAACCCGACAGATTTTCTCAGACGTTTTCAATGTACCACCGGCAAAAATATCAACACTTGACCTTTCGACAGATGGTAAATTGCTTGCAAGTGCAAGTTTAGATAAAACGGTGCAGGTGTGGAACATCGATAAGCGATCCAAACTTGCTACGTTCAAAGGACATAAAGTCGCTGTGTCAACTGTAGCGTTCTCCCCTGATGCCAAAACAGTTGCCAGTGGAGATAGAAAAAAGAAAATCATACTCTGGGATGTAAGTAGTCAACGCGAGCGCGCAACACTCACAGGGCATACAAGTGGTGTCAGGGCGTTAGTTTTTTCTCCGGATGGGGACACACTTGTGAGTGGTAGCGACGATGGTACTATCCGATTCTGGAATCCAGTCACAGGAAAAGAAATAACTACTTTTACAAGTGGTCATAAAAATTCGGTAAAATCATTCGCATTTACTGAAAATGATACCAACCTTGCAATTGCTGCCTTTGATGGCACAATTGATGTGTGGAGTCTAAAGAACCACCGATACCTGAAAACTTTTGCCGATGGTAAGAGTGATTTGACTCAAGCAATTGCCTTGTCATCGGATGCTAAACTCTTTGCCTGTCAGGGGTATATTGGCACATTGGTGTCCATTCCTTATCGATTTAAAAACTGGGAAAAATCCAGGGGACATAGACCTATTCAATTGTGGGAACTCAACAAAGGTCTTGAACTTCCCGTACTTACACAGAAAGGTATATATAGAGCTTTCGCATTCTCGCCAGATAACAAAATTCTTTCAGGTAGCATTTCAAGAGGGGTTCGCGGATGGGATGTAATCACCGGCAATGAACTGTTCCATTTTGATACAAAAGGCAAAACCGCAAAAAGATTAGTGTTTTCACCCGATGGGAAAAAGCTTGCTGCGCAATTCTCTTATGGAACAACGGTATGGGACCTGAACTCGGGCGATCCTGACCCTATCCTTGACAGTCAGTTTAGTGTTGGCTTGTCATTCTCACCAAATAGCGGCACTATTGCATTTGGGGACCATCATGGATTATATTTGCGGAAATTGGATGCAGCACAAGCAATTGTAGGCAGGAAACTTCCTGATAAATATAGAGTAGGTGAATATTATAGCGAATTTACGTTTTCACCTGACGGAACCGCTCTCGTTGCTGCAGGTAGGGATTTTTTTGACGTTCAAATTAAAATATGGGATATAGAGACAGGTAGTGAATTAACAACTCTCACAGGACATACGATAGGTATTACAACATTGACTTTCTCTCACGATGGGAAAGTCCTCGCAAGTGGCAGCAGTGATGGTACAGTACTGCTATGGGATTGGGAAAAAATCTCCACCAAGCCATGATCCCAAACCGGTAGGTGCGATTTCCTAATTGCACCTTATGCGTCAATTTAGTGATTTTCCCAGGCCGGTAGGTTCGGTTTCCTAACCAATTCAGAATACCAAACGCGTATTCTGCATTAAATACGTATTTTTTCCGATAAATGCAACCTTCATAAGCAAAATAGCATCTTTATATTAAAAGATGAGTCTATTTGTGAGGTGTTTCATGAAAAATAAGGATACCGAGTTGATTGAACGCACACTTGAAGGGGATCAGCACGCCTTTGCTGCACTTGTGGAAAAATACCAAGAACAGATACACGCTCTGGCGTGGCAGAAAATCGGTGATTTCCACATCGCACAAGAGATAACACAAGATGCCTTCATC
>JAJDZB010000009.1:0-12343 GCA_022824835.1 Candidatus Poribacteria bacterium | reverse complement strand
TGGGGAGCATCCGAAACATACGATGGACTGCCACGCCCAGAATACCCGATATATTACTGTAGTGAAGATCTCAATCCTTGACAGGGAACGTTTGGCTACGCTATGTCAAAGCACCCACGCTTTAGCGGGGTGATCTTTACTTTAAACTCTCCTATCTATATGAACAGTTCATCTTATTCTCTTAACTTTTGGACGGCACACGGCGTGTGCCTACTACTTTTAACATCTCTGAACTAATTGCGTTATAATCCGCCACGCTCTTCAACGAACGCATCAACTTCAGCCATTGTCGGCATAAAGTTGGCACACCCGTGTCGGGTTACCACGATTGCTCCAGTAGCATTCCCAAGACGGGCTGATTTCTGCCAATCCCATCCGTTTAGTATTCCATATATGAATCCGCTTGCAAATGCGTCGCCAGCTCCAAGTGTATTATAGACTTCAACAGGAAAAGGGTTTGCATGAATAACTTCACCATCTTTTGTGTAAATGTCCGCGCCATCAATTCCGCGTTTCATGACAAGTGCGTTGGGTCCAGCATCTAAAATAGTCGTAACTGCTACGTTGATATCCCCTTCAATGTTCGGGTTAGAAATTTGTGAGTGTTCTATTGACATCTGTGAGACATTTGTTAGAGACGTTGCCTTAATCTCCTCTTCTGTCCCAATAGCAATATCAACATTTCGCAAGGCAGAACGTATACTTACACCAAAAGCGCGAGGGTCATGCCACTGGTCTGCTCGAAAGTCTAAATCCAAGAAAACTTCGCGCTGCAGTGCCTTTGCTTGTTCTGCTGCAAAGAGAGTAGCAGTTCGACTCGGCTCTTTGCTGAGACCAGTTCCCGATATCAATATAGCACGACTCTCGGCAATCGGTGAAGCAAGAACATCATCAATAGTCAGTTCAATATCAGCACAGTTTTCACGGTAATAGATAAGTGGAAATTTGTCAGGCGGTTCTATACCGAGGACAACCGCACTCGTTCGATGCTCAGGTTTAATGACAATAAAACGTGTTTCAATATCTTCATCTTTCAGAAACTTGAGAATGAACTCACCAACCGGATCATCTCCGAGGGCAGTGAGAAGTGCAGACTGTAGACCAAGCCGACGCGTGCCAACACTTATATTGGTAGGACACCCTCCAACAAACGCACCAAAACTTGTGATCTCTGGAAAAGGCACTCCGATATCATTTGAATATAGGTCTATGGAACTACGACCAATAGTTAGAACGTCATACATTCTATCGTCTACTCAATTATCCAACACTTTCCATCCGTATTTCGTCCAACAATTTCTGTGCCTCAATCACAACTCTTGGAGGATTCGATAACTTTGCACCAATTGATAATATTTGCATATAATAATCATAAGCTGTCTGTAGATCACCGTTGAAATGTGCATTTTCGGCTGCATTGAAATAGCAGACGGTAGCAGAAGCTTTACACTTTTCAACTTCTGGAACGAGTTGGGCAAACCGATAATTATCTGCCGCCAGTATAAACGATTTTCCCGCCTCTGTCCATGCACGTTGCATTTCTAACTGTCGTGCCAAATGAACATAATAGATAGCTCCGTTTCTTGCATTTTTTCTTGCATGACGCTGCTTTTTTGCTGCGGCATAAGAGAATCGTGCTCGCGTATAACAGTTTGCTACAAGTTCAATTTCATTCACCCTTATAAACTTTTTGGCGTGTCTGTTGTAAAATGCCCCGAGTCTACTATATTGAATCAAACATCGACGTATATTCTCTTGTTGCATATATATTTGTGCCTGCTGATAAATATGCGCTGCTTCCCTTTCATGCGGATATTGAATATCCTCGTGCACCTTATCTAATAAAAACTCAGGTGGTGCTTCCTCAATCAATACCCGATAACTTCTTTCCTGTTGCACCTGCGTCTGAGGGACAGGGAAATGATCTAAGTCTTCATGGACAATTTCAGGCTCTTCATGGTGTACATCAGGTTCATCGTAGTAAACAACAGGTTCTAAGTCATCTTCTGATACAGTCAGCATATACAGTAGATTGGCTTTTTCCGTTTCAGACAACTTTTCAATCAATTCCACAATGTCCTGAACTGTTAACCTATCGGGAAGCGATGTTGTATCTGCCACTTTCTTAAAGATAGTATCCGCTTGTGCTTCAAGGTCGGCATCTTGTAAACTAAGAGTGTGTGCTTTATGTAACTCTCTTAGTGTCTCATCAACAGAACCATTTTCGATGTATTCAATAGCATTGGTATAGTGTTGCTTAAGACGAATTTTCCGTTTTTCTTCGTTGTCCTTTTCCTGTCTATTGCGCGTTTCAAAGAAGAGTGTTTGGTTGATCAGTTCAGCAACGCCAATCTCTAATCGGAAAGTTTTTCTACACCGTTCAAGTGCTTTTGCCAATTCAGTAGCAGGGGAATTAGTACTCTCGGCTATGAGTATAGATGCTTGCTGTTCATATTTCCAACGTCGGATTTTATCAAGCTCATCATACATTTCAGCGGCAGTTTGATATCGTTTATCTACATCCCTATTGAGAGCTTTTACAGCAAAATTCCTGAATTCCTCTGGACATTTTTCAAGATTCTCAATTTCACCTGCAGCTTTCTTTCTATCAATTTCATCTGCTTCACCCGAGAAAGGGTACTGTTTTGTGAGTGCTTCATATAAGAGCAGACCTGTAGCATATAGATCCGCTCGATAATCATAGGCACCATAGTGTTGTTCTGGTGCCATGTAACGTCTTGTCCCTGTCATTGTGGATGCCAATTTTGAAGCATCGCCAAATATGCGTGCAATGCTAAAGTCCGCTATTTTTGCCTCTTTATCAGCCGTAAGCAATATATTCTGGGGTTTAATGTCACGGTGTAAGATGTTTTCTGCATGTGCGGCTTTCAATCCGTTGCATATACCTATCCCAATATTAAGTACGTCGTTAATGGTTAGATCATCCTGTTGCACAAGTTGATGTAGGTTCGTCCCTTCAATATATTCCATAACTATCCAAGCAAGACAGTTGTCCCTGCCTGGTTCAACAGTATGAATAGCGACGATGTTCGGGTGTCCACCTATCTTTGACATTGATTGAAGTTCAGTTCGCAAATAACGCAGTCTATCTGCAGGATAGGCATCTTTAGATACTGCTTTGATTGCAACGATACGTTCTGTCATCTCTTCACGGGCGCGAAAAACTGACGAGAAACTACCTGAACTCAGATATTCCTCCAATCTGTATTTACCTAATATTAATTGGTTAATCTTCATGGCGATGAATCTTATGTTGAATCGTCCGGAAAATCAGATGGTGTACACAACGCTATAGTCATAGTACCCACAACCTAAAGGTTGGGAATCACAACCAATGCCGATTGCTAAAGAGAGTATAGCAAAGTATGTACGAAAATGTCAAGTTTTTTTGATAAACAAACTGATGAACTGTCTACATCCCGCAAGCTAAAGCATGGGATTTGACAGAAGGTTTTAAAAAATCCTTCGGGTAATCAACAGGCAATTATGAAGTTAAAGTATTAAATTGGGTAATATTTTATTTTTCACAGACCCGGTAGGTTCGGTTTCCTAACCAATGCAGAATACCAAACGCGTATTCTGCCGGGTGTCTCAACGAATTACCTAAATTATTATTATGAATTATTGCACAGAATTAACGGCAGCTGCCAGTTTTTTCGCTCTGTCGGTAAGTTCATTGAAATCGCGAGATTCAATGAGCCTGCTACTTACCAGAAAACTTCCTACACCTAAAGCGGCTGCCCCCGCAGATATATACTCGGCTGCATTGTCGGCACTGATGCCGCCGGTTGGAATTAGTGGAATCTGGGGTAGCGGTGCTTTAATATCTTTGATATACGATGGACCAACGCCAGTTGAAGGAAAAACTTTGACATAATCCGCACCAAGCTCCCAGGCTGTCAAAATCTCCGTAGGTGTAAATGCGCCAGGTATTACGACTTTACCATAGCGGTTGCAGATTTCAATTACTTCTGGTTTTGTAACTGGACTGACAACAAATTCAGCACCTGCAAGTATCGCAGCGCGCGCCGTTTCCGAGTCCAAAACAGAACCAACACCAATTAATACCTCATTCCCAAACCTTGTAGACACTTCAGTAATTACACGTAACGCGTCTGGTGTTGTCATCGTTATTTCAATAACATTAACGCCTCCAGTTTGAATAGCCTCCGCTACTTCAATCAGTTCATTTGAACTGTTGGCACGAATTATCGCCACAATACCGCATGCTTCAATACGGTGCATCTGTTCTAATTTTGTCATACGCTGCCTCATTATCTATTGATCAATGGTTGTTTTCAGTTGCAACACGTTCGCGTTGAACACTTAAATCTATTTTATGGTGAAGTTTGAAAATAATTACACACTTTCGGACCACGGTAGGTGCGGTTTCCCAACCGCACTGGTACAGACTGTATAATTAATTCAAAAATTTACTATAATATGTAGATTTTCTTGTTGCATTTAATCTCTTAACATGTTAACATAAGTATCAAGTCATTCAAACAGAAGTTTTTACATGAGTGCTTAGTCAACAAACTATTGTAGATCGCGATTCGGAGATCGCTCCTACAGAATCTGTTGTACTGCAGAAGGCCAGGTAACATATTTCTGGCCGATTCCCGACTTTTTAGTGCCATCAAAAAACACTTGAAAAAGTATTAGTATAGTACACAACAAACGGAATTGAGGTCTAATACTCTCGGACGAATATCTAACTATACTTCGTCTACACAAACGAATGGAAGTTCCACTACTACCTTATTTTATTGGATTAGTAGGTTTACTCATCCTCTCGGGTTTTTTCTCCGGTTCTGAAACTGCCCTCTGTGCTTTGACTCGTGTGCAGATAGAAAAGTTACGACTTGAACGCGGAAAGACCTCTGCAATTGTCAATTTTGTTGACAATCCTCGCCGCTTGTTTATCACGGTCCTCCTTGGTAACAATCTGGTTAATGTCTCTTTTGCAATACTTGTTCTTCGACTTGTCCCATCAGTATTTCCTGAATCCATAGAAAACTTTTATCCCTACTTGGCATTACTATTGACTGTCGTGCCGATGCTCATCTTTGGCGAAATGACACCAAAGACCTATGCTATAAAGTATCCTATAATTTTTGCGAAACTAACTGCACCGCCTTTATGGGTCTTTTCAATCTGTATTACCCCTTTACGCTCACTGCTTCGAAGGATTATCGACCGACTTGTTCCAATATTCGGTGGAAACCCACCAGAAGACGAAGAATTCACAGCAGAAGATTTGCAAGAGTTTTTCAAAACATATCACGAAGAAACACTTCCCCCAGACGAACGCGAAATTGTCAGCAATATCCTTGAATTGCGAAACATAGAAGCAAAAGAAATCATGGTTCCCAGAACTGAAGTCGTTGCTGTGTCCACCTTGCACACTATCCAAGAAACATTGACGCAAGCAAAGAAATCTGGTTTTTCTCGCATACTTGTCTATCAAGAAGAAATTGACAAAATATGCGGAGTCTTCTACGTCAAAGATATTGCCAAATGGGGTCATAAAGATGTCAACTCTCTAACAATTGAGGAATTCCTTAAAAAAAGAGAACAGTTTGCAGAGATATCTGAACAAGCACCCCTCATACGAGAACCTGTCACTGTCCTCGAAATCCGCAAAATCGGAATACTGTTGTTAAGACTGAAACGTGAGAAAACTAAATTAGCTGTCCTCCACGATGAATATGGCGGGTTCTCTGGCATCGTTACCACAGAAGATATCGTTGAACAGGTCGTCGGTGATATCGTTGATGAACATGATAAAACCGATTCTGCAAATGGATGTATAAAACACTCAGAAAACCCATTAATATTAGAAACCACAGGACGCATGAGTATTCGTGATCTAAACTATCAATATGAACTCAATATTCAGGAAGAAGATGCAGATACCATTGGTGGCTACGCTTACGGTCTGTTTGGACGAATCCCTTCTGTAGGCGAAACCCAGGTGAATGAAAACGGTTTAGAGTTTGAAATCATTGAGACAGAAGGAAACTTAATCACAAGTCTGCTAATCCGTGTGCCTGACCCTGATGAACTAGAAACAGAAAATTAACCGAGTATTTTTATTTTGCAAATCCTAATTTTATCCCTTTTTTTAATCGGTGCAGGTAGCGCAACGCAATCCGCTTTACTGATCACTTCGTTCGCTGTTGCCGTACTTGTCTGTCTTATCTTGTCGGCATTCTACTCCGGTTCAGAAACTGCTCTCGTCTCTGTAAATAAACTGCGGATAAATCAACTCGTTGAGTCTAAGGACAAAAAGGCAAGGATTATCCACCGTTTAATCGCATCTCCTGATAAAATGCTTGCTCTCACATTGGTGGGTACTAATCTTGCGAATATACTCATTGCACAATACGGGGACCGATTGACTGAACAAGTCTTATCAGATACAAATATATCAGATAGAATACAGGGTGTTATCTCTATCCTTTATGTGACAATACTACTTCTTATCTTCGGAGAGATATTACCCAAAACCGTATTTCGCGTAAAAGCGGATATACTTGCTTTACGGTATGCCTATCTATTGAGATTTTCTGAATATGTTTTATCTCCACTAATCTATTTTGTGCAAACAGTAACTAAAGTCCTCGTTAGGATCATTGATAGAGGTCCTTCTGAACCTAATGTTGATGCACAACGGGAAGAATTACGTTTGGTCGCAACTATGGGTGAACAATCAGGAAATCTACATGCTGAACAGCGACGCATGATTCACCGCCTGCTTAATATTCAAGACCGAACTGTACGGCAGGTAATGGTACCGCTTGTTGATATCGTAGCGATTGAAAAAACAACCACTTGTGAAGATTTTTTGCAGATTGCTGCTGATTCAGGATACTCTCGTCTGCCAGTTTACGATGAACGTATATACGACATTATCGGGATCGTCAACCTCTTAGATGTAATCTATGCAGAGAATCTACCTGATACAATTGAATCCTTTACCCGGACAGACTTACATGTTGTCCCAGAATCGAAAAATATAAACGCCCTCCTTAAAGAAATTCAGCAAACCCAGCATACGATGGTATTTGCGGTTGATGAATACAGTGGTATTGTTGGTCTTGTAACCGTTGAAGACCTTGTAGAAGAAATCGTCGGCGAATTTGCTGATGAACGAGATGACCCCGATTCCATACATCTGATCTCACCAGAAATTATTGAATGTGAAGGTAGAACTGAAATCGACATTTTAGATGAACAGTACGGATTATCTATTCCTGAAGGCGACTATGAAACTATCGCAGGTTATATCCTTGAACGGACCGGTACGATACCGGAAACCGGAACAGAATTGGAACTTGGTGACTCAGTCATTACAATATTAGATGCAGATACACGAGCAATCAAAAAAATACGGATTCGACGTCGCCTGGGAAGATTCAAAACATAACCGCTTCTACACTAACGTGAGTTTGATAAATCAGATTTTCCCAGGCCGGTAGGTTCGGTTTCCTAACCGAACCGGATCCTACGCAGAAACTTTTATGAACGCAAGTGACACAAAGCCAGTTCGGTTAGGAAACCGAACCTACCGGGTCTATGCCAGTGATATTTTGGGCAAAATGAAGTCCATATACTTATTATCAAACTCACGTTACACTAAGCATAATAACTTGCCAAAATATCTGGATTATGATGTTTTTACAAGATTCCAAGCGGTGGCATCACGACTATCTCTTCCGTGACCATGCCGTTAGGTTGTTGACATACAGACAAAATCGCATCTGCTATATGTTCCGGTTTGAGCATCTTGTCAAAGTCTGGATGCTCCGGTATATCATCCCAAAACGGCGATTCAACTGAACCGGGTAGAACTGCTGTTACGCGAACGTTTTGTTGTCGTACTTCAGCAGCCAACACTTTTGTAAAGGCGAGTGCTCCTGCTTTTGCTGCACAATATGCCCCCGAAGCAGGAAAAGCAACTTTTGCAGCGATAGATAAGACATTTATTATCTGTCCACCCCCATCTGCAATCAGATGGGGCAGTGCAAATTTGGAGCAGAGAAACACACCTTTCAAGTTTGAATTGATAACTGTATCCCAATCTGTGTGGTCAAAATCAATAACATTACCAAAAACACCAGCACCTGCGTTGTTTATCAATATGTCCAGTTTCTGATAGACGTCAAGCGTTTCTGTGATCAGAGATTGAACTGCCTTATCATCTGTAACATCAGTCGGAATTGCCAGCACATCCGCCCCTGTCTCTTTTAAATCATCAGCAACTTGTTCAACGACTTTGCGCGTTCTCGCTGCCAAGACTACCTTCACGCCTGATTTTGCGAAAACTTCTGCTATTGCTTTACCAATGCCTTTAGATGCCCCTGTAACAATAGCAACCTTTCCTTCAATACTGTTTGGTGTTGCCATAATAATCTATGATAAATAATCCATGGTATTAGTTATACGTTGTGCGCGGTAAACCGAAAAATTCCTAAATACATCTCAGAAATTCTGCCCTTGAAGAACTATCCTCACGGAATGTACCGAGCATTGTGTTGGTTGTCATCTTTGATGCCTGTTTCTGCACGCCGCGTGCCATCATACACATATGTTGTGCCTCTATAACAACGCCTACACCTGTCGGTTCTATCGCTTCTTCCAATGTTTCAGCAATTTGGCGTGTTAACCTCTCCTGTACTTGTAAACGTCGTGAAAACATATCAACAATTCTCGGTATCTTACTCAAACCGATGATGCGTTTATTCGGTAGATAGCCGACATGGCACTTGCCCCAAAAGGGGAGTATATGATGTTCGCAAAGGCTATAAAACTCAATATCCTTGACAATGACCATTTCATCGTAATCTTCGTCAAAGATAGCCTGATTTAATAATTTAGTCAGGTCCTGTGTGTACCCGCTTGTCAAGAATTCCAGGGCAGTTGCTGCTCGGAGTGGTGTTCTCTTTAAACCTTGACGGTTTGGATTTTCTCCAAGCTTCTCAATAATCTGTGCATAGAGGGATTCTAAGTCATTTTCACTGTTTGGACATTCACGATTAATATCCGTTTCGTTTTCCTGTTTAGTCTTCATGGATTATGAGGGTTCTCCGTAATAATCAAAATGATTTTTGGGTGTTTCCCGCAATCGTACTCTGTGTAAGCGCACAGGTTGTAAATTCGGTTCCATAACATCCCAAAGTACTTTGACGAAGTTTTCAGATGTCGGATTAACATTTTCAAATTCTGGCGTATCAAAATTCAGATGTTTGTAGTCAAATCGTGAAAATACCTCCTTTTCAACCACTGCATCAAGCAGATTGAGGTCTGCGATCAATCCTGTTTTAGGATCAACATTCCCTTTAATTGTCACTTCAAGAACATAGTTATGTCCATGACCAGCGGGATTATTACATTTACCAAAGATTTCAAGATTCTCTTTATCTGAAAGCTGATGGCTATGTAGACGGTGTGCAGCACTGAACTCATAAACTTTGGTGAGATAAACCATTATGTCCTCTCCATAATAGTCAGCAAAATGTGTAGAACTTTCATAGAGTCGCACGCGATGCAGTAATGCATTAGGTAGAGAAGAATCAAGCCTTTGCCATATATCTATCGTGATGTTCTCACAGGTCGGTTGTAGGCACGGGTTCTTTGCAAATATGGGATGCTGTTTATTCAAAAGTTTGTGGTCGTAGTGCGGCTGCACTTCTGCTTTCAACAAAGCATCCAGGTCTGTCAAGTTGATGACCATTCCATCGTGCGTGTCCAAGTACCCTTTGACCATTACTTCAAGGACATAATTGTGTCCGTGGCTATTTGGATTAGCTGCTGAACCGAACAGTTGAAAGTTCTCCGCATCACTCAACTCAGGTATCCGATTGAAATGAGACGCTTCAAAAGCTGTCTGACGTGTCAAGTAATACATCAGTTAGACCACGTGTGAAACCTTCTTGTGAGAAACTGTTCAATTATCAATCTGTTTTGGGGTAACCAACGTATCTCCAACCGATTCATACTGAACCGACATCACCCATTCTCCGGTACCCCGCAGATGGACATTACACTTTTTTAGCCACTCAATTAGTGTAAGACGGTCGCGTGCTTCCCATTCACAAAGCATCCTACCTGATAATGTATCACATAGAACACGGATGTTTTGAACATCTTCATCCGCTTCTTCTCGGAAACGTTTCAAAAGGCGTGCGACATCTTGCCGCGTCATACATGCGATCACATGAGCAGAGACAAATTTCATAATTCAATCTATCTTATATTGTGCAAGACATTTGAGGTGATGATTACATCACCGTGTCTGTGTTCAATCCCGTGCTATAGGTGCCCCGACCAAATTGCCCCATTCTGTCCAACTACCGTCATAGTTGCGTACCTTCTCATATCCGAGTAGGTATTTCAGGACAAACCATGTATGTGATGATCTTTCACCGATACGGCAATAAGCGATGGTTTCTTTTGTATCATCAACGCCTGCACCGCCATAGATTGTTTTCAGTTCATCGTGTGATTTGAAGGTGCCATCTTCAGCGACAGCAGTTGCCCATGGAATATTCGCTGCGCCTGGGATGTGTCCACCTCTTTGTGCCGTTTCACTCATTCCTGGTGGTGCGATGACTTCCCCGGAGAATTCTGCAGGTGAACGTACATCAACGAGGTTAACCACACCTTGTTCCAACGTGGGTAGGACGTTGTCCTTAGTTGCGCGTACATTGTCATCGGGGAATTTAGCCTGATATCCGGTGCTTGGATAAGATGGTACATCCTTGACAAGTTCTCTACCTTCATCAATCCATTTTTGACGTCCGCCGTTCATCACCTTCAATAGACTTTCATCATGTCCATAATAGCGAAATTGCCAAAGGGCATAAGTTGCAAACCAGTTGTTATTATCACCATAGAAAATAACGTTGGTATCGTTAGCGATTCCGCTGTCATTGCAGAGTGCTTCAAACTGTTCTCTTGTGAGTATATCGCGTCGCACTTGGTCGCATAGCTGCGTTTGCCAATTCAGACCAACTGCCCCAGCGATATGTCCATCTGCGTAAGCGGTTGTGTCAACATCGACTTCAAGTAGACGGATTCCCGCATCACTACCGTGTTCTGCCACCCAATCCGTACTAACCAATACTTCAGGATTAACGTATTCAGCCATATCTGTTACCCTTCCTTACCTTAGAAAAAATTATAGAGTGATACTGTATCACTGTATCTGTATAAATCTTAGATGCACGACAACACATTAGTATATGTTTATATTATACGTATTAGGTTTTATTTTGTCAAATATACTATGCAGGATATTCAGTAGAAAGTTCTACCCAGAAACCAGATATTACGTCTACTTATAGGCATGAATCTTTTACCTCCATATCTGAAAATTCCTTCATCTGCAGAATTATGCACCCGTTTAATCTCCTTGTGTTGTCACTATAAGCGAAAACGGAGGTAATCCATGAAAAACAGTGATGCACAATTAATCCAACGTACACTTGATGGTGATGATGCCGCATTTGCCGAACTTGTTGAGAAATACCAGAAACAGGTTCATGCTCTCGTCTGGAGAAAAATTGGAGATTTCCATTTTGCCGAAGAGATAACGCAGGATACATTCTTAAAAGCGCATCAGCAACTCAGAACGTTGAAGAAACCGCAACGTTTCGTAAGTTGGCTCTATGTAATTGCTTCAAACCTTTGCGGTACTTGGTTGCGTAATAAAAATGTACGGAAGCAGCTGCAGGAACATATAGATAAATCTGTAGATGAAAGAGCAACCTATTCTGAATACATCGTAAAAGAAAACAACCAGATCACCGTTGAAACACAACGTCATGTTGTCTCCAAGCTGCTTGCGAAGCTTGGGGAAAGTGAACGCACTGTCATGACGTTGCATTACTTCGGAGAGATGTCGTGTTCAGAAATTGGAGATTTTTTAGGTGTATCGGCAAATACGGTGAAGAGTCGACTTCGCCGTGCGCAGCAGCGTTTGAAAAGGGAAGAACCGATAATAAGAGAGGCTTTAGACAACTTCCAAATTTCACCGAATCTGACAGAAAACATCATGCGCGAGATTTCACGGACCAAACCTGCGACACCGTCCGGTAGTAAACCGTTAGTGCCTTGGGCGGTAGCTGCTTCCACTTTAGTAGTGGTGTTGCTCATACTCGGTTTTGGAAATAGTATATACTTGACGCGTTTTCAGCAACCTTATAGTTTAGATGCACAGACTGATATGACGGTTGAGCTTATTGACGCACTTGTCGTCGCGAACTTGGAACCTGAGCCGGATGTGCGGACACAAATAGAAAGAACTAACGCTCAG
>JAJDZB010000050.1:0-27197 GCA_022824835.1 Candidatus Poribacteria bacterium | reverse complement strand
TTTATCAGTCTTCAGTGTCAAGACACCGAAGCTTTAGCTCGGTGATGTAGACACGGCATTGGTTTTTTACTTGACCATCTAATATAAATATTGTATAATAGATGACATAAACTATATATAATCAGTTAGGTATAATATGTCAATTGAATTGAAAACACCAGAATTAGAATACCAGTCAACACGTAATTGTATATATGCTTGTGAATATCACATTGTTTTTTGCACAAAGTATAGAAGGAAATGTTTGTCCCCTGAAATGCAAGAAAGATTAGAAATATTGATAAATGATAAACAATCTGATTTTTACTATATGATTCGTGCAATAGAAATTATGCCCGACCATGTGCATATATTAGTTAGTATTGATCCAACGCAGTCTATTTCAACTGTGATTGGGCGTATAAAAGGATACACAGCCAAAGTTCTACGTGAAGAATTTCCGATATTAACACGGATGCCATGCCTATGGACACGGTCTAAGTTTGTTGCGTCAACAGGTAGCGTAACTCTAAAAGTTGTGAAACAATATATTGAAGACCAGAAAAACAAATGAGAACATTTAGATATAAAATCCAAAATCATCCTCGCAATAGACATATCGCTTCTGATCTGCGTATCATGGCAGAAGTCTACAATCATTTTGTTGCATTGACGAAACGCCATTACCGCATCTATGGAGACGCTGAAGGTTACAAACGTGCTTCCTATACGCGATTGTCTGCCCATTTGACAGCACTTAAGAAAATTCCGAAATATGCACATTGGAATACGCCTTACTCTTGGGCGTTGCAAGAAAGTTTGAAACGACTTGAGTTTGGATATGACAGATTCTTTAAAGGACATGCTAAACGTCCTCCCAAATTTAAGAAATACAGAAACTACAAATCTCAGAGCTTTGCCGGTAAACAGTGCCCTGTTGAAGTGCTTGAGAAGCAAGACGGTTGCCCGACTGCCAAAGTTCGCCTCAATGGGCGTTGGTATAAGTTCTGGTATAGTCGTCTGATACAAGGCACTGTCAAAAGAACTACAGTAAAGAAAGACGTTGTCGGTGATTGGTATATAACGTTTACGACAGATGATGAAGGTGTTGATCCTGAAACTAAGACGGGTATTGCCGCAGGTTTTGACTTTGGATTGAAAACTTTTCTCACCTGTTCCGATGGTATAAAATATAAATCGCCAGAGTTCTACAAGAGTTCTATGAAAGCTATCAAAAAAGCACATCGTGCTGTTTCTCGAAAAGTTAAAGGGTCCAATCAACGATGGAAAGCACAGAAACACCTTGCAAGACAGTATAGAAAGATTGATAATCAACGTTCTGATCATCAATGGAAACTCGCACTTGACATTGTTAGGAAGTTTGATATATGTTTTTTTGAAGACCTGAATATCGACGGCATGAAACGGCTTTGGGGCAGGAAAGTATCTGACCTTGCTTTTAGCGATTTCATGTTGAAAATGGAATGGCAAGCAACGAAATGTTGTAAGGAAGTTCAAAAGATTGGCAGATTTGAACCAACTACACCTATCTGTCATAAATGCTGGCATAGGACTGATATAGAACTGAAAGTGCGTCACTGGACTTGTCATAACTGTAATACCTTGCATGATAGAGATGTTAATGCTGCTATTAATATCCTACAGGTGGGGGCATCCACCTATTCAGTAGGAGACGTAACTCTTGCAATTGCAAGCTGTCTCTGACGATAGAAGAATCACCGAAGCTTTAGCTCGGTGAGTATGTCAAATAGTATATCACAAGGATAGTGGTATTGTCAAAATTATAAGCATTTCGATTTTCAGCATGTTATATTCACTTGACAAATCTGATAGAATATGGAATTATGTAGCATATCATTTTGAAACATTTTACCCAGATGAATATACCAAACTACTATGAAATTTTAGAGGTTGCTCGCAATGCGACCGCCTCAGAAATAAAACACGCATTCAGGAAACTCGCGAAACGTTATCACCCAGATAAACTTGATACCGGTTCCAAACCTGATCAAATTGCTGATGCTAAACGGATGTTCCGAGAAGTCTGCGGGGCTTACGATGTGCTACAGAACAAAAAACGCAAATCTGATTATGACCGCAGATTACAATATATTGAACGGCAGACGAATTCAAAGCATTCGTTCTATGATAGGTTCAATAACGTTAGTCAGGATTATGCAAAATTAGAACTGTTATTCCAATCACTCCTGCATCAGAACTACGAAACAGGTATATCCATGTATGAGCAGTTGTGCAGTAAGCGTGAGAAAAAGGGACGTAAATGGTGTATTGACGATTTCTTCAACTATGAAGATAGCAGAGATTGTGAGTTTCTCATCGCAGAAGCGTATCAGAAACTCGGTTTTGCTAATGGGAATTCTTCTGTTACGGAACGGTATCGTAAAATTGAAAGAGCAATGCAGATTTATGAATCATTGCTGTCTGCTGAAGGACAACGTCCCTGTTTTAAACATTTCATTAGAGAGGTGAAAGATCGTCTCAAGAGAATCTACCTATATCATTTTAGTATTGAGGGGTATCAAGAATCATCAAGAATACCTTTGTCAAAAATTAGTGCTTTAGAGTTGCCGAAACGGGAAACTGCTTGGATGTATAAAAAGATCGCAGAATTCTACGTTGAAATTGAGTTGTATCCCGAAGCTCGCGAAGTCTTACTGATGGCGTTTGAATTGCAACCGAAACTTATGGGGGCAAAGAAGATTTGTAGGATTTTGAATATAGGGAATCAGCAGATATCGTAGCATGTCATGTCTTATACATGTTTTTCTTGACAAAAAAATGTACATATTATAGAATCAGTACCAAAAAATAAGACCTATTGGTCAATAATGGAGGTAACACGGTGAAGCTCACTATTTGTTTATGTATTACAATCCTTATGGTTTTTGGAGGACAATTGGTATCACTCGCTGCTGTCAGCGATGATGGTTTAATTCTTTATTTAGGTTTTGATAGGGTAGAAAACGGCAAAATTAGCGACGGTACCGGTGGAGGAAACGACGGCACCCTTGCAGATGGAGCAGAAATAACTACGCAAGAAAATGTTTACGGAGCAGGCTCATTAGAAATCGTCGATCAGAATGCAAGTGCCCAGGTTGCATCTTTCCCAGAGTTAGCAGAATATCAGGACAACAGCTACGTCTTTTGGATCAACTTCATACAAGGTTCAAACGGTGCTTGGAGCCAAATAATTGCTAAACCCGCTCCAGGAGCAGATCGCTCTCCAGGAATCTGGGTTCGTCCTGCCGAATTAGGAATCCATTACAGGTTTAACCCAGGCAACAAAGGGGCAGGTTACGTCGGCCCCGGTGGTAACAACACGCAATTTGAAACTAAAAATGGTACCACATCGCTGGCGTTAGGGAAGGTACAAAGCTATCCTTTTATGTTGATGGAGAATTATCGGCTGAATACAACGATATTCCAGCTAATATTGATCAAGGCGCGGATTCACTCTATATCGGAAAAAGTCCGAGATATAGAGCTGCTACTTTCTATCTTGATGATCTTTATATCTTCAACAGAGCTATCAGTGTAGATGAAGTCGTAGAGATTAAAGACGGTCAACTGCTTCCTGTGGAACCAAAAGATAAACTCACCACTACCTGGGGAAACTTGAAACTGAAATAGCGGTTTTTTAAAAATAATATACCGCTTCTGTAAGTCTTGAAAGATTTTTGACTGTAGGATTTCTACAGTCAAAAACCTTTTACCAGTTTATTTAGTCCCGTAGGGACGATATGTTTATAGAAAAACGATGTGTATTCCTCTTCAGTCCCGTAGGGACGATATGTTTATAGAAAAACGATATGTATTCCTCTTCAGTCCCGTAGGGACGATATGTTTATAGAAAAATACTATGGCAAATACCTATACCCAAATCTATATCCATATCGTATTTGCAGTAGAACATAGACAAAACCTCATTCCCAGGGAACATAAAGATGAACTCCATCAATATATAACGGGGATCGTCACTAACAAAAAACAGATTACATCAAAAACCAAGAGACACGTCATGCGCACAAGTCGTTTAGAGAGGAATATATTGAGATTTTGAAACGTTTTAATGTTGATTATGATGATAGATATGTATTTGATTCGATAGATCCGGATAATTGTTAGTTTCTATAAACATATCGTCCCTACGGGACTAAAGATGGGTGGTTACACGTTCTTCTATAAACATATCGTCCCTACGGGACTGGAAGGGTTTTTGCAAAAGGACAGAACATGGAAAAGACTAACGAGCAACTCGCTGAAGAATATCAGAAAAATGGATTCTTAACTGGCATACAGGTAGCGGATAACAGTGAGACGACACATTTTCGTAAAGAATATGATGCTTTAGAGGCTGAAGTCGGTCCTGAGAATTGCGAAATCGGTCTCATTGATTGGCATTTTGACTACAAGTTCATTTGGGATCTCGCAATACATCCAAAAATCGTTGATGTAATTGAAGCACTGATCGGACCCGATGTCATGCTCTTAGCCACACACTTCTTTTGTAAGTATGGTCCCAAGGAAAAATTCGTTGCTTGGCATCAGGATGTAACCTATTGGGGACTTGAACCGCCTGACGCAGTAACGGCTTGGTATGCAATAGATGATAGCGATACAGGTAACGGGTGTATGCGTGTGATCCCGGGTAGTCATCATCACGGCGTGCAGGAGCACGGTACATCGGAACAGGAAGGTAACCTGTTGAGTATCAATCAGGAAGTACCCGTCTCCGACTCGGATGCAGAAAACGCTGTTGACCTTGTGCTGAAAGCGGGTGAGATGTCTATACATCACGGGAAAATTATCCATGGAAGTCTACCCAATCATTCTACACGGCGTAGATGTGGCTTAACCATTCGCTATATCCCACCATCAGTCAAGCAAGCTGATGATAATTCGCTTAAACGTCCGTGGAAACCGATATTGCTTCGGGGTGCAGACCATTTCCAGAATTTTACCACTGTGCCAAATCCATTCCCGTTATCAGAATAGTTAAACTCGTAGGTCGGGTAGAGCGAAGCGAAACCTATAGGTGTCAATTTAGGGAGAATTACGCTATAAATCCCAGGCCGGTAGGTTCGGTTTCCTAACCAATGCAGAATACCAAACGCGTATTCTGCAGGCTTTGTACCAATTGCGTTCATATAGAAATGATATAAGCATGCCGAGTCACATTTACGATACAATAATTATTGGTGCAGGGGGTATGGGGAGTGCATCTGCCTACCATCTCGCTAAAATCGGTGCTGATGTTCTCGTGTTAGAACAGTTTCAACGGGGACATAAATTCGGAAGTTCACACGGCGAGACACGCATCATCCGTTTCTTCTATGATAAACCCTTCTATGCAGAGTTGATGAAAACTGCTTATAGTGAATGGAGAGGACTTGAATCCGCATCTAATAAACAGTTGTTGTTCACTACTGGAAGTGTCAATTTAGGTGAAAATGGCGACTCTTATATGCAATCCCTTAAGCAGAGTTTAGACGTTACTGATGTAGATTGCGAGTGGTGGGAACAGATACAATTATCAGAACGTTTCCCGCAATTTAGTGTGTCTGACAATATGGATATACTCTGGCAGAAAGACACCGGGTTTCTATATGCTTCCGAATGCGTCTTAACACATCTGCAATTGGCTGAACAGCACGGTGCGACTGTCTTAGAAAACACACGTGTTATTAAAATTGATTGGCAAACAGATTTTCCTACTGTACACACTGCAGATAAGCAATTTCAAGGTAGAAAAATTGTGTTGACTGCAGGTGCGTGGACCTCTTATCTGCTTAGAGAACTCAACTTACCCCTCTCCGTGACAAAGCAACAAGTCTGTTATTATAAACCGGCTGATACCGCGCTGTTCCAACCGAACCACTTTCCTGTTTTCACGGAGATTACAAAGAGCGGAGAGTTTGTTTACGGTATTCCGTTTTTTGGAGAAAACGGTGTCAAGGTGGCACGCCACGGTTTGGGTACCAACGTATTACCTGATACATGTGATCGCACACCTGATGCTGATTATATCCAGCGGATGGATCGTTATGTCAATGAACGTATCCCTTCACTCGGTAAAACTGTTTCTGCAGAAGTCTGTCTTTACACCGAAACACCAGACGAAGACTTCATTATTGACACCCACCCGCAATGTCCTAATCTGCTGATAGCCGCTGGTTTTTCAGGGCACGGTTTTAAGTTCTGTTCTCTTGTTGGACGGATTATGAGCGAGTTAGTATCAAGAGGAAAAACAGACTTTGACATCAGTCCATTTCGTATTAAACGGTAAAGAAATAGGTATCTGTCGTTCTTGCACTCCAGCGGAGTGCTATGTCTATAGAAAAAAGGTATCTGTCGTTCTTGCACTCCAGCGGAGTGCTATGTCTATAGAATCTGTCCTAAATTCCCATTCTGAGGGCAACTGCAGCCAATATTATGAGCAATGAAACGACACCCATTGCGCTTGAAACAACAGCCATCTGTTTGCGAATTGAATTGACGTTTGCTGGTAATTCCTCTGTTTCTGCGTCTAAATCTTCAATTGCTCTGGACAATTTCGGACCATAGATAAAACTGTGAAGTCCAGTGAGAACAAGTAATATAATGAACAGCAACAGTTTAATCCCTAATGTTCGCATAAAGGTGCCTATAAGTAGAGAATTGTCAGCTGAGAACAGATCTACAGAATTGAAGATATTTGCGATACCTGTAAAAAACAAGATAAGGACGCATCCCCATACGATCGGTTCAAACCGTTTACCTATCAGTGTCAATATCTGTATGCGTTGAACGGGTGGTAAGTTCTGTCTGAAATGTGGCACTATTACCATTGCTAAAATCAGGTTACCACCTATCCATACCACAGCGGCGATAACATGTATCCATCGAATAAATAACCAAAATATATCCATATAGGGTATCCCTTTCTATCAAAATCTTGCCGAATTCTTTTATCAAATCCACGTTTAATATTTTAATGGATAACATTCTTATTTGCAAGAAATTGTCAGGTATATCAAACTCACGTTGTTTAATACAACAGAATTTGGTATAATATCTCAAAGTATTGGATTCGTTTAGAAGGAGATCATAATTGAACAAAAAAGAACGATCACCGTTGATATCGGCGAGAGTAGATTGGATATTTCTTGAAATACTGATTATATTTAGTGCAACAATGGTCTATTCCGTAATCATTTGGATAGATGAAAGTCAAACATCGGAATCAGCATTAGAGACGTTTAAGGTTACTGTGAAAGAATCAGTCCCGTTTTTTCATTACACAATATTTGTTGTTATTGGGACATTTGAGATAATAGGAGCTATCATGATACGCTACACATTATTGAGAGACAAACTCATTAAACAGGGGCTTGAAAAGGGGCTTGAAAAGGGGCGCGAAGAAGGACGCGAAGAAGCTTCCATTGAATGGGAAGAAACCTACAAAGAATGGTATGCCGACTGGGAGAAACGGAAAAAGGATGCTACCGAAAAAGGTTTAGAATTCAATGATCCGCCTCCACCGAGACCAAGTAATAATCATCGGTGATATGCTGATACCTGCTTTTAGTGAAACAAAGAAGCACAATCTTCACCATAGATATCAGGGACTTCCAATTCTGTTAATAACCGTTTCTACTCGTGAGATTAATGATACTCGTTCTTCCCCAGTAAGTGGAACAGGGGCAAATTTGTGATAATTGCATTTCGTAATGATATCTAACAATTCCTTCTGATCAGTGTCTGATATACCTATCTTTTTACCTATATCTTGAATTTCTTGCGGTGTCAATTGCCGTAAATTCGTTTCCTGCCGATCATATAGATTCTGGGTACATAGATACCGGTGAATTATCCCTGTTAGTGACTCTACAAAGGCACTCGCATCTATTGCCGGCTCATGAGTATCCAAGGATCGCAGGGACGAAATCGCTTGGACAGATGGATCCACTGGTAAATCGGACAGACTTTTGTCGTTCCCTGATTTCGCCTTTAAACGATAGAATAGGTACCCACCTACTGCTAAAGCTAATATAGGAATGCTAAGAAGTAACCATAGCACCCAATGCAAGGAATCAGATTCCATATCAACCGTCCCATTCGGGTTCGGTATTACGGTTAACGAAATTGGACCTGTTTTTGATGTCTGATATGTTTCTTTCGTCGGGTTGAAGTAAGAGAATTCAATGCCAGGTAGCTGCAATATACCTGATTTGAGTGGAATTATAGCGTATTGATAAATGCGTGTATTAGCACTGTTACGCTGTGCCAGAATTGGTGGATCTGTTCTAAAACCGCTCAGCGGTCTAATCTTCGGTGCCGTTACGGTACTGATATTTCCAGTTCCTGTAATTGTGACCGAAAGTGTCAGGGCATTACGAACTTCAAGTCTGCGCCTATCAACCGATGTACGCATACTGTATTCACCGATAGCACCATCAAAATTAGCCGGTTTTCCTATCTCTGGTAAGGGTTGAACGTTGAGTGCGACCGACTTTGTTTTGAGTGTCTTAGGATTTCCCTTGATAGGCAGCTTTAACGCTGCCGGTGGAATGAGGATTTTACCAGTCTTTTGTGGATACAGACGTCTCACATATCTATCTACATGATATGTTCTCCCATTTACCCGCGTTGGTGTTGATGCAGTATCGGGCAGTTCTTCTACTAAGAAATCTGATAGTGTAGGCAGTACATAAGAAGGAGATTCGCGTGTGGGTAAAACTGTTGTATATAGATAGCGGAATTGATATTCAATTGCCTCATTCAGGTAAGGTTTGCTGTTGCTGACTGTGGCTTCTACTTTGTGTATACCGTCCGTTGCGGTATCTATGTACCTATCAACAGAACCTACCGTAATTATACCCGGATTTGCATTATACGGAAGACCTTGATATGAGAAACGCACATCAGAAAGTGCGACTTCACCTACTTTCTGCGGTATAAGTTCATAGACCCATGCCATAGATACTGTAAGTCTATTATCAACTAAACGCGGTGTCGTTTTGGAACGCGACGGAACAGCGAGAAAGTTCGGTAAGAAGTTAAATGACGGAGACCCAATATGTTTCATCAACGTATTACCTGATATTTTGAGTTCTAACGTCGCTCTCTCATTCAGTTGGATATGTCGTGGAGTGACAGATGCTTCAACTTTGACATCACTGCTATGAACACCTGTTGTGAAAACTATCAACAGCAAACTAAACGTGATAATGTATGCAAGAGAGGGCAATAGGGGAATATTAAAACTACCAATCTTTATCACGTCTATATCCGCTATCGAGTTTCTGTTTGAGCATCTTCTGTCGTTGTAGGTTTTCATTCTTGGTTAGCAGTTCAAGGAGTTGATCTGTTTCCGCTTTAGAAAGGTTAGTCGGATCATTTTCTGTTTCTTCTGTTTTCTCTCCACTCTTTTTCTGCTGTTGTTGTGTCATGTAGTGTTGTTGTTTAAGAAGTTGTCGTGCTAATGCCAGGTTATGTTTTGCATCGGAATCATGAGGGTTTAAGTGCAAGACGTTCTCATAAGACTTTATCGCTGCAGTATAATCTCTCAATTGAAATTGTGCGTTACCCAAATTGTAATAGACATCTGCTGGATTGTGAATGTCTCCCTTTAAGAGAGATGTTTGGAAGGCAGTGGATGCTTTTCTAAAGTCGCCTATTTTATAGTATGCAGTACCGAGATTATGATAGATAATTGGGTTTTCAGGTTTTTCGGATACAGCAGTTTGATAAGCATTTACTGCTGCATCATATTCTTGTTTCCAATATGCATCGTTTCCCGTTCTGATAGACTGCTTCCAGCTTCCGATCCATCCAACAAGGCATATAAACAGTAATACGGAACATAAGTAAAAAGATATTCTGCTGAACATGTTTATATTATAATGGATAACATTTTTATTTGCAAGAAATTGTCAGGATGGAAGAGGGGAAGGTTGGAAGAGGGAAGAGGGTTGTAGCACATTCATCCTTGATTGTGCTTCTTTACCACCCAAGGCGACGGTTATTCCAATCTATCCACAAATGCTGTTCTTCAGTTTTTCTTTTATTCTTTTGAATTGTTCTGCTGTTGTGGGGTTGGCAAGGGTTCTGTGAACTCTTCACCTCGCGCTTCTGCTTCTCTTCGGCGTTTCTCCCACTCAGCATATTTTTGGTAAGCTCTCGCTTCTCCTTCTGCTATGCCTTCGGCTCTAGCAGCTTCTGCGGCAGCTTCTGCGGCAGCGGCTATCCGTTTCTCACGTCTTGCTTCAAAAAAGTCTGATAGTAACATCATTAGGTCTATACCTCCAATTATTATCCCAACGCATGTCGCATCCACTGGGATAAATGCGGAAATGTCTTTCATGACATTTTGAACAGATACGTGTCCCTTCCAGCCTTGTGCAATTTCGAATTCCAGTGCAATGTATCCGTATATGAACGCGAAGAGAGAAATCAAGAATAGGGCAATGCCTGTTTTTCCTGTTCTCCATAAGTCGCGCAGGACTTGCCAGAAAGTTTTAATCTGTTGCAAAATGTCCTCCGTAACGCTTTTTAGATTATAACGTTTTTGTTCTGAAATGTCAATCTAAAACAGGGATCCCGCTAATGCGAGACCCCTTGCTTTAGATAGGTTAGTTCGTAATTCCATATTGGAATACGGAACGGAAGGGACCATGCACGGCAACTTGCAAACATCCCTTCAAGTAGAGATAGGTTAGTAAGATTTTCCTCAAGAAGCTACACAAAAGGTGGCTTCTTGTTGAGGAGATTAGTTAAATTATCCCTGAAATTTAACCCTTATTGTGAAGCGTCTTTGATGTCGCCCCACGATGTTGTGAGTTTGCCTTTCGCTGAAATCAAGCCTTTCAACTTGGTCGTAGCAAGCTTAGTATGCTCACCTGCGAAAGATACATCTTCAATCTGGTAGTAGTAAACCGCACCAGGCTTTGCCGTCGTATCAACCCATTTATAGGAGCTACGTTCTGCCGTTGTGCCTTTACCTTGTATCATCTGTTCGTTGACCTGTCTGAATTCACCGTTGCGAGTTTCGCTACGGAGGATATTGAATCCAGCATTGTCAAGTTCGGATTCCGTTGTCCACTGTATCGTAACTTGACCATCTTCAAGTGTTGGACGGAAGAAGGACAGGCTAACTGGGAGTGGTGTATTCGCTGTATGCCCAGGTGTGCCCTGATCGCTAGCAGAACCATAGTAGGTAGGGCTAGAGCTACCTGCCTTGGTATCAGCAGCATGCACCCAAGCAGCATCCATTGAACGCATATCATCAGGGGTTCCCAACGGCACGACAGAACCACGCATTTCATTGGCTTCCACAGTTTCATCAGCATCGGTTTCAGGATCATCTTCAACCGGTCGGATAGGTGTACCAGCACGATATGTGCCATCAGCGTTCTTAAGACGGATTAACGATGTCCGTACCATTCCGCCTCTATCACCCTCAGCCATTTCTGTGGGCCAGTTCCAACCGAAGGCATCATCATAAGGAACATCATTACGGACCTCCGCTTTCTTACCGTCAAGGTTCCCAATCTCATCACTTACAGCACCACTTGCATCAGTGATTTTGATATAGAATCCACCTTCTGCGTTCAGGAAAATGGGGTCGCTTCTACGATTTGCTATAAGGAAATCGTCTTGTTTTAGATCGAAAATACTCGCTACGCGATGTTCTGGGAAGTGCGTTTTCTCACTAAGCGTCTCTGAATGATATCTTGTTGTATCAGCAACGATAAGCACCGTCTGATTCGGTGGAATATACTGGAAAAGATCTATCAAGTTAAATTCAACAACGGTTTTGTCATCGGCTGCAGTTCGCCATTTGCCGGAGTTATGGTTTTCAAAACGTATCTTCCAGGGTTTCTTAGCACCATCCCCATCAGGATCAGCAGTGTTAATGCCATGTGTCTTAGAGGTATTATGGAGTTCAATCCACTGTGGGTAATGTCCATCATCTGTTGTGAGCATAAGTTCACTGATAACCAACTTACCGCCGCCAAGATTAGCAACAACATTTTTCACGACATCGTTATGGTATCCGGGAGTTCCAGCACCTTCGTAACCTCTATCATAACCGAGACCCCCAACATAACTTGCATGACCTCCGCCACCTTTACGCCAACCGTGGTTTGTGCCACTACGTGCCCAAACCTTCCCATCAGTTATCTTCTGAGCTGGGTTAAGGAAAGCGTTGTTATTGTTGGTACCACCGTCGGTATGTGGTTTGAGATCCTGACCGTTGATGGGCCAAGTTTCGGTTTTCCAGAAATGACCGGTTTCCGGCTCTTTTATATCTGTGGATGCTGACAATGTGTTATAACTGTGAGCTGAGGGACCGATAACATCATGCAGACCAACGCGTCCTTCCAAACCGTCATTATCAGCATTTTTATTAGCACGGGCTGGTTCTCTTAGAATCAAGTAGCCACCATTACTTAAATCCGGAATGTGAAGGGTCTTATTATCACTACGTTTGACATTCAGATACTTGTGAGTACCAGCACCTTTTTGCTGGTCTCCTGCAGATGTTACTGTAATATCAATACCTGCAATGAGATTGCTGTCCGCTGGATCTTTGTTGACAATCAACAACACTTCGCCTGCTTTAATTGTACGATCATTAGGAAACCTAAGAAATAGTGTTTCATCTCGAGTATTACCAGTAGTATGAGACAAACGCCATCCCTTAAGGTTCACATCAGCACCACTCACATTACGCAGTTCAAGCCAATCGTCAGCATTCGTACCAGAATTATAAACTTCGTTGATGATAAGCTTATTTTTTGGTGGTGTGTAAGCTGGCGGGTTCGGACGTGCGGTAGGAAGACCACCACGGGTATTAGCACTACCTGGCGTTCCCAAGAAACCGGGGAAATATGCACGATTAGATGCCGTCCAATGTCCAGCATTCGCACCATCAGCATTCTGTTTGTCCGGGTTACGATATATGGAAGCAAACGGAGGATTTGCACCAATAATTTCTGGTGTAGCAGCATCGTTTCGAATTGCTGTACCATTACTACCTTTTATAGCTGGCTTCCATATATTTTGATGTCCAGCGATGTTAGTGATTCTATCAACTACACCAGTTGCAGCAGTAGGTGCTGGGAACGTATCATCAATAAATGTAAATGTAGGAGCAGGAGCAGGGGTAGTCTTACGATTATAAACTTCAATCCACTGTTGGTTGGTATGACCGACTTGTCCAACTTTTGAACTATCAAGACCCCACATGATTTCGTTGATAATAACATCACGATTAGCTACGTCAGCAACAGATAAGTCAATCGTTCCACCACCGACATTGAAAAAATGTTCAAGGTCAGGCATATCCGCTATTACTCGGACTAAATTGGCAGTTGGTAGTGCTGTTGTTGTAGTGAGGTCTCCTACCGCGCCTGTGTCAGCCACTACTCCGTTTGGTCCTATTAAATTTGATGGAAGTACAGGTATGGGTAAAGCTGCGTTAGCAGGAGTAGTAGTATCGGCACGGACATAAACAACATAAGTTTTACCGCCGATATAACCAGCTACAAGTGTAAGATCGGTTGGTGAAGCCTCATCAGTACTAAGAGTACTACTAAAATCATTACTATAACCTTTCAATGCTAAACCGGCCGGTATTGTAGGAGTAACAGTTTGACTGCCTGTAAAAGTTAGGGTGACGGTGGTTGTGCCTTGACCTTCAAGGTCCACTGTAATTGTGTCAGTACCCTGCATATAGGAATCTGTCAACGGATCAGGGGCACTGCTATCATCTCCACCGAACGCATCGTCAGTTGATGTAAAATGGGATAACACCAGTTCGGATCCCGGAGCTTCGGAATATGTAAACGTTATAACAACTTCTCCTGTTTCCTCAGAACCTGCGGTATCAGAAGCAGTAGTCGTATCCTGCCATGCCGTCACCGTTATCTGCGCCATTGCGGTTGGCACGATGACAAACGCAGCAACAAGTAAAACAGAAAATAAAGAAAATGTCAATCTATTTGACAAGTACATTGTAATCTCCTTAAAAAATAAAGTTCAAAAAATCGTGTTAAGGATTCAGGGAATGAAATCCTGTTAACCTATTCTTAGATATCAAATACCGAATATCTGTATTATCGTTAAGGATTCAGGGAATGAAATCCTGCTAACTTATTCTTAGATATCAAATACCGAATATCTGTATTATTCATAATGGAGGCGTTGCCACCATTCTTTCGGACTATTACTTCAGTCCTAAATTTCTTTTATGTTACGGTGTTCAAGAATAAACTTGAAACACACGCATTTGCCAATATATTGCTTAATTATACGCTAATAACTTTAATTAAGCAAATTAATTTCTATCTATTCGTGTTAAATTGCCGTTTTTGCGACATAATAGATAGTGTATCATAATAATTACGTGAATATAATAACGCATAAAATTAAATTAAGCAACAACTTTTTTCATATTTTTCGTCTCAATATGAAACATTTATGTATTATACACAACAATTATTGGAATGTCAAGAAAAAAATCAAAATTATGATTTTGTGTTAGCTGCGTGTTTGCAAACGTTCCAATTGTTTTCGGAGTTGTGCATTTTCAGTTTCTGCCGCCTCAGCGCGTGCTGCTTCCTGCTCAATGCGTGCTTCAGCGGTCTTAGCACGTGCTGCTTCCTGTTCAGCAGGAGTCTGCAGCCACACACCCCCAACAGGATCATATAACTTTAAACCTACAGCATCCACATGGAAATCTAAACTTAGCACATCAGAATGTAGACCGCCATCTTCAGCAGTGGAAATCGGAACATACACACCATCAACTAATGTAAAACCCATCAGTGGTGACGGCAAGTATATGCCTATCGCATCATATAAAAAGTAATCTTGGATGCCTAAGGAAGCATAGCGATCCTTTTTAGGTCCTAAATCGTTATCATGAGTGGTTTTGCTACTGAACTCCATCACAAAATCGGGAAGTTTACCCTCAACCCAGGCAAGATACGTAAGCCGTTCTTTTTTCTCTAACCCGAAAGAGACTAACACGTCCGGTGCAATCACCTGGGATGGGTCACCCTCCACATAATACATCAGTATATCACCAGAAACATAAACATCCGGTTGTTGTGCGTAATGCGCTTCAAGTGTTTCTATTGTGTGAAAGAGGATCCGTCTGTGTCGGTCGCTTGCAGCCATAGGTTTACCATCCGTATCAGGATAAAATATTGGGGTGTCTGTTGGAACAGAAATTATTTTCTGTTCCTCTGTATAGGTTGTCATCGGTATTTCTCCTTATTTACTATAATTTGTTATCACTATTAACGTGAGTTTGATAAATCAGATTTCCCCAGGTGCGGTATGTTCTGTTTCCTAACCGAAGCATATTTCCCCAGGTGCGGTATGTTCGGTTTCCTAACCGAACCGGCTTTGTGCCAATTGTGTCCGGTATGTTCTGTTTCCTAACCCCAGGTCGGTAGGTTCGGTTTCCTAACCGAACCGGTTTTGTGCCAATTGCGTCCATAAAGGTTTTCGCGAAGGATCTGGTTCGGTTAGGAAACCGAACCTACCGTGCCTGGATCCTAATTACCTAATTTATTTTTTGATCTTCATTAGGGACGCTATGTTTATAGAAATAGGTTGCGGTATTTCTTGCACTCCAGCGGAGTGCTATGTCTATAGAATCTTTATTCCTCCAATATAGGACGATTCAACCGGGAATGATACGGTGGTTCCATCACAGCGCGCGCCCGTTCATCTGCCCACTCTGGCACCTGATATGCAGGAACATAAGCCATATTTCCTGCAGTATAGCGCGTTAAAATAGAACGGCGGGGATGCTCTGCTGTCCACGGTAAAGTGCCATGGGTCACCGCTTCAGTAAAAATAATAACATCTCCTGCATTACAGACGAGTTGCCTAATGTGTTCTTGATGCTTCTTATAGAGTCGCATCTCTTGAGGACACGCATAATTACTCTTATGACTACCAGGAATGACAATCAATCCGCCTGCACCAGGGGGTACATCTGTCAGTTGAAAAGTCACAACAGTCAACCCGTTGTGCATCCTCCCATCACGAAAAATATAGTACTGATTCGGATCAAAACCGGGCCCCGATGACCCATGAAATATGAATCCTTCTGCCCCTTTATCCATAGAAAGCAGAAACATGTGATGATCCATACGGAATCCTTTACCCAATATTACATTTAAATACGGGACAAGTGTCGGATGTGCTAACATATTTCTGAATGGGTTACACCACGGCTCTTCCCATCCCAGCATACCACCGAGTTCACCTCTCCCATGTTCACCCATTAACGCTTCTGAACCACCATCAAGCGTCTGCTCCTTAGGACGAATACGCATCTGATCACTATGTCTGTCAATTGCTTCATTTGCGATAGCAACCTCTTCAGCATTTAGTACATTCTTGATGATGAGATAACCGTTCAGGTCAAATAGATACTTCTCTTCGGCATTCATACTCTTTCTCCTCTCTCCCCAGGTCGGTATGTTCGGTTTCCTAACCGAACTATAAACCCCAGGTCGGTAGGTGCGATTTCCTAACCGAACTATAAATCCCAGTCTACTCTTACATTGTAGGTCGGGTAGAGCGAAGCGAAACCCGACATGATAGACATAATTAATACATGTCGCCAGATAATATTTTATTGGCGCTTCGCTCTACCCGACCTACACGTTTAACGTGGACTGTCCACTATACTGCATAAGCAACAGAACCGTCTTCCCGCAAGGGTGTCGTTCCGCTATTCATCGGTTGAAACGGCGTCTTCTCAATCAGATCGTCAACAAGCGCAACACCTAAACCTGGTGCTTGCGGAATAGGTATATATCCACCTTCACGTTGGTAGGCAACCTTGTAGACTGCGAATTTGTCAGATTCATCTGATTTTGTGTACTCCTGTGTAACGAAATTCGGAATACTTGCGTCTAAATGAAGTGATGCCGCCGTTATCACCGGACCAAGAAAGTTATGCGTGACAACTGCACTGTGATATGCCTCCGCAATTGCAGCGATCTTTTTGCAGTGTGTCAAACCCCCTGCCAAACCGACATCAGGACGAACATACTGCGGTCCACCTGCCTCCAGAATCTCACGAAACTCCCAGATACTAACATTACGTTCACCTATCGCGAGAGGCGTTGTCATCCGTTTTGCTAAGTCCGCCTGAGTTGTGATCGTATCAATTTGAATCGGGTCTTCTATAAAGTAAAGATTGAAGGGTGCCAAGGCAGATTCTAATACGATACTGTTCATCGGTGTAAGTTTGCGATGTACTTCAACAATCAGATCAAGGTCCGGTCCACCACCTTCTCGTGCAGCAGCGACGAGATCACGCGCAGTATTGACAAGACGGTCCAATGCCATATCCTGAAAGTTTCCAACTAACGGATCAAACTTCAGCGCAGTAAATCCTTCTTCAACTGCTGACTTCGCAGCCTCAAACATTGTTTCGGGTGTGCTGCCGCCACCAAGCAGGTGCAATCTGATTTTATCCCGACAGTTACCTCCCATCAATTCCCAAATCGGTACTTCAAAGTGTTTCCCTTTTATGTCCCACAATGCAATATCAACCGCACTGATAGCACCGCTGAGTGCAGTTCCTTTAAAAGGACCCATCCGATAGAGATATTGCCAATGATGTTCAATACGTAAAGGATTCTGACCGATGAGGTACTTCTTAAATGTCTCAATTATCTTATCAACAGCTTCCGGATACCCCCAACATGCAGTTTGACCGATACCGATAATTCCTGTATCTGTATGTATTCTGACGACATATCCGTTAGCAATAAAAAACGACTCTATTTTGTCTATTTTCATAAAACACTCCATTGAGAAAAAGTTGCTTTAGCGGAGACAATTGTATCACAAGCGATAGAATTTGACAATTAATACCCAAGGCGGGGTGTGTAAAGTTATTGTCCCTAAAGTTTGTCACTATAGAAAAAGGATGGCTAACCCCTTGCTCCAGCGGAGCAATATGTCTATAGAAAAAGGATTGTCAACGGACTGCACTCCAGCGGAGTGCTATGTACATAAACGGACGCGTAAAGTTAATGTCACTATAGGCGTCAATTGGTGTTTGAGTGTTCGAGGATTCGTGTTCTATATACACCTTCCACTCCGCTGGTGCTGAAATGTGATTTTCCAAAGCCTCAGAGAGGCGAAAGGTGTATAGTCCGCGCATTGATCCGACCAATAGCAAGCCCCAGAGGGGCGAAAGGTGTATCAAACGCACTAACGTTCTTCACTAAATTGACGCCTATGGTGCGTAAAGTTATTGTCCCTATAAGAGTCTGTTTTGGGATTTCATAAGCTCTTAATAGTAGTAGGCACTCTCCGAGTGCCGTCTCTTCTGAAAAAAGGGGACAAAATACTTACACACCCAGCGTGAGGGGTGTGTAAATATTTGGTTACTTGTCTGAACCGGGATTTGCAGGATAAGTGATAGAAAATCTCCCTATACAAAAAACAAAAACTGAAAACTGAAAACTGCATTTTGTGTTGAACATAAGATAAAAATCTGTTAAAATATATCTTTAATGCAATACTTCACCAGGTTTGAAATGAATTTAAAAAGCGATGGAGATAAGAATGGACAGCATCAACGAATTTTACGCCAAAGTGAATAAATACATGCCCATCTTCCCCAAAGCAACTGGACAACCGACCAATTATATCGAAGGATATCCATTTGAGGATGATGAACCCATGGCAGCAACCCATTATCATGCTTTACAGATAACTTTGTTCTTTGACCAACTTTATAGACTTTATCAATCAGAACCGAATATCCTTGTCGGATGTGATAGTTTTATCTATTATAGTGAAGGAGACAGAAAGAAATGCGTTGCTCCCGATGTATATGTGGTGTTGGGTGCAAAGAAAACGCCACTGAGACGCAGCTTCTATACATGGGCAGAGGGGGCTGTACCTGATACTATATTTGAGTTTCTATCGGAAAGCACAAAAAAAGATGATAGAGATAGAAAAATTCAGATATGTTTAGAGGATATGGGAGCAAAAGAATACTTTATACATGAACCTATTCCGGAAAAACCTGCGGAGTTCCGCGGTTGGTATCGGGACACCTCCGGTGAAATCATTGAGATGACACAAGACACACCAAGAACGTTGTATAGTGAAAGATTAAATCTATTGTTCACATGGAGCGTAGATGTAAACTTGGGAGTCCGATACCTGCGCCCATACCTGCCAGATGGAACAGTAATAAGAACATCCATAGAAGTACAACAACTTCATGAAGAAGAAAAACAACTTCGTGAAGAAGAACAACAACTTCGGGAAATTGCTGAGATAAAAGCCGAAGAACAAGCAGAAAAGATTCGAGAACAGGCAGCTGAATTAGAAAGATTACGTCAACAACTTGGTAAGCAATAACAGATATCAATACCTTTGACATTTTTTTAATACGCGGGGAAATCACATTTGAAAATACTGGTAATTGGACAGGGAGGACGAGAACACACACTTGTTTGGAAACTCGCACAAAGTCCACTCGTTGAAAAAATCTACTGCACCCCTGGAAACGCAGGTATAGCACAAATCGCAACGGTAATACCATTCAAAGATGATTATAATAAACTTGCTGATTTGGCTATATCTAAAAAGATTGACTTAACAGTCGTGGGACCAGAAGTACCACTGGCAGCAGGTATTGTTGACGATTTTCATCAACGTGGACTGATAGCATTCGGTCCAGACAAAAAAGCAGCACGACTTGAAGGGAGTAAAGATTTTGCCAAACAGCTTATGGCAAAAAACGAGATCCCTACCGCTGTACATCAAACGTTCTCAGATGCTGATGCAGCGATAGCCTACATTCAGGATATCAGATCCCCTGTTTTTGTAAAGGCAGATGGACTTGCTGCAGGAAAGGGTGTTATCCCCGGTCGAACGCCGAATGAAGCAATCAAAGCAGTCCAGACAATATTAGTCGACAAAGCATTCGGTGCAGCAGGCAACAACATCGTCATTGAGGAGGAGTTGATCGGTGAAGAGGCGTCTTTTACTGTCCTGACTGATGGCAAAAACTGTCTACCTTTTGTCAGTTCACAAGACCATAAAATGTCGCATGATGGGGATACGGGAAAGAACACAGGTGGCATGGGGGCATATTCACCCGCACCTGTCATTACGCCTGAACTTCATGACTTTGTCATGAAACAGGTCGTACACCCAACAATCAATGGCATGTCAGAAATCGGATGTCCCTTCAAAGGTGTACTATATGTAGGGTTAATGATTACGGACGATGGACCTAAAGTACTGGAATACAACTGCCGTTTTGGAGACCCAGAAGCACAAGTCTTGCTGCCACGACTAAAGAGTGATTTAGTACCGCTATTAACTGCCTGTATTGATGGAACGCTCAATCAACAGACCGATGTAGAATGGCACGATAACGCAGCAGCGTGTGTCATCATGGCTTCTGGAGGATATCCAGATACATATCAAACTGGTGAAAGAATCACAGGTTTGGACACTATTTCAGAAATGGAAGATGTAAACGTATTCCATGCAGGAACAGAGCTGCAAGGTGATAACATTGTAACAGCCGGCGGTCGTGTGTTAGGGGTAACAGCGTTGGCTAACGACCTAAAAGCTGCAATTGAAAAATCCTATCACGGTGTTTCTGCAATTCATTTTGATAAAGCACATTGGCGAAAAGACATCGGATATAGAGCCCTTGCGCGAATATGATAGATTTCTTAATAGTAGTAGGCACTTTCCGTGTGCCGTTCTTGCACTTGCGCGAATATGATAAATTTATCCCTGATGGTTTAACAAGATGGTTGACGAACTCACATACAAAATTGCGAAGTGTTGTAATCCGGATGAAAAGCAGACAATATTAGGATACTTTAAGGAGGATGGTTCAATCACAGTGCACGATACATCTTGTAAAACAGTTGTTGGATTGAGACCAGAGAGACTATTAGATGTAACGTGGGACGAGATTCATACATCAGAAAAATCTGAAATACCGCTGGAGATCCCCGCTGAAATAGACGAAACTGACTACTACATCCTAAAGCATCATCAAGAAATGGGAATGGATTACGCTATAGTTGTCGCAGAAACGATAAGACTTCCGCTTGAGGAGATGCATCAGAGACATCGTAAACTCAAGGAACTGGGGGGTTTGAAACGTGTAGAAGGACGGATCATTCACTATCGGAAAAACAGAGTTAAAGGTAAATGGATAAAACATCGAAATCATACATACTATGAACTGACACCAGAAGGGAGTCAGTGGATACAAATATTTGAGAGCGATACAACTCAGCAATAACCCCAATCTGAATGAATTACATATAGTAAAACATACAATTAATGAGACACTTTTGTAACACACCCCGGTAGGTTCGGTTTCCTAACCGAACCGAATATAATGTCCAATTAATTCTGATTTCTACTATAATTACATAAGGAGACCGCAATGTTTGATGAAATGAGAGACCGCATGGCTGAAAAAGCACAACGTAGAAATCGTCTGCGTTCAATAGTTCTGTTGTCGCTTATACTCCACATGGCTATTGCCATTGTTTACATTTTTGTGCCGTTAAGTCGAATTGCTGATCATCCTGAAGACTCCATGGGTTTTGACCTATTTAAGGAACCTGATCCACTGCATGAACGACCAATCAGACCGAAGACGCCTTTGACACAGCAACGGCTTGATCCGACTCAGAAACTGGCGAGAGATGCTGAACAGAAAAAAATCAACTCCGCAAAAAACGAACGCGCTGAAGTTGTAAAACTGAGTGAAAAAATCGTGATACACGATGTTGAACTCAACGAAGCACCCGTTCATGATATTCTACCGGATGTGATGACAGAGGCAAAGTTAAGAGAAGCTGAAGCTTCAAATCTGAGTCGTTTGCTTTCACAGCCTGGCGAAACAGATGGTCGAGGTGATGTTACCGGAAGAGTACGTGCAAGCGGAGACGGAACAGGGATATATCACGGTCTCGGTCAAGATGGTGGCGGTGGCGGACTCGTTGAAGGTGGCGGAAGACCTGGCGGTAATGATCCACTCGGTATAGGCAAATTTCTCAATAGTCTTGATGGACCTAAGGATGTCGTTTTCTGTCTTGATATATCAGCAAGTATGCAAGCTGCGGGTTTAAATAAACTTGATCTGGCACTTAACTCTTTAAAGGATTCTGTGATGATACTTGGAACTGATGACACATTTAATATCGTTCCTTTCTCTTCTACTGCCAGACTCATGAGTGAGAAACTGCTTGAAGCAGACGAAACAAACATAAGCCGTGCATTGCTGTATCTTGACACATTCACCCCCGAGAGAATTCAGAACAATTTAGGTACAAATATCCTGGCTGCGCTTGATAAAGCTATTGAGCAGAATGCAACAGCTATCGTTCTTGTAACTGATGGTCTTCCAACTACAATGAAGGGACACAAGATTGAAACTGATCCTGAGAAAATACTTGAAGTCGTGTCAAAGAAGAACGTCAACAATGCACGAATATTTGTCGTTGCACTTGAAATTGACTTACAACGTTCACCTGGAGCGTATCTGCTGAGTTCACTTGCACATCAGAGTAAAGGAGACATTAAGGTTGTGGGTTCTGAAAAGCTTGTTGAGTTAAACCAATAACCTTACACATTCTTGTTGTTTTATTATGAATCATAAATCGGCTTCTAACACAATCCAACAATTTCGGTTAGAGGGTAAAATCAGTCTTGTGAGCGGTGCAAGTCGCGGCATCGGTAGAGCCATGGCAGAAGGACTTGCAGGGGCAGGTTCTGACCTCGTCATCACAGGCAGGAAGATGGATACCCTCTTACCTGTGGCACAACAGATCACAAACGAAACTGATAGGAAAGTTATACCCATTCAGTCAGACGTTGGCAACCTTGATGAAATTAATTCGCTTGTTGAGCAAACCGTCAAAAATTTCAGTAAAATAGATGTTTTAGTGAATAACGCTGGTGTAAACGTTCGCAATCCTGCTTTGGAATTCTCTGAGGAGGATTGGGATTTTGTTACAGACGTGAACCTGAAAGGTGCTTTTTTCCTGGCAAAAGCGTGTGGTAACGTCATGAAACAACACGGGGGCGGTAAAGTTATCAATACACTATCCCTAACTTCAGCAATTGGATTACCGACAAGTGTGGCTTATACTGCCGCAAAGGGAGGTCTCCTGCAACTAACAAAACTACTTGCTGTTGAGTGGGCAGAGCATAACATACAGGTCAACGGAATCGCACCCGGTTTTATACGGACTGAGATGACTGCTCCCGCACGAGAAGACAGCAGAAACGAATGGATACTCAACCGTACTCCCGCAGACCGATGGGGAGAACCCGAAGACTTAGCCGGTTTAACAATCTTCTTTGCATCCAATGCTTCCGACTTTGTTACCGGTCAGATGGTATTTGTTGATGGCGGTTTTATGGCAGGTAGCGATTGGAGACGGCAAAGATAAATGGACGCTGAGTCAACGCAAACTGATTTGCAACACGCAAAACAGATCCTCGCTGAACATAAGATCAACAATGTCAAGTTGTTTGATCACAAACCGGTATTGAGAATTCAGGTCACCGAAGCAGATTTTGAACGTATCCTTGATATGCGAACTGAACTTGCTGAAGAACTAAAATCTACAGGTTTCCGTTTCATTGCTATTGACCTTGATGACATATAGGTAAATGGACTTCATTTTCCCAAAATATCTCTTGCCTAGACTCGGTAGGTTAGGTTTCCTAACCAATGCAGAATACCAAACGCGTATTCTGCAGGCTTTGTGCCACTTGCATAGACTCGGTAGGTTCGGTTTCCTAACCGCACCGGATCCGATGCGAAAACCTTTATGAACGCAATTGGCACAAAACCGGTTCGGTTAGGAAACCGAACCTACCGGCCTGGGAAAATCTGATTTATCAAACTCACGTTAAACTATGACGTAATGTTTATAGTTCACGTTTGAACCTGGTATCTTTAGTCCCGTAGGGACGCAATGTTTATAATTCACTTATACACCCTCAACAAAACTTGAATAAAACACAGAAATGTAGTATAATTTACAAACGGTACATGTAAATTTGGGAGTAAAAGTCGATACAGGTAAGGAGACCAATGCCGAATTCTGACACTGAACCAGCACCTAAAAAAGAACTTGTAACAGCATATCTAAAGGAAGTCAAAACTAAAGTAGATGCATGTATCTTTGACTTTCTTCCTACCACACATGAACATCCGGATATACAGCAATTATATCAGATGATATTAGACTATCCTCAACGTGCGGGTAAAGGATTAAGACCTGCTCTATGCTTACTTTTGTGTGAAGTGTTTGGCGGTGATCCTAAACAAGCTGTCAATACAGCAGCAGCTTTAGAACTGCTTCAGAATTGGCTACTTATACATGATGACATAGAGGATGGATCGGAATTGCGGAGAGGTGAACCGTGTCTGCATCATAAACATGGTATCCCTATGGCTATAAACGTCGGAGACGCATTACACTGCAAAATGTGGGAGATGCTACACAGGAATACCGAAATCCTCGGCGACAGACTCTCCCTCAAAATCTTGTCAGAATTTATACAACTCAGTAACCAAGTCGTTGAAGGACAACACATAGAACTGAGCTGGGTGCACAACAATCAATGGGATATTGACGAAGACGATTACCTCAGGATGTGTATACAGAAAACCGCTTGGTATACATGCATAACACCTTGTCGATTAGGCGCAATCATCGGGGGTGCAACCGTTGCAGAGACGGATGCTTTTTTTGAAATAGGGAAATCCCTCGGTATTGCATTCCAGATTCAGGATGATGTCCTAAACCTAATCGGGGACGTTGGCAGATATGGCAAAGAGATCGGAGGAGACATAAGCGAAGGAAAAAGAACGTTAGTTCTGATACATCTCATTAATGCATGTAGTCCATCAGAAGCCAACGCTGTTATTGAGATCATGGCGCATAATAGGGATGAGAAAGACGAAACAGAAATACACAAAGTCTTGCAGTTGATGAAAAAATACAATTCTATTCAATATGCACAACAATATTCTACAAAGTTTCTTAAGGACGCAGCAGAAAAGTTCAAGCAGAATTTCAAGCACGTTTCTAACAATAAAGCAAAGCAGCTGTTTCTATCACTAATTCATTTTTTCGTTGAACGCGAATACTAAAAGAAATGTGAGTTTGATAAATCAAATTTTCGTATTCAAGAGGCGTGCATTGTAGCACAAACTTTCAGTTTGTGGCACATCTTCGCAAACTGGAAAGTTTGCGCTACATTTATCAAAATCACGTTAAAAGAAGGAGAATGCATTTTTATGGCACATAATGGAATTTCATCTGGTAAATTGAGAGGACTGATGAAACTGGCAGATTCAAGCGGTAGATTTAAAATGATGGCTATAGACCAACGCGGTTCTATGGTTACAAAACTCGCTGAAGTACTTGATATTGAAAAAACAGATGTTGAATACGATGATGTCGCTGCTATCAAGACACTTATCACACGCATCCTTGCACCCAACGCAACTGCTGTGTTGACTGATCCGATCTATGGTCATCCATATTCATTAACGGAAATCCCGAGAGATGTAGCATTGTTGTTGGCTTATGAAGAATCAGGATATGTAAGCGAAGGTGTCAGTGAAAACGAAAGACTATCCAACCCAATTGAAAACTGGACTATTGAAAAGGCACAACGCGCAGGGGCTGATGCTATAAAACTTCTCGCATACTACCACCCAGATGCTTCACCTGTAACATTGGAACATCAACAGAAATTCGTAAAGCATGTTGGGGATGAATGTGAGAAACAGGACCTCCCATTCCTGCTTGAACTTGTGAGTTATGCACTTGAAGGTACTACAAAGAGTGTCGAATTTGCTAAGCAGAAACCGGACTTAGTGATACGAAGTGTAGAAGAATTCACGGCTCCAGAATATAAAGTTGACATCCTTAAATTAGAATTCCCCGCAGATTTGAAGTATACGACTGAATACCAAGAACATGCATTTTATGCAGGTGATTCTGCCTACGACTTAGATGAAGTTAAGGCTGTATGTCGCAAATTAGATGCAGCATCAACGTTACCGTGGGTAATCTTAAGCGCAGGGGTGGATATTGAAGAATTTATTGAAAATGTGAAACTTGCTGCAGCTGCAGGGGCAAGCGGTTTCTTGTGTGGACGCGCTATCTGGAAAGATGCAGTGGATTTTTATCCTGATACTGGCTCCGTTAGACAGTTCCTTGAAAATGAAGCAACGACAAATTTCCACAATGCAAATGCTGCCGCAGAGACAGCATTGCCTTGGTTCGAGCATCGTAACTTCGGAGGTGTGGAAAACGTCAGTCTATCTAAACAATCTGAAAATTGGTATCAGGATTATTCATAAATTTAGCGTTCTTCCAGGTGCGGTATGTTCGGTTTCCTAACCGAACATACCGCACCTGGGAAAATCTGATTTATCAAACTCACGTTAAGAGGATAACGCTTTATCAATTTTCTGAAGGATCTTATCTGCAATTGCAAGCGTAGTTTCAGCAGTAACGAGTCCACCTATTTCGGCAACAAGTATCACAATAGTGTCTCGTACAAAAAGCCAATTGGCTCCTGTTTGCCAGACTGAGTCTCCAAGTTTGATTTCATCTAACGAAACGGGTTGGTAGACTGAAACGTGTCCACCGAGTTTTAGTAATGTTCGTGAGGTAAGTCGTTTGCGACCTTCATCTGCCGCAGTATTGGCTTTATCAGTTGAATCAAAAATCCAATAATGTATCGCAACCTGTTCAGCGGGTTTTTTATTCAACCACCACCTGTCCCGCCACCCAAAAAGTGCTATCGGTTTGGCAGGCGCAGTTGGAGAATAGAGTTCCTGGGAAGAACTTAAACTCGCCGAGTATTCTGATAAATCTTCTGTCGTTAACTGAATTGATTCCAATGTAATATTCATAATAAACATGTTACCATGTCCACAACCGAATTTCTAATAAAAATCTTCTGTTTTATCTATTTTCCGTTTCAAAACCCAATCCTTTAGGTTTGGGATGTAGAAACGGTAAAAGGACTTGATAGTAGAAATACGGTGTGATATACTAATGAAACTGCCTCAGTGATAGTTGTTAGTGTGCCTACCACACGAATGACAGTCAACA
>JAJDZB010000089.1:0-19935 GCA_022824835.1 Candidatus Poribacteria bacterium | reverse complement strand
TCTTGACCCAGATGAAATAGAGGCGTATTATCGCCTTGCATCAGCTTATGTGAAAAAAAAGGATTTCGTCATGATGAATCGGTATTTAGAGACTTTTCTAAAACGTGCTAAAGGTGTCCCGCGCTTTGAACAACAATATCTTGATGCAATCAGGTTGCAGCAACAGTATAATGATAGGTGAAATCTATGTTGCCTACTTCACTTCCCCCCATCCTCTGTCTGTGTCAGGTAACGGATTGTTAATTTTGGACGCAGGTTTTCGTCTTGACTCTCTTTAGACGTAAAGACTATAGGCGCGCTGCCATCCCGCAGTGCAAACAGATAACCGTAGTTGTAGTCAGGATTCTTAACCCAGAAGCGAACCGCATCTGTAATTAGTTCACTTTTAAATGTATACCGTTTACCTTGCTCTTTGATTTTGAATTCACCATCGATTCTGTGTGCCACATCCTCAGAACCGTTGTAATCGCTTTCTCTATCTCCATCTATTCCCCTGAGCATAGCTTGTGCTGGGGATTTGTTCCACGGTAGGTTACGATGAAGCGGACTGTTGTAAGTAAGTTCATTCTCTTGCGCCTTATCTGATGTGCCTCTGCCTTCTTTCCATGGTAGCAGAACTCTACGTATTATTACTGTCTGTTCAATATCAGGGTCAGTCTCCTCAACATTTAGACTGATTGATACATCTAATACCTGTTCAGGTTCTCTGATACCCATGTCTTCAAAAGCATCATATAGATCAAATGCAATGAAGAAAATACTACCTGTAGGATTACATAAGAGGGTTGTTTCAGCACCTGCGTTATGATTACGGGTTTTCCGGTCTTTATTGACTTTTAAACTGGTATCCTGCAGTCCACCGGAGAATGTAACTAATTCTCCCTCTCCAAATGTAATTTCATTTTCTGATGGTAGCCTAAAGTCTATTTTTGTTTGTGTATTCTGAATGCTGAGACTGTAAGACTTTTCTATCTCAAGTTGCGAAGTCAATAGCATCACACGGTTCTGTCTACTATCCAATAATGCTAATTCTACCTCAATTTTTGGCTCAATCCTATAGATTTCAATGTTTTCTACAGTTTCAGCTTCAAGTGCTTTGTCAAACTGTAGTTGAATAGCAGTTTGTGATAAAGGGACGACTTTTTGTAGTTTTGGTGTCTCCTCGTCAGTTTGAATGTCAGAGGCATTAACAACAAGTATAAGAATAAAAAAAAGTGATAGATAAGTTTTCAAAGTTCTCCTCCAATGTACAAACTATTCTGCGTCCATCGTAATAAATACAGCATTCAGCACTTCTCGTTCCTTCTGTCCAGAGGGTTTATTTACAACTTGATCATTTACGACAAAAGTACTTGAGGATCCTCCATCAAGATTTATTGCTTCAGTTGCGCCAAGATCAATTAGGATACTCGCAAGCTCATATAGTGTTAGTCCAGTGCTGTATTTGGGTTGTCTGCCATCAGCAACAACTAAGTAAAGCGTATCTTGATTGTATCCGAGTGCAGTGCGGGGTTCATGGCTTAAGTTTAAGAACTGATTCCGTTTTCCTGGGACATGTTTATCCAGGTTTTTTATATGTAAATCCACAAGCTCTTGATTGATTTTCCCATTTTTGAGAAGACGTATACGTCCACCAATTGCATGACGGACAGCATTCCACTCTGGCGGGTCCAATGAGACATGGATAGTGCCGCTGGCATTCTGTTTAAACGCTGATACTGCTGGTTCTTTTATCTGTGAACTTATCCACAGTATGAGTCCATCTTCTGGTATAGAACTGTTGCCATTAGTTGAAACAGTGTCCACGTTGTAATTATTAGCATAGAGTGGCGAAATCGGCAGTTTAAGTCCGCTGAGTCTTATCTCTTTACCCCTGCGACGGTTGGTGCGTGTCGAATCTCCAAAACGTGGGGTATAAAGTGTTATTTGACATCCATCAAGTCTTCGTTGGTTAATGCATCCAATTGGCAATGAATGGTCACCGATCTTTATGCTTGCTTTCATCTTAACGGGGGTACTGATGAATTCTCCAGATTCTGTAACACCGAAACATGCATCGTTATCAGTCGGTTGCGTGATGAGTTCTCCATCTTGTATGTAGATATTTTCCAAAACTCCACCATATCCCCGCATATCTCCAAGCACACCAAAACCACCATTCACTGCAACAACAACTTTTCGGTCCCCTTCTTTTGTCCTACGCATTGCCATAGAACGCACAGTCTCTTTACCAAGTACTTGTGAATTCGCAAGAGATACTTCAAACTTTAGTGCCGGTTCATCACGGGATATTTCTGCAATATAAAGCACACAAGTTTCAAGGTCCCAATCATATCGATATATTTTTAAACCGGGTGATATATCTGAAAAGAGTTGTGTTTTCTTTCCAGCTGCATCTGCCCTTTTCTCTATAGAAACGGCAGAAATGTGAAAAAATAAGATGAGAACAGCGCACAGTCGAAGTAAAATTCGCATTATCAATCCTTTTCTCTATAGATCTCAACAGCAAAGTAGGTAATGGGATTATTAATTGGGGGTTTAAGTTTTTTTATAGTGAGTCGGATAGCATCTATATCAAATCTGTTCAATATCTCATCTGCCATCTTTTCTGCCAATGCTTCGATGAGTTTAAACTTCTGACTTGTGGCAATTTCGACAAGCATATTCACAACACTTTCATAATCTATTGTATCTACGAGTGTATCGTATTTTCCTGCTTTCGTTAGGGATAAGTTCAACGTTACATCGATCTCATAGTGACCTCCAATTGTCCTCTCTTCTTCAGTGACACCGTGATGACCATGAAACCTTATGCCTTTTATGACTAAACTATCCATTTATCCCACCGTTCTTTTAAGATTTAAACTACCATTATTTTATCAAATAAACCGTCATAAAGCAATACCAAAATTTGACACTATCATCCTATTGTGCTATACTCTTTAAATACTATGATACTTCAGATTTCTAATCCATGAAGGAGTTCTTATGAATGTAACTGTAAAGTACTTTGCTGTGTGTCATGAGATGTTAGATAGATCACAGGAAGAGATGCAACTTCCAGAAGGTGCTACTGTCCAGACGATATTGAAAAGACTTGAAGAAGAATGGCCAGAGATAGCCGAGTTTTACGAAGTGATGCAGATGTCAGTTAACTGGGAATATGCCACAGAAAACACTGAGTTGTCAGAAGGCGATGAGGTGGCATTGATACCACCTGTCACAGGGGGTGAGAATGTTTAAAATCACTGATGAAACTATAACAGAAGCTCAGGTGCGCGAAGTTGTTGAATCCCCTGATTCAGGTGCTGTAGTCCTGTTTCTTGGAACAGTTCGGAATAATACCGATGGGCGGCAAGTCAAACACCTCGAATATGATGCTTATGAACCGATGGCAGAAAGAAAAATGGCAGAGATTGGACAAGAGATATTAGACAAATGGGGGATCACACGCGTTGCTATAATCCACCGTGTCGGGAAATTGGAAATTGGTGAGGTTAGTGTTGCAGTGGGTGTCGCTTCTCCTCACCGAAAAGATGGTTTTGAAGCATGTAAATATGCAATGGACCGTCTAAAACAGATTGTGCCAATCTGGAAACGCGAAGTCTGGTTAGACGGGGATGCTGAATGGGTTAAACCAGATGCCGTGTTTTTTGAATCAATCCCTGACCGTATATAATTTCGTATACACCATAGTTTTCTGGTACATATTACCTAAAAAACAAACGATACCTATTTTATAGATAGACAGAATCTATCTACGAACTGACTAAAGATATCAATGCCTTTCCCAAACTGGTCTATTGCCATCCATTCGTTGACGGTGTGTGCTTGAAGGATACTCCCCGGTCCAATGATAACAGTCTCCATATACTTTGAGAACTCAGCTGCATCTGTACTGTAGGATACAGTATGCGGTTCTGAATCACCCGTAATCTCCAATGCTGCCTTGATGATTTCAGCATCCGGTTCTGTGCGAACAGGACCAGCATTGATAAATAGATCAAACGCTAAACTATACTTTTCAGCAGCTTCACGGGCACGGTCTATCCACTCCTCAGGATTGTCTCCTGGCATAGGTCGATAGTTAATATTGCAGACACTCTTGGGTGCCGTGATATTCGCTGTACATTCTCCATCACTAATCGTAATATTCCAATCTGTATAGGGTGGTGTAAACTCAAAATTGTAATACTGGATATCTGTCGTTAATTCCTGATGGATATCGCGCATCTCAGATAGGAAAGGAATCATCTTTAGATTAGCATTGTCACCTTCATCAGTGCTGCTATGCGCTGCGCGTCCGTGGGCAGTAACAGTAAATCGGACTGCTCCTTTGTGTGCGTAAACGGCTTTTAACTCTGTAGGTTCTCCAACAACACCGTATTCTGGAAATCCGTGTCTTTTGAACATTTCTGACTTCTTTACGACTGCTGTTGCACCAAAATAACCGACTTCTTCATCCGCTGTGATGACAACATAGAGTGGTGCGTCAAACTGAGAGGAAGAATATCGTGAGGCAACTTCAATCATGCAGGCAACACTGCCTTTCATATCGCAGCTGCCCCGTCCATACAACTTACCATCAACAATCCGAGCTTCAAAAGGGTCTTCCTCCCAACCAATTGCTGGGACAGTGTCAATATGTCCAAGGAGTGCGAGTCCTCGTCCGCCTGAATTCCCACCTTTCCTGCCGATTAGGTTGACTTTTAACGTGCCAGCAGGATCCTTATATTCAACGCGTTCTACTTCACAATCTATTGATTCCAGTACATCGGTAAGGTAATCCATCACTGCTACATTGCTCTTAGGACTTACTGTATCATACCCTATAAGGGTTTTTGTCAATTCTATTGCATCCATAGTTTAGGTTTTCTTACATCAAATGTTGAGAGGTACCTTTCGTCTCTGACATTATTCACAGAATTTTGAGAGTTGCCCAAGTGATTGTCATGTTATTAGAATTATTATTGACAGACAATCCTTTAGACCTCATGTTCTGTTTAATTTCTTGTTCACTTAGAAGTCTATCATATACACGCACTTCGTCGATAATTCCGTTTAGATAATAACCTAACGTTTCACCTATTATCAAGGGTTGCGTAGCAGCAGCAACGGTTGTTTCTTCTGATACGACTAACTTTCCATCTTGATATAGAAAAGCTGTTTCACCATCAGTCGTCATCACGACATGAGACCATTCTGCTTCTATCAGTTCTCCATCTTCATGAAAATCTACCCATTCCCATCCACCTTGAAACTGGTATTCGGAACTATACCGTAGGACATAACCCGATCCTGTCCATGTTACTGCTTTTATGAGAATACCTTGGTATTTATTGATTTGTGTAATATTTATCCAGAATTCAATAGATCCAGTGCTGTCTAAACGGAGTGCAGCTGTATCAGGGATTTCTAAATAATCGTCCACACCATCAAATTCTAATGCTTCACCGAATTTACCCTTGGTTATTTTGGGTTCACCGTTGAGTGTTCCATGATTACTTCCCCAAATATCTCTAACGGTATTGGCTTGAATTGTCTCCCTATTTAGGGACCAGTAACTGACTAATCCGTCATTAACGACTTGTGCGTTCAGCACATTTACCGAAATAACTGCAAGTAGGAAAAACGGTAGTATAGTTCCGTATTGTTGTATGTAAGGATATTTAACTTTCATTTAGTAATTTAACTAAAGAAACGGTCTACGCAAGATGTTCTTTCAAGAACTTACCCGTGAAAGATTTACGTACTTTTGCAATTTCTTCAGGTGTCCCTTGTGCTAATACCTGTCCACCCTTATGTCCACCTTCAGGTCCAAGGTCAATCACATAATCAGCAGTCTTTATGACATCCAGATGATGTTCAATCACAATGACCGTATGTCCAGAATCAACGAGTCTTCCGATACTGTCTAATAGCTTCTGAATATCAGCAAGGTGTAACCCCGTTGTGGGTTCGTCGAGTATATAGAGATTATGTTTACCGCGTTTGATTTTGCTGAGTTCATTTGCAAGTTTTATCCGTTGTGCTTCTCCCCCTGAGAGGATAGGTGCAGGATGTCCAATTTTCAAATATCCAAGACCTAATTCATTCATAACACTTAATTTGTGATTAATCAGACGTTGGTCAACGAAGAACTCAACCCCATCCTCAATAGACATTTCAAGGATTTCCGATATATTTTTACCATTATAGGTTACCTCAAGTGTATCATCATTGTAACGGGCACCTTTGCATGTTGGACAGGTGACCTCAACATCAGGCATGAAGTGTAACTGAGTCGTTATTGAACCTTCACCGTGACATTCTTCACAACGTCCACCCTTCACGTTAAAACTAAAACGCGATGCTGTATAGCCGCGAGCTTGTGCCTCAGGTGTACTTGCATAGAGTTTACGGATATTGTCATAGAATCCAATGTATGTAGCAGGATTTGAACGCGGGGAGCGACCGATGGGAGACTGGTCTATGTTAATAACATCACTGATATTCTCATGACCTTTAAGTTCATCATGCTCACCGTAAAGTGTTCGGCTATCATGATAGATCGAATACAGTCTTTTATATATAATTTCGTTGAGTAGTGTACTCTTACCAGACCCGGAAGCACCCGTAATACAGATGAAGACACCTAAAGGTATTTCAACGTTAATATTCTGTAGATTATTCTCTCTTGCACCAGTGATGCTTAGGAATTTCCCGTTTAGACTTCGACGTTCTACCGGCATTGGAATTTTCAGTTTTCCGCTCATATACAAACCGGTCAATGACTCGTCGCTCTTTATTATTTTGTCAAAGGGACCTTGCACTACTACATGTCCACCGTGAACACCTGGACCAGGTCCCATTTCAATGATATGGTCTGCTTCCCGTATTGTACTTTCATCATGTTCAACAACGATGACAGTGTTGCCAATATCACGGAGTTTCTGTAATGTCTCAATCATCTTCACATTGTCTTTTGGGTGCAACCCGATACTCGGTTCATCAAGCACATAGAGCATTCCCATCAATCCAGAACCGATTTGAGTAGACAAGCGAATACGTTGTGACTCACCCCCTGACAGTGTAGCAGACCTTCTATTGAGATTCAGATAGTCGAGTCCGATTCCAATTAACAACTCAATGCGGGTCACCAATTCTCGAATCACCCGTCTACCTGCTTCCTGATGTTTCTCAGGCATTTCTGTTATACTGTTGAGGAAATCGCGTAGTTGTTCAAGATGCAATTCACCGACATCATGGATCGTCTTGCCGTGGACAGTAACAAGTAATCTTTGTCGTTTCAGTTTTCTACCATGACAATCGGGACACGTATGTTCCACCATGACCTTGCGTAGATATTCCTCCATCCCAGAGTGTGCTTCTCCCTGTTTCCTATACCTTCTGTAGCGTCTATCAATCCGTGTGATAATCCCATCAAAACGTACAGGCATTCCGATGTGTCGTTTCTGCATAGGTTTGGCATCTTCAGCTTGACAGAGTGGAAACTCCTCCCCGCGAGTTCCATAGAATATGATATCCACAAGCTCCTCAGGTAAGTCAGCAAAAGGCATATTCAGGTCAATCTTATAGTGTTGTGCCAGGCTATACATCATTCTGCCATCCCATCTGTCAGGTTCATAGTTAAATGCTTGTTTGACAAAAGCACCTTCCGCTATGCTGCGCGTTTTATCTGGAACAAGTAAATTCGGATGGACCTGTAGATATGTACCGAGTCCGGAACACGTTATACACGCACCCGTTGGTTCATTAAAGGTAAAATGGTGCGGTCCCAATTCACACATCAAAACACCGTGTTCTTCACATCCAAAGTCTGACATAAACGCATCAAGGTCTACATCTTCATCTTCCGGTAGTTCAATATGAAAACGCATGAAACCTTCACCAACTATCATTGCATGTTCAAGTGCTGCCAATACCTGTTTATCAATACCCTTCTTTATATAGAATTTGTCCACAATCACCTGAATATCATAATCTTTATCAGGATCAAGTTCTGTTTCTTCACTGATATCGTGTTCTACGCCGTCAACGCGTACGTGTCTACATCCTTTCGTTCTTATATCGTCAAAAAGGTATTCGTAATCTTCACCGTATATTTTAAAGACAGGTGCGTGTATTTCTACTTCTGTATCGTCCGGGAGGGATAGCAGCTTTTCAAGAATTTGATAATGGGTTTTGATGGGGATCTCTTTTCCGCAGTAAGGACAGTGTGCAATACCGATAGTAGCAAACAGCATTCGCAAATAATCCTGCAGATCGGTCATAGTTCCTACTGTTGAACGCGGGTTCATTGTAACCGTCTTCTGTTCAATTGAGACAACAGGGGACAGTCCATCAATGAAATCAACGTCAGGTTTTTTCAGCTGCGTAATAAACCTTTTGGCATAAGTTGACATTGATTCCAGAAACCTGCGTTGTCCTTCAGCATACACAGTGTCAAATGCTAATGAGGACTTTCCTGATCCACTGATTCCTGTTACAACGACAAGTTGATCTCGTGGTATCTCAACCTCTATATTTTGTAGGTTATTCTCTCTTGCACCTTTTACTGAGACCGTTTGTCTCATATTGCCCCCCTTCTATTTTAATTCTGTAAGTGTAAATTCTCAGTAAGTTACTCTCTTTTATGTTTTGGAATTTGGAAATCTCTACCTAATTCTATTGCGACATTATGCATGTTTTTATCCAAGGTTGCTATGGGTAAATCACGTCGGACTGAGAGTTCAAGGTAACATGCATCATAGGTTGTGAGTCCATAATTATCTGCTAACTCACAGACCGCTTTCATAGTATCTCCTTGTGTCGCCGCTACTGTGTCAATTGTGATAGGTAATTTGGCAATAACGTCAAGGTATTCTATCATGATTTCTCTGCTTATTCGGTGACGTCGATATGCCATTAGTAAAACGTTGCTTACTTCCTGAAAAAACAACGATGGGACAACTGCTGCGATTACACCGTCCCTCAGACTACATAGTAAAAAGTCACTTACAGCATCTTCCTCATCTGGTAACAGACCAGCTATCATAATTGAGCAGTCAACAACTATCATCTGCGACTTTCGTTTTTCCAATCTGTCACCTCTTTAACAGAACCAACAGGACAATTTGTCCGTAATTCAATCAATATGGAATAAGCCTCATGCGAGTTTTCCAACTCTATGCCATCAGGGGGTAACATCAAAGCTATTACCTTACCCCTATTTGTAACAGAGAATTTCTCACCGTTCTCAATACGTTTGAAAAGGTTTGACAGGCTTGCCTTTGCCTCATTTAAACCAATTTCTGTCATTTTTTGCTCCTTTAATTCCAATGCAGAATGAAAAGAATTCGTTTTATAAAAAAGGATTGTCAATATCATAGAAATATGCTGGTTCGTCTACCGAAACTTTGCTATCCATCGTCAATCGTATAGGTGAAGAGAACAACTCCAGAACATTCTTCCGTGATAGCCATTCACATGCCATGCTGAGCCACAACTGACGACTCCCAAAATGATCATAGATGTCAGACAGTGAACGTTCTCCGCCAGCATCCTCCAGAAAATCAAGGATAGGTTTAAAGAAAGTCTGTATATGTTCTTCTAAAAATACGTCAATTTTATCTAATACCTTCGCAAGAACTGACTCGTCCTTTGGAATATCAAGAATATCTGTAAAAATAGCATTAAAAAATTCGGGATTACTTTTGAGTGCTTGATAAATAGCCTTACGTTTAGGGACTTCTCCGTTCATGATGGCTTCAATACGTGCCAACTCTTTAACCGCAAGCATCAAGTAATAGAATGTATAATCATAGTCCTTTTTCACATGGAACCATTTTTCAGTTTTGTCAAGGATCGTCGTTAACCCTCCTGCCATATTCAGCAATTGCGTCTGTTTATCACGTTCCCCAATTACATCAAGGTCTTTATGCAACTCTTTAAGCGTAGGATCCTTGGTAAAAAGTATCTCACTTTGAGCGTATAGTGCATGCAGATGACCTCCTTGTATGTTGCGTTCCATTAGCTTCTTATATCTATCTCTGTTTACCAACCGGACTCTAATAGGGATCCCATCCTCAATTAGTTGATATTCTTGTTTTTGAAACTTTGTTCCATCTCTCATGATGAGTGTGATATGGATGTTGGTCTTTTCCCATACGTTCTCCTCTTTGAGATTACTTGTGAGTATTGCAGCGACGATATACCGATCCGCTACGATTGTGTCAGTGAACCTTTCTAAAGCCCCTTCAATTTGTGGATGAACTTCTGATTTCAGTTTAGGTGCACGAAGCTCAGTTTCCGATTTATCATAATAATATGCGGGTTCCTCTAATGAAATCTGACTCTTAACTGTCAACCGAATAGGGGTAGATACCTGTTGGATGACTCCTTGCCACGCTAACCATTGACAGATTACATCGACAGATGCATCACGGAGCTTTGTATGAAAATATGCGTTCAACTCAGAATTTGATTGGGGTCCCTTCTGTTCTTTAAGATAATCCAAAATTGTTTTGAAGATGAACTCTCTTTCATCAATATAAGCGTTCACGGCATCGAGTGCATCTTTTATAACTTTTTCATTTTTTTCGCTGTTTATAAGGTCAGTATAAACATGTCCAAAGAAATCTGGATTATATTCCAAAGCCGGTTGTATCACTTCTCGCGCGGGAATCTCATCATTCAACAGCACCTCAATCCGTGCTAAACTCTCCACAACACTTAGGAGGGACAGAAAGCATGTTATTATATCTCTATTCACATAAAACTGTTTCTCGGCATAAATTAGGGTTGGCAATGTATCTGCAATAACATTTAGCAGTTGTAGTTGCTTGTCACGCTCACCGATACTATCCCTTTTTGCGTTCTTGTCGTACCATTCCTTTATTGAGTCATCACGAGAGAATAACAACGTGCTGTGTGAGAAATAAGAATGCATGAACGAACCTTCTTGTGCACTCTCAATGGAACGTTTGAACGAGCTGCGCGGAGTCAAACTTGCATGTATCATAACACTGTTTTCTACAAGTGAGAAAAACGATTCTCTTGGGCGAATACCATCCTTACCGATAATCTCAACGTCTAAATCGGATTTTTCCCACACCTGAGCGTACGAGAAACTACCAGCTACAATCATCGCAAGCATATTCGGATCCGCCTTTACCTTCTCAACAAGCATATCGACTGCTTCATAATACTGTTGTTCAACATCATCCTGTGTTCTCATGGTTGCAATCTCCTATATCCTACAATACCCAATCTTCTTCATAGTTTATGTTCTTTTTGTGATAGTTTCAACTCAGTGCGAACTGCTTCCCGTATTTCACCACAGATACGCATTGCGTTCTCTGCATCACTCGCAGTAGCAATTTGTTCTGGATACCGAGAATCCACTGCATGTTTTGTTAATGTTGATAGATCATTCTGCCATACACGCCACGCAGGTATGGTCGGTAGAATTAAATCTAACAGATCATTCAAATTATGTGTTCTCTGTATAGGAATGTTATTCTCTTGCAGCCACGCCTTTAGATATTTCTCTACACACTGTTGCGCCAAAAAACAGATGACATGGTATACAGGGTTCGTCCCGTAATGAAGCTGTTCAGCTGCACTGAAATCACCTTCAGCCTTTTCTACCCATTCTAACGTTATCGGGTTCATATCTGTATTCTCTGTTTTGTGTGGCATGATATAGAAACCATCGGTTTCATATAGCACTTGTCCTTTCTCAGTGACTTCGCGCAGAAACCAGTCATTGTATGAAAGACGATGTGCGATGTATTCTGGCGATCGGACGAGTAGGTCAATATTAAAACGACTCGGAATCTGTCTTTTAATCTCAACTTCTCTGTCGCGTACTTCAGATTTGTCAACCGGCATTACAACTAAGAGATCAACATCAGAGTTTTCAGTAGGTGTGCCATAGGCATAAGACCCGTAGAGGATAATCTGTAATGGTGCGAATTCACGCACAATATGATCACAAGCAGTTAAAATCTCTTCGCGACTTACCATCTGATTATCCTTAAAACTTACTATCCTGATTTGTAATAGCACACCATCTTGTAGTCAACAGATAGTCGAAAAGTGCAGTTTCCGCCTCAGGTGTACCGATCCGTTTTAATGCATGTATAGAATTGTCACGTACATAACGATTCTTATCTGACAGTGCCGACTTCAGAACAGGAATCGCGTCGCTGGAAGCAGGACCAATCTGTGCTAATGCCAATGCAGACTCGAAACGGACTTGGACGTCCTCATCGTTTGTCAACATATCGATCAAAGTCGGTACTGCCGATGACGCAGCGGGTCCGATACCTCCTAATGCCTCTGGTATATACCGTCGCACCTCAACTTTACTATCTTTAGCACGATGTATCAATGCATCAACTGCAGGTGCTGCTCCAGAACCTATCTGTGCTAATGCGTAAGTCGCTTCAACCCGTACTGCATCATTTTCATGCTCCATCATTTCGGAGAGTGCTGCAACAGCGGGTTCACCAATTGCCGCAAGTCCATACGCCGCTAACCGACGTGTCGAGTCCTTCTCATCTGTCAGTTTTTCAATTAATGTATCAACTGCAGGTTCCCCAATTGCTCCCAAAGCATAGGCAGCATTTAAGCGGACAGGTTCATAATTGTCGCGTAAAGTTTCACCCAAACGCTGTACTGCGTCAGCAGCAGATTCGCCTAACATACCCAACGCATCAGCTGCATCAGAACGGACATCCGGATTTTCATCACTTAATGCTTCTATATTATGTGCTAAGTTTCCGTTGGTGTGATGTGCTGTCTGTGTGTCTGTTCCTCCCGACATCCAATTCCACATGTGTCGCCATGCAGTTTCATGCTTTTTAGCTGCGGGATTCTCCTTATCATCAAACGACCCGGATTTCCATTCTGGATCTGTTACATTCCATTCCGGTTTCTTCGGTTCATCAAGTCGAATAAACTGAAATTTCATCATGTAACGTGTTTTGTCTGTCTGGTTCGCCATAGCGCGATGCCACAAGTCAAAGTGAATTATGGTAACTGTACCTGCTTCGCCAGGAAGTGCTATCTCTCCATCATTGTCATCCGTAATCCTATGACTATAGTATTGAGTGCCAGATAGAACGCTTGAGGGACCGATTTCCGCAGGTGTATCCTGTGGATAGTAAAACGCCATTGCCCATTTCGGACGGTGATGTCGTACCTTCTGATGTCCCCAGTAACTATCCTTATGAAAACCTTGTCCACCACTATGCGGTGCATTTCGATGCGGGTGACGATGTGAATGCATAACGTAATTCTCACCTAAAATGCTGCTAAATGCACCCCGAACTACAGGGTCCTCAAACACCGCTTGTAATTCTGGAACGCGGGGTAGGATGTTGTTCCCTAAGTTACCTTCACTCTCCGTGGTTTCCTGTGTTTTGCGATATATCGTTTCATGAACGCTTCTCGGTAAATCAGTTTTCACTGTAACATGTCCGTTGACAATGAAATCTCGCATCTGCTCATCGCTAAATAGGTTAGATTCTTGCATTATCAGATCTCCAATTATGTATCAAGATTTGAGTAATATATCCTCTTTATTGCAGTTTTTCAAATAGCACAATACGCCACGTTACTATTTTACTTGACTTTTGAATTAATTTCACACATTTTTTTTCAATTATGATTTTTACTCTTGTGTATCATGCGAAATAGTTTACAGAACATCGCTTTTTGTGTATGATTAACGTTATTATTCATATAATATGTCAAGTTTCATCAATTGCCAAAGGAAATCGACATTGATTCAGCAACGATCCCGCACAAGTCTATCTCGTCGTGCAATTCTCATCGGTTTAGTATGTGCTACCCTTGAGTGTCTTATCGCTCCATATAACGATTACGTTATTCGCAATATCTTCTTGGCAGGTGGACACTTTCCTGTTGCTCCTTTCTTCGTGCTTACTATTTTTGTTTTGGGTATAAACGTTATATTAAAGCAACTTCACCCGACATCAGCATTTACGCCCGGTGAACTTATCACGATCTGGTGTATCATGCTTGCGCCAGCAGGGATTCCATCATCAGGTATGATGCGCTATGCACTCAGTCCAATGATTGCGTACAAATACTTTGCTACACCAGAAAACGATTGGGAATCACTCTTTTTTCACTATATTCCACATTGGCGTGTAGTGCAAGACGAGACTGCTATACGCTCCTTTTTTCAAGGACTATTTGCGGGAGAAACGGTTCCGTGGGGTGCTTGGATAGTACCTATCCTTGTCTGGAGTGCCTATGTAATTGTTATCTATTTTGTGATGATCTGTCTGTCAGTATTACTACGCAGGCAATGGGTTGCGTATGAACGTTGTGCATTTCCTCTCGTGAAGCTCCCAGTCGAAATGGCGATTCAAGATAGTGGAAGACTACCACGACTCTTTAGGAACAAGGCATTATGGATAGGATTCGCGTTCCCTGTATTTCTCCACACGATAAATGGACTCCACACATTCTTTCCCTCTATCCCACACATACCCCGCGACTTCTGGCTGAATCAATATTTTACTGAGAGGCCGTGGAGCGCATTACGTCCATTTCAAATTGTCATTTTCTGGTCAATGGTCGGATTTAGTTATCTGTTAACATTAGAAGTATCGTTTAGTATATGGTTCTTCTATCTGTTTTACAAACTGCAGTGTCTCATTGGCGTCATGCTCGGATTTCAGCTCACTTCAGGACCCGGTGTACAATGGACAGCAAAATCGTTTAGCGCAGCACAGGAAACAGGAGCATGTCTTGTGTTCGTTGCAATTGCTCTATGGAAAACACGCCACCATATCAGGAAGATGTTTCAACGCCGTACTGATGATGAAGCTTTACCTAACGGTGTAACTGTGTTCGGTCTTATTGGTGGAATCTGTGTCCTTGTTTTCTTAAATCACATGATGGGAATGTCAATCCTCTTCGCTTTAGGTTTTGTTTTATTTCTGCTTGCGATGTATATTATCTTGACGTGGCAGGTTATTAACGGTGGGATGCCGCTCATCAATTCATCTTACTCACCACACAGCTTTTTCCTGACAACTTTGGGAACTTCAAGAATACATCCTTCGTCATTAACATCGCTGATGATGCATCCTGGCTGTTTAACACTTGACCTAAGAGAATTCATGATGCCTAACATCATGAACGGACTAAAAGCAGCTGACGAGGTACGGGTTAAACGGAGGCAACTCCTTATGGCAATGGGTGCTGCAATGGTAATAGGATTGGGTGTGTCCTACTATTCCGCCATCAATGTTGGGTATGCACACGGCGCACCCTATATGGGAGGCAGTTGGTTTATGCGACAGCTTGAAGGGTTGCTTGTCAGTCCAAAGACAGGTACAGATTGGACAAACACCGGTTTTATACTGTTCGGTGGAGGTTTCACTGGATGGCTCATGTGGATGCGTCAGACATTCGTCTGGTGGTCCCTACATCCAATAGGTTTCACCATGTTGAGTTCTTGGGCAACATTTAAACTCTGGTTTTCAATCTTTCTCGGTTGGGGCATGAAATTTGCTATCGTCAAATATGGTGGATTGAAGGCATACAGGAAAGCGCGCCCTGTATTCCTCGGATTAGTCGTCGGTGAGATGACCTGTGCTGGACTATGGGCAATCGTAGGCATGGTAACAGGCATTAGTAGTGGATATAGGATATTGCCTGATTGATAAGCATAAGTAAAGGCTGGTAGTAATGTAACTACCAGCCTTTAAATGATGTTATACTATTTCTAAATGATTATATAGCAGTATTCCGTAGGTCGGGTAGAGCGAAGCGTCATTAAAATATTAACTGGCGACACGTAGTTTGTATAAAGACTTCCCTGTCGGGTTTCGCTTCGCTCTACCCGACCTACGAATAAATTTGGTATTAGTAGAATTACTTGGATTTTAATGTTCCCCATTGTATGGCGAGTTTCCCTTGCGGTTTAACAGGTGTAAGTCCTTCGATTTGCAAAGTCTCTATTTCATCTGCTGTCAAAGCAACATTGTAAATTCGTGACTCCTCAATGTGAGCGTTTAGATCCCCTGGTCCAGTAAGTCCGTTAGTATGCCGTTTACCCCGAACAGCTTCGGCATCACCCGCAGACCAAGTTCTTAAATCACCTTTCGTGAAACTTCCCATACTTTCACCATTTCGGTATCCAGTAATTTCGTACTGGTTGCTAACATTCTTGTAGGTAATCGCTATGAAATGCATGTCTCCAGTATCTGGCTCAGTGACGGCTTGTGGAAAATCATCTGTTCTTCGGAAATGGCTGCTACCAGGCATCCATTGCCGGTTAACTCTTTCCGCCCAGACGATACCGCAAAATTGATCCGCTGTTACTTTATCCAGTGTTAGTGCAGAACCGTTTGTTTTGGCATAATCATCTAAACTTAACCATGATGCCAGTGTGAGGTCTGTGATGTCGGGACCGGTGTAATCCAAAGCATGTGCCCATTTGCCAGTTTCTACCACTAATTGTCCCTCAACCAGCTCGGCTCCTTGCAGGGCAATATCTCCCCAGTTGCCTGTTTCATCTTTTATTGTATCAAATCGCCACCATCCAACGAGATTATCTTCTTGCACTTGGGCAAAAACTGATATTGACATGCTAAACATTATCAATAGTGCAAATAGACAGAAAACTTTTGTCTTCATGAAAACAACTCCTTCATTATAATGTATGGTGGTTTACCTAAGTGAGTAGACTCAGGTAAACCTTTTAGCTTAGCTTGAATTGATATTAATGATTATTACCTTTTGATCTTCGCCCAACGTGTAGCGAGTTTATCACGTGCCTCAACCGCAAGGTCTCCACTATACATTGATTTTACTTCAGCCTCAGTCAAGGCAACATTGTAAATACGAGATTGTTCAATATCAGCAATTATAGAATTACTAATTCTACCATCGACATTTGTAGAATGTCTGGCTCCCCAAATTGCTTCAGCATTATCTTTCGTCCAGGTTCTTTTATCGCCTTTTGTGAAACTACCCATATTTTGGTCATTACGGTAGCCGGTAATCATATATTGACCACCATCAAGTTTATATGTGATGGTTAATAACACCATCTCACCTTCTTTATCTTCATTTACCACATCTGGAAAATCATCCGTACGTCTAAAATGGCTGCTACCCGGCATCCATTGTCTTGCTTGACGTTCTGCATATACAATTGCAACAAACTGATCAAGATCAGTTCTATCTAAAGTAAGGGCAGAACCGTGAGTAAGTCCCAGATCGTTTAAAGTTACCCAACTCGCTAATGTTATATCAGTGATATCTGGACCATCGTATTCAATGGAATTCGCCCAGTTGTCGCGTGTTAAAATCAGTTTTCCATCTTTGATTTCAGCCCCTCGGAGAATGATATCACCCCAATTGCCTGTTTCTTCCGTTTCATCATCAAATAACCACCAACCAACAAGGTTTTTTTCTTGCACTTGTGCGAATCCTGACATAGAAACGGTCAGTATCATAAATGCTACAAGTGCTCCAAAGACTCTATAACGTGTCATCTTATGAATTTCCTTTGTTTTAGTATGATTAAACCAATTATGTTAAGCTAATTGTATCTACCGAAATCATGATGTACATTTTAGCAAAATACAACAAAAAAAGTCAATCTATTATTAATTAAATTGAATTCTCAAGATGCATTGTGTATAATTAATTCTGTTTAATTCTTTATTAGAACCATACAAGAAAGGGGAAAGAATACCTATGAAAAAAACAATCTATAAAAACATATCCGAACTGAAAACATTCACTTATGTTATTGCTATTGCCACATTGATAGTCGGATTATCTGCTTGTGATCAGGTGACCGAAGTCATCCAATCCTCCACAGAAAATCAGAGTGACGAGATATCCATCGGTGTCGTATTACCTTTGACAGGCCACTTAGCTGATGCAGGTAAACTCATGAAACAAGGCTACGACCTTGCTCTTGATGAAATTAACACCTCACACCTCGCTAACACACAATTGAAGTTTATTTTTGAAGACAGCACCAGCACCCCAGAGGGGGCAGTTGAGGATTTCAAAAAACTGATTCATCAAGACGGTGTCTCTGTTATTATCGGGCCCGCGTCCTCAAGCACAACTCAGGCAGCATTTCCAATTGCAAGAGATAATCAGATCGTAGCAATTAGTTCCACGTCGGGTGCACGTGGTCTCGGTGCAATCAGTGATTATGTTTTTCGCGTCGCGCTCACGACAGATGTTGTAACCCCCAGAGGCGTCAAAACAACACATGCGAAACTTGGGTATCAACGGGTCGCTACGTTATATGACGAGACCGATGTCTTCTCATCGGATAGGGAATCGGCATTACAACAAGCATTCACTGAATACAATATTGAGGCACTCACACCAGAGATCTTCCAGAGTGGCGATACAGACTTCTCCGAACAATTAACGCGAATAAAAGAGGGAAATCCAGACGCAGTCTTTGTCTCTGCTTTACCACCGGAAAAACCTGGCATACTGATTCAAGCACGCGAACTCGGTATATCTGTTCCTTTTATCGTCAGTTCCTTAACTGATGTTGAAGTCCAAGCTGCGGGTGACGCTGCTGAAGGCGCAATAACTTTTATCGGTTGGCTCCCCACAGATGACACACCCGGAAACCGAGACTTCGTTCAGAAGTATACCGCCACTTATGGCATGGTGCCGAATGCCTTTGCTACAGCATCATACACCACCGTCTATATTTTAGCAGAGGCAATTAGGAGTGCGCCATCAACCGATGCAACTGCAATCCGAGACGCGCTCGCGAATATCAAAGATTTTGACACAGTTTTCGGCAAGTTCTCTTTTAATGCTGATGGAGATGCAGACTATGAACCGAAGGTGTTGATAGTCCAAGATGGCACATTGCAACCCTTTGAGTGATCTTATCAGCTGCCGTCTTTCCGTTCTAACTTGTTGTATGACCAGATAGTTTTGAGAATGTCATGTGCTCTGTCTACGTGTTTTAGTATCTCCTTTGGTTCTTTCTCTAAGAACATAAGGTTTTTGACATGACCAAAGATGATTTCTAACTCTTGTTGAATGTTGTCGTCCTGCGTTAATCCAACGTCAGTCATGTTATCATCTCTTTTGCTTTTGAGAAACGCATCGCGTGATTCGTTGAATAGTTTTCGGTACTTTTCAGGGAATCTGGTATGTGTGATGTTCAATCGTCGTAATTGGTCTGAGAGTTTTTTGCGAATTTTCCTATAGTGTTTCTCATGGATCAACTGATATTCAGTGAGTTGTTCCTCGTACATTTTTTCGCGTTCCTTCTGCCACTCTTTATCAAACTCCAGTTTGAATTTCTCAATATAGTGTGCTTCTTCTTTCTCACGTTTGATATGTGCATCAATACCGTACATTTTGAAATATCGAGAACTGATTTCATCCATGTTATTCTTGATATATTCTTCTCTACTAAATTGGTATTCTATGCCGGTGATTTCTTCTTCGAAGTTTGGCGGTTCCGGTGGAGGCGGTGGTTGTGGTAGATCGTCTTCAAATTCTTGCATAAATGCATTAGCGACTTCGCTGGGTTTCATATATTTTGCGAAGCACTCAACAACGAATTCTTTGTGATGATCCTGTAATTTCATAGCGTTTCTCCTTTCAAAATCTTACCACGGTAAGATTTGGTACATTGGTTATGGCGTTAGTCATAGTAAGGTTTTGTAGCGTGTTTTTTGACAGAGTCAAAATTTTAAAATTCCGCATTGGTACGAAATCCTCTGCATGTTGAAAAATGGATGAAAAAATCGGTTTTTTTCTGAGATTATGATCATTGCTGGACATTTTGTAGAATAACATTTTAAGCACCTTTTATATAAACGTATGGTATGGGTATATGTAACATCAACTAATTGTAATATATAAAAACATATTTTGCAAGTTAAAATTAAAAATAAATTA
>JAJDZB010000008.1:0-37278 GCA_022824835.1 Candidatus Poribacteria bacterium | reverse complement strand
CTACGTCTTACCGCAGCTGCTGGCACGTAGTTAGCTGGGGCTTTCTACTACGGTAACGTCAGAGCCGTTGCTTTATCACCAACGGCCGATTGATCCCGTAACACAGAGGTTTACAACCCGAAGGCCTTCATCCCTCACGCGGCGTCGCATCGTCAGGGTTTCCCCCATTGCGAAATATTCTCGACTGCAGCCTCCCGTAGGAGTTTGGGCAGTGTCTCAGTCCCAATGTGGCTGACCATCCTCTCAGACCAGCTACCCATCGTCGCCTTGGTGTGCCTTTACCACACCAACTAGCTAATAGGACGCGGGCTTATCTCCGAGCGGCAGCCGAAGCCGCCTTTCATTGAATTCACCGAAGTAAAATCAATCGTATTTGGTATTAGCAACCCTTTCGAGTTGTTGTCCCCATCTCAGAGGCAAATTACCCACGCGTTACTCACCCTTTCGCCACTTTCCACCGTACCGAAGTACGGTTTCTCGTTCGGCTTGCATGCCTCATCCACGCCGCCAGCGTTCGTCCTGAGCCGGTATCATACTCTCCACAAAAGTATTGAAGTACATCATCAAATAATTGAAGCGTACTCACAAGCTATAAAATAGGCACGTCACGTTCACTATTTAACTTTCAAAGAACTACTTCACCTTCCAAATCTGAAAGGTAAATAGTATTATACAATTTTAAAAAGTGTTTGTCAAATAAAAATGTAAATAATTATGATAATTTGTCAAGTTTTATGCATATATCTAATAAATGCATCTCAATTTAGCACTGTTTCTCTTTGTCTGTCCTATATTTGTCAGAATTATATAGATTGTCAGGTTCCGTAGAATGATGCTATAATATCCTCTGCATGGTGACAGTTATTCTATAATTACTTTTATATCCATAGTAGGTTCGGTTAGGAAACCGAACCTACCGGCCCTGGAAGGACGCTAAATTGACACCTATAGTTCGGTTAGGAAACCGAACCTACCAGGGGAGCACATATTTTCAGGTTTTACTATATATCATGTTTTTGCAAAACCCCTTTATGGTAATCAAACCAAACACAATTACTGCACACTACATATTATCTGAAAACTTTATGAGGCGTTAATTTGAAGTCATATCTCCGAACGTTACAAGATAAATATCTACGTGGCTGGGATCGTCAGACAACGGTGATTTTACTCGGTTCTGCTTTGCTGTTGACATTACATAGAAACTATAGCAGACCGCGTGTTTTTCGTGATAACTTCGGTGACTATTTTAAGCATCTTCCCTTTGCAGATAGTTACCCCTATTTTTACTGGTTTCTGTCAACCGGACTATCTCTGTTCCTGATACCTGTTCTCGTTGCCATGCTCGGGACAAAGGAGAGACTTAAGGATTACGGTATCCGGTTAGGTCATCAGAAACTCGGTTGGTGTGTGTCATTGGCTGCTTGGATTCTCATGATACCTATCGTTGTATTGGCGGTGAAGTTGCATCCACCTTTCTTAGAGAAGTATCCGTTTAATAAAGATGTTGAGAAGAGTCTGTTGGCGTTCCCTCTTTATCAGTTGGCTTATGGCGTCTACATGATTTCATGGGAGTTTTTCTTTCGTGGATTCATGCTCTTCGGTTTGGAGAAAAGATTTGGAAAGTATAGCATTCTGATTCAAACAATTCCTTTTGCCGTGATGCATTTTTCCAAACCCCTTCCAGAAGCACTCGGTTCAATTATAGCGGGATTATTACTCGGCGTGCTTGCGTTGGAAACGCGTTCATTTATCTATGGCGCGGCTATTCACTGGTTCGTAGCCATGTCAATGGACACAGTGTGTGTTGTTGTGAGAAAGTATCCAGGCTTATTGCATATCTGAATGAATCATATACACTTAAAATGGCGTATCTCGTGTCGTCAGTGCACACCACCTTGTTGAGAAAAGATGATTGAACAATATCTCGCGCGACTCTGCAGTGTTAATCTGTTTCAACGCTAATGCAGCATTGAATCGCACATATCTGTTTTCATCTTCTAATTGTGCAATTAAGTTCGGCAATGCGGGTTCAGAAAGCGGTCCTAAGATAGCTAATGTACGCGCAGCATTATAACGAACCCAATAATACGAATCATTGAGACCTTCGGATAATGCATCCACACTATCAGATATATCCGATTCATCTGCTATATGTTGTCCAACGATACCTATACCCTCAAATGCATGCCGTCTAACCCAAGGTGATTTATCCTTTGTAGCCTTTGTCAATGCAGGAATAGCTTCTTCAGCAGCCATTCCCATATCTGCCAAAGCATAAGCAGCACTGTTTCTGACTGATTCATCGTTGTCCTGCAATGCGTCAATTAGAGAAGAAACAGCAGGTTTTCCAATCTGACTTAATGCAACAGCAGCATAGTTACGGAGAGAATCCGAACTTCCATATAGGGCTTTAGATAAAGGTTGGACTGCTGTTTCACCTGCTCTCCCTAAACGATAAACACCGTTAAGTCTCACTTTTTCGTCTTGATGTCGTAACATCTCAAGTAGATTATCTAATTCGTGTGTTGCAACACCGTTAGCAGTACCGTTCTGTTTTCCATAATTCCAATCCCAATGTGCTTCCCAAAGTTCAGGATGTGCAGGTGCTTCATCATCCAGTACCGATTCCCACATATCAGAATTACTATTCCAAGCTGGACGAATGGGTTCATTGAGTCTCGAGAACAGAAACTTCAACATATACCGTTTTTTGTCACTATGATTTGGGGTTGCCCGGTGCCACAAGTCATAATGAACGATTGTTACTGTTCCCGCTTCACCGCATAAGACCACTTCAGGTTGTTCATGTGCACTTTCACCTGTTTCATAATAGTGTGAACCGGGAAGCACAGCCGTCGGTCCCATATCCTCCGTCACATCTTGAGGATAATAAAATCCCATTGTCCATCTGCACTTATGTCTACGTATCTGTTCATCGCCTTCATAGGAATCTTTATGGAATCCCTGTCCATCACTACCCACAGGATTATAATGACAGTATCGATGTGGGTGCATGACATAAGTAGAACCCAATACCGCTTGCATGGCACCATCAACCACAGGATGATCGAACACCTGCTGAATTTCGGGGATGAGTGGAAGCACATTGTTCCCTAAATTACCGGTATGTTCGAACATCTCCTCTAAATGTTGAAACACTTTCTGATGAAAACTCGGCGGGAAGTCTGTTCTCACGACCACATACCCATTGATGATGAAATCTCGCATCTGCTGATCCGTAAGTTGAACACTTGGATTCTTCATTGCATCCTCCATTATGTGAAAAATGATCTTGTTTTATGGTAAAATTTTGAATTAATTATACAGTCTGTACCAGTGCGGTTAGGAAACCGCACCTACCGTGGATTGAAAGTGTGTAATTATTTTTAAACTTCACCATAATCAGCAGTATAGTCAGAACAGTAAAAGAAGTCAACAGAAAAGAATCAGAAAAAGTATTGTCATTTCTATACAATCATTGTATAATGGAAGAAGTCAAACGTTACATTTTAGTTAGAGTTATATGTGTACGACACACGGCGTGTTTATACTACCTTAACTTGTGGACGGCACACGGCGTGTTTATTGTTTATACTACCTTAACTTGTGGACGGCACACGGCGTGTGCCTACTACTATTAATCCATAGTCACATAAAGAAGAACTGAGTAATCCATGTCAATAGATATAGAAAACCGCATCACTGAGTTCATACCGAATCTTAGTATCTCTCAGCAAGTATTAGGTAAACAGTTAGGTGATTTCATCAAATCCGAGCGCGAACGACTCAAAAGCCAGATCCTGCGGGGGGAGAGTGGTTTTATGTCATGTGATGCGCACACAAAGATTTGGGATGTTGCCATTCAAAAGGTCTACGAAGTCGCTGTATATCAGATACAGTCTGAATACACAAAACAGGTCGAAGAGCTTCTAAAGATACCAGGGATAGATTACGATGATCTCATGTCTGATGTTCCAGATGAATGGACTCCTGACCTTGCCGTTTATGCAGTCGGCAGTTATGGCAGAAACGAACTCTGTTATTTTTCAGACGTAGATGTCGTTTATACCTCTTCTGTTGACCTTGAAGATGTATATGATGAAGGCACGCTTGAACTTATAAGATGGTTCTATGACTTTTTTGATAGTCTACATGTAATTATACCCGGTTTTGAGTTCAGTTTCATTTATCGGCCGATCTCTGATATTGATAAATGGAATTATCAAGATATGACTGCTTTAATTGACATGCGGTTTATCGTCGGAGATACAACGTTAACAGAACAATTCCGAAAGGCTGTTCAGTCTGAAAAGTCTGATATTTCGCTCGTACTTGATTTACTCAAGGCAAAGGCAGATGCATTCAAAGTTTCTGAAGATACTATCTACTTAAATCAACCCAATTTGAAATCTGGACGCGGGGGTTTAAGAACTATCCAATATGCACTCTGGATGTGTGGTTTACCGAATTTTGCCTCAATTCCTGAATTATATGAACAATATGATGACGAACAGCTGAAACCGGCATTAGATTTTATGTTTAAAGTCCGGAATTTACTGCATGTCTATGCTAACACACAATATGATGAGCTATCCTATCATCCTGAACAGGATGATACACTTCAGACAAAGATTGCACAATCCCTCGGTTATGAAGATCAATCGGAAGAGTGTCGGTACGCTTTAATGGCAGATTTCTATGCTAAGGCTAAATACCTCCATTTTAAAGCTGAAATGTTGATACGTAAATTTCTTGCAAACGGTATCCCTGTATCTGATGTCCTCGGTGTAAGAACAGATGTTCTTTACTGTATTGATAACAATTTCGGTGAACTTGATACGGATGAGCTTTTTAAACTCTTTAGTTACTTTCAGCAGTATGATTTTGAGATAGACCCGTCACTTGCAACATTCATCTTCGCTTATGTAGATGCTTTTGATTGGGATCGGTTCAGACTACGGGTTGCCGAGCTTATAAATACGCCAGGAAATGTTGAGAAGACTCTAACACGATTGCATAGACTCGGTATCTTAGCCCGTCTCGGTGAAGGGGGAAAGCGATTTGAAAATGCGATGATGACACGCAGTGAACGCAGCCTTGATCCCTATACCGTGGGAAAACACACACTCGCTGCCATTGGACATCTGGATGAGATACGTAGAACGGAATCGAGTAGTCCGTTTGGGGGTCCTCGTGCTGCACAACCCACAACACCTTCTGTGAACTCAGAGTTAGAGGAATTAAACACTGCATTTCGTTCACTCTCCGACCCCGCTATACTCTACATGACACTTTTTTTACACGATATTGACAAACCGGATCCGACACATCCACAGACGGGTGCAGAAAAAGCCAAACGTATTGCCCCAGAATTCGGTTTTAATTCACAACAGACAGATGAGATCTGTTTCTTAATTGAAGAGCACCTGGCAATGATAGCTCTGGCTCGATACCACCAATGGGATGAGAATACGATATCTGAGTTTTGTGAAAAAGTAAATACTATTGACCGTTTGACTTCACTCTATCTCTTGACATATTGCGATTCAAAGGCAAATGGCTCACAGAATTTTAGTAATCTTGTAAAGCATAATCTTAAACGTCTGTATGAAGTTGTTCGTGTGCGTTATGTAGGGGAGCAAGAATCCCAGTGGGGTGTATACGCGCCGCCAGAAGAGTTTCAGATTTTCCTGCAACAGATGCCTGTTACCTATCGTATCGGTGTAGCTACTGAAGAAATATCAACACATATCAAGATGTTTGCACAAGCCGAATCCGCCAGTTCTAATGAAAGTGCTAATGGACAAGATAAAACAGCAAGTGCAGCAATTCTACAATATGTTGACAGACCAGGATTTACAGAATTGCATCTCTGCAGTCATAGTCGTATCGGAAAACTACACACAGTGAGTGGTCTGTTCTATGCAAATAACATTGACGTCCGGGACGCACGGGTTTATACAAAACAGGATTCAAACGTAGAATTAGAGATATATCGGGTGGTTCATCAACCACCGCATCACACTGGAGAACCACTTCCGTTAGATGAAGAACTAAAACGTGAGTTAGACTTAGACATACGTAGTCTATTGTCAGGAAATGAAACGCTTGAAAAAATTTTTGAAAAACGTTATGTGAATCCATCAGATGCATGGCGGGTAGACGACGTGACTGTTGAAACTGCAAGGAATTACACAGAGATTGTAGTAACAGGAGAAGAGAAGATCGGTTATTTGCATTATCTGAGTGGCATATTAGCAAAATTAGAGCTAAACGTTGAGATGTGCAAATGTTCAGGATTAGGCGGTCAAGCTATTGATAGGTTCTATGTGCAACCTGTCAGTGACCCACAAGCGGTTAGACAGAAAATATTAGATGAATTGGCTACTGAGTGATTTAAAGTATTGATGGTGAAAAAATGAAACAGAGAGTTTTGCTCACCGGGGCTGCAGGGACAGTCGGTTCTACGCTTTGGCGGGCATGGGAAAAACAGAATACATATATCCTGACCTTGATGGATATAAATCCAATTCAGGGTTCAACTTCCCGTGTAGAACAGGCGGATATCAGAGATTACGAGGCAATGCAGTCATTATGTCACGAACAGGACGTATTAGTGCATCTCGCTTATCTACGACAAAAATCACCGCCTAAAGCAATAGGTGAACTCAGTGATATTGACGTTTCAATGAATATCTTTGATACTGCACGAGCGTGTGGGATAAAGAAAATTGTCTATGCCAGTACAAACCATGTATCAGGTTGGAATGAGCGATTACATTCTCCTCCGCGGTTTTCAACTGGTGATCAGTTTAGACCGGATGGTTGGTATGGTGCTATGAAGGGTATGGCTGAAATAGCAGGACGATACCTTGTGGATGCACACGGGATGCGTTTTATCAGCATTCGCATCGGTAGTTACAACGGCACATCAGAACCGAAAAGTATACGACACTGTAGCACACTATTGACGCCGCGGGATTGTGTGCAACTTTTTAGTCTTGCTGTTGACTATGATGGACCTGTTCAATATCTTATCACTTATGGTCGTTCTGCGAATTCGGGTACATATCAGCAGAGTTACCTTGACATTAGTGAAGCCGAAAATGTGTTAGGGTATCAACCAAAAGACAACCTAATAGAGACACATCTGCACAGATTTGTTAAGAAAAGCTAATGAAGGAAGAACCACAATACAATGAAGTTTATTACCAAAATACGACATCTCATTCTGAAATAATGGATGTTGTAGAAGGTAATTCTTTAGCTTTAAAGAACCTGCATGCCCCGATTGATTGGCATCAAATTTTTGGTAAGGCACAACCCATTGAAATTGAGATAGGATTTGGTAAGGGACGATTTCTACTTGAAGTATCAAAAGAGAATCCACATAAGAATTATATCGGTGTTGAGCGTGCACAAAAGTATGTTCTGATAACACGGGACCGATTCGTAAAATACCTACATCACAACAGCATAAGTAAAGATAGTGGTATGTTTGAAAATGTCCGTCTTGTATGGACAGATGCAAATTTTTTTATATCCAGATATGTCCAGGATGAGACCGTACAGGCATATCATATCTATTTTCCTGATCCGTGGCCAAAAGCGAGACAGCAGAAACGTCGGATTTTTCGCAACAATGAATTTCTTGAGGCAATTACCCGAACACTCAAACCTGACAACGGAAGGTTATATATTGCCACGGATTCTGCCGAATACTTCGGTGAAATTCAAGAACGTCTTGCACACTATACACCATTAGAACCAGTTACATTTGCGGAGAGTGAGCATACACATATCACAACAAATTTTGAAAGAAAGTATATGAATGAAGGAAGAAACATTTACCGATCCGTTCATAAAAAGTCTTAATAGTAGTAGGCACACGCCGTGTGCCGTAAACCGTAAATTTGGAGGATAAAATGACCATGCGCGCAGCAAAAACACTCTTTACTCCAGAAGAATATCTACTAAAAGAACGTAAAGCCGAATTCAAAAGCGAGTTTCGTGATGGACTGATAATCGCAATGCCCGGTGCAAGTCGACATCACTGTCTCATTTCAGGTAATATATTCGGGGAACTTTATATCCAACTACAGAGTAGCCACTGTGAAGTATATATGAATGATATGCGAGTAAGAATTCCTAAGAAACGTACATATACCTATCCAGATGTAGTCGTTGTATGCGATGAACCGCGTTTTGAGGATGATCATGTTGATACGCTTCTCAATCCAACAGTCATTTTTGAAGTATTATCCCCTTCGACTGAACATTATGACAAGAATGAGAAATTTCTTGCATATCAAACGATTGAATCATTGCAAGAATATATCTTGGTTTCCCAAGACGAAGTTAAGGTTGAGCAGTATGTTCGAAAAAACGAAAAATGGGATATGACTATATTCAATTCTTTAAATGATCTGTTCCAGTTAGGTTCAATTGCATGTCAGTTAGCTATAAAAGCAATCTATACGAAGGTTAGATTCTGAGAATACAGCAATGAACGAAAACCAACCCCAGCTTTGGCAATCTCTACCAAACTCCCCTGGTGTCTATCTGATGAAGGCATCTGATGGGTCAATTATCTACATCGGTAAGGCGGTTAGACTTCGTAGTCGTGTCCGTTCGTATTTTCATGTCAGCAAACCTGAAAGCTCCCTAACTATACAATTAATGCGGTATGTAACAGAAGTCGACTATATTGTTACAAATACGGAGATTGAGGCACTCATACTTGAAAACAATCTGATTAAAGCACATCAACCGAGATACAATGTTAAACTGAAAGATGATAAACGGTATCCGTTTCTACGTGTAACGACAAATGAACCCTTTCCTCGAATTATGATTACACGTAAAACGGAAAGTGATGGAACACGGTATTTCGGTCCATTTGTAAAGGCACGTTCTACAAGGCAGGTACTCAAACAGTTGACAAAATTGTTCCCTATTCGTACATGTACGTTACCCCTAAAAGAAACTAACAACAGGTATCGCGAATGTCTTGACTATCATATCGGTAGGTGTCCTGCCCCCTGTGCGAATAAGATTGACGTTCAGGCGTATAGTAAAATCGTTACCAAAGTATGTCAATTCTTAGGGGGTAATACAAAGGGTGTCGTAAAAGAGATACAACAGCAGATGGAAGGGGCTGCGGAAGCATTAGATTTTGAGACTGCAGCAAAATATAGAGATCTGCTTAAGGACATTCAGCAGACAATCACAACGCAACAGAGCCTTGATAATGTCTCTACTGTAGACGAAGATGTAATCGGGATTGCAACTGCTTTTCAACACAGTCTGGAGAGTCGACTTGGAGAGATAGCATGTGTTCAGGTATTGCACATACGTGATGGTAAAATGCTTGATCGTGACCATTATTACCTAAATGATGTATGTCCAAATTCAATTCCTACTGCTTTGAGTGCCTTCGTGTCACAGTATTATCAGAACGCAGTTTTGATTCCAAAGACTGTATCCTTACCGATGCCTATAGAATCAGTAACATTAATTGAGAATTGGCTCAGCGAAAAACGCGGTAATCAAGTATCATTACATGTGCCAAAAGCTGGCAGGCTCAGAAGACTACAAACTTTAGCGATGAAGAATGCAGAAGCACTCTTGATACAACGCGAACAGAGTGTGGTATTTAGTAGTGATGTTAATCCCGCACTTGTTGAGTTACAGGAGCTTCTCAACATCAATCAACCTTTGAGACGAATTGAAGCTTATGACATTTCTAATCTTGGCGATAGATATGCAGTCGGTTCAATGGTGGTATTGGAGAATGGAAAACCTAATTCCAGCGAATACAGACAATTTCGGATCAAAGAAGTTGTCGGCCAGAATGACTTTGCCATGATGCAAGAAGTTATCACAAGACGATTTCGTCGGGCAGAAGCTGGAGATCAGAAGTTCAACAAATTACCTGATCTCATCCTTATTGATGGCGGCAAAGGACAACTCAGTGCTGCGCAAGGAGCATTGCAACCCTTTGCTGAAGCAAAATTAGACCCTGTCCCTACAGACATACCAATTATGGCATTAGCAAAACGGATTGAGGAGATATTTGTACCGGGAAAGATGGCCCCGATCGTGTTGCGGGAAGACAATCCGACACTACACTTAATTCAGCGACTGCGCGATGAAGCACATAGATTTGCCATTACCTACCATAGAAAGTTGCGGAAAAAGGCTCTCAGTGTCTCTGTGCTTGATGAAATACCAAATGTAGGACCAAGACGAAAACAGGTACTGTTACAAAAATTTGGATCGATTGATGCAATCCGTCAAGCAAGCTTAGATCAACTTCTATCTGTGAAGGGAATCCCAAGAAACGTAGCCGAAAACATACATAAGCATCTCTAACTATCGGTCTAACTGCACAAATCTGTGCAAGATATTACGTGCTGCACATCGGTGTGCAAATGAGGTCTCAGGAATAACTGTATTCACCGACTTATCGCCCTTTGACAATGGCACATTTATTGCACACGTGCATGACTTAAGAAGTAAGACCTTATATACTACAAATAACGTGAGTTTGAAAAATCAAATTTTCGTATTCGGCAGAATACGCGTTTGGTATTCTGCATTGGTTAGGAAACCGCACCTACCGGGTCTATGTGAGTAATATTTTGGACAAATTGGAGTCCATATACCTATTATCAAACTCACGTTACAAATATACGCATCAGGTGTCAAATTGAGAATAAGAGAATCATACATAAAGTTTGCTGGGATACTTTTCATCCTTCTGAATGTGTTTTTTTTACACGTTAAACTATATCATTTTTCAGCAACAACTAAACAGGGTGAGTTGCAAGTTGAGGTATGTTTAGGACGCGTAATGCACATAGATACAAGCGATGAAGCCGATCAGGTGCTAACCTTTCAGATAATCTCTGGACAGTTTCGCAATGAAACGGTGAGGGTGGATAATGTATGGATCGGTCGGGCATTCGGTGACCGCATTATACATAAAGGAGATGTCTTGTTTCTTGACATTCCGATTCGCGATCCGAATAATCCTCAGATTGTCTCAGTCTCTATGCGTGAATACTTCAGAACACCCTTTCTGCTCTATCTTGCCGGCACATTAGGCATTCTCATGATTTTAGTCGCTGGCATGAAAGGTGTGCGTGCAATACTCACGTTATTTGTATCAGGTTTTTCTATCCTCTACTTATTGGTACCCTTGACAATAAGAGGGTACAACCCCATCGCAGTTGCCCTTCTTATTGCTGCATTTCTTACATTAACCACTTTTCTACTCATCACAGGCTTCAGCTATAAGGTGATTTCTGGTGTGCTTGGCACACTGGGTGGTTTAACTGCAGTCGGCATCCTATCTATCCTAAGTCAGAATATGATGGCTTTGACAGGATTAGCAAAAGAATTCGGTTATCTTGAACTGGGTTTAAATCTATGGTATCCAGATTCTGGGGCACACCATTGGAATTTCGCTGGAATTCTCTCAGCCGGTATTATCTTGGGAGCTGTCGGTGCAATGATGGACGTCAGCATGTCCATCTCATCAAGTGTGCATGAAGTCAAGCAGGTAAATCCGAACATAACCGTTCGACAATCTATTCGAGCAGGACTCAATGTCGGGCGTGATATTATGGGTACTATGGCAGATACGCTTATTTTTGCCTATCTTGGTGCTCACATGATTACGATGTTATTGCCAAGAATCGAGTTTCCAGAGAGCGGTATGCTATACCCGTTTCTGCGGTTGGTCAATGAAGAAACAACGACAATCGCGATAATTCAAGCAGTGATTGGGACAATTGGTTTAGTGTTGACTGTACCAATTGCAGCTGTGATAGCAGGTTTCCTTACAAAGTACACAAAAGTAAAAAAATCGGACATTCATGAGGATATTCCAACAGAAGAAGAATTAGAAGAGGTATTTGGAAGCGATTCTGCCCATACTGGAACAAGGGTGTTTTCAAGCCGGATGGCAATTCCGATCGCGATGTTATTTGTATTGGTTGGGACTACATTCATCTACTATCGTATTCAAGGTGATACTGCAACCGTTATTGAAGCACATGATGAACAGGGTGAACTCATTGAGAAATCTGAATACGTCAAAGGTAAAGTGATTAGAGTGCTTGAAACAAGCGGAGATTATCTGTTTTCTATTGACGCAACGCACGCGGCAGCCTTAGATAATAAACGAGTGCCTTCAGCATTACGAGCAGCATTTGAGGACATAGAATATTCACTGTCAGATGATCTCACGGTTTCAATCAAACCGTGGAAGGATAGCCGCTGGTTTATAGAGGATAAAACACACAAACAGTCCTATAGTATTCGCACTTCTCCAGATGGTAAAAATAAACTTGAGGTGTATGATTCTGAAAAGGAACACCATGTGCTTGAGGTAGAAATACTTGGTGGTATTTATAAAGGGAAGCACTTGATATTTCGGAATATAGTCAATCATAGTATGCCTTTGTTGAGCATACCAGCAGAACCCGGAGATCTGATATTATGTCGCGTAGGCGGTGATACTGAAATTATTAGTATCGGTAACCTTGTTCAAGAATATGCGCGGGATAAATACCTTATTTGGTTTGTAGGAGGGATGTTTCTCTTAATAATTCTTGTTGGTAGAAGCGAAGGTATCAGAACTGTGTGCGCGATGTTGATTTCTGGAGCAGTGATATACTTTTTCATGCTTCCCTTAATCTCAGATGGAATGAATGCCATAGTTGTCGTGACCTTAACTTCTGGTGTAGTTGCGTTTGTTTCATTGGTGTTTGTGATCGGACCAAGTCGTAAGACATACTCAGCAGTTTTGGGAACGATGGGTGGCATCCTTATCGCTGGGGTAATAGTCTTATATGCACAGCAACACTTACATTTTAATGGTTTAGAGAATGCGATTTCTGCGGACATAATAGAAGCAACCCGGACTCCCCCGTTCGATTTTGTCCAAGTCCTGTTAGCTGGGATGCTAATGGGAGTCTTAGGCGTAGCAGTTGACGGTGCAATTGAGGTGTCCTCCAGTATGGAGGAGATTCGTCGTGCGAATCCAAACATGCCGACCTGGCGCCTCATTGCTTCGGGTCTAAATGTTGGTACTGATATTCTTGGAACGATGGTCAATACGTTAGTTTTTGCATATCTCGGTGCTGAGTTGTTATTAGTGCTAACAGTCGGTGCACCTGACCTTGATCTATTTAAATCTCCACCGGTACAATTACTTAGCAATGTTGTCATCTCGGCTGAGATTGTGCGGTTATTAGCAGGAACGCTTGGGTTAGTATTAGCAATACCGATTACTGCGATTATATGCGCCTTCTGGAATCCTAAGAGAAAATAAGAACTATTGATTAGCGATTTCCAAGACCACGGCAGTAGCATATTCTGTTAGATTGTGCCCCAGTATTTGAAGTGTAGCACATTCATCTTTGATTGTGCCTCCTTCTACAACATTCATCCTCCATTATACCCTCTCCTTACAACATACATATTGATATACCTGTAGCACATTCATCCTTGATTGTGCTTCTTTGTAGCACATTCTGTTAGATTGTGCCTCTTTCTACAATCCCATGCATCTTTGATTAGGAGTATTGGTAGCACAATCAAGGATGAATGTGCTACAAAAGAATAAAACCAAAGACTGTCTTGAAACTTTATTGCTGAGAATAACGCAATGCGTATATACTACCTGTGAACATCCCTAAATTGACACTTCTGAATACGAAACTTATTACATCCCATCCACCGTATAATTGAAAAAGATGCAACTATTGTTTCAATGATTTGTAGTAGCAATAACTTTAATAACGTGAGCTTGATAAATCAGAACAAATAACTATGTAGGTTGGGTTGAGGAACGAAACCCAACATCTTGACCGATTATATAGCAATACATGTTGGGTTTCGTTCCTCAACCCAACCTACAATGAATATTGTATTCAATTATCAAACTCACGTTTAATAGCCGCGGAGTTGCGATATGACAGAAGATGTATTCCTTGAACTTGTCCGAAATAATCAAGATAAAGCTTTTCGGCATGCCTTTTATCTACTCAAGAACAGTGAAGACGCTAAGGATATGACCCAGGAAACTTTTACCAAGGCATGGCAACATCGCGAAAACTTGAGACAGGAAACAGCACACTCGTGGCTGCTAAAATGCGTCCAAAATCTCTGTTACAACCTACTAAAACGTAGAAAATTCCAGGTATATCTATCCGAAGAAGAGGGTGAATCGCTTGAAATGCTACTACATACCAATTCATACCGATCAGTCCCAACACCAGATGAGATATCCATCAAGGAGGAACTCAAACAGTTAGTCCGGCAAGCCGTAGATGAATTACCGGAATCCATACGCCCCGTAGTGGTGATGCGCGAGTTAGAAGAAAAGAGTTACAGGGAAATCGCAGAGGCATTGAAGCAACCTGAAAACTCCGTTAAATCAACTGTATTCCGTGCTCGTAAGAGATTGCGGAAGATAATGAACCGACTCTTAGAACAGAACCGATGAACTCATGGATAATCCAAATTAGACTTGTAGGTCGGGTAGAGCGAAACGAAACCCGACAAATGGCAAAAGCGCATATGGCGTTGATTTGGACATGATAGACATGATAGACATGATCATCACATGTCGGGTTTCGCTTCGCTCTACCCGACCTACGTACTTAGTCTGGACTATCCACTCATACTTATAAAGGGGAGACAATAGAATGAAACCGACAATCATGATTCTCGGCAGTACACACTTGGACAATCCAGGAGTTGACGTCTACAACTTCAAAATGGATGATGTGTTAGCACCCAAACGGCAAACGGAGATTGAGCAACTTGTTCAATTACTCAAAACGTTTCAGCCAACTAAAATCGCTGTTGAACAAGACCCTTCGCAAACTGATAAGATTAACGAAAACTATCAAGGATACCTAAATGGCACTTATGAACTCCAGCGGTGGGAAATTGATCAGATAGGTTTTCGTTTAGCAAAACAGGTGGGACATCAAAAAGTTTACTGTGTAGATCATTTCCGAAATGATGACCCCATGATTAATTTAGATGAAATTGATCGCGATCTCATAGACTATTTTAAGTTTGCCGAGGAAAACAATCAAGAGGATTTATTCCCAAAATATGAAGAGTTTTCCGCAGTTGAAGGGAAAAGGCATAAAGATAAAAGTGGTGCAACATGGATTGAACCAGATGAATATGAGCCGTTAACTGATATGTATAGCAGATTGAACCAACCAGAATCTCTATATAAAAACCACCGCGTATACTTACGTGTCGCACAAATTGGTAAGGGTGACCAATACCCTGGAGCAAATTGGGTTGGCCATCTTTGGTATGCTCGTAATCTCAAAATCTATGTGAATCTGACACGTATCACTGAATCTGCAGATGATCGCACACTACTTATCATTGGTGCAGGACATACATATCTAATTCAGCAATTTCTTGAAGAATCAGAAGAATACAACGTTGAGAACCCGTTAGATTACCTAAGAACGGAGGATGTAGATTAATGAAACCGACAATCATGCTTCTCGGTAGTGGACATTTAGCAAATCCGGGGAAAGACAGGTTCAATTTCAGGTGGGATGATGTCCTCGCTGATAGACGGCAAAGGGAAATTGAGCAGCTCATATCACACCTTACGCCGTTCAATCCTAATAAGATAGGTATTCAAGCAGACCAAAGGTTTGACACTGAGATCAATGCAAATTATCAAGCTTATCTTAAAGACGCGTATAACCTCAAGCGATGGGAAGGCGAACAGATCGGTTTTAGGTTAGCAAAACAGATGAAACATCCGAACATATACTGCGTCGATTATTCTCCTGAACAAGACCCGTTTTTTCTGGAAGATTTTGACCTGGATTTAATAGATGTTGACAAATTCGCGATGGAATACGATCAAGAACATCTTCTACCAAAAATCGAAGATTTCTCATTTCTTGATGGAAAAACCGAAGAGGAAGATGACGGTAGATTTTGGATTGAATCGCAGAAATATGAACCTCTTGTAAATATGTATATAAGGTATAATGACCCTGAAGGTAGACGTGCTGACCATCGGGTATACTTACGCAAGGCAAAAGTTGGATTAGATGACCGTTACCCAGGTGCAAATTGGGTTGGACATCAATGGTATACTCGCAATCTCAAAATCTTTGTCAATCTAACGCGTATCACCGAGTCTGATGAAGACAGAATTCTCGTAATTATCGGTGCAGGACTGGTCTATCTGGTTCAAAAGTTCCTTGAGGAATCAGGAGATTATAAGGTTGAAAGTCCATTAAGCTATCTTAAGACTAATTTTCGGTAGGTTCGGGATCCTAACCAATGCAGAATACCAATCGCATATTATGAATTTGAAAAAAGATGCAACTTTTTTCGGACTTATTTGTAGTAACGTAAACTTCAATGCAAGCGGAGTTGCGATTATGACAGAAGACGAATTTGTTTTATTAGTCCGCAAGCATCAAGATCAGGTTTATTGGCACGCGTTCTATTTACTCAAAAACAGTGAAGATGCAAAAGATATGACACAGGAAACTTTCATAAAAGCATGGCAACACCGTACGAAATTAAGGCAAAAGACAGTTCGCGCGTGGTTGCTAAAATGCGTGCAGAATCTCTGTTTCAACATGTTAAAAAGACAAAAATTTCAGGTGCAACTATCAGATGAAGATGACGAGACTTTTGAAATGTTACTGCATAAACACACACACAAATCGATCCCTACACCAGATGAGATTTCTATCAAGAAGGAAATTAAACAGTTAGTGCATCGTGCTATTGGAGAACTTCCACCCGAAATGCGATCTATAGTAATTATGCGTGAATTAGATGAAATGAGTTATAAAGAAATCGCTAAAGTCACGAAACAATCCGAGAACACTTTGAAATCAACCATATTTCGTGCTCGCAAAAAACTTCGAGAGATACTAAATAGATTAATGGAGGAAACCGATGAACCGGAAATCTAAACGACAGATGACATGTCTTGATTGCCAAAATCTGCTTGAGGAATACGTTGTCGGTGAATTGGATTCTTCTACCGAGTCTAAAATCGTATCGCATCTCAAAACGTGTAATACCTGCCAACACGAACTTCGTTTAGCACAAACAATTATTACGGAATTAAGGGACTTGCCAAAACCACAGACACCTCCGGAGATATTAACCGAAGTAACTGCTTATGTCCAGTCTCATCCTACGAAGCGCGGTTGGTTACACCGTTTTCTCAATATATTCACATCTTGGGATCACCCACGAACAGTCATTCTTCGTTTTAGTATGCTTGCGTGTCTTGTTGGTATTATTTTATTCGGTGTCCATCTAAATCATCAGAAGGTGATAGCAGAACAGGCAATGAACGATTTCAACTATGCTGTTAGCAAGATACAATATGCGTTTAATAAAACAGGCATGGGAGTCAACGATAGTTTTGCATCGCTGAACATTAATGAAGCATCACGGCGCGCCTTTCAGTCAACAACAATGGCAACAACAATGGCAACAACAAATGTTGTTACAGCATTTGATAGAAGTTTAGGTATTCTTGACAAATTAACCGGAACTAAACCAAATTCTGAAGGATCCACTGGATCCGATTCAAACCAGCAACCTACGGGTATTCAATAGATATTGTTTTCAATATCATCAAAGGAGAAAACCAATGAAAAAATTCAGCATCGTAATTATTTTACTCGCTTTCAGCTTTTTCGCTACAGGTATAGCGGAGACTGAGAAAATTCGCGGCAAGGTAGAGATGAACGTACCTAACGCACCGACACCAACAGTCGAAGTCAACTTAGACAAATCATTTTTCAACCTTTTTATTAAATTCACGCTAAATTTACCTGCACTATCAGAGTATGCTGAAATGATAGAAGGTGCTTTTATCCGGGGTTATGATAAAGAAGCTGAGAAACTTGATGAAATGACACGCCACTACAAACAAATTCTCAAAACAGAAGAATGGAATGATCTTATCAAGGTCAAGGACCAACTTCACGTCAGCCTTCTCTTCACCGATGAACCTGGTGTACTACACGGGATTTTCGTATCCTTCACTGACGAACATACCACGACTTTTGTGAACATTTTTGGGAAGATTGATTTTCAAAAACTCGGTATTCTCTTTGGGAAGATTAAAGAATCTCAACCGGATATCTTGCAAAACATAAAAATGAAGAGAAGTCTCCGTTCCAAACTGCTTGAAGATTAAGAGAGTATTTCAGGGTCATGACAGAGTAAATCTTTACTGAACAAGACATTATCAAGAAGGAGAAAGACCGTGAGAATTCAACGATGGCTTACCCCCCTAATTGCAGCAGCTTTATTAGCAATGTCATTTATACCAATCAATTACGCTTTAGCAGAAAAAGAAACGCTCAAATATGAATTGGATAAAAAAGAAACAGTAGACAAGATGAAGAATAAAGGGCGAATCTTGTTCGACTTTCCAAATCCATCCTCTGAACCGACTGTCGAGATCAATTTGAACGACAAACTGATTAATTTAGTAACGAAATCCCTGAATTCCTCTCCAGAAATGGCAGAGATGGTCAAGATGCTTAAAGGTATGTATGTTCGCACATATCGGTATGCAGGCGACGATATGAGGCTTTACTACCAAGACAAACTCAAGACTGAGGACTGGGAGGTTCTGGTCAAAATTAAAGAAAGGACCGAGTTTGTTGAAATCAGTATCCTATATGACGAAGATGTGGTTTACGGAATCTTTGTGATAGTTAAGTCCGATAAACCGGAGATTACATTTGTAAACATTATCGGGGAAATTGCACCTGAGCGAATTAGTGAATTACTCGGAAACCTAAGCAATTTCGGTATGACAGATATTGATCTTGAAAATACCTTAAAAGCAAATGCAGTAGAGAATATAAATCTCGGAAAAGGGAAAGAACTACTGGCAGTAAAAACTGGTACACCTCCCAAAATTGATGGCAAGCTTGATGATAAATGCTGGAAAACAGCACCTCAAGCTGACAATTTCACGCACATGGTAACAAAAAACCCCGTCAAAGACCAGACAGTAGCAAAAATTGTTTACACCGACAGATCAATCTACATCGCATGGAAACTCAACGTATCTCAACCGAAGAGCATTGTATCACGACAGACCAAAGATCAGAAACGTTTCGCTGACGAAGATGTGGTATGCTTTAGTATTGACCCTTTTCATACACATCAATCTGATCACCGCACGTTGTTTATGGTAAATCCGATGGGGAAAAAGTATGTCCAATTTGCTCCAGGCCGTCCGAAGAACACTGAATTAGCTGGCAAATGGAAAGTTGAAACAAAAATAGAAGATACCGGCTGGGTCGTTGAGATGGAAATTCCTTGGCAGATTCTTGACTATCCTGAGACGACTGAACCGGTTCAGATGGGTATCAACTTTGACAGGAAACAACAAAGCACGGGTGAACAATCGTGGTGGTCAAATGTTGGTATTGAGAAGTCATACAGTAAAGATGGCAATTGGTTGCGAGTTTTACCACCCTCAAAATCGTCCCGTATGCAAGGGTTCTTGGATTCGTTTGGCAAGGACAAAAATCGTTTTGCCCGTGGTAACAACACTACACTTAATAATAGAGACTTATTTAGAGCTGTGAATACGAGTGGCATAAATCCAATCGACGGTCTACGACTTGGCGGCGGTTTTGAGATTGGAAGCAGATGGAATGCTGACCCACTGTTCTTTGATAGATCGGGTGAAACAATTCGACGAAGTCTATACCCAGAAATCGCTTATGAGAATTATAGAAATGATTGGGGATTTAGATCACCGTATTCACCTAATCCATTCGTATACGGCACAATGAGTTACGCACTTCGGACAGAAAGAATTTACTATCGTCTTGGGGGTGGTATGACATTCGGTCAGAGTTCAAACCTAACATTCAGTACACAAATCCATAGACTAACATCTGCAAGGGATAGAGATTTATTGTTAACCTATAGCGAGCAACTCTTGCGAGCGTTCGTTAACGCTGACTTTCAAGACTACTATACCCGACAAGGGGGAGTGATGCAATTCCAATGGCAGAATACAACATTGAAGCATACGCTGGGACTATCGCTCCTTTTGGAAGAACATCAAAGCATGAGAGATGATAGTAGTTCTTACCTTAGAATAGGAACATCAAGCTACCACTTAACCCCAGATGTAAGAGATAATTCTCCAATATACGACGGTAGAATGCATAGTATCTCCCTAAAATACGATTTTGATACTCGCGAAGACACCAAAATTAGGTACGACTTGCTTAACCGAGGGAGTAAGAACGAGTGGTATAATACATTTATTGTTGAACATTCTAATTCTGCCATTGGTTCCACGTATGGTTTTACGCGTTTTGTGGCTCATCTTCGTAACTATCATCCGATCGGATATAACCGAGTTGACACACGTTTAAAAATCGGATTTGCTGCTTCAGATTATTCGTTGCCATACCAACGTCAATTTGTTCTTGGCGGTATTGGAACACTACGCGGATACTCTCTCTATGAATTTGTAGGCAACCACGGATTTCTCTTCAATTTGGAATATCTACATAGTTTAGCGAAGGGGTCTGACTTTTTCATTGTACCTTTCGTAGACATAGGACAAGCGTGGGAGAGCTTGGAAGACATAAGAGAAGATTATCCGAAGGTTAATCTCGGTCTCGGTTTCCAATGGAATATCTTCAGGTTGAACTTCGCAAGATCTATTGAGAAGGATCGTGGATATCAAGCCAATTTTAAATGGTCCCGTACATTTTAATCTTACCGATATCAAAAGGAGAGTCTAATGTATAAAATGAAACAGTTCTTGATACTTATCGCTTTTGCTTCTCTGCTTACGTTGCCTTTTCTTACCGGTTGTGCTGAAACTGAGCGCGAAATGATGTTCCCTAATACCGATCTGCCTGAAAGTGCTACTGTGATCGTAGAGGCAACCGCAGAAGCAGAATTCAAACTAATTATTTCTACTGACTACAGAAAAGAGAAAAACAATTTCGGTGGTAATGTCATCATCCATAATAGCGAAAAAGAATACGCTGTTACACAGGATTTTAGTGAAACAATATATTTTGATTCTGAGGAACCTCGTATTTCAGTCAAACTGACGTGTACCAATATTGACTCTATAGATGACAATAGTGGCAATTCAGTCCATCTTATCGTCCAATTTAACGGTGATGGAGATTTTCACAGAGGAAATCACAATCATAACCAACCGATTGAATTAGGTTCATTTATAAATGTCAAGAGTGCTTTTAGTCGATATGATGGTGTCTCATATAGGATCGAATATGATATAGATCCTGAAATAACTAATTTCCGTCAGTAGACTGTTCCCTTACCCAATGTCTGTAGAAATGTCGGTTACAGTAATGAATCATTTTCCGCAAATAACTTTACACACGCTTTTTCAATTTTGAATTGAAATAATTTCATTATGTATGCTATTATTTATTTACCGCATGACAAAATATGAAATCCACTAAGAATCTACAGTACGTGAGAGAATCAATGCATAAATGGTATGAAAACACAGTATTACTAAATACTTTCATCATCCTGATGTCAATCAGTGCTGTAGTATACTTCTTTTTACAGTGGAAAATCGGTTTACCACTACTTCTCATCTTCGGGACACTCATAATGATCAGGGGAGTAATAAAGATTACCATGCGTATGCGCGCATCAAAAACAGACTCAGAAATAAACCGAAGGAGATAAAATGAAGCGTAGGACTTTTATAAAATTGAGCGCAATCAGTGCAGCTGGCATGATATATCCCATAAAACTACAAGCACAGAATGACGTCCAAAATGACAAATTACCCGAACTCCTGAAACCACAAACATTGATTACACCTAACGAGGAATTCTATATCCTCCAGATAGGAGACCCTGTTAAACTTGATGTTGCAAATTGGCGGTTGGTTATATCCGGATTGGTGGAAAAACCTATGCCTCCGTTGAAACTTGAACAGATAAAAGCAATGGAACCTGTTGAAACAATGCGTACTCTAAAATGTATAGGGGATCCTATCGGGACAGAACAGATGGGAAATGCAAAATGGAAGGGTGTCAGATTGCGGGATTTACTACAGAAAACGGGTGTAAAGCAGAACGCAAAAGTTGCAGTTTTCCAATGTGCTGATGGCTACCATACTGCTATTCCAATAGAAGACGCACTAAATGAGAATACTATCCTTGCATATCAAATGAATCAGAAAACATTACCTATTGAACACGGGTTTCCTGTCCGCTTGCTTAACCCAGGACATTACGGGACAAAAAACCCGAAGTGGATAGTCAATATACAGTTAGCAACAGAACACGAGGGTTATTGGGAAAAACGCGGATGGGATCCTGTCGCCAACGTTAAACTCGCTACAGTAATCGGCACACCCAGTACCGATGAAGAGGTAGTCGCAGGTTCAAATCTCACAGTCAGCGGCGCAGCTTTTGATGCCGGACATCACGGCGGCATAAAAAAGGTTGAAGTCAGCGTTGACTACGGAGAATCATGGCACGAAGCCGAAATCTGGGCAAAAGATACACCATTAGCATGGGTACTCTGGAAGTGGAACTGGAAAATACCAAACAGAAAAGGAAATGCTGAGATTTACGCAAGAGCAACAACAAACACAGGTGTCACACAAGAAGAATTCGGACTTAAAGTCGAACCCGTTGATACAATAGGGTATCATACAGTAGATGTGAAGATTGTAGACCCTTAGAGACATAACATTACGTAATATTCAAAATCATCCATACGGACATCTCATACAACTAATTACACCATGCCATAGATGCACTTGAAGCCTACCCGAATCTTCTTCGTCTATTTCCCGGCACTCTTAATTGATTTTGCTTTTAGTAGTGTATTAACGAATTCCGCCTTCTATAGTAGTTACCTGAGTCTCTCCTCAACATTTTTGGGTATACTCGTGGCAATCGTCACAGCATTTTATGCCTTCCTTGCCATACCGCTCGGAAAACTCTCCGATAGAATTGATCGCACGCTGATGCTCTATGCGGGATGTATTTTAATCAGCATTGTGAGTATTGTCATCCCTCTCTGCTATAAGAAAATACATCTATTACTGATTTTCCCGCTCTTAGGCGTTGGTATCGCACTCTTTTGGCCCACGTATGAAGCCTGGCTTGCAGAACGAGAAGGTGAAGGTACTTTACTGCACAGGGTGATGCTTTTCAATCTGTTCTGGAGTATAGGCATAACGATGGGACCTACCGTCTCTGGTTATCTTTATCAAGATGATGCTCCGTTTAGACCCTTTTATCTCGCCTGCGCACTTGGATTGTTGACATTGACAGTGGTCTTGCTAAGTAAATCATCGCAAACACGAGCCGATTCAGAACCCCAGCAATTAACGCAAACACTGTTCCCACCACCCGAAGTTAGAAGACGATATCTGAACATAGCACGTTGTGCAAATTTTGCATCCTATTTCGCACTGGCTGTGCTGCGATGGCTGGCACCGAAACTAACGAAGGAGATGGGGATACCTACTGTCGTTTACGGTAACCTCATGTTAACACTCGGTAGTTTTCAGACCCTAACTTTCTTATTTCTCGGAACTGGCTACTCTACCAGATGGCACTATCGCTTGAGTCCGATGGTAATAACCCAAGTACTCGCAATTCTTAGTTTTGTTGTTTTATGGAGAGTCCAGCACATATTCGTCTGGTTCATCGCTTATGTCATTATCGGTATATCTGTTGCTTTCTCGTATTTTGGCAGTCTCTATTACGGTTTAGATCAACATACTGACAAAGGAAATAAGAGTGGGTGGCATGAAGCGGTATTAGGTTTCGGTAGTTTATTAGGACCCTTGATATGTGGGATTGCAGCTGATTCAGAATTTGGCATGCAGAGTCCCTATCTGGTCTGTGCCGTTGTCCTTCTCGGAGCGATTTTTGTTGAGGTGATAATGGCATCAAAGATCAGATCAGCAACGGATGTTCTTTAATATAATCTTCATCCGGTTCAATACCGAGACCAGGACCATCTGGTACAGTAACAACATTGTCTTCGATTTCAATACCACTCGCTACCAAAGTCTGCAAAAATGCAGGTGCATTTAATTCTGGAGGAAGCACTAAATCCATTGTAGAAAAAAGATGGACACTGGCAATAAACCCTACCCCTGCCTCTGTCAAACCACTTCCAAGAAGTTCAATACCGTTTGCTTCAGCGACACTGGCACTCTTTATACATCCACCAAGTCCACCCGACTTACAAATTTTCAATACAACTGCATCCGCACATTCAAGGCGACATATTTTACCGAGGTCATAATGTGTAAAACAACCCTCATCTATCGCAATAGGTATAGATACCTTCTCTCTTACCTGTTTCATCCCGAACCAATCTTGGCTTGCTACCGGTTGTTCCAAACAGTATATTTCTCTTATATCGTCAACTCGCTTGAGTAAAGCGACTGCATTAGCAGGTGTGTATGATTGATTTGCATCTATCCACAGTTTTGCATCCGGTACTGCTTCATGAACAGCACGTAATCTCTGTGCATCCGCATCAGGATCACCACCGACTTTCACTTTGAAACATTTGCATGGGGACAGTGCTTCTGCTTTCAACCCCATGATTTCTGGTGTGTCAATACTCAACGCATAACATAATGGTAGTTTATCATGCCGTTTTCCACCCAGAAGGATATGTAATGGCACATCTAAAATACGTCCGCAGAGGTCGTATAGTGCAATGTCCACAGCGGCTTTTGCAAATGGATGACCATTACTGACTGCGGGTTTTAATGCGTTATAGATAGATCTATCTATTTCATTCCTGTTTAGCGGATCTTTTCCAATGAGAAGTGGCGTAATATGAAATTTTATTGTTGATACGATAGATTCAGTTGTTTCGTAGCTCCAGGATGGAAGGGCGCGTTGTTCTCCCCAACCAACATAACCGTCATCCGTTGTGATCTTTACAAATACATGATCTCCAGCAGCATCAGTATCCCCAACAAACCCCGTTCCGATAGTGAACACATCCTTCATACCAACAGCAGTCGGAAATACTTCAACATTTGCAATTTTACGCATTGATACACCCCCTTAACCTCAATATTGATCAGAACCTTGATCTTCATTAGGGAAGATATGTTTATAGTAGAAACGTCATTGACACTTTCTTTAGTACCGCCAAAACATGGTGAATACCAAACGCGTATTCTCCTAAGTGCATTTGGCGTTGGTTTAGTAGGAACAATACGTTTATTAGCAATCGGATTGCAGAAGCATAATTGGTATTGTTTCTGAAATTGACGGTGTAAAAGATGATAGTAAAAGCACATCACTGACTGGTGGCCGCTGAAGTACGTCTAACACGACCTCTTGAAGGTCGTCAGATAGTTCGGACAATCCTGTGAGTGGAAAACTCCGTGGACCGATTTCGGTCTTCTGTGCAAGTAAAGAGTATTCAAAAAGTGTTATCCCGATAGCTTTACGCGCCTGTTTGTTAACTCGAAGCAAGATGTGAGGTGTCAACTCAATACCTGTGGCTTCTTCACCAGGACAGAAGGAGATATATAGTGTATCGCTTGCTTCATCAAAGTTATAGATTGGTTGATTCATTGTTCATTTCACCTAATTTGTTTTTGGTAAGCTGTGACAATGTAGTTGTTTGAATCCATTTTATTATACCATACAGAATAGAATATAGTAAAGATAAGAATGGGGGTGATATGTCAACCGATGAAAATTTCATTTTTTAGAAAAATCAGGCATAGACCCCTACGAATATTTAGATTTACCATAAATAAAGAAGGATTACTGACTCCTTGTTCCAGCGGTGCAATATGTCTATTGAAAAGGGTTTGCGCGGTTAACACGGATTAGGGAGACTTGGTATTTGTTGCGGTTTCTATCTGATTCTATAGACATAGCACTCCGCTGGAGTGCAAGAATACCCATAACATATTTCTATAGACATATCACGCCTCTGGCGTGAGTATATCCGTATTTTGTTGTTGACACGTTCTATACACCTTTCGCACCGCTGGTGCTTGGTTTGTTATTCACACGTTCTTATCCTGTGTAATCTTGAAATCCTGAGAATCCTGGTTCAGACAACAGAAACCCCCTTTCACCCTTCCACTCCTTCCCCATCTTCCCATCCTCCACCCTATAGCACAAGATACTTGCAATTAACGCTAATATAAGGTATAATTAAGAGAAACATTGAATAGCAATATAGTAATATGTTCAACTTCCTAAAAGGTCTCCATCGTAATTAAAGCAATCAATCAGAAAGATGAATGATGGTAGCCAAGTAGGTATTGTACCTCCCAATTTTAGTACTATAGGAATTCATCTTTGGAGAGGGAGGGAACGTGAATGCAATAAAGCTCAGATGAGCAAAGATATTAGGGGATTTAATCTGTATTATGTCAACAAAAGTAGGTATTAACGGTTTTGGAAGAATAGGGAGGAACGCATTTCGTGCAGCGTTACAAAATCCTGAGTTAGATATAGAATTCGTAGCAATTAACGACTTGACAGATCCTGAGACACTGGCACATCTTCTACAGTATGACTCCGTACACGGCATACTGTCAGATAGTATTACCGCCACAGAAAATGGATTGGTTGTTAATGGGAACGCAATACAAACTTTCTCTGAACGCGACCCTGCAGACTTACCTTGGTCAGACTTAGGTGTGGATGTCGTTATTGAATCTACAGGATTTTTCACCACAAGAGAAGACGCTGAAAAACACATCACTGCTGGCGGTGCAAAGAAGGTCCTTATTTCAGCTCCTGCAAAAGAGGAAGACATCACAATAGTTATCGGCGTAAATGATGACATGTACGATAAAGAAAAACATCACATCATCTCAAACGCATCCTGTACAACAAACTGTCTTGCACCTGTCGCCAAAGTCCTGCATGAATCATTTGAAGTTGAAAGTGGATTGATGACGACTATTCACGCATATACGGGGGATCAACGCGTACACGATTTTCCACATAAGGATATGCGAAGAGCACGCGCAGCTACACTGTCAATGATACCCACAACAACAGGAGCTGCGGTGGCTGTCGGTAAAGTGCTACCAGAATTGAATGGAAAACTTGACGGATTTGCCATCCGGGTGCCGACCCCAAACGTGTCTGTTGTTGACCTTACCGTAGAACTCAATAAAAAACCGAGTGCTGATGCTGTGAACGCAGTACTGAAAGAAGCATCTGAAAACTCACTAAAGGGTATTTTAGGATATTCTGAGTTGGACCTCGTTTCTGCTGATTTCAACGGTAATAAACTCTCATCTGTCCTTGACGCGCCTTTCACAAAAGTGATTGAAGACGGATTAGTCAAAGTACTCTCATGGTACGATAACGAGTGGGGTTATTCTAATCGTCTCGTTGAACTCGCAGCACGCGTTCTATAAGTGAGACAAACTATGCGAACACCTATCATTGCAGGAAATTGGAAACTCAACAATACGATCTCGGAAGCAATAGAACTCACTCAAGGTATAAAGTGTTCAGTTGCCGACACGACAGACGTTGAAATTATCGTAGCACCGACTTTTACAGCACTTGCTGCAGTATATGAAGTTATTCAAGAAAGCAACATCTGCCTCGCCGCACAGGATGTATATTGGGAAAACAGCGGTGCCTTCACAGGTGAAATTTCACCAACGATGCTAAAGGACGTTGGATGTGAATATGTTATCATCGGTCATTCAGAGAGACGTCAATTTTTCGCTGAAACAAATGAGAGTGTTAATCTAAAGACAAAAGCAGTATTAAACGCTGATCTGAAACCTATTATCTGCGTTGGTGAACATTTAGAAGATCGCGAAGCGGGAAACACAGAAAAAATTATTGAAGACCATGTTTCAGGAGGAATCAAAGACCTTACAGCTGAACAGATGTTGTCTTGTGTCATCGCTTATGAACCGGTTTGGGCAATAGGTACAGGAAAAACTGCCACACCTAAACAAGCACAAGAAGTTCACGCTTATATTCGGCAGTTAATCAGCGAAGCATACACAGATGAGATCGCAAACCAGGTCCGTATTCAATACGGTGGCAGTGTCAAACCTGATAACGCTGCAGAACTCATGTCACAACCTGATGTTGATGGCGCGCTTGTCGGTGGGGCAAGTCTGCAAGCAGAGTCCTTTGCACAAATCGTCAAAAGTTCAAAGTGAATATTTTTTCCTAACATAAGCTAGTCCGGTAGGTGCGATTTCCTAATCGCACCGATGTGAATGAATAAAGAATATTGTTTCCGAACATAAGAAATTTCAAAGAGGTATAAAAATGGGAATATTCGTAACTATAGCAATCATAGTCTTCGTTCCAGTCTGTATTGTCCTAACGCTCATAATCTTGCTACAGGACAGCAAAGGAGAAGGACTATCCTCAAGTGCATTCGGTGCATCCGAAATGCAATCCGTTCTCGGTGGTCATGGTGCCGCAACATTTCTCAGCAAACTAACGACTTGGGTCGCGATCGGATTTATGGTCATCTCACTTTTTCTGATGAGATTCTATGGAGAAAGGCAGAGTAATACGCTGGAACCACTTAACGAAGGGGCAGAACAGGTTCAACAAACTGAAGATAGAGGAGCCTCAGACGAAGTAACTGAAAACACAGAGGAAGATACCGAAGCAAACGGGACACCTACTGAGGAAAATAGTCAGGGCACACAAGAAGCTACTAACGAAGATAGTGCAAAAGGGGACATCGCTCCAAAAGTAGAAACTGAGTAGTAAGTGCATGAACAGTAGATGAAGAATAAGCAACAGCCATTTGAAGAGACTGACGTTCCTACAACGCATGCTAATCAGACACACGTGGATGAAATTACGTGGCGTGTGCATCCGTTTGTTGAGAGTTGGAAAAAAACAGTCCTGTTAATGCTTTTTCTATTTTCACTCCTTACGATAATCTATATTGGATATAAATCTATACCCGTTCTGCTGTTTTCCGCGCTTCTACTCATTGCACCGCTTTACAAATACTTTTTGCCATTTCATTACCACTGCAGAACAGATAATCTCATCGTAACCACCTGTTGCTATAAACTTGAACGTGCCTGGTCTACATATAGAAGTTACTATGTTGACAAGAACGGAGTCCTGCTGAGTCCTTTCACGAAACCGTCGCGTCTCGAAAACTTTCGTGGTATCTATATCAGATTTGGAAAACATCCGTCCGAACAAATCGTCAGTTTTATCCAGAGTAAAATAAAACCGGAGACCGATCATGAATGATGCACCGACTAAAATTGAAACTACTGATCAATTAAAAACTGCTGTCTCAGATACTGTTCAATCCCAACGTATTTACGATATCCATACACATCTGTTTAGTCCGCCATTCGGTGAACTGCTATTGTGGGGTATTGACGAACTCCTAACCTATCACTATCTCATTGCAGAGCTATTCCGTAAGTCAGACATCACCTATGATCACTTCTGGCACATGACAAAAACAGAGCAAGCGGACCTAATTTGGCAAACACTATTCATTGAAAATTCACCGATCAGTGAGGCGTGTCGTGGCGTAGTAACAACACTGAACGCATTAGGGTTGGATGTAGACTCCAGAAACCTTCAGGAGTACCGACAGTATTTCGCAGATACACCTGTTGAGGATTTCATTGACACAGTTTTTGATAATGCCAATGTGTCTCATGTTATTATGACAAATGATCCTTTTGATCCTTTAGAGGAACCTGTATGGGAAACAGGAGATATAGGCGATACAAGATTTGAGGCTGCACTTCGCATGGATGTGCTAATCAATAGTTACGATGATATTGCTTATGAACATCTTCGCGCACTCGGATATGATGTAGATTTATCCCTTTCAACGGATAAAGGGTATAGAGAAGTCAGAAGGTTCTTAGAGACCTGGATCCAACGTATGAATCCAAAATACATGGCTGTTTCACTACCACCAGACTTTCAGTATCCTGAAGATTCTGTCCTCGGCAGATTATTTGATCACTGCATCCTACCTACCTCGCGTGAGTATAATGTCCCGTTCGCACTCATGATCGGTGTCAAACGCGCAGTAAACCCACATCTCAGAATGGCGGGGGATGGGACAGGAAAGGCAGACCTATCCAGTTTGGAAACACTGCTTCGTGAACACCAAGACAACAAATTCCTTGTCACGCTGCTTTCACGCGAAAACCAACATGAACTGTGTGTCATAGGACGAAAATTCAAGAACCTAATGATCTTCGGGTGTTGGTGGTTTATGAACAATCCCAGCATCATTGAGGAGATAACGCGTGAACGGATTGAGTTACTCGGACTAAGTGTCATACCGCAGCATTCAGATGCAAGAATACTTGACCAGCTCATATACAAATGGAAACATTCCCGACAAACCATCACCGAAGTATTGATTGAAAAATATAGCACACTCATTGACGTTGGCTGGACTCTTACCGCATCAGAGATCCAACGAGATGTCAATAACCTATTCGGTGGAAACTTCAAACGTTTTCTGAATAAGAACTAAGTAGACGTAACGTGAGTTTGATAAATCAGATTTTCCCAGGCCGGTAGGTTCGGTTTCCTAACCGAACCGAATCCTACGCAAAAACCTTTATGAACGCAAGTGGCACAAAGCCAGTTCGGTTAGGAAACCGAACCTACCGGGTCTATGCAAGTGATATTTTGGGCAAAATGAAGTCCATATACCTATTTAAAATATGCACGGTTGACTTCAATACTCCATTTAAGGCTGTCAAACACGGTTGAAGATATACACCAATTAGATCTAAAGTTAGTTAAACCAACAGCGTTACAGGTAAGATTTAAAGGAAGACGACTCCATCAAAATGTATATGAAGAGTCTACGTTGATTGAAATTGAGGGAATCTGTCCACTATCTGAAGAAGACTCAAATACATAATCAAGTGTATTTTCAACACTTACAAGGGGTTGCATGACACTTAGGACAACCATCGGCATAGATTTCAGCTGCATCTTCTAAGGATATGTTGAGAAGGCTTGCTAAAGTAGACAACCACGCCAGAACATCAGCAAATTCTTCACGGAGTCTTTCAATATTCTGCGGTTCTCTGCGGATCTCTTTTGCTAATTCACCGACTTCCTCAACGAACCAAGTGAATGTCAACGGAATCCCACGAGCAAAATCACGGGTAAAATAGATGTCTTCAATCTGTTTCTGAAACTTTTGAATTGTCATAGTTCTCCTTTCAAATCTTATAGTAAATTTTTGAATTAATTATACAGTCTGTACCAGTGCGGTTGGGAAACCGCACCTACCGTGGTCCGAAAGTGTATAATTATTTTCAAACTTCACCATAATCACAATACTTTTCTGAGGATACAATATGCAAACACACGTTTATCTCTCTATCGCAGGTGAAAAAAGAATAGCAATTTATACTTATGATGTATCAGATGGTGCTATTACATTTGAAGAAAATGTAGATGTCAGCGGATCACCCGGTCCTTTAACGCTTTCACCCTGTGGAAACTACCTATATGCTGGACTACGATCCAGTCGTGAAATCGCTACTTTTCGTATCAATCAAGACAGCAAACAGTTGACACTACTGAGAACTACGCAGCTGGATGCGGATACCTGCTACATCGCAACGGATAAAACTGGACGTTTCCTACTTTCCGCTTATTACGGTGCTGGTAAAGTGACTGTGCATTCTATCGCAGATGGCAAAACTGTCCAAGGAGAACCGATACAGACTATTGAAACAGCACCGCATGCACATTACATCGAAACTGATAAATCCAATCGCTTTGCTTTTGTTCCACATACAGTACCCAGGAACGCAATTTACCAGTTTCACTTTGATCCTGAAACAGGTATGCTATCTGAAAACTTCTTTGGAAATCTAAATCCAGATGAGCCAGAAGGTCCACGACACTACTGTGAACATCCAAATAGACCTATCTTCTATTTCTCAAACGAAAATGGGTCAAGTGTTTCTACATACAACCTACAAATAGGAGATCCGGAAACCGAAGTGTCAAAGTCTGGTGTACCGAACTACACCGTACACGATGCACCAGGTCTCCTGTGGCACGTTCAAACACTTTCTACGTTACCAGCCGATTTTGATGAAAAGAACACCTGTGCACAGATACATATTGACCCGCAAGGTGAATTCGTTTATGTCTCAAATCGCGGACATGACAGCATAGCAATGTTCTCAATTGATAAAACGAGCGGAGAATTAACACCTATAGGACACCAACCAACAGAACCGACACCGCGTGTATTCAACATTGATGGCACAGGAAACTATCTATTCGCTGGTGGACAAGGATCGGGAAAACTTGCTACATACCGCATCAATCGAGAAAGCGGAGTCCTTGAACCTTTGGAAAGATATGACGTGGGTGAAAATCCGATGTGGGTTCTCTTCCTATAGATAGGTATACAGTATAGGTATGGATATACAACAAGAAAGATGGGTATAGTGAGGTTATACTATACCCAGTCAATCTGTTATACGCTATCAATAGCAGTGGTAATCTGTTCCGTTGAAGGGAACTGACGCGTCTCTAACTTTGAGTAAAGAAGTTCATCATTGAGGAATACTTCAAAAGCACCACCACTACTTTCAACAAGTTTCACCTTTTCAACCTGACCACTATATTTTTCTTCTAAGGCTTCTGCCAAACTGGCTGCCCGAGGTTTATAGTTTCAGGAAGTGCAGTACTCTATTCTAATATCCATTTCGGTTTTATCCTCCTGATATGAAAAGTTCTCATTTATATTTTACCAAAACCCGATGCTAATTGCAAGTTTATTCTTTGATTGAGGTGTGTAAAGTGCTGGTTACTTGTCTGAACCAGGATTTTCAGGATTATCAGGATTTGACCAGGATAAGACAAGAGATGAACCGCAAAAGGTTTCCCATTTTCAAAAGAATAAAATACGAGAAGATGCCTCTTATCCTGTCAATCCTGGTTCAGACAAGCACCAGGATGCAGCCAGATTCAGAGGGAATTTTGCTAATTCTTGCATCATTACTTGAGTTAACACCCTTCATCTGTTTTCGTTTCTGATAGGTTGATATATTGGCAGCTAAAATTCGAAGATAGAAAAGATTGGTAAATTTCCGAGTTTTTCTCGTCCGTTGAGTTTCGTGAGTTCTATTAAGAGGGCAATACCGACAATGTCTCCGTCCAGTTTCTCAACAAGTTCAACCGTTGCGGCAAGCGTGCCGCCAGTAGCCAAGAGATCATCACAGAGCAGTACGCGGCTCCCCTTTGGAAACGCGTCTTGATGTATAGTAAGGTTATCATTCCCATACTCAAGTTCATAGGTCACTTGATATGTGTCGTAAGGTAACTTCCCTGGTTTGCGAACCGGTGCAAAGCCTGTCCCCATCCGATATGCAAGGGCAGACGCAAAAATGAACCCTCTGGCTTCGGGTCCTACAATTACGTCTACTCCCGCATCTTTGTAATGATTCGCGTAGACTTCAATGACAGCGTTGAAGACAGGGGCATTCCCTAAAAGGGGTGTAATGTCTTTAAAGGCGATACCCGGCTTCGGGAAATCGGGTATTGTACGGATAAACTGCGTTAGATCGTTCATAAAGTCGTAAAACCTCTTTGTTATTTTAAGGGTGTGTATAGTTTTTGCATAAGTTGAGCCGCCGAGCTGTTTTTTGTGTTTTTCAATTTAGCAGTGTTAGGGTATTATGTCAAGAGGCATCCCATCTCACGCATTAAGAATACGCAGTGCTTTCTCGGCTTTAGTTTTCTGTTCTGCATCGCCTGCTTTTATAGCAAGCTGTAAAGCAGTTTGGATGTCTTGCTTTGCTTCCAATGTTCGCCCTAACTCAGCCTTCGTATTTCCCCGATTGTAGTATGCTTCGGCATCATCAGGTTGTAGTCGGATAAAAGTGTCATAATCTGAAATCGCATCAACGTGCTGTCCTAACTCAGCCTTTGCATTTCCCCGATTGTAGTATGCCGAGGTAAAATCAGAATTGAGTCGGATAACAGTGTTATAATCCGCAACCGCATCAGCAGGTTGTCCTAACTGATACTTCATAAATCCCCGATTGAAATATGCCGTGGCATCATCAGGTGCAAGTTGGATAGCGAAGTCAAAATCCGAAATCGCCTCAGTGTGTTGTCCTAACTCAGCCTTCGCCATTGCCCGATTGTTGTATGCATCGGCATTATCAGGATTGAGCTGAATAACGATTTCACAATCCGCAATTGCATCAGCGTATTGTTCTAACTGAATCTTCGCAAATCCTCGGTTGAGGTATGCCGTGGTATCATCAGGTTCGAGTTGAATAGCGATGTCATAATCCGAAATCGCAGCAGCAGGCTGTCCTGATTCATGCTTTGCAGATCCCCGGTTGAGGTATGCCGAGGCATCATCAGGATTGAGCCGAATGGCGATTTCAAAATCCGCAATCGCATCAGCGTATTGTTCTAACTGAATCTTCGCAAATCCCCGATTGATATATGCATCGGGATCATCAGGATTGAGCCGAATAACGATGTCATAATCCGCAATCGCAGCAGCGTGCTGTCCTAACTGAATCTTTGCAAATCCCCGATTGATGTATGCCGAGGCATCATCAGGATTGAGCCGAATAGCATTGTCATAATCCGAAATCGCATCAGCGTATTGTCCTAATTCAGACTTCGCCATTCCTCGATTGAAATATGCATTGGCATCATCAGGGTTGAGCCGAATAGCAGTGTCATAATCCGAAAAATCATTCTTCATTGATATTTCCTTTTCATTTTGTTGGGATGTTATATGTATCGTTGTTACGATATTTTATCACTCTTCCGTTCTGTTTTTTCTGTTTCTTAATATAGCAGTATTGCGGTTTTATGTCAAGACGACATACGGATAGGGGTGTGTGAAGTAATTGTCACCGTTTTTGTCTGAATCGCGGATTACGCGGAAGGGGAAAAGGGATGGAAGGATGGAAGGGTGGAAGAGTGGAAGAGGGTATGGGTGGAAAGATGGAAGAATGTTTTACAATCTGTTTGAATCGCGGAAAGCGCGGAGGACACGGAAGGGGTTGAAAGAAGCACAATCAAGGATGAATGTGCTACAGGCATGGGTCTTGGGAATCACTAAATTGACAGATATGGCAGAATACGCGTTTGGTATTCTGCATTGATTAGGAAACCGCACTTACTAGGCTTGGGAAAACTAATATTATCCGTTTTATTTTCTATAGACATAGCACTCCGCTGGAGTGCAGCCCGTTGACAATCCTTTTTCTATAGACATATTGCTCCGCTGGAGCAAGAGTTCAGCGATCCCCTTTCTTAAGTGACAAAAAGTTTACACACCTCACGGGTAGCGAAAAAGTGTCAGAGTTCATTACCGAGCACATTGAGATAGATTGCATTCAATATTGGTTTTCCCTTGAATACTGCCAGAGGGCTCTATCTAATGTTCGCATATCAACGTTGTTTCTTTTGGCAAGTTCCCGACAAAAAGATACATACTTCTGCCAGAATGGGAATCTATCATTGTATTTTTCTACTTGGATAGTCCACAATGCGCGAACATCTATAATTGGATAAGGTTCTTCGTGAAAGAGATGCAGCACTACAGAAGCTGTTGGCACTCTAACACCATCAAGACAGCTGAGCACTCCCCATCTGATGCGTTCGCTTGGACTTTGCAATGCATAACCCGTAATTATCCTGACATCGCTTTCACTGTTATTCTCGATGAGTGCAGCGCGTCTTTGTGATTTCCACTTTGCGGCCTTGTTCAATAAGTTTTTGTCAAGATACTTTTGTTGTTGCACCTTATTGACCAGCGTTTTATCTGTCAATTCGTTTTCAAGTTTACTTACGGGGTTGGGGTATCGCTCAGCCCAGTATCGTATTTTTGATTCGCAAAAACGTAATTCCATTCCAATATCTCCTTTGTCATGTTGTAAGTGCGGGGGGTTGGCATCTCCCGCAGGTCGGTACAAATTTAGCAGTATTAAGGTTCTCTGTCAAGCCGACATTATGCAATCCCTTACGTCTATTTCCTTATCAACATTTTGCGTGTTGCTGTAAAATCGCCTGCGGTGAGGGTATAGAAATACAGACCACTTGCCACAGGTTCACCGACCGCGTTTTTCCCATCCCAATGGGCAGCGCGACTGCGGTTCTGATACCTTCCTGCTGGCATATTCCCAAGTTTTAGTGTTCTGACAACCTTTCCGTCTGCTGCGTAAATAGAGAGCGTGACGTTTGCGGGATTCGCGAGTTGATAAGGTATCCAGGTTTCGGGGTTAAACGGGTTTGGGTAGTTTTGAAAAACTTTTGTAGATTTAATAAAACCCCACTTTGTCAAGTGCTTGCCTTCGGGTTCAACGGGGAGGGAACCATCTGACTGGATTTTCCACAACAGCACTGTGCCGTCCTCACTCCCACTTGCCAGCGTCTGCCCATCCGGACTGAACGCTACGCTATAGACCGAACTCGTATGCCCTGTGAGTGTTTTCTTGTGTTCCCCTGTCAAAGCATCCCATAAACGGATAGAGGTGTCCGTACTTCCACTCGCAAGCGTCTGCCCATCCGGACTGAACGCTACGCTTTCGATCCACTTCGCTTCAAGCGTTTTCTTGTGTTTACCTGTCTCCACATCCCATAGACGGATAGTGGTGTCCCGACTCCCACTTGCCAGCGTCTGCCCATCCGGACTGAATGTTACGCTTCGGACTTCCCATGTATGCCCTGTGAGTGTCTTCTTGTGTTCTCCTGTCATTGCATCCCATAAACGGATAGTAGTGTCCGTACTTCCACTTGCCAGCGTCTGCCCATCCGGACTGAACGCTACGCTATAGACCGAACTCGTATGTCCTGTGAGTGTTTTCTTGTGTTCCCCTGTCTCTACATCCCGTAAACGGATGGTTTTGTCCCAACTTCCACTCGCCAGCGTCTGCCCATCCGGACTGAACGCTACGCTATAGACCGAACTCGTATGCCTTGTGAGTGTTTTCTTGTGTTTCCCCGTCACAGCATCCCATAAACGGATAGTGTTGTCCCAACTCCCACTTGCGAGAGTCTGCCCATCCGGACTGAATGCTACACTATTGACCCAATACGTATGCCCTGTGAGTGTCTTCTTGTGTTCTCCTGTCATTGCATCCCATAAACGGATAGTAGTGTCCGAACTTCCACTTGCCAGCGTCTGCCCATCCGGACTGAACGCTACGCTATAGACCGAACTCGTATG
>JAJDZB010000088.1:0-21477 GCA_022824835.1 Candidatus Poribacteria bacterium | reverse complement strand
CCTTGATTGTGCTTCTTTCTTCTACCCGATTCATCTAACATCGCCCTCATACGGGACTAAGACGACAGAAAATACAGATCAATATCTCCAAAAAAATGTCTAAAATAACTTGACAAATCTTAATTATTCATTTATCATTATTATTATAACATAGAATCAAATAATGGGCGGTGATTTATATAATTGAATGAGTTATTAAACCTAGCTTTCAGTCTTGAAGACCCAATTGGCAAAACCATTGTTAACTTAATTCAGATATTCTTCTGGATCGGCGTTGCAAACTATGGTTGGCATCTCCTGCGGGTAATATATGAAAGTGTTTGTCTTTTTTTTGTAAGGAAACATATCAAAAATCACGGCTTCAGTGATGTTTCTACAGATTTCCTCAATAGATTTAGTCAATCGATACTCTTTCAAAAAATTGTCGGTTTTAGCAGTATTCACCGTAGAATCCAAAATTTAGTCAATATAAAGCAGAATGGTGGAGAAATAGACCAGGATGTGCTTGGGGATATCCATGCAGGTGCAATCAGCAGAAAAGCAGGACTTTCGCGCTATATCCTCGGTATCCTTATTATACTCGGTTTAGTCGGGACTCTATGGGGACTAACAAAAGTAGTGGTTGAAATCCAGCCGATTTTAGATAACATTGACGACCTTGACCAACTCCCTAAAATCTCTGAAGCACTACGAGAAACGCTAAAAGGCATGGGCACCGCATTTAAAACGACCTTAGCAGGATTGCTGGCATCGTTCGGCCTGGGATTCTGTGGGTGGTTATTTAACCTTGCAAACTCCGTTTTTCTCACGCAGTTTGAAAAAACTGTATCAACAGAAATAATCCCCCACTTCACACAAACACCAGAAACAGTAATTGTATCCTCAATGGATGGACTTAAGGTGACTGTGGACGAGTTTAAATTGGCAACGGAAACCAATGTCTCAAAGATGCAAGAGTCTATACAACAATTAACTGAAAAGTCCTGGGATGCATATCTTGAACAACAATTTGTGATTACACAAGAATTGAGTGAAATTCCCGCAGAACTTCGTGAGAGTTTAGGAGGAATAAATGAATACCAAGTGCTGATTAAATCTACGGTGGAAGAATCTGATAAAACTACAAAGCAGTTTATGAATAAGATTTCAGAGTTTCAATCCACAATAGAGACGATAGCAAACGATTTTAAAGGATTGACAGACCGGTCAGTATCTCAAGTTACCGAATATCAATCAGATTTGAAGTCTATTGTAAATGACTTTGAACTTTTTACAGAGCGGTCTATGTCTCAAGTATCAGAATATCAGTCAGAAGTGCTTGCTGGTTTAGAAAATGTCGTATCAGAGTTCAGACAAGAAAGCGCGGGATTAAAAGCCGCAATTGATAAGGCTCAGGAATCACAATCAAAATTTGTTGACGAATTTGCCAACAACCTATCTGATACACTTGCAAATACACTTAAGACTCAACTTCAATCGCTACTTCAACCCATCGTGGAAAATCAACAAGTTATGGTGGAAGGACTCCGTGAAACAGGAAATAATTTACGGGCAGTTGCTAATGAATTACAGTTACGATCCGCACTTGAAAATCAAAATATAGTTTTTGAACGAATCAGATCCGATTTAGAACAAAATCAGCAGCTAATTGCTAACAGACTATCACAATTGATAGGTGAACTTCAGATTCAGGATGCACTTGTGACACAAAATAAAGTTTTTGAGCAAATCGGTGGACATCTTGAAGGACAACGCGAGTTGGTTAACGAACAAAATGAAATCATGCAAACATTAGATAACAGCGTAAAACAACTTCAAAAGACCTTTTCAAAAACAGAATCGGATGATCAGCAACGCACGGAGCAAATGATAGGAGAACTCCAGAAGAATTTTACTGCACTCGGAGAGAAGATGGACACTCTGAACAATACAATGAGCAAACCCGGTTTGTATCGTTGGGGAACAGAAGTTCGTCGTTGGTTTAGAGTTTTTCGCAGATAGGAGATATAAATGGATCTTAAAATGCGACAGGATTCAGTTTTTAACGTATGGCCCGCTTTTACAGATGTATCCATCGCGATGCTCCTTATCTTTCTGTTTTTTATATTCATTCAATTCGTCTCTAACAGCAAATTATTCTTGAAAATGCAAATGGAGAAAAAACAAGACACGGTGGAAGAGGCATTTACAGAAAGGTTTGCGAGTGAAATAAAACAAGGTATTATCACAATTGAAAGGGACGGTAACTTACAGCGTTTCATGTTTAGTGACCGAATACTCTTTAACACAGATGAAGCGATACTGAAACCACTTGGAAGGTATACACTCATTGCTGTTGGTAAATTACTACAAGACAATAAAACAGACGAGAATGGGCAAGTATTATATCAAAGTATTCAAATTGAGGGGCATACAGACAATGTTCCTATCATATCCCCTGACCGGTCAAACTGGGAATTGTCGTCAGACAGAGCAATTGCCGTTTTGCGGCTCTTCGTTGATCGGATTGGAATTGATCCGAGAACCCTAAAAGCAACGGGTTATGCAGAATTTCGTCCTGCTGCAGGTGATAGTTCAGATATTGAAAAGGCGAATGATACCGCATCAAAACGCGCTAAAAACCGCAGGATTGAAATTGTTTTAGTTTATTCGGAGACAGGAGAAATACAGTGAAGGTATGTCCTTACAAAAATGACATTGCGAAGTGCAGTTTATTTTTAACAGATGCAGACGTTACTCTTACTTTTTGCAAGCAGTGCTCTCAATTTGCTTTTCGGTGTGCTGAAGGACATTGGAACCGCGCTTTTGCGCGTTACTGCACGGAATGTCGTCAAGAACTGAAAAAACCTGCACAATGGGATATGGCATCGGGTAATCCGCAACGCACAGCAACACTACCAGATAAATCATCTGACGATTCGCTGAATCGCAGTGGGTTCGGAACATGGGTTGCGAATATACCAGAAATACAGACTGGGGATAACTTGCCCGGATTATTGGCTATTGATGGGCTCATTGTTGTGCCGAATCCTCGTGAAAAAAAGTTGGATGTATACAGTATTGCATACGACTCGGAACAAAGAAACCTTAACTTGAAATGGAGTATTCCGTTTAGTGACAAATTGACTTATGGCTCAACACCAATTTATCATGGACTTCATCTGTATACGGTTGTGTCGGGTGGAATTCAAAAGACATCAGTTATTGATGGTAGAACAAACTTTATCAACAATATAAATGGTGTAGATGCATCACAGATTAAACCTTTGCCTGGATGTGCACCGCTGAAATGTAAGGTAAATGGGAAAGAGGCTATGGTTGTTGGCGTGAAACGGGGTATGCTGCTTTTCGACCTTGCTAAGCATAACGGGTTAATTATCGGTCATGATTTCTTTGATGAGAAAAGCGAACCGACGTCTTCAACGCTTTGTGGTCAATATATGGTTTTCACATCAAAACGGGGTGGTATTTTTTCTCTCAATATAGGTACAAGTCCGTTTAAGAAACGAGATCTGTTTGACGAAAATAGGTCGTTCTCAGCCCCTGTATCTGTCGATGATATGGTCTATTTTGAAACGATAAGAAATAGTGGTCATCGGAGCCTTGAACGTTTTGACCCAAATTCCGGAAAATTAACGAAAGCTATGGATTTGGATCATGTGCGAGTACACAATATTGAGCATCGTTTATCCGTTTTTACAAATCCGCTGCTTACGGATGGAAAGCAGTTGTTTTTATCTGATATATCAGGCCAAGTTGTCTATACTTATGATACCGATAGAGGTGTTCCTTTGCGAAATAAAAACGTACCAAAAAATGGTAATCAATATCTTTTTGTACCGCATCAATCGATTGTGGTAAACAATCGGATTTATTCTGCTCATTCTTATGGATTGACTATTTTGGCACTTGGACAAAATATTACCGACCAACATCAAACGTTAGCGATGGGATGGCAAAAAGTACCGTCCCCCATTGCAAGCCCTATTCAGTATGGAGATAAACTATTTGTTCTGTGTAAAGATAGGCTTATTTGTCGAGATTATGAACATTAGGAGATTGCTTATGAACCATTTCAAAATAATGACACGAAACACGCTTTTTATTACCATAATATTTATCTATTTCTTGTTCACACCGATAATAGCAGCTGCCAAACACATCATTGTGATTTATGATGTATCTGGTAGTATGGTGAGTCTACAAATCGGCGGACAAACAAACGTCTATATGGAATCCAAAGACATGAGACGTGTCAATGAATACTTGACAAATCTATTGTTCACAAACACTTCACAACAATTGCGTGACAAAGCAAACGATACATATATCAAGGAATGTGATGCTGCGTTAGTTGGTAAACCGTTATACCAAAGCGGAGATATTCTTACTTACGTTGAATATGCAAAGAAGGGTGACATTAAAATAAACAGAGAACAGGTTAGTAAAAACCACTTTCAGCAGGAACTACCAAATCCGATGACTCTCAAGAGATCCTTTTACGGAATGGTATCCTATTTACTACGCGCAGAGGTAGAAGTGTATGACGATCTATATAGAGAAACTGATGATGAGACCTATTGGGTTTTTGTAACCGATGGTGACATTGATAACAGCGGTAAAAGTGATCCAGGAATCGCTAATGTATTAAAACGACAAGCGGAAATTGAAGATGAGCTTTATGACCCAATGATTTTTGGTATCTTTGTCAATAACCATGTCCGAATTGAAGTGAGACGACTCCAAAAACGGGGCAATATTGATGCAATTTTCATTGCAACACCAACGAAACCGAAAGAATCGGTACAGAAAATTCAACTATCAAGAAATGACGAAGGAAAGTTTTTTAGTGAAACGCTATTAATTAATACGGAAAACTCCGAAGAATCCAAGTTTAAACTCAATAGCGTCAATGTAGAGATAGTTGACAAAAACAACAGACCGCTTCAAATCATGAATGAAGATAATACATCAGACATTCTCAACGTTGATCCTGTTGAGCTTCATGGACGTCCACCACCCTATGAATTCCGTCTGCTGCTTCCTGAAAATCGTGAAATCGCTGCATCGGACAATAAGATCAAGCTTGTAGTTGTATATAGTTTCAACGAAGAAGATAAAGTTTTTTCTGCGCCCTTAATGAACTATACTGCGGTTATTAAAAGCATCTATGTTGCCAATCTTACCGATTCTGATAGTCCTGCGAAAATGTTGGAACTCCAGTTTGCTGACGATAAATATAGAGAATCTTTGACGATTCAAACAGAAAGTCCAAATGTAGATTCATTCCAGATTGAACAAATCCGTTGTCAGGTTCAATATAAAGATAATCGCAAACTCTGCGACGTTACTGTGCCGAAAGTTATAGAACGGTTAGGAGAACCGTTTAGCTTAGAAGTACCGAAACAGGGACGTTTAGACTGGTATGGAAACAAGGTAGTACTTGAAATTGACTATAAATATGAAAATGAAACGCTCAACACAACAATAGACATGCCTTATGAACTTACAGGAGGCGGCACTGGTTTCCCAATGTGGGTGATATGGGTAATTCTTGTACCGGTTGTAGTTGTAATTCTCTTTCTTTTCATTAGTGCGACTATAAAAAAAGCAAAACCTAAATCAGTAAAACATCAAATTAAGTTAACTTTAGAGAACGATATAGATGGACTAATATCAAACGACGGTGGATCATACGAACTCACAGACAAGAATTCTTTAGCGTTTAATAAGAACGACGCACATGAATTGCATTTTGATGTAGGGTGTCCTGATTTCTTACGTTGTGAGAAACATTCTCCTTTGCCATGGTCAAAAGAGAAAGGACGAATTCGTCATTATAAGTCCATTGACGACACAGAAGGAAAGGTGATAAATCCACCTGACACATTAACATTGACACAAGATGAAGACAGCATTGAGATCCGAGTCCGATATGATACAAAGGATAATAGATCCGACACTAAACCAGATGACAAATCTTTTCAAGGTTCGACAGAACATGTAAACCCCCTGAAAAGATGAAATAACAAAATGTAACGTTGAAATTTATTTCTGTTTATGCTATAGTGTTCATAAAGAATTGGAAATTGATCTAACAAGAATATACACGAAAAATATAAATTTGAAGGGGACATGATGCAAGTTCTTGCTGATTTTTTCATAGATCCTTTGGTATTGCCAGTTTATATCTATCTTGCTGGGTATGGAATTGTATGGTTAGTAGCATTTGGACTTGCCCGATTATTCATGATTGAAATCGGAATTGAACGCGCGACAACGCGCGCTTGGCGTATTGCGATTGTCATACATTTACTTTTTGGGACGGGTCTTGCTGTCTGGATATGCTTTCGCGCTATTCCACGGGTTTCTGAATGGTGGCATACCATATTCTATTTACTATTCTATGTCTTGATAGTAATTATAGACGCATGTTTGTTATTTGCAATCCCATCACAAAGAATAAAAAAGTGATTATTTTCTATAGGAGGACCGCATGATTCGACCGACATTATTTATTGGACTTGGAACAACAGGAACCAATATCTTGAAAAGACTTCGCGAACTTATGTCAGAAGAATATGGGCACGCAGGATTACCAATTTTTCGCTACATTGCCATTGAAACGGATGGTGCTATGGAAGTAGAAAACACCAATCAGATGAAAGACTATGAGCAAATCAGTCTTGTTAGTGCAACAGTAGATAATTTTGACTCTATTAAACTTAGATTAGACATTAATGACAAACCTAATTACAGACCACAGTGGGCAGACTGGCTCAATCCGGATCTTTTAAACTTTGCTCTAAACTTTAAAGCAGGAGCAGCCAATATCCGAATGGCAGGGAGAATGTGTTTATGGGAAAATTGGAATGAGATGCGAGACACTGTTTTAAAAGCTCACGCTGCTATTATTGCTCCTGCTACAACTAAGGATGCAAATCGCATTCTGGGACAGCATTGTCAAGCCAAGGGATTACCACTTAATAATGCCACTGTAGGTGGTAATATCCATATTTATCTTGTTGGATCGCTTTGTGGAGGAACTTGCAGCGGCATGCTGATTGATATGGCTTATTTTTGTAGAAACCTGATTGCTGGAAAAGATGGTAATGAAGTTCATGGCATTTTTACCATGCATGATCGGGATATAGCTGCAAATGCCACAGATAGAATTGCTGTCCATGCTGCGAATTGCTACGGTGGTCTTTGGGAGTTGAATTACTATAATCATCCTAAGACACATTATGATGTAATCTTTCCTGACAATCTTAAAGCAAAAGATCCATATAAAAACCCGTATGATGATATTAAGCTTGTTTCTCGTAGTAGTGTAGATCCAAATTATAAATTCGTTGACCAAAATGGCAATTTTGATGAGGATGGTTTGAATCTGATGGTTGCGTTACACCTTTTTGCTGAGACTGCTGGGGACACCTTCGGACTCAAAAAAGCTATCGGTATAGATGGTAAAGCACTACCTGGTTATGGAAGTTTAAAAGTCGGAAAGAATAATAGGAATACTGTTATGTCAAGATCCTTAGCCAGCTTAGGCTTAACTGCCGTATGGTATCCAAAATTTCGAATTGCGAGTGCATCAGCTGCCTTGGTTAACCAAAGACTATGTGAAAAATGGATTGGAGCAAATAGTCCTGAAATCAATATAGTCAATGATGTTAAAAAAAGTTGGCAGGAGATATTGGGTAAATGCATTACAACTTTAGCAAATCCCAAAGGATTACAACCTCTTAAGGGACAGATAGACAAATTACTTGGATCCGCATCTTCAAAATTCCAATCAGCACCTACTGCTGATTTGAAAAGTCTAATGCAAAATTACCCTGATAAAGAAACCTTCAAAGAAAAATTTGAGGGTGGGGGTGAGTATTTTAAATTAATGGAAATGCAAACACCCACATGTAAGAGAGAATTCCTTAATGATGTTGAAAATGCATTTAACACACAGATAGATAAATTAGAATTTGATGGTACATACGGAATAGGCGACATCCAGGTATTTTTTGAGAATCTTGACAAAGAAATTGAAAAAACGATGGAAGAATGTCCAACCTTACCACCTTCTTTAGATCTTAACCAACTTGATTTTGATACATTATCTCAAGCAGAAAACAATCGGTGGACAAAACTCATCGGTTTGCACGATCAATCAGTTAAAGTCCATAGACAAGCATTGATAGATAGATATAGTGAGTTAGTCTCTGAAAGTTCAACAAGTATTTACATATCACTTAGGAATTACTTTCTACGTTCAATATTACATGAAATTCGAGAAGAACTCGGCTTTGGTGTCACACCAAGGGATGCAGATGGACCTAACCCGCATCGAACCATAAAACAACGTTTAGACCAGATCGCAGATAATCTGAGAGAATGTGTCCAGAGGTTCAAAAACGATTATGATGAGTCTATTGATCCACGTAGAGCCGAGTGTGTTATGATTGTAACAAACAACGAAGACAATAAGATTGATACAGATGCAGAAAACCTCAGTCGCCTCATTTTGAAATCAGCTAAAGTGAGTTCATTACGAAACGGAGGAACGATGGCATCATTTTTAGAGAAAGATCAGGATGACATCGTTAATCAGATGACAGAAAACTTTAGACGTTTAGCCTTGAGTCAAATTCGGAGCCATGATGTTGTGAAAGAGGTGGAAAAGCATTTAGCATCCGGTAGTCCTGAAATTCCAAATCTCGCTCTACGTTCAAATCCATATCAAACGTTTCTATCTATATATAAACCTTTATTAGCAAATATCCCTAAGATTATTTTTGGACATGATCCAACAGGGAATGTTCTGCCTGATCTAATGGGGAAACTCACATTTACAAACTATGGTGATTCATCTGTTGATCACCTGCTTTTTTTCTATCAAGAAGATTTCGGTTTTACGATTGATGATTTAGATGTTTTCCAAGCACTTAAACAGCATTATGACAAGTCACCAGGAGATTATGGACATCTGACCCATCAAAACCCTGATTTCTATAACCTTGAACTCGGAAGCAAAACCAATAGACTCACTCGTTGGTGTAACGTATTGTCACGTCTTGTGCCAGAAATCTGTAAGCGAATCAACAACAATGCATTTGCTGGTGTGTTCAGTCTTGATTATGGAAGATACGTTTTTGAGTATTACGTTGATGGATCGCTTCAAACACTTGGATTATATGATGATCCTGATGGAATTAAAAGACTGTCTCGAATGGAAAACGCTGAATCTTACGATAAATTTATTCTGGATGTTCAAACAGAATTTTCATTATTTGTTCGTGAAGAAATTGCAAAAGAAATAATAGCGCCGTTGCTCCATGAGGTAGAAGATTTACCTACGCGTAATAACTTGAGTGATTATTACAACCGGTTTTTGGATGAAGTGTATTCGGGGAGAAATGTTTCGGAGACTGTAGATATTGACTCAGGACTAGACGCACATTTTTCACAGCCACCACTCCAAACATTACAAACTGAGTCAGAAGACACTTCAACTCCACCACCCCAAGAAGTTGGCGACGAAAATACTGAAAACCCAACAGAAGACTCAGGTTCTTATGACAATGACGCAACCGAAGAAAGTGAGGTAGATGCGGGAGATTTCATGCAGGCTGATACTGCACAGAATCAGGAAACGCCACAAGACACTTCATCAGAACACGGCACACCAAACGCAACCGAAGATGAATATGAATGGTCTGAGGCAACACCTGATGCAGAACCTACGATCAAAGAGGAAGAACATGCTTCCAAACAAGAACCAAAACCCGATACAGATACACAGAAAAAACTCTCACAACCTGCCAAACCATTCAATGTTGCCGATGTGAATGTCAAAGAGGTATTGCGGCGTGATAACCCACCTAAAAAGGGGTAGATGGCAATGGTAGGGAAAGTCTGCTCAAAATGCAATGTCGGATGGGTGATCCATTTGCACGAAAAATATTGCGGTTTTTGCGGGTGTAAAGTCTTTGACTTTTCTGTGAAATGGAAGGAAGAACCGTGGATTTACGCAGACGACGGTGGAAATATACGACAATTAACTATTCTTGTTGAAAACACCGGTGCCTACCCAATTTCGTTCCATCCGATTCGGACAACCCGTGAAAACACCATCCAATTTACAGATGCAAATGATGAGCCTTTTAAAGTCGAGGCGGGTAAAAGCCATCCAGTAGAGATTCGGGTGGATCCAGCAAAATTAGCACAAAATCCTGAAACCATTACTGTGCGCGCACAGAATGCTCCACCGAAAAGTGAAAGCGAAAAATTACTATGTCTTGAGGCGTTACCGCGTCCCGATTTTAAGATAACTCCAGATCTTGTAGTTGTTCGTTATCGGAAGGGTACAGAAACGGTGCCAGAAGAACTCCACCTTGAAGTACTGCAGAGTCAATTTTATATCAATGATATTAAAGCCACAGGAGATCCTGTTGTTCGTGTTGGTTATTCCCAACAACTACATCAAAAGAACGGTGCAATCAGAAAAGTCTTGTTGAAGGTTGATTGCAATCGACTCACCGATGAACCAAATGAGGTAAAACTAAATTTTGAACTCCAAGACTGTTCCCAACCGATTGAAAAACGAATTATGCTCCAGAGAGAAATAGTTCCAGATCCGCCAAAACTGCAGCTGTCATCAACGCATCTGGAGATGACACAGGAACGTGAGAAAACGCATACGATTACGTATCAGAACACAGGTGAACAACCGTTGATAATTCAAAATATTGAATTCAATGATCCTTCCAACCTTCTTCAGTTGTCAAATATTGAATATCCAATAAACATTGAAAGCGGAGGACACTATAATATTGACATGCTAATATCTGCGGATAGTCTTGAACCTGGAGATCACCAAATCAACTTTACTATCAATTCCAATTGCGTGGAAAACCCACAGTATGAAGGTATCTTGAACGTCCGAGTTAATGAGTTGGAAGAATATCCGCATTATCTTGCCATAGATTTTGGGACGACGAATTCATGTTGTGCTTATATTGGGACTGAGGGAGTGCCAGAACTTATCCAACTAGAAAGCGGGGCAAATCCCTTGTATATCATGCCTTCCTCAATTATCTATCACAGCCAACCTAAAAATGGTGATATATACAAAGTTGGTTATGGTGCTGAGACTGATCGAACCAGTGAAATTGATGGACCTTACTACATCAGTTCGGTAAAAAGATGGTTAGGATTTAACTGGAATCGCCAATTTCCTAACAGTCTGAAATTACAACCAAGCGATGTAGTAGCAGATATTCTCAAACATATTATTAAACATGCTGAAAAACATCTTGATACGATTTCAACAAAATCAAAAATCAAAAAATTTGTGATTACGTATCCGACAATGTTTGATAGAAAACAACAGACAGCCATAAAACAAGCATTTAAAAAATTAGAAATCACCGAAAAATTAGAAATCACCGATATTAAACTGATTGATGAGGCATCCGCGGCTTCGCTCGGAGCTATCTCTCGACAAAAGAAACAAGGTGATTATAGATTATTGGTTTATGATTTTGGCGGAGGTACTATAGATATCGTCCTATCAAACGTAACGTCCGATAGTAAATTAATCGCAATTGAACCCCTTGCGCATGGTGGGAATCCGAGTTATGGTGGTGACGATGTAACACAAGCAATTGTTGATCTTGTGTTAGATGAATTCAGAGAACGAATTCAAAATGTAAATCTAAACCTTCGTTATGACATCCCATACCTGAGTCCAAGAAAAATATGGCAACCTTCAGGAGATCAGAAAAAGGATAAAGCAACGCTACTTAACACACCCTTTTTGTATAATAATGCGGAAGCATTGAAAAAAGAACTAAGCGATCAAATTGAAGCAAATCGTAATTTTCCTTTGAACGTTCTTGTTGGAGGTGATGTCCAAACACTTGATAGTCTCACAAATGGTAAAATAAATATAAGTATTTCAAAAGAAAAATTAAATTCTCTTGTAGTTGATGAATTGCGCCAAACCTTTGTTGAAATTGATACTATGATTAGTGATAATGATGGATACCTGCCTGAGATCGTGATACTTGCAGGTCAGTCATCAAGAATGCCAATAGTCAAAAAGATGATGGCAGACCACTTCCAAACAAAACATAATACAAACATAGATATCCACCTCAGTGAATCCCCAAAAGAATGTGTGGCAATAGGTGCAGCGCAATACGGTATGACTTATTCAATGCCGAGTAAAGTTTGGTTTGATATTAAAAACTTTAGGAAGACACATGCCAGCATCGGCATCATGCAATTTGATGGCATTCAACAGGTTTTTGAAGAAATTATTCCCAAAGGACGACTTATACCCGATGAGAGTTTCGGTAGCATGGAAATGCCGCTACGCCCGGGAGAGACCAATATTGATGTCCGTGAACGGTTTGGACAAAATGGTAAACTTTCCCACATTGACGATTACACACTAAGTCCATCTGAAAATATACCGAGAGAAATATTAGGAAAAGCAAAACTGAAAATGTCGGTTGAAGATAGTGGTGAGATCAAAGTAATCGCACTTGTAGGTGGTGAGGAAGATATATTCACAGTTATTAAGAAAACACCAGAATTCGTAAATGAAATCTGAAGATAGGACTGAACACCGATGTCAAAAAACGTATGCATCATAAACCTTTCAGCACTAGAAATTCAGATAACCGTTTTAGGTGATAACCAAGTACAAGACATCAATCTTAGGTTGCCGTGGGAAGTGGGATTTCAACTGGAAGTTGATAACACATTGAGAGTTTGTTTCGGTGCTGAATTCAAACGTCTCAACTCAAACAACCCCACAGAAGTGCGGTTTCCAGATTTAGATGTGAAATTCAAGGAAATCACAGATGAAGAAACTTTAGGATACTTATTTGACGCATTTTTTGAGGAGATTTTTCAACGTCAGTTACCCAAACAAGGATATTTCATTGATAGGATGTTGGTATATGTTATCACACCATCCCAGTGGACACATATACATCGCCAACAACTTAGGAATGCACTCAAGCGTGTAAACAGTGAAGCACAAATTGCATTTCTCAAATCTTCAAATGTGATGCTCCGCGGTATGCTTAGCCAGATTCTGTGTCTTGCTGCATATTATCAGAAGACATTGGAGGATGCACTCATCGAGGCAAACAAATGCCATCTGTTGATGATAGATTTTGCTCGTAATGATTTTGTTGTCTATCATACATTTTGTAGTCAATCAGAAGGTAGATTTGTTGTTGAGTTAACCAATATGTTGCGGTTTACTGACTACTTCATGGATATAGGCAAAAAGGTTTCAGGTGTACAAAAAGCACTGCAAGAGGTTGGGGATGATCTTCCTATTGCTGTCAGTTTTTCTGGCAGAATTGACGATACTACCGAAACTATTATTCGACTGTTGCGTGACCGTTGCAGTGCAACATTTCTTGAAACACAGGAAGCCGCGGCACTTTTTGGGGCAGCGGAATTTGTTCGGCAATCTGAAGAAAATAATGATGAAAAACCGCTTCATTTTGTCTATAATTACTGCTTCGGTGTTAGATTGCCTGATGGAAACATGGTGGAACTTATTCCAAAAACTTGGGTGCCTCCGTATCATCGAAAAAAAGCATTTCGCTTCACAGGCTCACCTGAAAAACTGGATGTTCATCTCTACTGCGGTTTATCCATGACAGAAAACAGTGATGTCCACCGTCTTGTCACACTTGAAATTGACCCGTTATCGGATAGGGTTTATACATCACGCAGTCCGTTTGAATTTATACTCAGTGTGACCTTGAGTGATGATATGCATGGGACATTCACAGCAATTTTACCGAATCAAAAGGAAAAGAGATCAATTGAATTTACTATCCCAATTTTGATGGATTAAGATTTTAATAAAAACATGTGTATAGACACGCAATTCATGTAGTTATTCATGAGGGAAAAATGAAAACACATCACTTCAAATATGCTCTGTTATTAGCCCTGATACTTTTGGGAATCACTTCGTTTTTATATTCACAGGAGTCTCCTAATCAAACAAACGATGAAGATACTATTCCTAATCAAATAAACGGTGAAGATACTACGCCTAAACAAACAAACGGTGAAGATACCACTGCTGAACAAGAACCCCTGGATGAACCAAACCCTTTAGAATCATTGAACAAGAGAATTAACGATAGATTTGTGAACCTGGAAGGCAAACAGTCAATTTTAGAGGAGAAGGTAGACAATCCGTTTCAAACTATTCTTATGATATTTGGTTTAATCATTTTTCTAATAATCGGGGTTCTATTTTTTTTCAGTAAACAGGAAATCCGTCAGCTGCAATTCAGATTCGAAAATAGCCAACGACAGTGGAAAGATAGATCACAGGAAAACAATCAACGTTGGGATGGACAATTAAAACTGATTCGTCAACAAGGGAAAGAAAACACCGAGAAATTAGAGAGTATGATGTCTAACCATACTACATTTCTTAATGAACAGGCAAATTTACAAAGCACCTTATCTAAAGTGGAAAGTCGCTTAGACGGTCTTGAACTAACATTAGTGAATATTGGTTCAGACAGTGTTCCAGACAGATCCGATGGTCAACAACCGCAAGTTTACGATCAACCTCAATTAGAGGAGATTATCCAAGAAGCACAGACAAAAGTTGAATCATTAGCACTTGCTTTTGAAAGCGGTGAACCGATTGACATGATTAGCATAGAAAACCCAACGCCAAGTCAAAAAGCAGTGCTGATTTTAAATTCGATAGCACTACTAATAGAGGAATGGGAAAGTAAATTAAAACAATCAAACACAGCGGATTCAAATCTTATTCAATCGTTGGGATATGCATATCAAGCTATTAAAGATAAACTAAAAGACATCCGTGGACCGGCACTGCCTTTGCCGACAGCTCCTGAGTTAGACATAGATATGACAGTTAACGAAATTCAAGGAAAGTGTAATACTCATGTATCGCGTTATGAGGGTATGCTTATCGGTTTACAACTGGGACGGGATTTTGACGAAACTGAATTTAATCAGTTTCTTCCGATGTTTATCAAAGATAGATTATTCAATGCTGTTATGAGATTTATCCCGTTTGACAGTATCCCTGAACAACTAAATGAATTTTTGCATATTGTGGGTTTTGAAGTTGTTCCGATTGAGATTGGAAAAACCAAAGCAGATGCACGTATACATGAAATACAAGGTTCACGACAAGCAAATGTTGAATCTGGAACAATTGCTGAGGTGGTATTACCTGGATTGCAGTCAAAAGATGGTGGAGAATTTATCCAAAAACCTGTTGTAATTCGCGGAGAGTGAATAGGTGGAACTTGAAAATGCAAGAAGTGACATCGATCGGATCTATTTCTATATCAGTTGGATGGGAAAACAATTATCCGATTTTACAATTAAAAAATAACGGAAAGATAACAGAATCAATTGTTTTTCTCTACTTGATGAATAGGGGAGGTTCTTCAGAATCATGGAAACAAATTCAGTTGCAAATGGGTCAACAGCTAAAGGTACAATTACCAACTAATTTTGAAAGATGGCATAAATTCGGATTTCATATCAAAGATAAACGAGTATTAGCTTCTGTTTCAAAACTGAAAGAGTTGTTGGAAGATGCAAAAAAACAGATAAAGATTGAACAACCACAATCTGAAATCCCCAGTCCAATATCCGAAACTGAACAGATAGAAGAAGTAGAAGATTTTACTGACGAGATCCAAAAGTTACCCATTAAAGAAATTCAGATAACTAATCAACCTTCAATTGCTTATCAGAAAGAAGCAGAAATAACTATACAGGAAACCTGTGAAAAAAATCGAGAATTAGCACGTGCTTACAAAGAAGGAGAGGCAATTGATTTTGAAAACATTGAAAAACCAACACCAAGTCAGAACGTAACACTAATATTAAACTTAATTGGAAACAGAATTAGAAAGTGGAAACACGAATTAGAACAACACAGTGAAACTAATCATGATCTCATTGACACACTAACATATAGTGAACAATGCCTTAAAGATAAACTGAAAACAATTCGTGGAGATTCCACACCAGTACCAGATTCACTTGAATTGGAAACAGATATAAAAACTGAAACTGAGTTAGTTGATATACTCAACAAATGTTCATATCACACTGCATGGTTTGAAGGTAGACTTTTCGGATATGAAGAGCGAACTATAATTGGCAATTTAGAAGAATATAACCAATTCATTCCGCTATTTATCAAAGATAGACTATTCAATGGTGCTGCAAGATTTTTAAATTCTGGAAAACTACCTAAGCAGTTAAGTGAATTATTAAATCTTGTAGGTCTTGAAGTTGTCCCTATAGATATTGGAAAGACTCAGGCGGATGCACGTATACATGCAATCCAAGCTTCACGAAAAACTGAATGTGGATCCGGATCCATTGTTGAAGTGCTCTTACCCGGTCTCAGACGGATAGCAGACGGTGAAATCATACAGAAACCTATAGTCATTCGCGGAGAATAGCGCACAATGCACATCAGACCACTTATTGTCCTACTTTTCATTGGACTTCTTATCAGTGCAAATGCTAATGCTAAAGATGCCCTAAGTTTCGTCCAAATAGTAGAAGGAATCACCCAAAAACGTCCCCCTCAGACACGTCAGACAATTGGTAGGCGGTATGTTTGGAATTTTAAGACAAGACCTTACACTGTCCTCATGACAATTGACTTAGAACGGTATAATTCTTACTCAGGCAAAGAACGTTATGATATACCCAAATTAGTAGAAGAAGGCAGAACAACCCTTAGCAATCTGACAAGGGAGTTTGAACGCACCTTCAAACAAAATAGGAGTTGGACAAAACAGGACCGAGTTGATTTCGTTTTAAGCTTCGTGCAATCACTACCCTATACGTTTGATGACGTAACAACTGGTTTTGATGAATTTAGACGTTACGCTGTTGAGACTCTGATTGAAGGTGGTGGTGATTGCGAAGATACGACTATTCTTGTGGCTGCTATTCTGCGCGGTTTAGGAGAAAAAACTGCTCTGATTTTTACGCCAGGACACATTGCACTCGGCGTTAGTGGGAATTTCTCTGGCACCTCAGTTACTTACGATGGCACAAAATACTATTACTGCGAAACTACCGGTACTGGCTGGACAGTAGGTGTAATGCCAGTATCTTCTGGTAACACTGTGGAAGCAGTTGTTCCTTTATCACCTTCTAAAGTTGGACCCGCACCGAAACCAAACAAAACAACAATACATCCACCAGTTGAACCTAAACCTACACCAAAAGATCCAGATCTAACACCCGAAAAGCCTCCCATCAAAACGACACCTGTAGAACCGAAACCTGAAGAGCCAAAGCCTGACTCAGAAGAGCCAACAGAAAAAAACACACCAGAGTCAAATAACATAATAGGTGTGATAATAGCTACACTCTTTTTTATTCTCGGTTTAGGAGTGCCAATTGGGTATTTGGTCTACCGTTTTGTGTTCGCAGATGACGATGATGACGACAGGTACGATGACACAGTGTATGATGACACAACAGAATCAAAAAGCCCTTTAGATTGGTAGTTCGTCAACGATTAGGATATGACCACACAAGAGAAAATAAGACTCACTTGGCTTGTAAATATCGCTGTGGTGTGTTTAGGTTTAGGTATTATGCTCCCTGTGATGCGGATTGATGCAAACGGAGGCGGTATCAAAGGTTTTATAATGGCGTTCATCACTCCAGGACCATCAAGTTATTCCATCCTGAGCAGTGTATGGACACTGATTAAAAATGGTGTTGTCTTGGACATTTTACTTGCGTCTATAATCTTTATTTTTTCTGTCGTGTTCCCAATCCTAAAGTTAGGCGTTTTCTATCACAAGCTCAATGATGGTAAGTTGAACAGGGGTATTTCAGCATTCGTTCACAAATGGGGTCGCTTTTCTATGCTTGATGTCTACATCGTTGCCATACTCATATTGACAATTAGAACCCTCCCGGGAGGTGCACAGATTAAACCAAGCTGGGGAATCATTCTTTTCACAATATCAGTTCTGCTCAGCTTGTATATTTCAACACGTATTGAGGCATGTACACATGATTGAACATCTAAAGAAAGTTCATCGCGAACTATACCTACCTTTAGCACATGATCCAACTGCACCTTCATATAAGATTACACCGATTACTGACCCCTTCCTCTATACTGATGCGAATATCAATGTGGATTCGTTTGATAATCCAAACCAATCTGTAAAAGTTGAAATATCAAATGCAGGTGAAGGGAAGTTGCATGTTGAACGAATTCGTATACCCCGCGGATTTGAGAAATGGATAAAACGGGCAGAGAGATCAAGACTTGCGACTCTGACATCAACATCAGAACCATTGGAACTTGAACTGAAACTCAACCTTAGAACACTACCAAATCCTTCATCGGAAAATGTAGTTAAACTAAGTGTCATTTCCAATTCAAAACGGAAAACGTTTAGTGAGATATTGTTACGTTTGCAACCCTCAGATACTCAATCTACCAATTTGACGCTCCCAGAATATATCAATTTCGGTGAGATAACTACTCATAAAGTCTCTATTGCTGATGAACGTGAAGGGGCAGAAGCACCGTATACTGAGTTTCTACTCATTGGAGATTTTACGCTTTACCCGCCAACCCATCTTGAAATAACACAAAATGACGAATCAGCTTTTGACGCATCTATTATTACATCAAAAAGGGAACTACAGTACGCATTAGATTTAAAAAACCCGGGGGTAATCCTTCCACGAGAAAAAAAAACAGGGATTACCCTTCAATCTTTCCAACAAACTATTCCAGTTACGAATATTAACCGACATAGGTCATCAACACAAATTTCAACGTCGGATTCGGACTGGATAGTTGCCCCGACTCAAATCCAAACTGATGGATATGATACAACAGATTTACCTGTTACTGTAAATGTTGAAAAACTGAAGCTGGGACGGAACGTTGGTGAACTCCATTTAGCAGATGAGAAAATATCAGTGTGGGCATGGTACAAAATTGTCAATGAAACAACGTTGACATTAGAGAAAGAACAAACTGATTTCCACCACGTTGAAACATTTGATGAACAAGAAAAGCCTTTACCAATTGACGTTAACACAGAAGATAATTTCTGCGAATCCGTTATGATTTTTAGTGACGTAGATTTTCAATTCCCACGGACAGAGGAAGAACGTCTCGGTTATCTAATGGGCAGTTTCAATGATTGGACACCGCGAACGCTTTTCTTTGAAAAAAGAGAGAATGGGTTTGGTGTAACGCTGAGTCTTTCTGATGGCACATACATATATCGTGCTGAGATTGATGGTGAAATGCGACTTGATCCTACGCGTTTATACGAAATAATCTGCTGTTCACACGGTATCGCATCCAGAATACAGATTGAAAAGACAAGGCAGAAGGTGAAACTGCGGAACAGATCTAAACAGAAATTGGAATTAACACTTCGTTCTGCTACGGATTGGCTACGCATTAAACCTGAAACGCTTGTTCTACCTGGCCGCAAAGAGCGTGAGATAACCGCTACCATCCGACCAGAACATCTCCTGCCCGGACTTAATTTAGGATGGATTCAATTGGAAACTAAGAAAGAACCGAAGAGGAAATTTCAATCACCAATCTATGTGTTTGGTAAAGTAAACGGACCTGTTCCAATTGTACGTAACGATGAGTTGGTCTTTCCTCAAATGGAACAGAATACATCTGAATCCGTGCCACTTGAATTTGAGATTCTTGGAACAGGAAGACTGAAAGGAGATATTCAACCATCCACTGTTTTACGTTTTGCAGAAAGTGAACTGGATATCCAAAACGAAGCAGAATTTGAACTTATGACTACATCCCCGTTGGTCCAGGTCGTGAGTGATAGACCTGCTAATGCCTATCGTAAACAGGTTAGTGCTTCACTGGTCACAGACTGCTATTTAGCGAACCGTCGTGTGCATCGCTTCACTGCAAAATATGATATGGTTCATCTTATCGCTAACCCTCCCGCTTTATATCTTCCTAAGATCTATCTATTTGATACACCACAACACGCAGCTATTACAATAAAACGCAGTGATAATGAGGGGGACGTGGTGTGCAGCGTACAAATACCTGATGAACTATCTCAATCGGGTTTCTTAAAGGTTGCAGATAGTCATGCAGAGAATTATACCGGACATCATCAGTTGATTATCAATCCACAAGCTCACACAGTTGCCGGACGCATTTCACATATTTTACACTTTAAGGATAAAAACTCCGGTATGGTTCTACCAATTCAATTCGTAGCAGATATTGTCGGAGGGCAAGCGGGGATTGAGATCATAAATCAGAAACAACATACTAACGGTAATCTTTTGAGGATTACCAATACTGGTGAAACCGAGTTATGTATATTTGAAGTGCGTTTTAAAAAGCAGCGATTTTACCTCTTTCCACATTTAACTTCCCAGGAGTGCACACTTCTCCCCGGGGAGTCTGTTGAAAAGTATGTCAAGCCGAATAAAACAATTAATTTCTTAGGTAGAAAAATCAAGGATACACTTGTTATCCGACTTAACGATCCGCGATATCCCAAAGGTGTCTTTGAAAAGGAAATTGAGGCAGATATCAGAGGACGCTTCCTGAAATTTAGGAAATAGGTTAAAGTAAAGTCCATCATATTTCAGAAGGTTTCATGCAGAACCAAGGGCAGAGGCTATTGTTTAAATAACCCATACATTTCCTTTCCTCACAAATAATTTTCCTTAAAGAATCCTTATCGCCCTCGGCATCTCTACAGTATATTTCCTGCACCGATCCTATAAAGAGCAAAATGATTATTAGTGTTGTGTCTACATTAATACTAAATAGAAAACACATTATAGTAAATTTTTGAATTAATTATACAGTCTGTACCAGTGCGGTTGGGAAACCGCACCTACCGTGGTCCGAAAGTGTGTAATTATTTTCAAACTTCACTATAAATGGACACTATGAACCCAGAAAACCAGAGAGTGAAAAATCGAAAAGGTTGATTTCTTGCTAAAAACCCTTTAGATTGGTAGTTCGCTGAAGATTAGGATATGACCACACAAGAAAAAATAAGACTCACATGGCTTGTAAATATCGCTGTGGTGTGCTTAGGTTTAGGTATTATGCTCCCTCTGTGATGCGGATTGATGCAAACGGAGGCGGTATCAAAGGTTTTATCATGGCGTTCATCACTCCAGGACCATCCAGTTATTCCATCCTGAGCAGTGTATGGACACTGATTAAAAATGGTGTTGTCTTGGACATTCTACTTGCGTCTATAATCTTTGTTTTTTCTGTCGTGTTCCCAATCCTAAAGTTAGGCGTTTTCTATCACAAACTCAATGATGGCAAGTTGAACAGGGGTATATCAGCACTCGTTCACAAATGGGGTCGCTTTTCTATGCTTGATGTCTACATCGTTGCCATACTCATAT
>JAJDZB010000093.1:0-30897 GCA_022824835.1 Candidatus Poribacteria bacterium | reverse complement strand
GTAAGTTTCCCGACCGCATCAACCGCCAGATTAACAGGTTCATCTCCTTCAGAAATAAACAAATCATCAACATACCCAGCTGCAGCAATTGAATAGACATGGAAAGTTACTGTTTTAATGACGGGACCTTCCGGAGGTGTTCTGAAGGGCAATTCTTTTATACCTTTATCAGTAAACGTCCTGTCTCTTTCTTCACCAGAATAGAAGTCGAATTGACTCTTATCCACATGAACAACAAACCGGACATGTCTCCATTTACCAGTTTCAAATTCATCCATGACAACCCATCCGGCACCGTCAAAACATCTGACCTGTTCAGCGTTCCAGTTGACATAAATGCCTGCATTGTTGGTGGCAATATTATCGGAAGTACCGATTCTGAAATTGAAAGACCTTCCACCACTCTCAATATAGACCCAAAATTCGACCGAAAGAACTGAATTGTCTGTTTCTATAAACACACCCGCATAATCATCGTTTGCACCGTTCAGGATCGCTAACGATTGTCTATCAGTCTTTGCGGTATTTTTCGTTACCTCAAAACCTTCTCCTCTAACTTCCCAGTCTTTTGGTGGTTTGCCATCAGAAAACTCCTCGAATCCCGTTTGTATGAGAATTTCTCCTGCTATGGTAACCTGTACAGACATGAGACAGAGGACGAGAAGACACATAGACATAAATCGCATGAAGGATCTATTTTGTAATGATTCTGCCTTGATGCAGCACATTTTTCTGAACATTTTTCCTCCTTATTGTAAAATCATCCTAAAATGAGGTATGTTGTTTTACATGTCCCCAAAAGGTTGTGAGCTTTTCTTTCGGATCAACAGATGTAGCTGTAGGCGGTTCAGCCCCTTCATAAACGAGAAGATCGTCTATAAAACCTTGTGCAACCGTTGAATACACATGGAAGACGACCCACTGCGCGACAGGATTGGCAGCTGCCTTCCTAAATTCAAGTCCCGTAACAGGTTCAGTATCTAAAGCACTTTCTCTATCGTCTCCCACGAAGTAATCAAATGTGCTCTTACTCACATCAGCGACGACACGTACATATTTCCATGCTCCAAATGGAAAATCCCCAATCGCTACCCATGCGGAACCGTTATATAAACGAACAGCGTTGGCATTCCAATTCATATAAACGCCACCATCATTGTGTGCGATATCGTCATGTGAGACAACTTTTAAGTTAAATGAACGTCCTTCACCTTTAATATACACCCAGAATTCAACGGAAATAACAGGATTTTCAGTGAGGATTGCCACACCAACTCTATCGTCGTTGCCACCACCTAAGATACCCAGTGCTTTATCGCCAGTCTTAACAGTGTCATCCGATACCAGCATCTGATTTCCCCGAACTTCCCAATCGGTTGGGGGTTCACCGATTGTGAACTCTTCAAATCCTGTTTGAACCAATATCGTTTGTGTAAAAGCATTTTGTCCAAAAAAGAGACAGGTAATAATTGAAAATACGAATAAAAAAGTTGAGAAAAGTTTCATAAGTTATACTCTCCTTGATAGTTATATTTATTCCAGAATAAGTTTTGAAACATCTGTATTCGGTTTAGGATATTTCATATCCAATCCTTCAAGCGTTTCAACAATCCGTTCTGTAATGACAAGGTTCCGATACCATTTCTTATCTGCAGGGATTATATACCAGGGTGCCCAATCTGTACTACACTCTTGTAAAACCACTTCATAAGCGTGCATGTAATCATCCCAATAAGTACGTTCATGGAAGTCAGACTCGTTAATTTTCCAATGTTTTGCAGGATTCTCAATTCGTGCTTCAAGTCGTTCTTTCTGTTCATCCTTTGAAATATTGAGGAAGAACTTCAAGATAACCGTCCCATTATCCACAAGCATTCTCTCAAAATCATTGATCTGTTTGTATCGCTTTTTCCAAATAGATTCAGGTACAAGATTATGAACACGAACTACCAATACATCTTCATAGTGGGATCGGTTGAAAATACCAATTTTACCTTTCTGTGGAACAGCTTTGTGTACTCTCCATAGATAATCACGTGAAAGCTCATCAGCTGTAGGTGCTTTAAAACTTACCACTTCACATCCTTGCACGTTGATACCAGACATTACTTTTCTTATAGTACCATCTTTTCCACATGTATCCATACCTTGAAGGATGATCAGTAATGCACGTTGACCTTCCGCATATAGTAACTCCTGTAGTTCTAACATCCTTTTTTGCAGCTTTTTCAACGGTTTTTTCGTATCACCTTTCTTGACATAGTTAGATGTGTACTCAGGAGCAAATTCGTCCTTCCATTCCTCAGAACCTTCCAGCAAACTTACTTTTATTCCTGGCTTAACCATGAATGGTATTTCCATATAAATCCTCCATCAGATTTGCAGTTTATGCATTCAAAGAGACTTGATCGTATGAGAATAGTCAACAGATGCACAGATTAGGCACGCTTATGTAAACACGACACACTAATCTCACTTCGCTAAAGACTCGTAGTAGTTATCAACAAGTTTACGGTATTCAGGTGGGACATCTTCTTTTGCCACTTGTGCCAACTGTTTCTTCTCTTGTAGCAAATTGAGTCTCTTTTCAAGTGCCGTTTCCAGTTTTCTCAGGTCTCTAATAGCGCGTTCATAGTTAGGAAAAGGACCGGAATTGCGTCGCCATGGTGTACGCGTCGATTCAAGCATACCGAGCCACAACTCCTTGATTTCACGCATGGATTCTGCGCCACCGCGCGCCACGTCAGTCTGGTTTTCAGCTTCTCCCGGTTGTTCAGCTTCTCCCGGTTCTTGTCCTTCTTGTCCCTGTTGTCCAGGTTGTTGTCCCGGTTGCTGACCTTGTTCCCCTTCCTGACCATCCTCCATAGCCTGCTGTGCTTGTTGCATACGTTCCAGCAGCTGTTGTTGCTGTTCAGCAAGTTGCTGTTGTCGATCCTGCTGTTCCTGGGTCTGCTCCTGTCCCTCCATCGATTCAAGTTCACGATCCATATCCTGCATCTGTTCCTCAAAATTCTGGAGTTGTTCAAGGGCAGCTTCCAACTGTTCCTCTTCATTCTGTGCCATGTTCGCTCTGGCTTGTTGGAGATCAGCTTGTGCTTGTTCCAATGCATCAATGACCTCTTGCTGATTTAGGTCTGCTGACTGCATACTTCGCCACTGTAATGCACGCTGTGCAGTCGCCATATCTTCTGCAGTCTGTTCCTCGGCGAGTCTTCTGGAAGCATCAGCAACGTTTTCGGATGCTTCTGGATTTTCTTGGTTCAGTTGCTCCTGAAGATCACTTAAACTCTCTTCAACGGATTCTAATTCGCGCTGAAGTTGTCGTTGTTCATTCGCAAGATCAGACGCTTGACGATAATCCTCTGGACTCATACCACTCTGTTGAGACCTATTCCTCAACTCTTGAGTCTGCTGATTCACCTCGGACTGATCCTCTGTCAATTGACGCAGTTGTTGTGCTGTTCTGTCTAAGGCATTTTCAGTAAATTCAGCAGCTGCACCTTCAAGCTGTTCAATTGCTTCCTCAAGCCGTTCCTCAGCTTTTCCACCTTTTGCTGCACTCATCTGTGGTTGCTGTTGTTGCATCCCTTGGGAGGCTTGTTGCATCTGTTCACTTGCTTGTTGCATCGCTTGTCCTGCTTGACTCAATCTCTGCTGTTGTGTACCTTGTGCATTCCCTTGCATCTGATTTAACTGCTCAGACATCTGCTGTGCTTGCTGTGATAGCTGACCTTGCTGTTGACTGTTCTGCTGCATGTCGCTCGGTGCAGGTTCATTTTCTCTACCCAATTGTTGACTCTGTTCGTTTAGGTTCTGCTGCTGTTCAAGCATTTCGCGAGCCTGCTCTAACATCTGTTGTGTCTGTTCTTGCATCTCACGTTCTAACTCTTCCTGATCCTGTTCAAGTTCGGTTTGTAGATCCTCCATCTCCAATTCAAAGTCCTCAGCAAGTTGTGGATTACTACTTCTTGCTTGAACCAATACCTTAGGAAACTCAAGATTAACTTTAGTCAAAAGCTCAAGTGCTGCCTGTTCTGGAGGAATAGCTTCTAAAGGACGGACAGCATTCAACTCGTCTGTTGCTTCACCCATCACATCTATCGCTTCTTCAAGGTTCAGGAAGATTTCAGGTGCAATCTGTGACTCTTGCATCATAGTACTTAACTGGTCTGTCACTTCTTGAGTCTTATCTCTCAATTCAGACTGTTTCTTAGCAGTATTTTTAACTGCAGATTCAAACTCTGCTGTGATAGGTGTAGGCTGTGAATTCACATGCTTCCATGTTTCACGAATGATCTGTTTCTGGGTGGCAATTAATCCAAGAAAAGGAAGCTGCATGTTCCCTTCCATGGGTTCGCCTTCACCAAGTCGCTGATTGAAAGGCTTGATCTCTATGAAGTAGATGTCACTGCTGGCTTCACCAGGACCGGTAAGCGTATTATTGTCGATTGCATGTGCGTAGTAGGAGATGATTTCACCCGGTTCAACATCATACTCTTCTAAATAGAAAGTATGTGTACCGGATTGAAGATGTTTGCTAACGTTTTCTACAACAGGATTAGTTGCAATTTCAAACGGAATTTCCTTTAACTCACCAGGTCCTACACGATACTTCAGACTAAAATTGCTAATACCGTAGTCATCTGTAACTTCAGCAACGATTTTGACCTCTTCCAGTTTCGTTGCTTTTACATCACGTCCAGGTTCCTTTATGACGACTTCGGGTACCTTATCAGGCATTGCTTTAATATTATATTCAATCGGTATTTCGTTGTTGAATCCATCAATACATAACAGCGTTACGTTATACTTGCCGCTTTCGTCAATATCTATCGTCTTTGATAGTATGTTACCATCAACGATTAGCATTTCAGAGGTATTGGCAGTTAATTCACTTTCAATGTTTTCCTCAACTGTTTCAGTAGATTCAGGGTTAGTGAAGCTAAAAGTTGCTGATTGGATTACCTTATTGGCGGTCATTCTGATCTCTGCTGTTGAACCGACAACTGCTTGTATATCTCCACTCCCTTGTTGAACGACTGGATTTAAGTTTGTATATTCTGGATATGTGTATGAGACAGAAATTTCATCTATCCTCGGTATCTCAAAAACTTCTACGGTGAATTTTTCAGAAGTTTTCTCATTAGCAGTAACATAGTATTGCATATCTGCGTCAATGTTAAAAATCTCGTAAGCGAATTCACGTTTATCGTCTGGGTTCTGAACCATATTAATCTGCTGAAGAATCTCTTCATTGTTTTCAGCCAGCACTGCGTCCTTTGGATGGTAATTCAGAACAACCTTCTCTGTAGACTTCCCTGTGACATTGGCTTGAATTTGCAGACTTTTCCCTGTAAGAATTCGTGCATTCCCAGGAGATACTTCAATCTTTGTCGTCAATATCGGGTCGGTTTTTTCCCAAGGTATAAAGATTCTCTTTAGGCTTGTCTGTGTCTCATTTGGGAACAAGACCGCGATCAGGCAACAGAAGGCAATAGCTAAAGTTGCAAGAGCAGCAAACTTACGTGTTCTGCTATGGTCAATCGTGGCTTTGAAATCAATACCCTTAATCCGCTCAGTTGTATCAGTAACTAAGCGATGCAGCATGTGTTGTTCAATTGGATCTTCTGTTTCCCGAGAACCGAATTGCACAGCACTCACCAATCTGTCCTCAAGTTCCGGGTGACTCTGTTCTACGTTGAGCGCAACATCTCGAGTCGTAAGAGAAGCTCTGACAGGTTTTATAAGGTGTTTGTATAACAGGTAAACAGTTGCCGTGACTATACCTGCAAGCAGCACTGCACGCACATAACTTGGCAGTGGATTAAGCCAATCTATAATTGATTCACCAACGAGAATCGCCAAGAAACCAATTAAGACAATAGCAATTCCAGTCCAGAAAAGACTTCGTTTCCACATACGTCTGGCATCTAATATTTTCGCTTGTAGTTCTGCATATCCATCTCTTGTTTCCATTTTTTCTCCTCTAATCACATCCTAAGAGTTGTGAAGTAATTCTGTGAACCCAGATTATCCAACAAATATAGTCCATCAAACATTTAGACAAGACAGAAGCCCTTAAGTTTTAAAAACTTAGTTTTAAAAACTATATGAAGGTGTTTTTGCAATTATATTATAATCCTTGCTTGAATTATATCAGATTCTAAGTTATTATAGCAAGGACTTTTTATATGATGGGTGGGTAATCTGTGATGGAGACAGTTTAGTAATCAATAGGTATTCCTATATGACTTTATAGCTGACAAGAATATGCAACTTGACAAAAACCAAGAAAAAGCCATGAACCATACTACCGGTCCCGCTATTGTTGTTGCTGGACCTGGCAGCGGAAAGACAACCGTTGTCACAGCACGGATTCTAAAACTGATCCAAACTGAGAATATCCCACCGAAGAATATCCTCGCAATAGCATTCAACAGAAAAGCAGTTGAAGAGATGCAAAATCGGATTGCACAGAGAGTATCCACTGAAGAGGGGATCCCTGCTATTAGGACGCTTCATGCATTCGGTAAAGACATCGTAACCGAAAATCATAAACAAGCAGGATTTCTACAGATTCCAGGAATCTGGTCAGGCGAAATAGACAGAATCATTGCAGATGAAAGGAGAAAAATTGAACAGGCAACCGCTGAAGCAGAGGTTGCAATCTATATTATTGAAAATACACTAACAGGAAAGTGCTATGTTGGACAAACAACAAATCCTGAACGTCGTAAGCGAGAACATTTTGAACATTCTTCAAATGACAGACTGCGTAGTGCTATTCGTACTGAAGGGGAAAAGCAGTTTAGATTTGAAGTTTTGGAAAAGGTAAGTGGTAAAGATGCAAACCAACGCGAAACGTATTGGATAAAATATTACAAAGAATTAGGAGATGTTTTCAACCGAGCGAATCCAATGCGAAAACAGTATAGCGATCAACTTTTTCTTGAGATGTTCTGTCAACATTTTAATATTGAATATACGGATCATCTAAATAGAAACCCAGACTATACAGATCTCCAAGAACGTTTCAACGACATAAAAGACATCGTGATGCGGTCAAAACGTCAGGTTAAAACAGGACTGTTTGATCCAGATACAATTCAGGAACCGGTTGCTCGTGAATTTGCGAAAAAATACGAAACGTTGAAATCTGATGCCAATGCTGTCGATTTTGAGGATATGATTATCTATGCAGCGAACCTGCTTGAGACTAATTCGGACATCCGTCAAATTTACAAAGACAAATTCCTTTATGTTCTTGTTGATGAATTCCAAGATATTGCTCCGATTGATTATCGGTTGATCTCACAGTTATCTAATAACATCTTCGCTGTAGGTGACGATGACCAAGCGATTTATAGTTTTCGCGGCGGTGACTCACTGATCATGCAGGAATTCGCTAATCAATCGGATGTTACGAAGTATGCAATTACATGCAATTATCGTTCAGTATCCACGATAGTGGAACATGCAAGAGCAATAATTGAACGAAACAGTCCGCGAATACGGAAGAACCTACGCGCATTCAATCCACTGAAACATGAAATAAAGATCGTGGAGACAACTAAAGATACCCTAAAGAAGCACCTATTGGAGAGCTTAGACGAATCCATAGAAACAGGAATACTTGTGAGAACGAATTATGAAATTGATCGCGTTATAGAGATGTTATCAAGTCATCCAGAATTTCGTACCGTTGAAGTGTCAACAATTCACAAAGCCAAGGGCAGGGAATGGGATAAAGTTCTGTTGATACACAATACATTAGAACGAAGGTTTCCCCGTAAGGATACTATACTGGAGGAGGAGCGACGGGTCTTCTATGTAGCAATGACGCGTGCCAAAGAACAATTGGTTGTGCTGGGTGGCGTGTGTCAATTTGTTCCAGAGTTTGAGCAGATACACAAGAATATAGGGTATTACTATCGGCAGTTCGGGTATTGGTTGGGAAGAAGGAAAGGTAATAAACTTGAGACATAAGTTGAGCCATGCTACAATGACAATCTATCAATTCAAAGATCCTTTCAGAGGATTTAAAGACTGGAGATAAATGCAAAACAATCAAGAACCACCTAATACATCAACCCGCATTCAGTTCTATTTCCTTACTTTTATACATACCGTCCTCGACTCTTATGCAAATCTCTTCCCACACTTGCAGCCGAGACTGACAAGTACATTAGTATCAGCCGGGTCTCGTAACAGTTTTGCGGGGATTCTTATTGCACTCTACAGCATCTTCAGTCTACTTGGACAAGTTGTCTTTGGATGGCTTTCGGATAGGAAGCAGTCTGTACATTACATCACTCTCGGAGTTGCGTTCACAGCAGTTGGCTTGAGTTTAGTCGGTGTTATTCCTTCAGTATATCTCGTGTTTCTACTGTTGGCGTTAGGGGGTTTAGGAGTCGCAGCCTTTCATCCGCAAGCGACAACGTATGCAGGCGCACTTGCAGCAGAAATGAGAGGTATGGGAATCTCTATATTCCTCACGGGAGGAAATGTCGGACGCGCAATAGGACCGCTATTGCTTCTCTACATCCCGTATAAATATGGATACGGACATTTAGCATGGGAGATGATACCTGGTCTGTTTTTCGCACTGTTGGTGCCGTTTGTGTTGAAATTTGAACATGAACTTGATCTAACTGCCTCCGCACGTGTTCTATCGCATAAGGAGCAAACACAACGTGAATCTTTCTGGGTAGTCGCTGCACCGCATTTTGTTCCACTACTTGCACTTTTTATCATAGGCTCACTCCGAACGGTTACAGGTGTGGGGTTAGAGAACTTCCTGTCAATATATCTGGATGACAAAAACTATTCGGATCAGATCCGTTCCTTAATCCTTGCGCTCTATATCTTTGCAGGTTCAATGGGTATAATGGGTAGTGGTTGGGTCTTGAGTAAAGTGCACACACTTTTATTACTCCTATTCTCACTTGTGGTTGCACCGCCATTGTTATATATTGCCCTACATACGCAAGGTATTGTATTCCTAATTTTTCTCTTTTTAGGGAACTTAGTTCTATCAAGTTCAATCACACTCAACATAATCTTAGCACAGATGATGTTGCGGGGTCATGAGAACATCGCAACAAGTTTTATGATGGGTGCATCTTGGGGAGTAGGTGGACTTCTCAACCTAATTGTTGGTGCGTTAGGAGATGAGTTTGGTTTGCCTATTGTGCTCGATGGGTTAGTAGCAGTACCTTTGCTCGTCACACCTTTTGTAATACTTTTACGTAATCAACCCAATCTGTCGAATCCTAAATCTTATGTGAAGACAGAGAAATAAAATCGCCATCGCATTATCATAACGATTTCAATTCTAATACCATTTCAATCTGACAATATCTCTCTTATGTAGCACATTCTGTTAGATTGTGCATTTTTTGTAGCTTCAAAACAAACGTGCATCCAAAACTGATGGCATCAGAATGTCCATAAAACACTTAAGAAATGCGTATTAATCAGATCCCCAATGAGAAGGGCATAATCAAGACTGAACTTCTTCAATTGGATACCGATGCCGCTTGTCATACGACTATCTCGGTATCCAAGCCGTAAGGCTAATGGAGAACTGATCTGATATTCTACACCTAAATGTGTCTGTCCATCATAACGTTCCTGCCATTGATAGGAAAGGATTAGCGTTCGATTGAAGATGTAATCATTGAAGTATGTTACGCCAAAATTCAGATTAGTCGGGATAGATTCTATAACTGCGGGGACAGTGTTCCAGGTTAATGTTGTTTGAGAAATATCTTGTAAATTGACACCTATAGCAAAACCACCAGAGTTTTCCAACCCAAAAAGTGCATTCAGATCGGGCAATCGTGCAAGTAGTCCAGCATCAAAACCGAACCCCCTACTCCCGTAAGTAGAAAACGCAGCAATCGTTTCGTCAAGGTCATTTCCGCCATTGAAATTCTGAAAAATCCCTTTTACATTAACACCGAACATAAAATCTGGCGGAACAGAATCTCTACCAAAGTTATCCCACCACGTTTGACTGATAGCAACCCGAGTAGCGATGGATAACACATACGCGTTTTCGCTGTCACTCAGATAACCTGATGGAATGAAGTCATCGTCTCTGGGTCTGTATGTTGGGTCATGTTTCCGCTGTTCAGCACTGATTGAGGGATCAAATGCTGGCACATCATAGTAGATCGGAATGTCATCAATACCCGCACGTATCCAAGACAAACCTAACGTCACGGCTGGAAACACATTTCCAATTGCACTCACATAACTAAAAGCACCCAAACCTGAACGTCGTGTTGCATGCATCATACAAACTTGATATTTTTGAGATACTGCAGCGATTCCCGCTGGATTCCAATAGGTTGCAGTGGCATCGTCAGCGATACTAACATACGCACCACCTAACCCAAGTGCCCGGGCACCGACGCCATTCGTCAGAAAATCACCTGCATAGTTTTCTGCAGAGGCAGAGGATACAACCAGCAAACAGCACAAAAAAATCATCAAGAGATTTAGTTTAGTCAATGGATTTAGTTTAGTCAATGCATGTATTCCTTACTGTGTTTCTATGATCAAACGATATTCAGATCCATATCGTGCCAATAATATTGATACGTTTGTGATGTCCACCCTTTATAGATTTCATCCCACGGCATGCGGTTGAAATGTGGCAGTAACGAACCCTGCGTCACCGGTTGAGAGCTCCCTTGATACCGATAATCAACGGATAGACGCATCTTGTCAGGTGTCTGGTTTGGGAGTGCTTTATGGACTGTATGGCTATGAAAGAAAAGAGCATCCCCAATATCAAAGTCGCCTCCAACCCAATATAATCCGTTCGCTTCTAACGGTTCAGTTTCTATGCCGACCCCACCCGCACCAAATGCCGGTTTCACTGGATAAATTCCATTGCGATGTGAACCGGATAACACCGTTAATCCTCCCAGATACTGGGGACAATCCCCAAGTGGAATCCAAGCGGTATAGGTCTCCTCTGTTCCTCTGATATGGATAAAATCTTGATGTGCAGGCGTTGTATATTTTGTGTTCTCTGGAAACATAATTCTTCCAATATTCCGAGGATGAACCAGAGTCTTTTCACCGAAAAGTTTATCACACATATCCAAAATTGCAGGATGATGTGCAAATGTATGAAAGGATTCAAGACTTTGAAATTCATCTAACACTGGCCAAAATCCATCATCACCCTCCATAAAAGGACCAAAGGGTCCCCCGATGCGAATGCCATCCATCAATGTTGATCCACCTTCTATCCATCCATGACGATGACATATCTCTAAAAAGTCACGACGTAAGTTTATGATGGAGTCTTCATCAATTAACTTTTTAAAATAGAGATACCCATCTTGTCGTGCGCGTTCTTGAAGTTTTTCAGGTTGTTCTAACAACGTATTTGATACATTAAAAGGTTCTATTCTTCCCATAACGTTTCATCACCCTCTGAATTAAATCATAAAGTAGTGCAAAAACAATCGCAGTTTCGTTGATATTATACCAAGAAAGGCAAGGGAGTGTCAATTATAACTATCAGCATATCCGAAACGTTAATACCCACAGTTCGGTAGGTGCGATATCCTTATCGCACTGATTGAAATTTATATTTCGTATCCATTATCTGATACATCTCGACTGTATCATCCCTGTTTGTTGAAAACTTCCTCATTTTTATTCAAACAATTATCTTTTGCAGAATACTTTTCTGAATTTATGCTACAATACTAAAAAAGTCTTATGGAGGAGAGAAATGCTTAGCATCAAACATATTGAGACGATAACCTTAAACGTGCCATTCTATTGTGAACGGGTCAGTCAACACATGCACAGAGCTTCTACACACGGTGAAAGAGTTTATGTATACCGGACTGAACTCAGCAACGGTGTTATCGGTTATGGTGAGAACTTAAATGACGAATCGGGTAATATTGAACGACTCATCGGACAAAATCCTTTCGCTTGTATGAATGATGACGGTGTAGGGTTCGGGATACAGATGTCATTATTTGATGCAGTTGGTAAAACCGTTGAGGTATCTGTATCGGAATTGATTGGACCAAAAGTTCGTGAAAAGTGTCCGATTTCTTGGTGGGATATTGACATGCCGCCAGAAGATTGGGTTGCAGAGGTACAAGAATCCGTCAAAAGAGGTTACACTTCCGCTAAACTCAAAGCAAGACCGTGGCGCGACATCTACGCCCAGGTAGAAGCTGTCGGAGATGCTGTACCATCAGATTACAAACTCGACATCGACTTTAACGGATTCCTAAGAACTGCTGATAATGCCATTCCTGTATTGCAGAAATTAGATCAGCACCCAAACGTTGCGATCTATGAAAGTCCATTTTATCTTGGAACAGACATAGAAGGAGCTGGTAGATTACAACAGGCAGTTGAGAAACGGATTGTTGAACATTACAATGAATCCTGTTTGCATGCCCGCTGTTGCGGCGGTTTTGTCGTAGGAGGTGCCGTCAAATCTCTGCTGCGAACTAACGCCCTCTGTGCATCATTCGAACAACCTTACTGGCTTCAGATGGTTGGCACAGGGATAACAACTGCATACTGTGTGCATCTCGGTTCAGTACTATCACAAGCAGAATTACCCGCGATAACATGCCATGAGTTGTGGGAATCAGATCTCCTTGAGACACGACTTGATGTAAAAGAGGGGATGATTCAAGTGCCAGAATCACCTGGACTTGGCGTAACCATTGATGAAGAAGCATTGAAAACCTATCGTGTTGAGAAAAATACACCACCCCCAGCACAACTGTTTCGTGAGAGTGAATATATCTGTCGCATACATATCCCAAATTCAGATGGCGGAATAACAGTCCACGATTTCAACGGCGAGAATGAATATTATCCAGCATTCAGCGAAGGGAAATATCCAGGTTTTGTACCGGGAGTTTGGATGGAAGTGGTAAAATAATATCTACGATTTGAGACGATGATTCACTGGAATTTGGTTAAGTAACGTGAGTTTGATAATAGGAATATGGACTTCATTTTGCCCAAAATGTCACTTGCATAAACCCGGTAGGTTCGGTTTCCTAACCGAACCAGATCCCACGTGAAAACCTTTATGAACGCATTGGCGCAAAACCTGTTCGGTCCTTAAGAAAAAACTTGACATAGATTTCATTCAGAAAGTATAATCTATTTGTCAGTCGAAATTCCGAACAAAAAAGCACGTTTCTATGTCCTGAATTGTGCAGTCTTAGATACTCTTTTTACTTTTAGATATTGAAGAGGGAACAATGAAAAACCGAGAAAGGAACAATCATTTTGTCCAAAGAAACGCACTATATCTCTATTGTCTGCGCGGTGATTTGATTGTTACCCTGCTTGATACGACTGTTTTAACATCGGTTTTTAGACCCCCCCCCCCGCAAACGTCACTGTTAAATATAACAACACATTACGACAAAACAACTTTGAATGCAACGGAAGTTCTACCGTTGTTATACCCGCACGTCCATATTGGCTCGTTGTGGGTTTTTCTTATTATGTTCAGCTTGTGTTATACGTGATAATCAGTGGGTTAAAAAAAGAGTATCAGAATTGAATCGGTATAAAATGTTTTATCTTAAAATTAAAGGAGGTATTAAGTCATGAGATCGGTCATAAAATCTGGATTACTTTCATATAATTTCCAAGTTCCTTCGCTTACGTTTTATCACCGAAACCTCTGCAATATGTTCAGAAATATTTTGCTGTTTACATTTCTGTTTTTAATGATACCGTTCGCAATGTCAGCGGACTTTACGGATGGATTAGTGTTTTATCATGCATACAATGAAGGTGATGGTAATACCGCAAAAGACCTTAGCGGCAATGGACATGACGGTGTTATTGAGAAACCCAATTGGGTTGATGGAAAATTTGGAAAAGCACTAGAATTCGCGGGATCAGGTAGCGGAACTTTTGTAACTATAGAAAATACAGAGACACTGAATGTTGATACATGCACCTTTATGGCATGGGTCTTTTCGCATTCCTGGGATGGAACCCGTCAAATCGTAGGCAAATCTGTCCACGGAGGCTGTAGCGGCAGAGGACAGTACGGCTTATTCAGTGAAAACGGTAGTTTTAAACTCCGTTTTGAAACAGAAGGGGGACGTTCAGATATAACGACAACACTACCTGCGACGAATCAGTGGGTCCACGTTGCCTTCACTAACGATGGATCTACCGCAACGCTTTATATTGATGGAAAAGAGGAGATGACAGGGAATATCGCAGGTAAACTCAATACGAACACGGATCCATTAAGAATATCAGAAGATTGTGACAGACCAAACAACGTCTTTGATGGTGTAATTGACGAGGTGCGTCTCTGGAACCGAGCACTCAGTGAAAACGAGATTACTTCTTATATGAACAGAGGTGCCGCTGGTGCACTTGATGTTAATGCATCAGGAAAAATAACAACGACATGGGGATATCTAAAAAGCACTCCATATCTGAATTAAGGAGATTATGATTTATGAAAATCTTAAGTTTATCATCACTGATCATAACACTTTTTGTGTTTTTACCTTTATGCGTTTCTGCAGACTATTCTGAAGGACTTGTCTTGAATTTCTCATTTGATGAAGGGGCAGGTGATGTCGCTGAAGATACAAGCGGACATGGACACAATGGTGTAATAGACAATCCAACATGGGTTGATGGAAAGTTTGGAAAAGCATTGAAATTCGCGGGCGCTGGTAGTGGCACCTGGGTTACCGTAGAAAGTACCGATGCACTTAACGTCAATGAATGTACCTTCATGGCATGGATCAATGCTGAAACATGGGATGGCACACGGCAGATTGTAGGCAAATCAGTTCATGGCGGCTGTAGCGGCAGAGGACAGTACGGTTTGTTCAGTGAAAACGGTGTTCTCAAACTCCGTTTTGAGACACAAGAGGGTAGAGCTGATATCAATGCTGACCTTCCCGCAACGAATGAGTGGCTACACGTTGCCTTTACTAACGATGGTGAAATGGCTTCACTCTATATCAACGGGGAAATTGTTGCTGAAGGTGAAATCCCTGGGGCATTAAACACTATTGACGACCCATTAAGGATAGCACAGGATTGTGATAGACCAAACAATGTCTTTATGGGAATGATTGATGAAGTACGTCTCTGGAACCGTGCCCTCAGCACAGATGAAATAAATGTCCTGAAAGACTTAGATGCTCAAGCGACACCCGTTGATCCGTTAGGAAAACTCTCAACCACATGGGGAAGTTTGAAATCTAAGATGTAAATTCCCCATATTCTAAACAAAAACTGCTCCAATTGGTGAACAACTGGAGCAGTTTTTTATTCTTCTATTTCTCCGAAATACTCATCATCTATCAGTTTGATTTCGTAATTCCTTTCCAATGACACCCCAACGTTATGCTGAATCATCAGTTGCACTAACTGTTCTCCATCAATTAGAATGATGTCAATATTCTGAGCATCGAATTTTTTGGCATCATTAGTAAACTCGGACGTCGTTATCATGATGCCTTTTCTTGCTCCTTTATTAGCTATGGCACCCGCAAAACCAGCAACAACATTAACACCAACATTTCCTTGATCCCACCTCTTTGCTTGAACATAGACTCTATCCAATCCAAGCGGATCTTGCTTAATAATGCCATCAATACCACCATCTCCAATACCTCCTACAGCTTGAGCATCTGCCAGGCTACCGCCGTAACCCATTTCAACAAGAAGGTCAAGAACAAGTTCCTCAAAAAAGTCTGGAGAGTGATCCTTAATCTTCTGTAAAAGTTCTGTTTCCAAATTACTTTGAAACTCTTGATAATTCCTCTCCATAATTACTAACGGAGATGGTATTTCTTCACCAGGAGCTATTTCCTCAGGTTGATTAGGATTGATAATCCAACCGCGTCTTAATCTCATAAGTTTCCCTGAGTTTACTTGGACTCTGATGGCAGTATTTACATAATTCAGGAATATCTTATAGCCACCTTCTGCCTTTGCATTTGCTGTTTTATCATCTAAATTAAATTGTTCTACGAGTGCATCTGCGACATCCATATTCCTGATGCCTTCAGGTGGATATTCAAAATTGAGCAGAGCTTCTTTAATGATTTTCATTGTTGGCATTTGAATTTCGAATTCTCACGCTAATGGATCAAATGCTTTTCTTGTTGTTTCTTCTATTTTAAATGCATTCTTGTCTTTAGCGATTTTATCATCTTTCCCTGGAAGGAGGTACGGGGTTTTTGGTCCTTCCGGTTGTTTCAACTTTCCCTTATCCAAAAGATTCCTAAACTGTGGCGCAACCACATTGTAACGAAATATGTTTAGATTTGATTTATTCACCGCGCTCTTTTCTTTAGGAGATAGACCAAATTTATCAGATAGAACTTCTACTGCATCCTTTACCCTTAATCCTTCATCAGGATAATCAAGCTTAAGGATAGCTTGTCTTACTACTTCTCCTGCTATTAATTTTACTTCATACTCTTGACCTGTTTTAGGATAGATTGCAGTGTATATACGGGTTTCCATTGTATTATTCCTCCTAAGTTAGAATTTACTACAGCGTATCTCATAAATACTTGAACAACATTTTTATACTTGAACTCATAGCGAGTACGAGCTAAGAATTCAATATAAGTGAGAATCTGAAGAGGAAAGAATACGGCACAACTTATTGTCCATTCTTTCCCAATATTAACCTAAGTTGCCACCTTGTAGCATAATCTATTAGATTGTACCTGTGAGAACGCAAACTGACAGTTTACGCTACGATATTTTGTGAAAATGTATTGTTTTCTATTAAAAACGGTGACTGCGTGCCTAAAATCTTATAGGTAGCAGCTTGGGTGATATTACTACATCCTTATGTTTTACTCAATATGACTTCATATAGAATTTGTAAAATATCATAAAATAATGAATAAGTATTAATCAACTAAAATTGGTATAAGAATCTGCTCACGTTGATTTTCAACTTGAGCAGTTTTTGTGCTTTTATGATATTATCCTCTATTTTGCCGATTTTGCCGCCAAGTCTTTAAGATTTCATCTAGATTTTCAGGTATTACACTATCACACCCACAGTCTAATTTGTAATACTCCCAGTAAGGCTCAAGAATTTCTGGTTCGTATCCCATCCTTACAAAAGAAAGATGTGTATCTCCTATCGGATGGACACGCATGCAGCCGGTTCTATCTGGTTCTACAATGATATAATTTTGTGTATTAACGTAATCGTTATCAACATGCACATAGCAAAACCGATGTGTATATTTATTAGAATAACTATTCAATTTCCACTCTTGACTGCAATTTGGACATGACATTGACTTGTAATCTTTGGGAAAACATCTTTTGTCATTTGGTGTATCATTGACTCTATACATTTCCCGAATAATCTCTAATATACCATCAGCTTCAGCAAGGTACTCTTTTTTAACATGTTCTATCATTTCATCAGGAACACCATACATTGCTTCTGCTATAGGACCAGCAATTGCCCCAAGAGTATCAGCATCTCCACCAATAGAGATTGCATTCCGGATAGCATCTTCAAAGCTGATCGACTCAATAGCACATGTTATCGCCTGAGGAACTGTCTCTTGGCATGTCACGTCAAAGGAGTAATCAGGACGTATATCGTCTACTGAGTTCGTTAAATCATACCCGTATTCAGTGGTGATAACCTCTCGGATAACATCAGGTTTTTCATTCTGAATTGCAAGCCAGATTGCATGTGTCGTCGCGCGTGCTCCCTTCTTCCCTTCAGGATGATTATGCGTGATTTCAGTAACCCTATCGGAAGCAGCAAGTGCTTTATCTAAGTCTTCTCGATGCAAGTATGCTGCAGGTGAAACACGCATTGCAGCTCCGTTTCCATAACTATTGTAGGGTTCAGGTGGGTCATCATAGATCCAATGGCTAAACATTCCACCGTAACCTCTGCCAGGGTAACGACGGCACCATTTCTGCATGGTTTCTGCTGGTGGTAAGTCGTGTAGCAACATATCAGCAACGGCAACAGTACATACAGAATCGTCTGTGAATTTACATTTAGGTCCAAAGAATTCAAACGCCTTAGTATTGATCTGGTCAAACTCGTAGATAGACCCGACTATATCACCTATAATTGCACCAATCATTTTACTCTCCTTATGATTCTTTTTTAATTGTTGATTTTTGTATCTGATATGGATTTGTGATGTGTTAATTAGAAAAGGGCAACGAGATAATAATCTCGTCCCCTACTTCTATAAATCTCGTCCCCTACTTCTATAATTATACTCTGTTTTTTACCAATTGTCAAATTTATTTTTAACAACGTTAGTATTTCTATATCACGATAAATGGTTGAAATATGTTGAATTTCAACTCAGAATACGCAATATTCTCCATTTGTAAGTATACTTATGCTAAAATATTGATAATCGCAGAGGCAATAGTCATTAAATACAATAAAGGAGCAGAGACATGAACGAACAACTTTTTAAAAGTCAAGAATTCACACCAATCAACGGATTTACATCAGGAATAGAAGGTCCTGCTTGCGATGCAGACGGTAATCTATATGCTGTAAACTTTGATCGACAACATACTATTGGAAAAGTAACACCAGAGGGTGAAGCATCTGTCTTTATTGAACTTCCAAATGGTAGCATCGGAAATGGGATCCGTTTCGATAGTCATGGATTTATGTATATAGCAGATTACACAAATCACAATGTTCTCAAGGTAGACATGCAGACACGAGAAATTAGCGTGCATGCACACGAACCAAAGATGAATCAACCCAATGACCTCGCAATCAGTGCGAATGATATACTGTATGCAAGTGACCCAAATTGGGGAGAGTCAACAGGACAACTCTGGCGTGTGGATACAAACGGAGAAGCAACACTGTTAGAAGCCGATATGGGAACGACAAACGGTATTGAGGTGAGTCCTGATGAAAAAGTACTTTATGTCAACGAATCAGCACAACGCAATATATGGGCTTACGACTTGTCATCTGAAGGTAGTATTAGCAACAAACGGCTGCTAATCCAGTTTCCAGATTTCAATATGGATGGGATGCGGTGTGATATTGATGGGAATCTTTATGTCACTCGACACGGCAAAGGCACAGTTGCAAAACTTTCACCTGAAGGAGAGGTCTTATTAGAAGTAGAATTAACAGGAAAACTATGCACAAATATAGCTTTCGGAGGTGATGATGGACGTATCTGTTATGTGACGTTGGCAGACCGCGGTAATGTAGAAGTATTCCGCGCTGACCGTCCCGGAAGAAGTTGGCAGTTGTTTCAAAGATAATACGTCTTGACAGGTGTTATGTGTCATGATATGATTCAATTAGCACATTTACCTTGATGAAAGTTCATTAAATATGGATCAATATCATTCTGTTTTAAGACGTCTTGAAGAACGCAGAATTACCAATCTCAGATTATAAAGGATATTCACAATTTCACCTCAAACAAAACTCTCAGATAAATCCAGACGTTTCACTGAATCTGTTATTCGTGGCATGACGCAGCTCTGCCTAAAACATAATGCGATCAATCTGTCGCAAGGTACACCCGCATATCAACCACCTGATGAAGTGAAGCATGCTGCAATTAAAGCCATTCAGGAAGGTTACAATCAATATAGCATCACATGGGGTGCACCGACGTTTCGCGAAGCAATTGCTCAGAAGATGACGATTTTTAACAACATTCCAACAGATGCAGCAAAAAACGTCACCGTAACGTGTGGTTCAACTGAAGGCATGCTCTCAACACTGCTTGCAATTATCAACCCAGGTGACGAGGTCATTATCTTTGAACCTTATTATGAAAACTATGGTCCAGATACCATAATTTCAGGTGCAAAACCGGTCTATGTCGCACTTCGGGAGACATACACAGAAAATGGTGAATTGCGGTTTACCTACGATCTATCCGAACTGCAAAAAGCGTTTACTACCAACACAAAAGCGATTATCATAAATACACCGAATAATCCTCTGGGAAAAGTATTCACTTTGGATGAACTGAAACAGATCGCTAACCTATGTTGTGAATATGATTGTATCGCGGTAACAGATGAAATATATGAACACATGATCTATGACAATAAACAACATATCAGTATCGGGTCGTTACCGGAGATGCAGGATCGAACTATTACCGTGTCAGGACTGAGTAAGACCTATTCTATGACTGGATGGCGGTTAGGGTATGTCGTGGCACCAGAAACACTGACAGGTGCAATTCGAAAGATGCATGATTTTATCACAGTCGGTGCCCCACATCCGCTCCAACGGGCAGGCGTAGCTGCCTTAAACCTACCTGATAGCTACTATCAAGAATTGCTACAAAAATATAACAAAAACCGAATACGACTCGTTAATACTCTAAAGGAAGCTGGCTTTCATTGCCATCCACCAGAAGGTGCATATTATATCATGACGGATATAACCGATTTCGGTTTTCCAGATGACACGACTTTTGCTCACTGGTTGGTAAAGGAGATCGGTGTCGGTGGGGTACCGGGTTCAAGTTTCTATAGTCATCCCAATCTTGGTAAAACTAAGTTTAGGTTTATGTTCAGTATGGCAGATCAAGTTCTCGCTGAAGCGGGTGAAAGATTGATGAAAATCAAATCGAAAATCTGATTTATCAAACTCACGTTTTTGTAGGTAAAATACTATGGATACAATTCTTGAAAATGAAACACTTGAGATTTTCAAAGCAGAGATAACAGCACTTATTCAGCAAGATTCTAAGTATATTTCCATTAGTCCCGATCAACTTGATGCAATTGTCAAAGCTTTTGACTTTACGTTAAAAAATGGACGAGAAAAAGTTAGAGCACAAATGCTATACGATCTTGTCCAAGAAAAAAGAGGGAACTGACAGTGCTTTTGGAACGTGTGCGACTCAAAACATTTGGTTGCTTCCAACAGAGAGATTTTGAGTTATCTAAGGGTATCAATTTAATTTTTGGGCCAAATTTCAGTGGAAAGAGTACACTTGTTAATGCCATCTTTTTCACCTTAACCGGTAAGCCGATAGTACCTCGGGTGGATGCTGCTGCAATTAAAAGTGCTAAGGCGTTCAGTGGTACTGCCGGACTACAATTCGTTGTCAATGACGAAACATATCTGCTTTTCCGTGGAACACGTAGACGTTTCCAACTCAGACAGAAACAGGATGAGGCGTGGCACATAGTCTTTGATGATAAACGTGTGAAAGTTGTTGAGGAAATATTGAAAGAAAAATTTGGTATAATGCACGACAGACTCGCTTTGACAGCGTTTCTAAGGGAAGGAGAAATTTTTGAATTCCTTGCACGTCAACCTTCTACCCGACGTGATATCCTTTACACGCTCCTCGGCATTGATAAACTCATCGAGGTCAGGGAGAGATTTATTGATGCACGCCGACTTGCAAAGCGCGAACGCGGTAGGATACAATCACACCAAAACAGTATGCGATATAACGCCCCGAATCCGAACACGTCTGAAATTGAGAATATAGAAACCAGATTGAAAAAACTTGAAACGTTATACAGTATGGAAACAGGAGACGCTGAATTAATCGCCGAATGGAAAAAGAACAGAGAGCAGATACAGAAACAGGTTGACGAACTTACCAGAGAATCGTCAGAAATACTAAGTGGATTCAACAACATCGCCCATCTACAAGAAATGATTAAGACGATTGAAGAAGCAGTTGAAAAAGCACAAGGGATTGAAAAAGAACGCGAAATACTCATACAGAAAATTGGGAGTCATAATTCACAGATTACAGCAATAACGAATGTTTGCAACACACTTAAAACATTGCTTGAAAACGGTGATGGACACTGTCCAACATGTCAACAGAAAATTGAACGCGAAGTTGTAAAAAAGATAATACAGGAAAAGGACACGGATAAAGTAAATCTTACTAAAGAATTGGAAACGTTTGAGAAAACGTTATCTGAGCAAACAGACGATTTAGAGAGCCGTAAAGAACTTGAACAACGACTTCAGATATTAAAAATACGTGAGACCCGGTTAAAACAGATCACACAAGAAAGCAACAAGTATGAAATTGAAATAACGAAACTTACAACACAATTAAACAATAAAGGTATGTCAGAAAGCACTGCAGAGACACATTCAGACGAATCATTCGCGCAATTAGATAAAGGTCAATTGAAGAAACAGATAGACATTGAAAGAAAAAAACTTGAAAAACTGAGACGAGATGAAGCGGTTCAATTGGATAGACTTGAACGACTTCAAAAGGTGAATCTTGAAGCAGAGCAAGTTGAAAATACAACTCTTAGTTTAGAACTTGCATGCGCTGGTGTGGAGAAGACTATAGATACACTGCAACGTCAAATCCTCAAACCCGCTGAAAAAGAACTACATCAATGGCTTGAAGAGATGAAACTCTTTCAAAAAGGACGTATAGATTTACAACGTCAACACCTTCTTCCCTCAATCCAGATAGACGGTGAAGACAGAAGTTTGATGCTACTAAGTGGCAGTGAAAAGATGTTCCTATATCTCTGTTTCAAGGTTGCGCTGTCAAAAGTCTTAGGGAACACCGGTTTCTTTGTGTTAGATGATCCGACACTTCATCTGGATGGTGAACGTAAAGCATTGATGGTAGATTTCATTCGTCAACTTGCAGAAGAACATCAGGTTATTATCACAAGCTACGATGAGGATGTCCGATCAGGTTTAGAAGGGGCAAATGTGATTGAGATGAAACGTGAAGAATAGTTGTTTCCGATCATCGCAAAGACACTAAACCTTTAGCATGAGATCAACTGCTGAATCTTTTCAACTATTCTATCCAAAGGAACATCTTCTTGTTCTCTAATTGACATATCCCGAATAGCAGCGTTTCCAGCTGCTAACTCATCTGAACCGAGTATGACCGCATAAGGAATTCCTTTCGTATCAGCATATTTCATCTGTGTGCTGAGTTTTCCAGGACGATGATATACCTCTGTCCGAATTCCACCTTGACGTAAACGCGTCGCTAATTTTAACGATTCTGACATTAACGTATCATCAAACACGGTCATCAACACCTGAGTCACCGTCTTACCCACAGTTGATGGATACATATCAGACGCATTCATCAGATCAATAATCCTTTCAATACCGAAACTTGTACCTGTGGCTGGGAATCCCTGCTTACTAAAACTACCGATGAGTTCATCATATCTACCCCCACCCGTAATGCTACCGATACTCGCATCTTGCACTGTTTCATAAATCGGACCTGTATAGTATTCTAAACCACGCACCATCGAAACGTTTATCTGATAGGATGTCTCCGGAATACCGAGTGTATCCATAAAATTGATTAAATCTCTTAGTTCTGAGATACCTTCATGTGCAATCTCATATTCACCAAGTTGGGTCTCCAGATCGCTGAGAACTGAATCAGAATCCCCTTCAATCTGTAACAATGTCAATAACTTGGCTATGACATCTTCAGGAATTTCATTTTCTCGTAATTCCGCAGTAACCCCATCAAGACCGATTTTATCTAATTTATCTATGGAACGATACAGACCCCCTAATTGTTCTGATGGCACACCAGAAAATAGTCCTATACCTGTAATAACTTTCCTATCGTTCAGGTGAATCTGAAAACCTTTGAAACCTAAGCGAGATAAGACTTGATAAATCAGGTTAACATTTTCTGCATCCGCTAACATACTCTCACTTCCGACAGTATCCGCATCGCACTGAAAGAATTGACGGTAGCGACCTTTCTGTGGACGTTCTGCACGCCATACGGGATCAATCTGGTAACGTTTAAAGGGTTTCGGTAGCTGGGGATACATTGCTACCACACGACAAAGCGGTACAGATAGATCGTATCGTAGTGATATGTCCTCTTTACCCCCTGTATGTCCTGCTTGATATATCATCTTTTCGGCATCCGGTCCGTATTTACCTGTTAGGACTTCCGATAACTCCATCGCGGGGGTCTGTAACGGTTCAAACCCAAATTCTTCAAAGACATTACGGATGACCTCAATCACATACTGTCTACGGATCATCTGTTCAGGTAGAATATCACGCATGCCGCGTGGAACGCGTGGTTTAATATACTGTGCCATAGTTCTGCTCCTTCTTAATAGTAGTAGGCATTTTCCGAGTGCCGTTTCCTTAATAGTAGTAGGCACTCTCCGAGTGCCGTTTCTCTTAAACTCCTTATATATGTCCAGGAAGTGCTTGACTTCTCCTTCTACGTAAACCTTTCTCTAAGGTCTGTTTCAGTTCTTCAATCTTCTCTCGTTTCCACGGTTCCTTTAAGGACTTCGGATTAGCAATCAAAGTGGATTCTGACTCCCTTAGTACCTCAATAATCTTCAGGTGGTTAGCCTTAAGCGTTCGCGCGGAACTGCAATTGTCTATGATGGCGTCTGCTTCCTCAGGGGGTTTGCCTTCTGTCGCACCGAACGACAACATCAACGTAATCGGGGACTGGTATGTACCGAGCGTATTCAGTCTTTTCCAAGGCGTTAGGATTGCAGGTGCAATGCGGTTTTGGGTCTTCTCAAGAATATACTTCTCAGCAATGTTCAGATATTCTGTTGATATACGTATGTTCCTATCAGCAAGATTTACCAAATCCATAAAGGAATTGATGTCCGATCGTTCTTCTCTAACAGCGAGAACAATGCTGACAAATCCGTAATCCAGCGGTAAAATCTCCTCAACATCAGCATCGGTTTCCTCAACCCAATCTTGACCCGTAATTCCCAAATCATAAAAATCATCTTTCCCAACATAGACAGGAATCTCTTGTGGTCTTGAAATCTTAATCTGAAAAGCGTCTTCATTTGTGAAGTTTGCCCGGTATGACCTATCAGTAGACTTATATCCGTCTATATCATAGCCGGCGCGCTGGAACGTTTCAAGCGTTTCAGATTGTATCGTGCCTTTTGGCAAAAGCAAATTTAACATTTTTTCTGTTTGCATCAGTCCTTCCTCTTGTAAACAGTAGTAATATGACGAGTTGTGCTAAATAACCTTAGGTAATTTTACATCAAACCCGGTAGGTTCGGTTTCCTAACCGCCTCAAACCCGGTAGGTGCGGTTTCCTAACCGCACTGGACTTAAAGATCGTCTTCGGTAACCTCTTCTATCTTATCAGTTTTCAAGTCAATTCTACACATCGGATTGTTTGCGGTTAAACGGAGTAGATATGTGTAGTTTCTATTAAGGGCGTATTCATACTGTCCCTGCATGGCGCGATTCATCAGATCCACCTCCGCTGTTTTTCCAGACCGTCTTAACCTGTCAGCGAGTTTCTGTGTTTCGGATTGAAGTTCAGGACAATCAGTCGCTATAAAGTAATCCTTATCAACCTGCATCACATCTGCCTGTGTTTCGCTGAAGGCTTGCATAAGCGCGTCAAATTGGAATGCAAACCCTGCACCTGGAAGCGATGGTCCACCGAAACTCTCAATGAGGTGGTCATACCTACCCCCACCACAGATTGTCAAATTCTTTGCCTGATATTCAATCTGAAAAACAGTACCGGTATAGAAATCAAATCCTCGCGTAATACCGAGATTTAACGCATAGTCTGTTATCTGGTTGTTTTCCAGACAATCACAGAGATCTATAAGTTCTTGACGAAGATGATGTCCGGTTTCTCCAAGGTGTGTATCCCATGCAGTTATAACAGTATTCTTATCACCGCTGATTTTTGATATGTCAATACAACGTTGTGCAATCTCTTCAGAAACATTGAGATTTCTCTCCCAACTTGACATATAGGTTTCCTCAGCAGCCATTGGTAGTTTTTCTATCCATTCAGATTTAGTATTTTCTGTCAATGCTTGAATATCCTCTGCATCAATCTTATGTTCACCTTGATAATCAGCACCTTGCGTACGTCTCAACATATTGAGTTCGTTGCGTAATGTTTCTACATCAAGATTCTTGGCATCCATCCGAAGCCGAGAAAGATGGTCAAGGTCAAATATCACTTCACTTTGGTCTTTTGTGTCCAAAGGCAGTTGTTTGAAAATCTCACGGAAAATGCCTGTATGACCAATTTTCAGCTTCGTATTGGATATATTCAATTTCTCAAGAACCCTTACGGGTAGGGTGATAATCTCCGCGTCTGCATATACCGAAGTCGGTCCGATAAGCTCAATTCCAGCTTGTCGGAATTCATATTTTGCCTCTACACTGTCAGTTCTGGGTTCCTTTCGCACACACTGTCCAATGTAATAGAGTTTGTAGGGAAAAGGCAAATGTCCTAAATCACCATTAGCAATAATTCTACAGACCGGTGCAGTGAGTTCAGGTCTAAGTGCATAATCTACCCTATCAGGTCCTACAAACGTGAACATCTTATGCCGAATCTCTTCACCAGCTTGTGCAGATAGCAGGGCAAACGACTCAAACAGAGGAGTCTGAATCTGTGTATAACCGAAGCTTTCAAAAGTCTCGCGAACAGTTCTTTCAACATGATTTCTCAGTACCATCTGTTCAGGTAGAAAATCGTTTGTACCTGTAGGTTTCGTAAACAACTCCATTATACTTCTCCTGTTAGTTATATTAAAAACAAAAAACCCAGCAAACATGTTGCCCTTAAACCCATCGTGCCGAATCCTCAGCACGAAAGTGAGCGGTTAGTTTACCAGGATGGTAGCAAGTCAAGACTTTAGCATGTCTTGCTTCATGTCCATTGTGATGTATGGAAGAATCACCTCATCATTCTAATCCGCCCGCTTAGGTATGGACAGAATGATGATGAATAAACAATTTAAGCGTTAACATCAGTTGATTACAGCATTAAACATAATAGTATTTTACCAAAGATTATACTGCGTTTATACACGAAAGTCAAATTTATTTGACAGTGATTTTATTTCGCTGTCTGACAGTGAAATACTATTAGTGGATGTAAATGTAAGTACGACAAATAGTGCTATCAATATTGAAAACAAACTATTTTTCATCGGTTATGACTCCTTTAGTGCTGCATGAAATGGTTATACATATCCTGTTTTACTAAACAGAATTAGCATCAAAATTGGATGATTTTTCGGAGATAACCAGTGTTCACATCCCACAGATGGACACTATAATAACCAGCAGTTGCGATAGTCTTTCCATCTGGATTGAATTCCAAGTAAGTGAATGGAGTTGGACCATAGATATATCGTCCGAACCGGTCCCGACGGAGAGGGTTCTTCTCCCGATACCCTGTGAGTGTTCGGACTTCTTTTCCTGTTTTCACCTCCCACAGTCCGATATCAAAAACTTTTCTCGATCCCAATACGATTATCTTTCCATCAGGACTAAACGCAGAGCTTACTTTATTGAAATTAAAAACATCTGTGATTGCTTGCAGGCGTTTTCCCGTGTGCACATCCCACAGAGAAATGTGGGGAGGATCATCACCGCTTGCGATCATCTTACCATCCGGACTAAAAGTTAATAAACTTACAAAGCCCATGCCCTTGGTCCGTCCTGTGAATGTTTGCAAAAGTTTTCCTGTGTTTGCATCCCATAGAATAACGGTATGACCACTACCCATACCTGCAATAGTTTTTCCATCTGGACTAAATGCCACTTGCTGAACATGATAATCATAACCCTTATGACCAGTGAATGTGCGTATGCGTTTGCCTGTGTCCGCATCCAGCAGATGGACCTTATGGGAAGAACCGCCACATACAATAGTTTTTCCATCTGGACTAAATGCTACATCCCAAGCCTGAAATTTGAATATTCGTAGGTTTTTTCCAGTGTGCACGTCCCACATACGAATAGTCTGATCCTGACCACCCGCGACACTTGCCAAAGTCTCTCCGTCCGGACGAAATGCTATGTTGAAGACTTTATGTATATGTCCCGCACATTGAGCAAGTTCCTGACCTGTCTGTGCATCGTAGAGCCAAATACCGTTGCCAACGGCAACAGCAAGTATGGTGCCGTCTGGTGAATATGCTATATCCTCGATCCTGCGTTTCTGAGTGTTCCCCTTCACTTCGTCGGGTAAACGTGCTTGCTTCGGTTTCTGCTGTGGATCATCCAGCGGATCCTCCATTGAACCTGGTGGTAGACCACAGTTCATCAATGGGAGTGAAATTAACAGTGCTAACAATATTGAAAACAAATTATTTTTCATCGGTTATGACTCCTTTTCTGTTGTTCTAAATGGTTACACATATCCTGTTTTACCAAACAGAATTAGCGTCAAAATTGGATGATTTTTCGGAGATAACCTGTGTTCACATCCCACAGATGGACACTATAAAAACCGGCAGTTGCGATAGTCTTTCCATCTGGATTGAATTCCAAGTAAGTGAATGGAGTTGGACCATAGATATATCGTCCGAACCGGTCCCGACGTAGTGGATTATTCTCCAGATACCCTGTGAGTGTTCGGACTTCTTTTCCTGTTTTCACCTCCCAGAGGCCGAGTTCAAGACCTTTTCTATACGCTCCCAATACGATCATCTTTCCATCAGGACTAAACGCAGAGCTTACATTTAAAAAAGAACGAGCATCTGTGAATGCTTGCCGGCGTTTTCCCGTGTGCACATCCCACAGAGAAATGTGGGAATCATATTCGCGTGCGATCATCTTACCATCCGGACTAAAAGTTAATAAACTTCCAATGCCCCTGGTCTGTCCTGTGAATGTTTGCAAAAGTTTTCCTGTGTTTGCATCCCATAGAATAACGGTATTGCCACTACCCTTACCTGCAATAGTTTTTCCATCCGGACTAAATGCTACGTCCTGAACATGATAATCATAACCCTTATGACCAGTGAATGTGCGTATGCGTTTACCTGTGTCCGCATCCAGCAGATAGGCCTTATGGGAAGAACCGCCACATACAATAGTTTTTCCATCTGGACTAAATGCTACATCCCAAGCCTGAAATTTGAATGTTCGTAGGTTTTTTCCAGTGTGCACGTCCCACATACGAATAGTCATATCCTGACCCCCCGCGACACTTGCCAAAGTCTCTCCATCCGGGCGAAATGCTATGTTGAAGACTTTATGTATATGTCCCGCACATTGAGCAAGTTCCTGACCTGTCTGTGCATCGTAGAGCCAAATACCGTTGCCAACGGCCACAGCAAGCTTGGTACCGTCTGGTGAATATGCTATATCATTGATCCTATGTTTCTTCGTGTTCCCTCTGTCTTCATCCTGTAAACGCGCTTGTTGCGGTTCCTGCTGTGGATCATCCAGCGGATCCTCCATTGAACCTGGTGGGAGACCGCAGTTCATTAAGGGGAGTGAAATCAACAGTGCTAACAATATTGAAAACAATCTGTTTTTCATCGGTTAGGACTCCTTTTCTGTTGTTCTAAATGCCTATTTTTACAAATGGGAAGGAATATTTTATACCTATCCAAATTGCTTCTTACTTATTCTACGGTCTTTCAATTTAGGTGTCAACTTTTTTCTAATAATACCATATTAACGCAATTCCACTTGATAGATAAAGAGCAGACAGGTAACCACAAGGATACCTGTCTGTTGTTATTCACAAGAATAATTATGACACGGTTTCTTATTGTAAATTCCACAATACTTCCAAGTCGATATGTGATAGCCTCTATAATTAAAGACACAGGTTTCGACCTTAAAAGGGTGCAAGTGAAGAAAAAAAATGAACTTTTTCTGACATTTTTAATAAAAATAGGTAATAAATCGATAATATCCATGAAAATCACTCACATAGCCTTTATACTTAAAGACACAGGTTTCGACCTTAAAAGGGTGCAAGTGAAGAAAAAACTTCATCTAAAATATTAGTCAAAATGGGTAAAAAACGATAGAATCCGTGAAATTTGTGCAGCTTAGAAAAGAGGTTCGTGAACTCTTGACGATGAAGAATCCCAACAATTCAGAAAGTGCATCCATTGATGTGTAATTGCAAATGTGAAGATCTACACTTCCTATCATTTAAACCACAGTAAAGATCACCCCGCTAAAGCGTGGGTGCTTTGACATAGCGTAGCCAAACGTTCCCTGTCAAGGATTGAGATCTTCACTACAGTAATATATCGGGTGTTCTGGGCGTGGCAGCTCATAGTATGTTTCGGATGCTCCCCAAGTCCGACTCCCCTACGAATACCCGATCTGGATGGGGCAACATATACCCTGAAAAGGAGAAAACAAACTTATGTTCGTTCCAGTTAAGACGAAAGACGGAGAACAATTGATGCCGATGCATGCTGCACGCGCAAGAAAACTTGTGAAACGGGGCGAGGCAACACCCTATTGGCATAACGGCATTTATTGTATTAGACTCAACAAAGAACCGAGTGATCGTAAAACACAAGCGATCGCAGTCGGTGTTGATCCGGGTTCTAAAAAAGAAGGTTTCACAGTGAAATCCGAGGTTCACACCTATCTGAATGTGCAAGCAGATGCTCACAAAGATGTTGGCAAGAAGGTTGAGAAAAGACGCGAACTCCGTAGAGGTAGACGTTCTCGTAAATGTCCAAATCGGAAGAATAGGACGAACCGACTTGCTAACAAGGAACGCATCCCTGCTGGCACGCGCGCAAGATGGGAGTGGAAACTTCGGATACTTGATTGGCTATCCAAGTTGTATCCTATTACTCATGTTTGTGTAGAAGACATCAAAGCGCGGACTATTGAACGTGCCAAAAAGTGGAATCAATCCTTTAGTCCGTTAGAGGTGGGTAAGCAGTGGTTCTATACGGCGGTCAAAAAGCGATGGTCTCTGCTAACACTGCAAGGTTGGGAAACAAAAGCGATCAGAGACAGTCTGGGTCTCAAGAAATCGAAGCAGAAACTATCAGCAATCTTTGAGGCACATTGTGTTGATAGTTGGTGTTTAGCCTATCATATTGTTGGTGGTGATGCGAGTCCTGACAACA
>JAJDZB010000015.1:0-7714 GCA_022824835.1 Candidatus Poribacteria bacterium | reverse complement strand
ATTTTATCACAACAATGATAGGAATTGCCAATAATACTCCCCAAAAACCGAGGATGGATGCCCCTACTATAACTGAAAACATGATCAATAGCGGATCGACATCAACAGCATTACTCATAACTTTAGGTGAGATGATTGAGTTGTCTATTGCCTGAATTCCAAGGATTGCACCTAAAACACAAAGACATCGGATTGCAAAGCTGATTGGACTACTAAATTCTCCTGCGGCGAGTCCCATCAACATTGCGATATAAGCGAATCCCCCACCGATAAAAGGACCGAATGTTGGGATGGCGTTACAGATACCAGCCAAAATACCGACAAGGAGAGCAAAAGGAACACCGATCAGACGATACACGATACAGGATATAATTGTGATAATTACAATTACGGTGAATTGTCCTTTGAGGAACTGATGCATGTTATTGTCAATTTCTCTGAAATATGCTTTGGTCGTTTCTTGATGTTTTTCTGGTATTAAGCTGATGAAACCGTGGAAGTACTTATCAAACCCTTGGCTTGCATATACGAAAACGATGAATGCCAGGAATAGGGTTGCGATAAATCCCCCAAATTGAAAAGCGATAGAGCCAGCCAACCCGGACAACCATCTTATGAATGCCCCTCCGCTTGCGGTCCACCCCGGTATTTTTTCGGTTAGATATGCCTGAAGTTGTTTTACATAAGGATCATCCCTATACATCAGAACACCAGGTTTTGTTGATGTAAATTTTCGCCAATTATTTTTACTGTCTGGACTATAATGTATAACGTTGCTGTTTCCTGCATATAGTCCTGAAGGAGCAGTGGCTAATAAGGATATATGCTTCGGTAGCCGATCCGAAGAAGGCATTTTTTCCAATTCTTCAACATCATTGCAGTCATATAAACCGTTTAGCGTACCTGCATAGAGTTTAATGGTACTCTTGTCAGTTGCTGTAAGGGACTTAATTTCAGGCATTTCAATGTTTATTGTTATAGGTATCCATTCATTTGCATCGAATTCTGCCGTATGTTCAAGATAATGTAAGACAGTAGCAGTTTCGGTATCCGTTTCTGTCATCTCTGGCGTTTCATCTGTTTCGTTTAATTCAACAGGTGTTTGTTGTGACATATTCCTGAGTTGATTGATGAGTTGTAACCCGATGTTTTCCTGAGTATTATCCTGTTCATTTTCTTGAGTTTTCTCTACTTTCTTACTAACCAGATAGATTGTCTGTTCCTTTCTGGTTCCAGCGAATCTCTCAATTGAGCTGATACTGACGATAGGTCTTTCAGTAATGCCTTCAATTTCCACATGTTCCCACTGTTCAACGACATCATCATCAGAGTACACACCTTTAAACAGTCCCAGTTCTGTACCGATATAAATTAATGCGTTATTCCATGAGGGTATATTTATGTCATAAATGGAACGGTCATCAAACCGTGTAGCAGTCATTTTTTTCCAAATTTGGTCGTCGTCAGGTTTTATTAATGAACCTTTTGTTTTACCTTTTGCCAGATCAACGATTTTCCTATTACATCGGTATATACCGCCTTGTGTGCCAGCATAAATGTACTTATCACTAACAGCAATACAATGAATATGTTTCCCAAGGAGTTCCCCGTTTGTAATACCTATTCTTTTAAGGTCTTTAATTGTTTTCCCATTTTCTTCCGTATCTTTTTCTTGAAGGATATAGATTCCGTGATTCGTACCGAGAAATAATGTTTCTGTTCCATTTGTAACATAACTTGTAAAGTCGGTAAACTCTTCTCCTACTACTAAAGGTAGCATAGACTCATGGTAAAACTTTTGCAGCCCTCGTGCCATCTGTTCAATCTGTTGTCTCACCCCAAAGCCAGTAAGAATTAGCAGACCACTACAGGTAAGAATGATCAATACAGTTGCAATGACGCGTTGATATATTTTATTTAAAGGCAGTGCTTTCCAGAGAAAACGGAAGAGATAGGCGAACCCGAATCCGAGTATGAACGGCATCAAGATACCCAGCATCCTGATAAGGAGCCAAACGCCGATCAGAATGATCTCAAGTTGAACGACAAATTTGATCCCTACCCAACGGTAGATACGCATGAGCAGACCGATGAGCGCTACAGGAATGAGCGGATGCAATAGCATAATTCTGTTGCCATTCTCATCGGGACTTCCACCCTTGTAGAATGCAAATGCTATCCAGAAAGCTGCCAGTGCCACGCTAATTATTGCCAGCGTAGATTCACCTGATATTCCATTGCGTCTGTGGTTCGTATCGTTTTGGGAGTTCATCTTTTTTGATGTGCTATACGGTACAATCTAACTGAATGTGGCAGAATACGCGTTTGGTATTCTGCATTAAATACAGTGTCATTTTCAATCAGAAATGGTATAAGATTAAACAGTAACGTAATCGGTTGCTTTTTAGGTAATATTTTAACGCAATGTTTTCTGCTTGCGTTACGTAATGTGTACGATAGTATCAGTGAACAGATATGTGCGATTTCCATACGTCCAGGCCGGCAGTGCGATTAGGAAATCGCACCTACCGGCCTGGGTGCATGGCAGAATACGCGTTTGGTATTCTGCATTGGTTAGGAAACCGAACCTACCGGATCGGGTTAATATTAATATCTTATTATTCTCAAGTCGTTGCGGGAGCTTCGATGTTATCTCCAGCTTCAAAGGTTTCAATAATTCCTGCGCCGACACTATCACCCCAAACGTTAACTGTGGTGCGGAATCTGTCAAGGAGCCAGTCAATTGAAAGGATCAATGCGACACCTTCAATGGGTAGTCCAACAGCATTTAGGACAATAACCATGGTTACGAGTCCTGCTTCGGGAATTCCTGCAGCACCTATTGCTGCGAGTGTTGCTGTGAGGACGATTACCACTTGTTGTGCGGGTCCCATCGTAATGCCGTATACTTGCGCGATGAACATGACGGCGATTGCTTCATAAAGTGCTGTACCATCCATGTTTATTGTTGCACCTAAGGGTAAGACAAAACTGGCTGTTCGATTTGAGATACCGTTCTGCTCTTCTACACCTTCCATCGTTAAGGGTAAGGTTGCGCTTGAACTTGCAGTTGAGAAGGCATTTAACAATGCGGTTCCGACACCCTTTGCGTAGTTCAGTGGATTTCGTCTTCCTAAGAAGAACAGTAAAAGTGGCAGTATTACGAAAGCATGGAATCCGAGACCTAATATCACAGTCATACTGTATTTGCCAACTGCGACCAATTCTGGCCAGAATCCAACGAAACCTTCCGCTTCTCCAATCCTCCCGGCAATCAGACCGAATATACCGACAGGTGCTAAGTACATGACCCAGTTAACGATCTGCATCACTGCCCCATTAAACGCATTAAATATGTCTATTCCAGGTTTACCCTCTTGACCAATCACTGACAATGCAGCGCCGATGAGGATAGAAAAGAAGATAAGTGGAAGGATATCCATATTCGCCATCGCTTTGAACACGTTGTTAGGAATCATACCCTGTTTTCCTGTCTCTTCATTTCCCAATAAGACCTGTACAAGCGTTTGCAGCATGGTGCTATCTTCTTTGGTTTTTACTTCTGTAACCATAGGGAGGTCGATTTTCACACCACTTCCTGACATTTGCGGTGTGAGGGTGGTGAGTTTATAATCAACGTCAGTTGCTGAGACCAACAATGGGTTTCCGCTTTCAGTTATGATATATTCATCATCTTCGTCCAGGGATTGCCACTTTGTGACTGTAACTGTGTTTCCCGCTATAGATTCAATTATACCACCTATATTCTGATCCATAAGTATGAGCATATACTTATTTGAATAAATTCCGGTGAATTCTTCATCAGTGAGTGTTACAGTGAGACTTGTTTCGCCGCCGAGTGTATATGCCGCATCTGTAAGTTCTTCACCTGATGATAAGCCTTTACCGGGGGCGATGATGTTAACCAGAACCATACCGATGACGACCGAAATAGCGGTAGTTACCATATAGTAAAGGACAGTTCTGCCACCGATTGAACCGAGGTTGCGTATATCACCTAAGTTTGTAATTCCGACGACCATTGAAAAGATAACCAGTGGGACAACTATCATCCTGAGCAGTGCTAAGAATATATCACCCAGAATGTGTGTATGCTTAGCAAAATCGGGGAATACGCCACCGATGAATGCTCCTAAGATGATAGCAATTATTATACCGTAGAGTAAACCGAGTTCACTCTTGCTGCTGCCATTGCCATTTTGATTCATAGATTTTTCCTTTTTTAGAACGGCACATGGAGTGTGCCTACTACCTCTAAAGAACGGCACACAGAGTGTGCCTACTACTATTAAGATACTCTTTAGAACGGCACATGGAGTGTGCCTACTACTACTATTAAATTATGTGTCTACATTTACGCGAATGGATAATTCTTCAAGTTGTTCGTCTGTAACATTTGATGGAGCGTTTGTAAGGAGACATTGACCTTGTTGTGACTTTGGAAATGCGATGACTTCTCGGATGTTTTCCTCATTGCGCATTAACATGACAATACGGTCTAATCCAGGGGCTATACCTGCATGAGGTGGTGTGCCGTATTCCAAAGCATCAATAAAATAGCCGAATCTGTTTTTGACCTCTTCTTCTGATATGTTCAATAAATCAAAGATCTTCTGTTGGACATCCCATTGATGTATTCTCACACTCCCGCTACAGATCTCATATCCGTTACACACAAGGTCGTAATGCTGCCCCTGCACTTTACCCGGTTCTGTGTCTAATAGGTGTAGGGTATCTTCAGTTGCACCGGTAAATAGGTGATGGAACGGTTCAAACCTATTCTGTTCTTCGTTCCATTCAAACAGTGGATAATCTACGATCCATAGGAAGTTGTATTGCGTTTCGTCAATCAGGTTTAGTTTTTTACCAAGATGTAGGCGCAGATAACCGAGTGCGTCTGCGACAACTTTCGGTCTGTCAGCGACAAAGAACATGATGTCGCCAGGTTTCGCGCCTGTTCTTTCTTGTGCGGTTTCAAGGTGTTCTGTTTTAAAGAACTTGACGATACCGGAGGAGAATTCCTCAGCAGTAACCTTAACCCAAGCCAATCCTTTTGCGCGATATGTTGCGACAAAATCGGTAAGGTCTTCAATGTCTTTCCTTGAGAAATCTGCCCCTCCAGGAACAGCGATAGCTTTTACCTGTCCACCAGCACCGAGGGCATTTGTAAAGACCTGAAAGTCACAGTCTGCCATTACATCAGACAGGTCCGTTAACTCCATACCGAAACGGGTATCCGGCTTGTCATTTCCGAACCTTGCTATTGATTCATGGTAGGGTAGTCGTAGAAAGGGGATTTGCACTGGGATTCCCCCTGCAAGCTCAAATATGCTTTTCATCAATCCTTCAGTGACATCAAACACGTCATCCACACCAGCGAAAGACATCTCAATGTCAAGCTGCGTGAATTCCAACTGTCTGTCAGCGCGTGTATCTTCATCACGGAAACAACGTGCAATTTGGAAATAACGGTCTACACCACTCATCATCAGAATCTGTTTAAATTGCTGTGGTGATTGCGGTAGTGCATAGAACTTTGCGGGGTTTAGACGGCTTGGAACAAGGACGTCTCGTGCGCCTTCGGGTGTACTGTTCATCAATATTGGGGTTTCAATTTCCAAGAATCCGTGTTCATTCATATAGTTGCGTGCAGTGAGTGCTGCTTTATGCCGCATTTCAAGTGTTTTCTGCATCTCTGGACGTCGTAGATCAATGAACCGATACTTCATCCTTATATCTTCCGATACATCAATATCGTCTTCTACAGGGAATGGTGGTGTCTTGGCAGTATTGAGGATATGTAATGTATCAACTGCAACTTCAATCTCCCCCGTAGCGAGTTCTGGATTCACAGTACCTTGATAGATGTTGAGTGCGTTGTCTTCACATAAGATGTCGTAGGTTCTATTGTTCTCAATATCTGTGAGTAGCCAGTGTTTTCCATTCTCGCGAATATTGATGTTGATTTTATCAGAGAGTGTATACTTCGTATCTAACTCCGAGAATAGAGATCGGAATTCAGCTGATAACGTAGCGTCATCGGTGAGTTCATCCTGAAACGTTGCATCTGCGTTAATAAGGATTTCTCCGGGTGCGCGTTCACGGACAGTTCCACTGACGTTCAGCACATATTCACTTCTGACACTATCAGCAAGTGCATGTGCCTTTTCATCAATTTGCGGATCAAAAACGACTTGTGTAATGCCGGTTCTATCCCGTAAATCAACGAAGATGACACCGCCATGGTCGCGTCGGCGTCTGACCCAGCCGTTGAGTTGCGTGGTTGAACCTGCATCACGCAATCGCAGGTCACCACAATAATGTGTGCGTTTTAAGGAAGGTTCTTGGGACATAATGGATATTTGTTATCCTCCTAATATTGAGTTGCCTAATCTTGAATGGCATTAATTTCATTCTGAATAAAGTTTCGATTGTTTAATAAATCAATTACATCTGGTGGGGAACGTTCAATCATTTTATCTATGATTTTCACTGCTTCTTGATAGTGTTCAAGCTGCTTTTTATGCTCGTTCAGTTCACTATAGGCTCTACCGAGCAGATAGTGTGAACGCCATGAATTATTATCCGTTTGAATACCTTTTGTTGCATAGTTCTTCGCTTCTTCAATGTTCTGTAATTGGAGGTGTACACCAGCCATTGCAGCGTAGATCGGTGCTGGTAAGCTGGTTTCAATCTGTTCATATCTCTGATATGTACGAAGTGCTTCTTTAAATTGGTCTTTATGTTCATAGAGTGGTCCTAAGAGCATATATATTTCGGAGCGTTTTGGATCAAGCTTAAGTGATTTTTCAAATTCAGTTATTGCTTTCTCAATTTTTCCCTGTAATCTATATGTAATTCCTAAATTCACATGTGCTTGAACGCTATCAGGATTCTGATGTAACTTTTCCTTAGCCTCTATTTCCATTTCTTTAAGTTCTTGCTGTTCACCTTCCCTTATGATGCCGCCCACAACACCGTAGTTGTATCGTATAGTATCGTCATCTGGATTTACTGCTACTGCTTCATCTATCAAAGCGGCGGCATTGTCCATCTTGGAATTGAATTCTTTAGCCTTATCACTCTGGAGTGCTCCGGATTCTGCATTTGCAAATTCAATGTATGCGGATTGTGCATTTGCATATTCAATCTGTCCAGCAATCAATTTTTGCGTAGCAACAAAGTATCGATTTAACGTTTCCTCGGTTTCTCTTTGTTCTGAAAGGGTAACCCCATAGTTTCTTAGAAGAGGAATGACTTTTTGTCGATATTTTTGCATTCCAATGATATTCTGTGCAGTGGAACTTGTCAAATCAGATGCCTTGAAGAATTCCAATCGGGGTCGGTCATCAGTATGTATTGGTCCGGGTCCAGCATACTTGCGAACAGATTTTGGTCCCATCATGAATGAATCAAGCAGCGACAAACCGTCCAAATCATCAGCAGCAAGTCCTTCTTGGATACTGGGTTTTTTAGACCGTGTAATAAAATCCTCGTAATCAATAGACAGTGGTTTAAGTGTTCCAATCAGAATTATAAAATCTGGTGTATATTTGTACCAGAGTGTTGTTTGCGGAAATTCATTGATAAATGTGCGTATTATCATCTTAAAGTGAGCTTCGGGTAGACGATGCAACGGAACCCATTGACACATCACACCGTCTTCTGTGAGTATTTTTTTACAGAGATGATA